>NZ_CP099391.1:661995-1323991 GCF_023913515.1 Natronococcus sp. CG52
GTCGATCCCGACTCCGAGGACGTCCGCTCGAGCCTCCAGAGTCTCCGTCGCAAAGGTGTCGTCGAGATCGAGTACCGAACCATTCCCACGTTTCGGCTGTCCGTCGAGCGCGACGACCTCGAGGTCGCAATCGCCGATTGAAGCGGCCGGCCGGCGACGATCGAATCGGCGCTAGCGGTTCGTCCCCTATAGCCCGGGTCGTCGGCGCCGTCGGCGCTCCTCGAGCAACTGTTTGCTTCGTTTTCCGGGTCCGCCCTCGATCGGCCAGCCGCGGGTCCGCCAGACCGGCGGTTCCGGTTCGAACGCGGAACAGGAGCCGGAGCACTCCGCGGCCGTCTGGCAGCGCTCCTTGGACTCGCAGTAGGGCAGCAACTGGATTCCGTCGGTTCCGCGCAGCGCGAAGTGTCGACAGTCGGGCCGCATCGTGTCGACGAACGAGCGCCAGCCGCGCTCGTAGGCGCGTTCGGCGATCCGAAGCCGCGTCTCGGCTTTCGTCTCCGAGGTGACGGAGTCGAAACGGGCGGCCGAGCCGTCCCGGCTCCCGCCGTCCGGTCGCTCGAGGATTCGCGTTCCCGGTTCGTCGACCGCGAGCGAGCGCGGATACCACGAGACGTCGGCGGCGAGCGTCTCGGGATCGAGCGCGAGCACGCCGGCCTCGACCGGCAGGTCCTCGAACAGTACCGGTTCGACGCGCTCGCCCGTCTCCCGGGTGGCGACCCAGACCTCGTCGGCGAGCGCGAGCGCGACGTCGTACTCGAGTTGTGTCCCCAGGTTCCGGGCGGCGCTCGCGTCGAGGTCCGGCTTGTTCTCGATGGCGACGATTCGGTCGACCCAGTTCGGATAGGACCACTTCCGGCGGATCTCGATCCGGTTGCCGTTCTTGCGGGTCTCGAGGATTCCGCGGTCGTCGGCGCGGTGGATCGCCTCGCGAACGTATCGCCACGGGTAGCCGGGGTGCGGGAGCGCGTCGCGGTAGTACGCCCACTCGGCGGGCGCGTTCCGGACGACGTGTAACAGGTCGCTGTCGAGTCGCTTCGGACCGTAGTTCGCCCGCTGCTCGAGGGCCTCGCGGTCGCACTCGAGAACGATCGTGTCCCAGCGCCGGCGTTTCGTACCGAGTTGGCGGGCGACGATGACCGCGCGGTCGGCCCCGCCGCCGTCGTCGGGGGGCCACGCGCGCTCCGCCCAGCGGCAGGTACGAAGCTCGAAGGCGAACTCGCTGTCGTCCGCTCGGTTCACTACCGATCGTACGGAAATCGAGGATAAGTGCGCTGTGGTCCGTCGCCGAGCGTGTCGAGCGGCGTCGGCGCTACACGCGAGAGGGCCGGTGCTCTCGGCGGGTCGAACGCGCCGCGGTTGTCGGTTGTGATTCGCCGGTTACTCCTCGTCGTCCTCGTCTTCGATCTCGTCGATGAACTCGTGCGCCTCCTCCAGGATCTCTCGCGGCCCGTCCTGCGTGACGGTGTTTACCGCCTGCTCGTAATCGCGCCACTGGAGGTCACGATGCTCGTTCGACAGTTCCGCGCTCGCCTCGAACGAGCGTGCGATAAAGAGGTGAACGGTCTTGTGGATCGTCTTGCCGTTCGCCTCGAAGACGTAGTCGTAGTCGTCTCGAAAGCCGTCGAGTAATCGGAACTGCTCGATACCTGCCTCTTCCTTTATTTCGCGGATCGCCGTCTGCTGTAGCTCTTCATCTCCTTCGACACCGCCCTTCGGAAACTCCCAGTCGCCCGGGCGGCTCTTGAGTAGAAGATACTCGCGCCGGCCCCGCGTATCGCGGAAGAGGATCGCGCCTGCGCTCGTAGCTTCGACTGCCATTACCTTGAGTAGCGGGCGGGACGTTAAGAGAATATCGGACTGTTCGTTCGACGTAGGCGTATCTCAGCAGGTTTTTACACGCCGGCCGTCGACGATTGCACAACACAGCCATGACCTTCGTTACCCGTCTCACGCTCCAGAGCGGCGATAGAGCCGCGCTCGATGGGATCGTCGACGACATCAAATCTTCCGCCGAGCGGAAAGGGGCCGCGCTGAAAGGTCCACACTCCCGTCCGCCGGAGAAACTGACGGTCCCCCAGCACGCCCGCCTGCACGGCGACGACGAGCGCCGGTTTCCCTCCTGGGAGTACACGGTCTTTACGCGCGAACTCGAGATCCACGGCCACGACAACCTCGCGCGGAACATCGCCTCGCAGAACTTCCCGGACTCGGTCCACATCGAGGCCGAGGTCGAGCAGATCCACGGCGCGGGACGCGGCGGAAACTGAGTACCGGAGTCGAGACGCGGAGCGGCATCTTCGATAGCACTTTTTAACGTCCCCGACGACTGGGGGATATGACCGACGAAACCCTCGTTTCGTTGCGCCGCGACTTGCACCGCAAACCGGAACCCGCTTGGCGCGAGTTCTACACCACGGCACGGATCGTCGAGGAACTCGAGTCCCGCGCGGATCTCGACGAACTCCACGTCGGCCCGGCTGCCATCGCCGCCGAGCACCGGATGGGCGTTCCCGACGAGGCCGAACTGACCGCGTGGTACGAGCAGGCCCGCGAGTACGACGTCGACGAGTCCGTCCTCGAGTCGCTCGAGGGCGGCTACACGGGTGCCGTCGCGGTCCTCCGCAAAGGCGAGGGACCGACCGTCGGCCTCCGCGTCGACATCGACGCCCTGCCGCGTGCCGAGTCCGACGACGCACAGCACCATCCCGTCGCGAACGAGTTCCGCTCGGAACACGAGGGCGCGATGCACGCCTGCGGCCACGACGCCCACGCGACGATCGGGATCGGCGCGCTCGAGGCGGTCGCCGAGAGCGAGTTCTCGGGAACGCTGAAGGTGTTCTTCCAGCCCGCGGAGGAGGTCGTCGGCGGCGGCAAGTCGATGGCGAAGAGCGAACACATTCGGGACGTCGACCACCTGCTCGCGCTCCACATCGGGCTGGACCACCCGACCGGCGAGGTCGTCGCGGGTATCGACGGCTTCCTGGCCGTCCGACACCTCGAGGCCACTTTCACGGGCGAACCCGCCCACGCGGGCGGCCACCCCGAACAGGGTCGCAACGCCGTCCAGGCGATGGCGACGGCGGTCCAGAATCTCTACGCCGTTCCGCGCCACAGCGACGGCGCGACCCGCGTTAACGCGGGCGTCGTCGAGGGCGGCAGCGCGGCGAACGTCATCCCTGAGGAGGCGCGGATCGTCGCCGAGGTCCGAGGCGAGACGACCGAACTGATGGAGTACATGCACGAGAAGGCCGAGCGCGTGCTTCGCTCCGCCGCCGAGATGCACGACTGCGAGGTCGAGACCGAGATCGGTGCCGCCGCACCGAGCGCGACGAGCGACCAGGAGCTCGTCTCGATCGTCGCCGACGTGGCGAACGACGTCGCCGGCGTCGAGAGCGTCCTCGAGCGCGACCAGCTCGGCGGCAGCGAGGACGCGACGTTCCTGATGCGCGAAGTACAGCAAAACGGCGGCAACGCCTGCTACGTCGGCGTCGGCACCGACCACCCCGGCGGCCACCACACCGCGACGTTCGACGTCGACGAGGCGAGCATCGGCCACGCCGTCGAGACGCTTGCGGGCGCGATCGAGCGGATCGGTCTCGAGCACGAGTAACTGCTCGACACGTCCGATCCGAGGTATCGATGGCCGAGAGCGCGGCTCGAGCACCGCGAGAGGCGTGCGATCCGGGGAAGGACAGGTGATTCATCGGTTCCGACCGCGAGCCTCCAAGAGGCGAGCGGGCCGACGACTGACGTGGAGGACGCGTAGCGTCCGGAACGGAAGGAGGAGCGCTTTTGATCAACCTTTTACCGAGTGACAGCGCGACGTGCGACAGCAACGCTGTCGCCGTCGCGTCTCGAACGCAGCGTAAAAGGTTGGTGTTAGTACTTCGGCTCCGCCCCGGTCGTCTCGTAGACTGCGTCCATCAGGTCGTCGCGACGATCCTGCCAGCTGTCGAGCGCGCCGGGGTGGGACGGGTAGTTCTCGTAGTGGGCGAGCAGTTCGTCGGCCCGCCGCTTCGTCCGGTAGAGGTTCCAGATCGTGCCCCAGTGGCCGCGGCTCTTGAGCAGGGCCTCCGCCTTGAGCTTCGGTCCGATGTCCGTGCTGCCGGAGTACAGCGCCTCGGCGAGTTTGTCGCCCGGCATCGCGGCGAGCAGCCCCATCAGGTCGTCGACGTCGACGGCCGTCGAAAGGATGTTGTAGACGTCCAGCGCGGCGTAGCGGGCGCCGAAGTGCTCCATCACGCGCTGATTGTACTCCCAGAGGGTAGCCTCGCCGCAGTCGCCGGTCTCGAGCGCCTCGATCGCCTGGTCGGCGGCGTACTTGCCGGCGTAGGCGGCTCCGGCGATACCGCCGCCCGTCGTGGGGTTGACGTGTCCGGCGGCATCGCCGACGGCCATGTAGCCGGGATGGACGGCCGAATCGTACGGCCGCCGCGTCGGAAGCGCGGCGCCGAGTTTGTCCTCGACCTCGGCGCCGTCGAACTCCGCACGGCTCTGGAGGTCGCGCTTGAGATCCTCGACGAGTTCCATCGGCTCCTCGGTCATCTGGAAGCCGAGTCCGGCGTTGATCTCCGTCTCCGTGCGCGGGAAGTACCAGAGGTAGCCCGCCGCGCGCTCGGTCGGCTTGAAGACGAGCGCGTCGGACCACTCGACGGGTTCGTCGACGGTGACGATCTCGCGGTAGGCCGAACAGAAGTGCGTGTAGTTGACGTTCGTGTCGAACGTCGACTCCGAGAAGTCGACGTGGTCCTGGAGTACCGACAGCGAGCCGGCGGCGTCGATGACGATATCGGCCTCGTACTCGAGTCGCTCTCCCTTCCGCGTCGCCGTGACGCCGGTCACCTGGCCGTCGTCGGCCTGGGTGACGTCCTGGACGACGGTGTCGTAGTGGACGTCGGCGCCGGTCTCCTCGGCGCCCTCGATGATCAGCTTGCCGTACTCCAGGCGGTCGATGACGGCCAGCTCCCCGGGAACGGGGATCTCGAGGACCGTATCCTCCTGCGGGATCTCGAAGCGGCCGTGGTCGACGCCGGTGTTGGTGAACGCGGGTTCGATCTTCGACTTGGGAATCGACTCGGGGAAGGCGTCCGCACCCTTCAGCGCGTCCCCGCAGGCGATGTGCCCCGCCTCTTCCTCGGACTTTCGCTCGAGGATGACGGCGTCGTATCCCTCGCGTGCGACGGTCGCTGCGGCGTAACAGCCTGCGGTCCCGGCGCCGACGACGACCACGTCCGGCGATCGAGTCTCGGGCGTCGCGGCGGTGGCCGACTGTTCCTGCGTACTCATATCGATAATGTGTATTCCGCGGTAAGAAAACGTTTTATGAGCGATCCGGCGATCCGTCGGCGACAAAACTCCGGCCGATGCCGGGCGGCCGGGCCGTGCCGGGTCGACCCCGGGTAGCTTCCGTCGGAACTGTCACGAGCGATTGTAATAAAGAGTTTTGGTGGGGTCTTTCGTACCGTCCCGTATGACAGAGTACACCGTCGAGTTCGTCGGCACGGGCGAGACGATCACCTGCACGGACAAGGAGACCATCCTCAGCCGCTGTCTCGAGGAGGGAATCGCCCAGGAGTACTCCTGCCGCGTCGGGATGTGTCTGGCCTGTTCGGCCGAGATCGTCGAGGGCGAGGTCACCCAGCCGGCGGCTCGCGGGCTCACGGAGAAAGAAGCAGAGAACTACGCGCTCACCTGCATGGCGCGACCGCAGTCGGACCTCAAACTCGACCGCGGAAAGTACCCGCCGAGCATCGAGGGCGACCTCGAGGCGGACACCGGAAACGAACCGACGCCGGCTGACGACTGACCCTCCGTCCCCTACTTCTAGACGAACTCTCGAGAAACGACGATAGCGTCAGAACGATCCGAGATCGCGTCGGTCTGTGGCCGATCCCGGTCGATCAGTCGACGAAGTCGATGTCGTCGCCCTGCGGCGCCTGCTCGGGCTGGACCGCTTCGCCCTCTCCGCGGCCGTAGATCTGTGGCGACTCGACGCCCGTGACGACGATCATCGTCCGCATGCTGCCCTCGAGGGTCTCGTCGATCGAGGTCCCCCAGATGATGCGGGCGTCGGGGTCGATCCGGTCGTAGATCTCTTCGACGACTCCCTCCGCCTCCTCGATGGACATGTCGTTGCCGCCGGTGACGTTGACCAGCGCGGAACTCGCGCCGGAGATGTCGACGTCGAGCAGCGGCGATCGGAGGGCGGTCTTGACCGAGTCCTCGGCCTTGGCTTCCGAGTCGGACTCGCCGAGACCGATCATGGCGACGCCGCCGCGTTCCATCACGGTGCGGACGTCGGCGAAGTCGAGGTTGACGAGGCCGGGTTTCGTGATCAGCTCCGTGATCCCCTTCACCGAGCGCATCAGCACCTCGTCGCTCACCTTGAACGCCTGGCGGACGGGAAGTTTGCCGACCGAGTCGAGCAGGCGGTCGTTCGGGACGACGATGACGGTGTCGCTCACGTCGCGAAGTCGCTCGAGACCGGCTTCGGCGTTCGTCCGGCGGACCTCTCCCTCGGCGGTGAACGGCGTGGTAACGATCGAGATCGTGAGTGCACCGGACTCGCGGGCCGCCTTCGCGACGACGGGCGCGGATCCGGTACCGGTGCCACCGCCGAGGCCGGCCGTAACGAAGACCATGTCGGAGCCGTCGATGGCGTCGTAGATGTCCTCCTGGCTCTCGAGGGCGGCCTCTTCACCGACCTGGGGGAGCGAACCGGCGCCGCGGCCGCCGGTCTTGTCCTCGCCCATCAGAATCTTGGTGTCGGCCTCGATCTCCACGAGGTGTTGAACGTCCGTGTTCGCGGCGACGAGTTTCGCGCCGTGGATTCCCTCCTCGTGCATCCGGTTGATCGTGTTTCCGCCGGCACCCCCGCAGCCGACGACCGTGATGTCGGTCTGGAGATCCTGCAGAACGTCTTCCAGTTCGTCGTCCGTCATCGTCCCTGTGTTGGTGTCCGATCCGTCCGCGGTCGACGGGCCGGACCCCGACTCGGGAACCTCCCCCTCCGCGTTTTCGGCCTCGTCGATCGCGTCTTCGATGAGAGAGTCCATTCCTGGCCCTGACTAGTAGATGGAGCGTAATTACCTTTCCCCTACACGTCAGACTTCTGGCTGACTAGTAAGGAGATCTTACCTATCACGACCAGTGAATTAAAAATCCCGCAATAGCGGGCGGGAATGATACAATTACTGTTCTCTTTCGATTCGGTCAGATCGGGAACCGATGCGTCCGCTCGCGATGAACTGTTTCGGGTTTGATGGTTTCGCCGTTAACGGTGACGGGTTCACCGGAGGTGAGCGCACCGAACTTCGGCCCCTCGGGAATACCGAGCGTCCGGGCGAGTTCCGGATCGAAGGCCAGTTCCTCGACGAGGACGGCGTCGTCCTCGACCGTCACCGACTCGTACTTCGTCTCGAGGACGGCGGCTCCCTCCTCGACGATCCGGCGCCGACTCTCGGACTTCGGGACGGCGGCTCGCGCGCCGACGCGGCTCCCGCTGTTCTCGGTCTCGAACGCGACGCTGTGGTGTTCGACGATCTCGCGAACCCGGACGGGATCGATCCCTTCCGCCGTCTCGATCAGTTCCGTCGGGAGGTCGACGACCGCAAACGACGACTCGGATCGGACACCGAATCGGACGCCGCCCCCGATCGTCCCGAGTCTCGACTCGACGGCGTCGACGAGTTCCAGAGAGCGGTTGCCGACTTCGCGCAGCCAGGTTTCGCCGACGATCCGACAGTCGAGTTCGGCCAGCGTCTCCTCGAGCACCGGCCACTCGCCGTCGAGCATCGCGACGTCGGCCCGACTCGCCGCGAACGCCTGCTCGAGGACCTGACGGTGGCTCTCGGGGTGGCCCATCGCCTCGAGCGCCCAGTCGGCGGCGATGTGGCCGACCGCCCACGGCGTCTCCCGGGTGATCCGTCCGAACCGCGGCGCGTAGTGGTTACCGCCAAAGCCGACGAACTGTCCGGAACTGTGGGGGTCGACGTCGCGCAGGTCGAGGATAGCGCGCGCGACCGCTTCCGCGCCGTCGGGGTCGTCCCACTGTTCGTCGCCGCTGCCGAGTTCGGCGAACAGCGACGGACAGCCGACGTCGCTCGGCCCGTGGTGGGTACACTCCATGCCAACCTCGTACTCGTCGGGCGCGTACTCCTCGAAGGCCTCGAGCAGCCGAGAGAGGGCGTTCGGACACGCCTCGGCGAGCGTATCGTCTTCGCCGCCGAACTCCGCCGGCCCGAAGCTCCCCGTGAAGTGGCCCGTGAGCAGGGCGCCAGTGTCGCCGGAGTGACGCGACGCGAACACGAGCAGGTCGGGGTCGCAGTCGAACGCGGCGGCCGGGCGCTCGAGTTCGAGATGTAAGTCGTCGAAGGAGCGAAGTTCGGCGTTCTCGAGTCGGTAGAAGGTGCCGCCGCCGCCGGCGTCGGGACTGGTGTCGTCCTCTTGGGCCGTCCAGTCGGCGCGCTCGCGGAGGTGGTCGCAGATGCGGACGGACGCGCGGTCGGCGCGGCTCTCGACGATTGCGATCACGAGTCGAGTGTCGGTTACGACGCCTCGAATACCCTGCGTTTTCGGCCGTTCGGGCCGCGAGTCGAGAATCAGTCGGAGGCGATCGGCTGCTCCGGCGCGGGGGCTTCAGTCGAGAGTAGCTGCGCGTAGTCGTCGAGATCCAGCGCGAACTCGCGGGCGGTCGTCGGACTGACCCACTCGTACTCGAACTCGGAGCCGTGTTCCTCGCCGCCGTCGGCGACCGTGTGAGTCCACTCGTCGCGCGGTTCGTGAACGGTCGCGTGGAAGAAGTGGCGGACGTACCGCTTCGGCGGCGACCGGCGACGCGTCCAGACGTCCGTCGTGACGTGTCGCGCTCCGTGCAGGTTCTCGAGTCCGCTCTCCTCTCTCACTTCCCGGAACAGTCCCTCCCGGGGAGATTCGCCCGTCTCGAGCGTTCCCTTCGGAATCTGCAGTCCGTCGTGGCCTGGTCCCTCGAATACGAGCAACTCGCCCGTTTTCCGCGTGATGTACGCACAGGCCTTGTGTACGTACGTCACGTTCTCCGTTTCGTTCATGGCCGTACCTATCACGTGTTTCAGGTAAAGCCCTCTCCCAAAGTGTTTGGGGCGAGACTGCCAGCGCCTCGTCGATCACGGCAGTAGCAGGGTGACGAACGCAACGTAGCCGGCGACGAGTGCGACCCCGTCGAGGCGAGACAGTCGTCTGCCGTACCCCATCATCGCGACCAGTACGACGGTGAAGACGACCAGCACCGGCAGTTCGAACCGGAGCGTGCTCGGGGCGATCTCGATCGGCGTGATCAGTGCGACGATGCCGAGCACCGCGAGGACGTTGTAGATGTTCGAGCCGACGACGTTCCCGACGGCGAACGCCGTCTCGTCCCGGATCGCGCCGATGACCGAAGCCGCCAGCTCGGGCAGCGAGGTGCCGAGTGCGAGCACCGTGAGTCCGACGAACAGTTCGGAGAAGCCGAGCTTCAGGAGGAGATCGGAGCCGCCGGCGACGAGCCAGCGCGAGCCGATAACGAGCGCCAGGAGTCCGCCGACGACGAGCGCGCCGTCGCGGAGTTCGACGCCGTTTCCCGCATCGGGGGTATCCTCGAGCGGCGCGGGATCGGCGTTGACGTAGTAGAGCAGGTACGCCGTGAAGCCGCCGAGAACGAGCAGGAAGAGCGCTCCCTCGAGACGACCGATCGTCCCGTTCGATCCGAAGGCGACGAGCAGGATCGCCGCGAACGCCATGAACGGGACGTGTCGCTTCACGACCGTCTCGCTGACCGAAAGCGGCTTGATCAGCGTGGCGACGCCGAGGACCAGTCCGATGTTCGCGATGTTCGAGCCGATGACCGCTCCCAGTCCGATGTCCGTCGAGACGTCGAGCGCGCCGATGGTCGCGACGAACAGCTCCGGCGCGGTCGTCGCGAACGCGATCACCGTCACGCCGACGGTCGCCGCCCGGAGGCCGATCCCGAGCGCGAGTCGACCGGCGCCGGCGACGAGCAACTCCGCGCCGCCGTAGAGGGCGACGACCCCGCCCAGGAGCAACAGCAGAGAGAACGCGGTCTCGGAGAGCATACGTGTCGCTACTCGAGAGCGTGGTATAAGCGACGCGGAGATGAGTGAGGCCGAGACATTATTATGTATTGCTCGATAAGTATCGGCAGCAAATGAGTGACGACCCGGAGTCAATTGCTCCACTTGTCGCTGACTCCGCAACGGCGGTCTTCGATCGAATCAGCGATGCGGTTTTCGCGCTCGACGAGGAGTGGCGGTTTACCTTTCTCAACGAACAGGCGGAGCACATCCTCCGGCAAAGCGAGGCGGAACTGCTCGGAAAGCCCATCTGGGAGGCGTTTCCCGGCGCGGTCGGATCGACGTTTCAGCGGGAGTACGAACGGGCCATGGAGACCCAGGAGGCGGTCACGTTCGAGGAGTTCTACCAGCCGCTCGACACCTGGTTCGAGGTCCGGGCGTACCCCTCGGAGAACGGACTCTCCGTCTACTTTCGCGACATCAGCGCGCGTGCCGAGCGAGAGCGGGAGCTTCGGAAACGCAAGCGAGCGCTCCGCCAGGCCTACGAGATCGTTGCGGACCCGGATCGGACGTTCTCCGAGCAGGTCGACGCGCTCTTGACGACCGTCCGCGACGTGATCGGAACCGACTACGCGACGCTCTCGCGCGTTCGCGAGGACGCCGACGAGTACATCTTCGAAACGATCGACATCCCGGACGGCGTCGAACTCCAGGAGGGCGACGTGGTATCGCTCTCGCTCCTGCCGAACTGCGCGACGGTCGTTCGGACCGGGCAAACGCTCGTCCTCGAGGACGTCGCGGCGGAGGCACCGGAGCTGGTGGATCCCGAGTTCGGCATCGCCTGCTATCTCGGGGCGCCGATAACCGCCAACGGAGAGGTGTACGGGACCTTCTGCTTCTACGGTACGGAGGCGCGATCCGAAGCGTTCTCCGAGTGGGACGTGACGTTCGTCGAACTGTTGAGCAACTGGGTGAGCTACGAACTCGAGCGCAAGCAGCGCGAGCACGACCTCGAGGCGTCGAACGAACGCTTGGAGCAGTTCGCCTACACCGTTTCCCACGACCTGCAGGAGCCGCTGCGAATGGTCTCGAGCTACCTCTCGCTCATCGAACAGCGCTACGAGGACGAGTTCGACGAGGAGGGACGGGAGTTCCTCGAGTTCGCCCTCGACGGTGCGGATCGGATGCGCGAAATGATCGACGCGCTGCTCACGTACTCGCGGGTCGAAACGCAGGGCCAGGAGTTCGAACCCGTCGACCTGGACGACGTCCTCGAGGACGTACTCGACGACCTCCACCTGCAACTCGAGGAAAACGACGCTTCGGTCTCGACGGAGTCGTTACCCCGTGTCCAAGGAGACGACGACCAACTGCGGCAGGTGTTCCAGAACCTGGTCGAGAACGCGATCACCTACTGCGGCGACGAACCGCCGCGGATCCACGTCACCGTCGAACGAGACGACGGCACCTGCGTGGTCTCCGTCCGCGACGAGGGGATCGGCATCGATCCGGCGGAGACCGACCGGATCTTCGAGATCTTCGAGCGTCTCCACTCGGTGGAGGAACACGACGGCACCGGCATCGGCCTCGCGCTCTGTCGGCGGATCGTCGATCGTCACGACGGTGAAATCTGGGTCGAGTCCCAACCCGGCAGGGGTTCGACGTTCTCGTTCACGCTGCCGTCAGCGGACGCGGCCGACGACTGACGTCGGTCGTACGGTCGTAACAATCCGTGCGATTCCAGATCCGCACGGCACCCGCGAACGGGTTGATTGCAGCGGAGCGCCGGGTCGGTTTGAACGGAGAGCAGACCTCGAGCCACCGCGTCGTCGAAGCCACACTGATTATGACCCCGCCGGATCGAGTACCGGCCATGACGATGAAGGTCTTCGGACTGCTCGGCAACCCCGTCGGTCACTCGCTTTCACCGCCGATGCACGAGGCGGCCTACGACGAACTCGGGCTCGAGGCGCGCTACGTCACCCTCGAACCGGAGCCGGCGGAGATCGCGGACGCGATCCACGGCGCCGACGCGCTCGGGGTTCGCGGGCTGAACGTGACGATCCCGTTCAAGCGGGACGCCCTCGAGATCGTCGACGCGGACGAGCTGGCCACCCGGATCGGCGCGGTAAACACGATCGATTTCAGCGGGTCCGGACCGCCGACCGGCCACAACACCGACGCCGGCGGCGCGCTGCGGGCGCTCCGCGATCACGGCGTCGACCTCGAGGGCGCACGCGCGGTGGTCGTCGGTGCCGGCGGCGCCGGCCGGGCGATCTCGTTCGGACTCGCCGACGCGGGAGCGACGGTAACGATCGCGAACCGGACCGAGTCGACGGCGCACGAACTCGCCGACGAGGTGCCCGGCGCGTCCGGACAGGGGCTCGAGGACCTTACCGACCTGCTCGCCGACGCCGACGTGCTGGTCAACGCGACGAGCGTCGGGATGGAGGAGGACGCTACGCCGGTCCCGTCGGAGGCGCTCCACGGCGACCTCGCCGTGATGGACGCCGTCTACCGTCCGCTCGAGACGCGACTGCTGCGCGAGGCCGCCGCCGTCGGGGCGACGACCGTCGACGGCGCCTGGATGTTGCTCTATCAGGGCGTCGAGGCGTTCGAACTGTGGACGGGTCGCGAGGCACCGGTCGCGACGATGAACGAGGCGCTCCGGTCGCGACTCTGAAGCGTCTCCGTTGGAACGCCGCTCGTGCTGGTATCAGGCGAATTTAAGTGAGGGGAGCGGACTATATTCAGCTAATGGCAATCCTCCAAAAGCTGAAGTCGCTGTTGGGGTTCGACGATTCGGGCTCGGAGCGAGGGGACACTCGGGAGGTCGGGGTAACGGTCGAACGCGAACGGTCCGGGGAGACCGACACCGAGACAGTCACCGACGATGAATCGACGTCGACCAGCACCGACAGTGCGGCGGCCGGCACCGACGCTGCGGCGTCGACTGACTCGATGACTGAACCGTCGGACGCTCCCCACAAGCCGGCTGAACCGGCGGAATCGACGGGGCCGGATCAGACCGACGCGATGCCGGAGGGGGAGAAGGCTCCGGACGAAGCGGGCCTCGAGGACTCCGTAGAAGAGACCGCAGACGAGCCGGAGACCGAAGCCGAAACGGAGACGGAAGAAGATGCGGGCGCGGACGACGATCTCGACGAGGAGGAGCGCAGCGAACCCGTCGACGTGATCAAGGGGATCGGTCCCGCCTACGCCGACCGGATGGCCGATGCGGGCGTCGAGACCGTCGCCGACCTCGCCGACGCCGACGCCGCCGAACTCGAGTCCGAGACCGACATCTCGGAGAAGCGCATCCAGGGCTGGATCGACCGGGCGAAGGTCCGATAACGAACGCCGCTTCGATCTCTCGTCTCTCCATTGCTACCGCTCGTTTCGAGCGCGGAATCGCAAAAGGATTAGTCCTAGACTCCGTCAGCAGGGGTATGAGCGATCCGCGCGTCGTTACCTCGTTCGACTCGTTCCGAGCCGCCGCTCGCGGCCCCCTCGAGTGCGTCGACGAGGCCGAGACGACGCGCACGATCCGCGTTCCCGTCGAAGTGCAGGTTTCTACCGTCGATCCGTTTCTGGCGTACCGACGGGTGCGCGATGGACCCGGAAGCGTCTATCTCGAGACGACCGGCGGCCAGCCCGGCTGGGGCTACTTCGGCACCGACCCGGTCGACCGCCTCACGGTCGGCCCGGACGCGACGGCATGGAACCGAAACGCCGACTCGCCGACGCTGGCCGCGCTCGAGGGGCTGCTGGAGCGCGATCGACTCGTCCGCGGCGACTGCGACGTCCCCTACCCCTGCGGGGCGGTCGGCTGGCTCTCCTACGACGTCGCGCGCGAACTCGAGACGCTGCCGGAATCGGCCGTCGACGACCGCGGACTGCCGCGGCTGGAACTGGGGATCTACGATTGCCTGGCCGCCTGGGAGGCGCCGGCGGAAACGGCGGATGCGACGGACGGGGAGGTCACACTACGGATCACCGCCTGTCCGCGGCTCCCCGGGGAGGCCGCGGCGGCGGACCTCGAGGCCGCCTACGAGCGCGGCCGGGATCGAGCGCTCGAACTCGCCCGCGCGTGTCTCGAGGGCGATCCGGGGATCGGCGAGGCGCCGGTCGACGCCGACGAGGCGAACTTTGAGAGCGACTGCGGCCGCGACGCGTTCGCCGACCGCGTTCGTCGGGTCAAGGAGTACGTCCGCGACGGCGACACCTTCCAGGCGAACGTCTCCCAGCGGCTGGTCGCACCCGCCGCGGTCCATCCCGTCGCCGCCTACGACGCCCTGCGGCGGGTGAACCCGGCGCCCTACTCGGGACTGCTCGAGTTCCGATCCGCCGACCTGGTGAGCGCGAGTCCGGAGTTGCTGCTCGAGCGCGGGGAGCCACGGTCCCCGGAATTCTCGAGCGGCGGGCGAGGCGGTTCCACCGCCTCGAACGAGACGGCGTCGCCGTCTCGCGATCCGCGAGAGCGCGACGGAGAGTTCGTCCGGACGGAGCCGATCGCCGGAACCCGGCCGCGCGGCGCAACGCCCGAGGAGGACGACGCGTTCGAGGACGATCTGCGAACCGACGAGAAGGAGCGCGCCGAGCACGCGATGCTCGTCGACCTGGAGCGCAACGACCTCGGCAAAGTGTGCGAGTACGGCTCCGTCGAGGTCGACGAGTACCGACGGATCGACCGCTACTCCGAGGTGATGCACCTCGTCTCGAACGTGACCGGTCGGCTCCGACCGACCGAGACGCTCGCGGACGCCGTCGCGGCCGTTTTCCCGGGCGGGACGATCACCGGCGCGCCCAAGCCGCGGACGATGGAAATTATCGACGAACTCGAGGCGACCCGACGCGGCCCCTACACCGGTAGTATCGGGATCTTCGGCCTCGACGGCCGCGCGACGCTGAATATCGTCATCCGGACGCTCGTCTGTCACGCCGACGAGTACCACCTCCGGGTCGGCGCGGGAATCGTCCACGACTCGGAGCCGAACCGGGAGTACGACGAGACCCTCGACAAGGCGCGGGCGCTGCTCACTGCCGTCGACGAGGCGCTCGGCGAGCGGGCCGGAATAGCGCTCGAGAGCGATGGAGGAGATCAGCGATGACGGACACCGACAGCACCTGCGAGCGAGTGGACACGAGCGAGCGGCCCGACGATCGACCAGCGGGAGGGAGGAAGGGTTTTCATCAACGTTTTGCCAGGGAACGAGCGTCAGCGAGTGACCGCAGCAAAAGGTTGCTGGTGGTCGACAATTACGACTCTTTCGCGTACAATCTCGTCCAGTACGTCGGCGAGGTCGCCGACGAGGTCGTCGTCCGACGAAACGACGAGATCGACCTCGAGGGCGTTCGCGACCTCGACCCGACGGGGATCGTCGTCTCACCGGGGCCGGGGACGCCCCGGGAGGCCGGCGTTTCGATCCCGCTGTTCGCCGAATCCGAGTATCCGACCCTGGGCGTCTGTCTCGGTCATCAGGCGCTGTGTGCGGCCGAGGGCGCCCCGGTCGTCCACGCACCGCACGTCGTCCACGGGAAGCCGTCGACGGTCTCCCACGACGGCGAGGGGCTCTTTTCGGATCTTCCCGAGACGTTTCGGGTCGGCCGGTACCACTCGCTGGCGGTCGAGCGCGAGGACCTCCCGGAGACGCTCGCGGAGACGGCCCGGACGACCGACGAGCGCGGCGTCCTGATGGCGGTCCGCCACCGCGAGAAGCCCCACCTCGGCGTGCAGTTCCACCCCGAGAGCATCCTCACGCGGAGTCACGAGGACGCCGCCGCGGGGGACGGCATCTCGCTTCGAGTCGGCAAGCGGATGATCGCCAACTTCTGTCGGTTCGCCGCCGACCACGAGGGGACCGAGCCGAATCGGGGGTGAACCGATGAGCGACGAGTTGCTGTACCACGTCGACGGCGAACTCGTTCCCGCGAGCGAGGCGACCGTCAGCGTCGACGACCGGGGCTTTCGCTACGGCGACGCCGCCTTCGAAACGCTGCGGGCCTACGGCGGGACGCTCTTCGAGTGGAGCGCCCACGTCGAGCGCCTCGAGCGAACCTGCGACGCGCTGCGCCTCGAGCACGGCCTCTCCGCCGACGACCTCCACGAGCGGGTTCGGGAGACGCTCGCGGCCAACGACCTCGCGGACGCCTACGCGCGACTGTCGGTCACCCGCGGCGTCCAGCCGGGAAAGCTGACGCCCCAACCGGAGGTCGATCCGACAGTCGTCGTCTACGTCAAACCGCTCCCTCGCGGCGGACTCGAGGGCGCCCCCGTCTGGGACGGGCCGGCAACGGTCCAATCCGTCGAGACCAGGCGGGTCCCCGACGCGGCGATTCCGGCGAGCGCGAAGACCCACAACTACCTGAACGGGATCCTCGCGCGGGCGGAACTCGAGGGCGACGCGGACGAGGCGCTGCTTCGCGATCTCGAAGGGAACGTCGCGGAGGGCGCGACGAGCAACCTGTTCTTCGTCCGGGGCGGCACGCTTTGCACCCCTTCGACCGACGGCGACGTGCTGCCGGGGATCACCCGCGAGATCGTGCTCGAACTGGCCGACGAGGCCGGTGTGCCGACCGAGGAGGGACGTTACGGACTCGAGGACGTACTCGAGGCTGACGAGGCGTTTCTCACCAACCGGACCTGGGAGCTCCGTCCGGTGGCCGAATTGGACAGGGCCGAGATCGGCGGGGGCGAGGTGACGGAACGACTCTCGAGGAGCTACGACGAGCGCGTTAAGGAGGTCTGTTACTAGTGGCAGAAACGGACTCGAGGGTTACTCATCGGATGTGGTGGCGCGCGCTGAGCGACAGTGAGCGAACAGCGAACTGTCGCTCGGCCGTCTTCCAAGCCTTCGCTCGTTCCATCTGCTCACGGACGCTACGCGTCCGTTCGCACGGGACGCGGGACCGCGCCGGTCCCGCGCTACTCGCGAAGATCTCGCACGGCGTCGACCGACGGCTCACTCGATGTTCGCCGTCGGCCAGCGCGCACCACCGTACAGGCAGCAAGTGGATTGACTCGGGATCCGCTCCCCGTCACTAATACCGTCGGTCGCTCGCAGCGTGCCGGCTCCCACAGTTTCAAGCCCGGCCGAACGGGAGACGGAAACGTGTTCTCGAGGGGACGCCGGCGACTGCTCGAGGTCTGGCGGCGGGTGTTCCACCTGTCCTGGCCCGTGATGGCCGAGCAGTTCCTCCGGACGCTGATGCGGACGACTGACGTCGCCGTTACGGGGCTGTTCTCGCCGGCGGCGGTCGCCGCGGTCGGGCTGGCGGACCTGTACGCCCGGCTCCCCCTCCGGATCGGGCTGGGACTCGGCAGCGGCGCGATCGCGAATCGGGACGAGGCGATCACGCAGGCGGTGATTCTCGGCGCGCTCGCGGGGATCCCGTTCGTGCTCTTCGGCTTCCTCCTCGGCCAGTGGGCGATCCGGATCCTGGGCGCCGAGGCCGAAGTCGCCCGTATGGGCGGGCTCTACCTGGCGATCATCTTCGCGACGAGCCCGGCCCGCCACGTCGCGATCGTCGCCGCGCGGTCGATTCAGGGGGCCGGCGACACGCGAACGCCGATGTACGTCAACGGGGTCTCGAACGCGCTCAACATCGTCGGCACGGTCGTCCTCGGACTGGGACTCGGGCCGGTGCCGGAACTCCACATCGTCGGCGTCGGCATCGCGACCGCCTTCGGCAACGTCTTCTCCGCGCTGGCGCTCGTCGCGGCCATCAACTCGTCGTGGACGCCCGCCGGCTTCGCTCGTCCCTCGCGGGTGACGATCACGAAGCAGTTGCTCGCGATCAGCGCCCCGCGGATCGTCGAGGGAGGGATCACGTTCCTCCTCGAGTTCCCGTTCAACGCAATTCTGCTGTACTTCGGAACCGAGGTCAACGCCGCCTACCAGATCGGGCGACGGGTCTACCAGCAGCTGACGTCGCCGCTCTCGCGAGGCTACCGCACCGGCACGAGCATCGTCGTCGGACAGAGCCTCGGAGACGGCGACCCCGCTCGAGCGCGGTACGACGGCTGGGCCGCGGCCGCGCTCGGTCTGGTGACCGTCGGCTCGCTGGGCGTCGTCCTCTTCGTGCGAGCCGAGTGGCTGGTCTCCCTGTTCACCGACGATCCGGAGACGCTGTCGTACGCGGCCGGCTTCGCCAGGGCCTACGCCGCGGCGGCGCCGGTTACCGTCCTCTACGTCGTTCTCGCGGGCGCGCTGACCAGCGGCAGTGATACTATGACTCCCCTTATCGCCCGCGTGACGGGGATGTTCTTCGGGATGCTCGGAATCTCGTACGTCGCCGGCGTTCGCCTCGGTTACGGCGTCCCGGCGATCTACGCCTCGATCGTCGTCTACTACGTCTGGGCGACGATCTACGTCGCGGTCGGCTTCCACCGCGGCCGCTGGATCGAGCGCACCCAGTCGATGATGGACGAACGGGGGAGCACGACCGGCGAAGACTGACGGTCTCGGCGCGGTCACCTGCCGGGTTCGAGCGGCGCCGGCTTGCCTTTGGCGGGCGTCTCGAGCAGTTCCCGATCCGTTCCCGAGAGCTCCAGCGCGAAGTCGGCGCCGAACGCGCGGGCGGGCGTCTGGAACCCCGGCTCGACCCGCTTGTCCGCGAGCACTCGTTCGGCGGCGCTCACCGCGGACTCGGCGGTCAGCGCGTAGGGATCGGGCGTTCGGAGTCGAGCGCGCGCTCGCCATCCGCTCTCGCCGTCGCGGACCTCGCCCCAGACGACGGCGGTCCCGGTCGCCAGTTCGCGCTCGTCCGGCCCGTCGACGACGGCATCGATCGCGCCGTTTGCGACGCGTTCGACCGGTTCGCTCTCGAGGAGCCACCGGAACGAGTCGGCCGCCGACAGCAGCGGTTCGGCCCACTCGGGGACGGCGCCGTACACCTCGATCGAGTCGATGCCCGTCGTGTGAGCCGCGGTGACGACGTCCCCCATCGGAATCGTGACGGCGTGTTCGGGGCCGTCACCGAAGTCGATCTCGCGGGTCCGGTACGTCGCCGGCACGCTCAGCAGGCGATCGTTCCGGCGAACGACGCTGCCGTGGTCCGCGAGTTCGACGAACGTCCGCGCGGTCCCGCGCGAGAACGCGAGGTCGCCCTTGATTCCGAGTCGCAACTGATCGGCTTCGGGGAGTCGCTCGTGGAGGGTTGCCGCCAGACAGTCCGTCGGCACGACGTCGAAACCGACGCCGGGGAGTACCGTGATCTCCGCCGCTCGAGCCGCCTCGTCCTTCCGGCGAAGCCGCTCGAACACCGGGAACTCGCCGGTGACGTCGAGATAGTCCGTTTCCGCCTCGAGACACGCGTCGACGAGTGGTTCGGCCGTTTCGACGAACGGACCCGCACAGTTCAACACGGCGTCGAAACTCCCGAGTTCGGTCTCGAGGTCGTCCGCCTCGAGATCGATCGTCCGCCCTTCGAGACCGAGCGCGTCGGCCTGTTCGGCGACGCGGCGGCCGTCACGTCCGGCGACCGTCGGCGCGCCGCCCCGCGAGACCGCTTCGCTCGCGATCAGCCGCCCGGTGTAGCCGTACGAGCCGTAAACGAGAAGGGAGTCCATAGCCGTCGTTGATCGGTCAGAGTGTTAAAAGCCCGTCAGACGGTGTCGAAACGTTCACCACGGACGACTCGTAACCGGGGACTAATGGCGGCCACACAGCGGATCGTCTCGCTCGAGGAGATGCCTGCGGAATCGACGTTTCTCTTTCGCGTCGCCGACGAGTTAGGTGACGAACGGGAGGCAATTCTCGTCACGAACGGGGAAGCGTCGGCGGACGACGTCTCCTGCTGGCTGAACTACTGTCAGCACTTCACCCACATCAAACTCGACAAGGGCGACGGCGCACCGATGCGCGAGGGCGAGGTGATCTGTGCGAACCACGGGGCGTACTTCGACGCCGACTCCGGCGAGTGCACGTTCGGTCCCTGCGAGGGCGCGTACCTGTCCGATCTCGAGGTAACCGTCGACGACGGGGACGTCTACCTCGTCGACGACGAGTACGAGTTCGTCGGGACGGGGCCGGTCGAAACCGACGACGCGGACCTGACCTCGACCTCGAACGTCGAGTTCTGAGCGATCGTCGTTTTTCGACGACGATCGGGTTAGACGCGAGTTCGGAAGTGTCGACCCCTCCGTAGCCTTCCAGCGGACGCGCAGAGATCGGACGGGAGTCGCACGTCGATGGACGTCACCGACCGTCTCGGGAGATACAGGCCGGCTAGACCGCAAAACGGTCGATGACATCCTTGAGAACGGCGAATAGTTTCGTCGACGACTCGGGTCGACGTCGTCAAGTTCGCTCGTTGACTTCGAGGACCTTGCCAGCCGCGATGGTCTGGCCCATGTCGCGGATGGCGAAGCTTCCGAGTTCGGGGATCTCGCCGGACGGTTCGATGCTGAGGGGCTTCTGCGGTCGGATGGTGACCACGGCAGCGTCACCCGACTGGATGAAGTCGGGGCTCTCTTCGGCGACTTCACCCGATGCGGGATCGATCTTCTGGTCGATGGACTCGATGGTGCACGCGACCTGCGCGGTGTGGGCGTGGAACACCGGCGTGTAGCCCGCCGTGATAACCGAGGGGTGTTGCATGACGACGATCTGGGCCTGGAACGTCTCGGCCACCGTCGGCGGGTCGGCGGCGGGGCCACAGACGTCACCGCGGCGGATGTCGTCCTTCCCGATGCCGCGGACGTTGAACCCGACGTTGTCGCCGGGCCTGGCCTCGGGAACCTCTTCGTGGTGCATCTCGATCGTCTTGACCTCGCCGCCGACGTCCGAGGGCTGGAACGAAACGCTGTCGCCCACGTTGAGTATCCCCGTCTCGATGCGGCCGACCGGGACCGTCCCGATGCCGGAGATCGTGTAAACATCTTGAATGGGAAGACGCAGCGGCGCGTCCGTCGGCGGTTGAGGCTCGGGAAGACCGTTGAGGGCGGCCAACAGGATGTTCCCGTCGTACCAGGCTGTGTTCTCCGACTCTTCGGCGACGTTGTCTCCCTTGAACGCGGAGACCGGAATGAACTCGGCGTCGTCCGTGTCGAAGCGGACCTGATTGAGGAGTTCCCTGACTTCGGTAACGACGCTCCTGTACTCGTCCTCGTCGTAATCGACGAGATCCATCTTGTTGACCGCGACGATGAGTTCGCCGATACCGAGCGTGCGGGCCAGGAAGACGTGTTCCTGGGTCTGGGGCGCGACGCCGTCGTCGGCGGCGACGACGAGGACCGCGTGATCGGCTTGGCTCGCGCCAGTGATCATGTTCTTGACGAAGTCGCGGTGACCGGGTGTATCGACGATCGTGAAATTGTACGTGTCCGTGTCGAACTTCTGGTGGGCGATGTCGATGGTGACACCGCGTTCGCGCTCCTCGGCGAGGTTGTCCATGACGTAGGCGAACTCGAAGCCGCCTTTGCCCTTCTCTTCGGCTTCCTCGCGGTGCTGTTCGATGACGTGCTCCGGCACGCTCCCCGTCTCGTAGAGGAGGCGTCCCACGAGCGTGCTCTTCCCGTGGTCGACGTGGCCGATGATGGCCAGGTTCTGGTGTGGTTTGTCTTGACTCATACTGGTGGGAGTAGGGTGTTGTTACGACACCACGAGTCGTTATATAGTGGTGGGGGTACTGCGCACCGTCCACCGATGAAGGGGTCGAGTTTCCCGGAGACCACTCGCACGAGTTGCGTCATCTCCTCCAGAAAAGACGCTCGTATCGAAGTGGTGAACTGAGCGAAAGGGGGCGCTAGACTCTTCGATAACGGGTTATCTGTTCGATCCGCGACTCTCTCTGAGATCACACTATCGGGAGGGACTTCGACAAAAGTCGAGATCGTCCTGAGTATCCTTTCGATCGATACATCCCCGACCTCGAGGCCGCGAACGAGGCGAAACCCGATTCAGAGCGACTGATCCCGAACTTCGACCGGGATGACCAGATCCCGTTCCTGGTCGTAGTCGAGCAGTCCGGCGTCGACCAGTCGCGGCATGTGGTCGTGGTACAGCGAGATGTAGACGTTGGCGACCCGTTCGGCGGAGAGCTCCGTCACCTTGCAGCCGTTCTCGCGGACCGCGACCTCCTCGGCGGCGTCCGGCAGCGTCAGCTCCTCGCTGTAGGTGCGCATCACCTGAAGCAGCAGTCGACGGCGCTCGTCGGCCAGCAACTCGAAGGCCTCGTCGACCGCTTCTGACGACTCCTCGCGCTGCTCGAGCCAGTCGAGCATCGCCAGGACGAACTCGACGCCGTCGAACTCCGAATGAGACGTATTAGTCATACGTATTTCCGTCAATTCCCGGGTCGAACGGACGACCGCTGGAGACGGAGACGACTGCCGCCCGGGAGAGACGCGGATCGTCCGTTCAGCTGCGGGTTCGTATCAGGTGGTCGCCTCGCCCACAAATAGGAGTGTCGAATCCGATTCGCCGTCGTTCGACGGCAGAACGTTCGCCAGAGCGTACTCTTCGACTACTCGATCGTGTACGTCGGTTCGTCGACGGCCTCGCTCTTGCAGTCGGGACAGCGCGAGGGAAGGTTTAGCAGGTCGTCGAAGTCGTCGAAGCCGCACTCCCGACACGTCGGTGGCGCGACGAGAAACTGCTCGTCCGCGCCGTCGACGGAGTGGGAAACGTGCTCGAGGTGGCGAACCACCGCGTTCGTCGTCAGATCGAACTGCGTCGCGAGCTCGCTCGGCGTCGACGGCTCCGCACGGAGGGCGTCTGCGAGTCGCTGTCGGGTCGTTTCGTCGGCTTCTCGCATGACGCTCACTCTCCGCTGGCGCCGGTTAGCTCTTCGGCTTCCCGTGGACGATCTCTCGCGGCGAGAACCGCAGGCCGGAGCCCATGTAAGGGCAAGCAACTTACATACCGCCGGTGAACACCAGGTTATGAAGGCTGTCGTCCTTGCAGGCGGATACGCGACCCGGATGTGGCCGATCACGAAACATCGCCCGAAGATGTTCCTCCCGATCGGCGATGCCACTGTCATCGATCGGATCTTCGAAGAACTCGAGGCCGACGACCGGATCGACGAGGTGTACGTGAGCACGAACGAACGATTCGCGTCCGACTTCGAGGAACACCTCGCCGACAGCGAGTTCGACAAGCCGACGCTCTCGGTCGAGGAGACGACCGAAGAGGACGACAAGTTCGGCGTCGTCGGCGCGCTCGCCCAGCTGATCGATCGGGAGAACGTCGACGACGATCTGCTGATCGTCGCCGGTGACAACCTGATGAGTTTCGATATCCCGGAGTTTCTCGACTACTTCCAGGAGCAGGACGCGCCGAC
The DNA here is from genome assembly GCF_023913515.1 of Natronococcus sp. CG52. Classification (NCBI taxonomy): domain Archaea; kingdom Methanobacteriati; phylum Methanobacteriota; class Halobacteria; order Halobacteriales; family Natrialbaceae; genus Natronococcus; species Natronococcus zhouii. The sequence continues at coordinate 685,329 of NZ_CP099391.1, forward strand.
GCTCGCCGCCTACGACGTCGGCTCCCGCGAGAAGGCCAAGTCGTACGGACTGGTCGATCTCGAGGGCGACCGCGTCGTCGACTTCCAGGAGAAACCGGACGATCCGAAGAGCACGCTCGTGTCGATCGCCTGTTACGCGTTTCCGCGGGATGCACTCTCCCTGCTCCCGACGTACCTCGAAGACGGGAACAATCCCGACGAACCCGGCTGGTTCGTCCAGTGGCTTCAGAACCGCGAACCGACGTACGCCTACACCTTCGAGGGGGCGTGGTTCGACATCGGGACACCCGAGAGCTACCTCGACGCCGTCGGCTGGTACCTCGACGGAGAGTCGCTCGTCGCCGAGTCGGCGACCCTCGACGACGCGACGATCGGCGACAACGTCCACGTGATGGACGACGTGACGCTCACCGACACGAATCTCGACCACGCGGTCATCTTCCCGGAAGCACGCGTCGAGAACGCCGATATCCGCCGCTCGATCATCGACGAGGGGACTCGTCTCGAGGATCTCGATCTCGCGGGAGCGCTCATCGGGGCCCACACGACGATCACGAACGGCTCGTCCGAGTAACAGTAGTTGACAATATATCTGTTTGTTCGGGCTGCAAGTCGAAAATGCAATGTGTACAGAGCGTGTGCGTATCGATCCGATTGTTATCAGAGAATACTTATAGGATATGAAGTGTTGTCTTTCGAAAAGATGTCTCCATTCCCTCTATTCATTGACCAGGAAACCGGAACGATAGACACGTCTCGGATCCTTGCGGAAGGAACACCGCTCGCCAAACTCGTCGGCTTACTCGGGGCAATCGCACTCGCCCCTTACGCAATAGCGGTCACACTGTTCCCTTACGGGGGGTTCGGAGTGCTCTTGACGGTTTTGAGTCAGTTTCTTCTCGTCGTCAGCTCCGCCATCGTTCTGATGTACGTTATCGCTCGTGCAGTTCAACTCTCTGCCACCTGATCGCCACGCTTCCAGTCACCGAATCAACGAATTCAATTTCGTTCCTGAGGACTGAATGGTGCAAACGTAGTACCAAGCGCCGATGCGCTATCGCGTCGGGAGGGTAGCGGTCTCGAGCCGGAACTCGACGAACGTTCGACGGGATCGACGAACGCTTGCCGAACGTATTCCGGAGCGTTCGAACTCGAGAACGGGATCGCCGGCAGTCTGCGCAGCTCCGGATCCGCCTCGAGCTCCGCCAGTACCTCGCCGCCGGTCTTTCATCAGTACCTGCAGAGGGTTGAACGAACTTGTCGACCCCGCGCTGGACTACGAACGGCGAAAAGAGGAGACGTGATCGACGCCTCGCGGCGTCGACGAGTTACGCCTCTGCGGTCAATTCCTGTAACCGCTCGAGACCGTCTTCCGCCTCCGTCTTCGTCTCCTCGAGCGGATCGACGATCTCGTCCGGCAGGTTCATCCGGTCCGCGAGCTCCAGTAGCGTCTCGAGTCTCGTGATCTCGAGGCGCTCGATCGTTCGACCGAGTTCGGCTTCGACGAGGTCGCCGAGGACCGGCCGCTCGAGGTCGTCGACGAGTTCGTCGCGCTCGGAGCGAAGGGTGTCGAGGGGCGCGTGCTCGATCGGTCCGGGTTCGGCGTCGACGCCGTCGAAGATCACGTCGAGCCGCCCTATCTGATCCGTCGTCGCCTCGCTGTGGGCCATGTAGAACTCCTCGAGTCCCTCGTCGGTCGCGGCCTCCGCCAGCTCGGTCTGTAGGTTTTCGAGTTCTCGCTCGAGGTGGTACAGTTCGCGAAGCTTTCGGACGAACAGATCTCGTTCCGATTCGATCATCCCATCGAAGGGGCAGTATCGACGTACATAGCCCTTCGGCCGTCACTCGAAACGCGTCGCCGCTCCTGGATCTGCCGACTTCCCGTCGCGCGTCTCGACGAAATCTCCCACCCGATTCACTTATTTCGGTCTGGAAAAACGTGGCAGTATGAGCCTCTTTGGGGAGTTTCACGTTCCCGCCGAAGCGTTCGTCCTCCACGAAACGCTTCGGGCCGTCCCGGACCTGGTCGTCGAAGTCGAGCGCGTCGTCGCGGCCGACGAGGTCCTCACACCGTACTTCTGGGTCTCCGATGTCGATAGCGACACGTTCGAGCGGGCGATCGAGTCCGACCCGACCGTCGAAAACGTTCGACACGTCGATGACTACGACCGTTCGATGCTGTACCGCGCAACGTGGACCGCGAACGTCGAGTCGCTCGTCTACGCCTACACGGAGACCGGCGTCACGATCCTCGAGGCGTCCGCACAGCACGACAAGTGGGAGCTTCGGATGCGATTTACCGACCGTGAGTGTCTCGACGAGTTCCAGTCGTACTGTGCCGACTACGATATTCCGTATCGACTCACACAGCTGTTCGCACGCGCCCATCCGCGCGGAGTCGGACAGTACGGGTTGACCGAAAAGCAACACGAGGCGCTCGTCACCGCGTGGGAGATGGAGTACTTCTCGTCGCCGTCTATCTCGCTCGCAGACATCGCCGAGGAGCTCGACATCACGCAGCAATCACTCTCCAAACGGTTACACCGGGGCCACGAGGCGCTGATCGAGAATACACTCGCCGTCACGCCGCCTACCGAGGAATCGTCGCTCGCCAGGTGACTCGACCGAACCGCCGGGATCAGATCGGATCGATCTCGTAACTTAAAGGACTGATTATACAGACCGACGGCTCAATCCCGCTCATTACGTACGATACGTACCTATGGGACACGGCCCCTCGGAACTCGATGTCGTCTTCGAACTTCTTGCAAACCAACGACGCCGACAGGCTCTTGCCGTGCTCAAGACGGGCGACCGTCAACTGACGCTGAACGACCTGACGAAAGAGATTGCCGTCCAGGAATTCGAGGAGCGGATTACCGACATTCCTAGCGAGGACGTCTACGACATCTTTCTCTCGCTGCAGCACACCCACGTCCCCAAGCTCGCGGCGCTCGAACTCGTCGAGTACGATCGGAAACGGAACATCGTCGAACCGACCGATCAGTTCGAGGCCCTGGAACCCCATCTCTCGATCGCGATGGATCTCGAGCCCGACTTCGGGTCAGGATCCGACAGAGCCGATGCCCGGTGATCCGGCTCAGTGACCGGGCGGCAGCGTCGCAGCCGCGAGCCAGAACTCCTCGATCGATCGCGCGATATCGACGAACTCGCTCGGGTCGACGGGTTTCGTCAGATAGGCGTTTGCGCCCAGTCGGTAGGCCCGCCGCACGTTTTCGGGAGTGGCCGAGCTCGTGAGCATAATCACCGGAATCTCACGGTGGTCGGCATCCGTTTTGATGCTGTCCAGTACCTCCTCGCCTGACAGCTGCGGCAGGTTCAGATCGAGGAGGACGAGGTCCGGACGCGGAGCGTCCTCGTACGGTCCCCGCTGCCGGATGAACTCGAGTGCGTCCCGTCCGTTGGAGACGACGTGGATTCGGTGAGAAATGTCGGCTTCGTCCATCGCCTCCTCGAGCAAGCGGACGTCTCCGGGGTTGTCTTCGACGAGCAGTATCTCCCTCGTCTGGGCGTCTCGATGGCTGAAACCGGTCCCGTGTGCGGTCATCGTTCGCCTCAGTCAACTCCGAATCCGCCGTACCGTCGCGCTCTCCAGGGTACGCTCGCCCAGTGCCCGAAAGCGGACGGATTCTCCCACTTCTCGCCACTTCGCGTTGCGTTCGAGAGAACTCGTTTCCGTCACTCCGATCTCCGCCGGCTCGTTCCAACTGGGAACTGTCCCCTGTCTCGTCATTCACGTCGAGCTATGGACGAATCGCATATAAGAGATCGGTCCAAACAGATTGGTCCGCCCGTCTGTCACGAGAGCTCCGCGTCCAGCGCGCGAATCGTTCCGCGCGTACCGTCCCAGTCGGTTTCGTACTCGAGGGCGATCCGCCGGTCCATGTGCGGTCCGTCGACCACTAGCGTCTCGAACTCGCCGCCTTCCCCGAGGATGTGGACGCCGTACTCCTCGTTGAGCGTCTCGAGCTCCGCGAGGGCGTCCTCGTCTACGGTCCGGCCGATCCACGACTCGTCGAGGCCGTGGGCCGCAACCTGGATGATCCTGATCTCGAAGCCGGCCTCGAGCATCACGTCGGCGAGTTCGCGGGGGTCCTCCTGCCACAGCGGCGCGAACAGTTCGCAGTCGAGGCGGTCACACATCCCCCGAATTCGACTCGTCTGGTACTCGCTCTCGACGGCGCCCGCCGTGACACCTGCGATGCCGCCGGGCAGTTCCGCGTCGAGGTCGGCTAGGGCGGCCTCGAGCGGTTCGAGTTCGTCGTCGCCCTGGACGCTCGAGTCCGCGGCGTCGTCGGCCTCGAAGTCCGCGGGTTCGACGTCGACCAGCGGGATTCCGACGCTCTCGGCCGCCAGTCCGGCCAGCTCGGTCGCGGGGACGTGATACATGTACGAGTCGCCCGCCGGGTGGACGGTGACGAGTCGTTCGACGTTCAGTCCGCGCTCGAGAGCCCGATACAGCGCCCACGCGGAGTCCTTGCCGCCGGAGAACAGGCTGACCCACGCTCCGTCTGCGTCGCTCATACTGACTACTGGCCACACGGGAGTAAAGGGGTGACGAGTTTCGGTCGTCACCGGGACGGGCCGGAACCCGGCTCGTCGTCGGACTCGAGGTCGTCCGTCGAGTCGCCGTCGGACTCGAGGTCGGCCGTCGAACGGAACGCGGACCGCGGCCCGCCGTCGGTGAGCCCCGATTCCGGTTCGCTATCGGCGAGAGCCGTCTCGTCGCTCGCCTCACCGTTCGGTCCGCTGAACGTCGAGGCGATCCTGGCGCCGACGAGGCTCACCACGATCGCACTGACGACGTACAGCGCCAGTCGTTCACCGGCCGTGATGGCGAAGCTGTCGATCGAGAGGACCCCCTGCTCGATCGCGGGCACCAGAACCGAGTCGATGATGCGCTGTTGCTCGAGGAAGTACGCCGAGAAGCCGCGGATCACCAGCCCGACGGCGACGATGATAAAGGGGAGATTGAGATAGGAGCTCCGGATCGGCTCCTCGCGGATGACCTCGTCGAGCAGCCGACCGGCGCTCGCCGTCAGCGCGGCGGCGGCGAGCCAGGGGACGCTGTCGAAGGCGAACTGGACTGCGGGGATCAGGATCCCCGACGGGTCCTCGAGGTTCGAGACGCCGAGCGCGCCGGCGAAGAGCCCGACGAACGTCAATCCTGCCGCGACGACGTAGGTGACGACGGACACCTGTCCGGAGTACAGCGACTCGCGGACCTGGTGTGCGAACCCGGTCATGATCTCGTCGATGTTGAACCCCTTGTAGAGCAGGAAGACCCCGATCACGGTCGTAATCGCGGCTGCCCCCTCGGCGGGACCGACGAACCACGCGAGCATCGGGAACACCAGCAGCGTCAACCCGATCGGTACGAGCACCGTCTGGCGGAGCTCTTCGTCGGCGAGGAACTGCTTGAGCAGGTAGTAGGTGGACTCGATATCTCGAGCCTGGCGGACGACCACGCGGTCGACGGAGTCGACCTGAACGCGACTCTCGACGATCGGCACCAGTCGTTCGTCCTCGGCGCTGTCGATGACGACGACGGCCGAGTCGGGGTCGTGGGTCGCCATGAGGTCGTCTATCTGCCGTGCGACGGACCGGTCGGCCGAGACCATCGACTCTCGGTCCCCCGAGACGACCGCGACGACGACCTCCTCGTTCTCGTCGCGAAGGCTCTGGGCGACGCGCAGGGTCTCGAGCAGGGAGTTGACCCCCGAATCCTCCGGATCTGCGAGACCGACGTCGGTCACGAGCGCACGGATTGCCTCCCAGCCGACGATGGGCGACCGAAGTCCGGTCTTTCGCCCGACGTCGTCGGTCCGGTCGAGACAGACGACCAGCGTTGTCACGGTAGGCGTTCCATTCTGTGCAACGATAAAACCACGGACTCGTTCACCGGTACAGACTGTCCGACGGAAGTCGTTGAGGGGGTTCGACCGCTCGTTCGGTCGGCCCGCTGCAAGTCGTTACGCCCGCCCGTCTCAGAACCGGAGCCGGAACTCCCGGTCGCCGACGACGCTCGCGATTCCGGCGCCGAACGAGTAGGCGAGGCTCCGGGCACCGCCGCCGACGCGAGCCATCAGCGGCCGCTCGGGTTCGAACTTCTCGACGGCCACCGCGTCGACCTCGAGGCGGTCCGCTAGCTCGTCTTCGATCTCGCGCCGGGTACCGAGTTCGTCGACGAGCCCCATCTCGCGGGCCTGCTCGCCGAGGTAGATCCGAGCCTCGGTCTCGCGGACGAACTCGGGATCTACGTCCCGGCCGTCGCTGACGCGTTCGACGAACGTCTCGTAGTAGTCGTCGATCAACCCCTGGAGGTAGGCTCGCTCGCTGTCGTCCATCTCCTTCAGCGGGCTGCCGGCGTCCTTGTACTTCCCCGCGGCGAAGCGCTCGTAGGAGAGGCCGACCTTGTCGGCGAGGTCGCTCGCGTTGACTCGCGAGCCGATGACGCCGATCGACCCCACGATGGAGCCGTCTCGCGCCCAGAGCTCGTCACAGCCGCTGGCGATCCAGTAGCCCCCGCTCGCACAGACGTCGGTCGTATACGCGACCGTCGGCCCCTCGAACCGTTCGGCCGCGAGTTTGATGTCGTCGCTGGGGACGACCTCGCCACCGGGCGTGTTCAGCTTCAGGAGGAGCGCGTCGACGCTGTCGTCCTCGTCCGCCCGGTCGATCTGCTCGACGATATCGTCGGCCGGAGTCGAGCCCGGACTCGAGGGGAACCGTCCGCCGCCGCCGTCCCGGGTGATCGGCCCCTCGACGGCGACTTCGGCGACGTCGTAGCCGGGAAAGAGGCTGTCGGCGATCGAGCCGGCGATCCGAACGCCGAGGACGATCACGGCGAGCGCGACGAGCACGCCGACGAGATCCGCGAGCGTCTCGGGATAGATGACGAACAGTGCAACGCCGATCGCGGCGAACGCCGCGGCGCCGACCGCCACGATGGCGAGTCGGCCGATACCTTCGCTACTGACCACGACAGACACCTCGAGTCATACCTGACGGTGACACTGCGATCCCGTTAAGCGTTGACGGTCGAAGGTCGAACCGGCGGTGACTATCGAGTCGCCGCCCGATAGCGACCCATGAAGGTATCGAACCAACCGAAACGGGTTACACACCGATCGCACGACGGCTGTGCGATCGGGTGTGCACTGACTTTCAGTGGCTACGATAGTCACTCGGCCGTGATGCTACCCGGCGCGTCAGTAGTATCCCCGTCGTCCTCGACCGACTGTTCGGTCTCGCTGGTGTGGGTGACACGCTCGTCAGGCTCGGCCGTCCAGTCCCCGACCCACTCCTGGAGGACGTTCCAGCTATCGCGGACGAACGGAACCGGATCGTCGGGGACCGCGTAGTCGAACCGCGGTTGCCGAACGAGTGAGACGGCGACATCGCGCACGGCAGCCCCGAGCGGCGGTCGCTCGACGAGCGGAAACTCCTTTGTCAGCACGCTGTGGATGTAGCTGAGCTCGCCCCGAAGGAGGTGACCGCCGAGACCAGTCCGGTAGGTCGGTTTGCCTGGAATCGGCTCGTCCATCGCAAGCTGCCAGTAGTAGAAGGGGAAATCGGCACCCGTCTGGACGGAAAACGGCAGCGACGACCAGAACCGCGGATTGATCTCCATCAGTTTGAACTCCTCCGTCTCCGGATCGCGCAGGAACTCGACCATCGCCAGCCCGTGCCACTCGAGTTCGTCGAGCAGCGATCGGCCGGCCTCCTCGAGTTCGGGGATGTACACCGACTCGCGGTAGGCGCTCGGCCCGCCGCAGTACTCCCAGCCGCGCCGTTGACAGTGCTGGAAGGTCGCGACCGGATCGCCGCGGTCGTACAGCGCGAAGAAGCCGTACTCCCTGGAGTCGGGGACGAGTTCCTGGACGAGCGGTACGTGGCCCCGCTTCTCGACGCAGGCGGCTTCGTTCGGCGGCTCTCCGGGCGTCTGGTAGTTCGTCGAGCCGATCTCGCCGCGATCGAACGCGGAGCCGAGATACTCCGGCGCGGCGACCGTGTACCGGGGCTTGACGATGGTTTGGCGCCCCCAGTCGTCCCACTCGTCGAGGAGGGCGGTTTCCGGCGCCGCGACGCCGGCCGCCTCGGCCGCCTCGAAGAGTTCGACGCGATCCTGAACTCGCCGAAGCGTCTCGAAGGTTGGCCAAGGTGTGGCGACTTCCGCTGCGAACGCCTTCCGGTTCCGTGCGAGGGAGTAGACGTCCTCCTCGCGAACCGGGATAATCGTTCTAACGTCGGACCGCTCGGCGATCGAGAGAAGAGCGTCGCCGTAGGCGAGCAGATCGTCGCCTGGATCCGGTAGCTGGACGAACTCGTCGCAGTATCTCGAGAACGCCGCCGGCGTCGTCGTGGTCTCCCCGCCGACGATCGTTCGGACACCGCGTGGACGGAGCGAACGGAGACAGGCGACAGTGCTCGGGGCGTCGATCCCCGGCACGAAAACGGCAGCGTCGTCCCTGGGCTTGTGCATGGGATATGCACCACGGGACGATTGTATTGTTATGGTCGGACTACCGACGAACGACGGTTCGTACGTCAGATTTCGCTTCGTTCTCCGACCTCTAGGTGTCGACTACCGGCGGCCGCACGGTATCGGAACAAAGCGTAGTCGGGTCGTGACGTATCGACGCCTGTGGCTACGGTCAGGCCGGTGATACTGTCGGACAGAACTAGTTGGAGACCGATTGCTCGAACGCGGCCGTCTCCGTCGTCGACGGCCGCCAATTCGCGATCGATTTCCCACTGACTGCTGTCCGGCAGTGTGAAACGCGGCGTCGACCGCTCGACCCGAAAACAAAACGAAAGCTACCGGCAAAAACGAACGGCAGCAGACACAGGTTGACGAATCGAGTTAGAGCAGCCCCGTCTTCTGGAGCTTCATCAGGTCCTCGGTGTCCAGGGTCTCGCCTTCCTTGAACTTCTGATAGATCTCTTCGGCCTCCTCTTTGGCCTCCTCTTTCTTCTTGTCGCGCTGGGACTTGCGCTGCTCTTCTTCCTGCTTGTCCAGTTCGCGGAGGCGCTTCTGGACGCGAACGAAGTCCTCGTGGTGGCGGTCGGCGGCTTCCTGGGCCTCGACGAACTTCTCGTGCATCTCGTCGGCCTCGTCACGGATGTCGTCGGCCTCGCGGTAGGCCTCGATCATCTGGTTGTGATGTTCCTGGGCCTTGTCCGCCAGTTCCGTGACCTTCTGGTGGTGCTGGGAGGCCTCGGAACGCACTTCCTCGGCTTCCTCGACGAGCTCCTCGAGATCCTCGTTCTGCTCGAGTTTCCCCTTGCGCTCCTCGTACTCCTCGCGCTTGGACTCGATCTTTTCGATGAGCTCCTTTTCCTCTTCGCTCGAGAGCACCTCGGTCTGCTGTTTGAACTCGAGCTGTTCGATCTCCTCCTCGAGTTCCTCTAAGTCCTTACCCTCGTTGAGCTCCATGTCCGACTTGAGCTCCTCGACGCGGTCGAACAGCTCGTTGGCCTCGGCGTTGAGCTCGTTGCGTTTGTCCTTGTGCTCCTGGACCTGCTCGTTGAGCTCGTCGCGTTTCTCGCGGTGTTCCTGGGCCTCGTCGACCTTCTCTCGCGTCTTCGCGTTGAGATCGTCGCGGCTGGAAGCCCGTTCGGAGGCCATCTGGTTCAGCTCGTTTCGTCGGTCTCGGAGCTGACCGGCCTTCTTGATGAGCTGTCCCTTGGAGTTGTTTTCGAGGTCGTCCTCTGTCAGTTCGATGTTTTTCGATTCGTCTACCATGTGTTAGTCAAACCTCTGTGCCATACCCGCACCGGGGCGGTCGACGGGAGTCGACGACGGTGCTCGCTCAATAACTCGGCGAGCGACCGGCTCCTCCCAATTCGGCGCGCACAGCGTTTGCTCACGATCTGCGAAACCTCGGTGAATAAGATTTCCTGTCATCGATCGTCGAGCGATACGCGCCCCGGTGGCGTTCTGGTGACTACAACTACTGTCGCCGGTAATTTAAATGTACCGGTCACTAAACCCGTGAAAACCGTTAGCAGGGCCCTCATCGGGCCGTGTCGAGCGGTAACACGACCGCCGCCGGAGTTATAAATGGATCCGGCTGCGTGCCGGCGATCTCGCTCGAGAGCGGATCGACCGTCGGCGCTCGGATCCCTGACGGGCGTCCGGTCCGGAGCGATCGACTCGCTCAGAACAGGTCCTCGAGTCGGTCGTCGGCGAACTGTTCGGCTGGGTCCTCGTCCGGTTCGTCGTCCGTCCGGGCCTCGCGAGCGCGTTCCATGAACGCCTCGAGTCGCTCGGAACGTTCGGCACCCCCGAGCAGGACCATTGCGGCGAGTCGGTCGCTCTCGAGCGGGAAGTCGCCGCCGCGAACCTGCATGCTTCCGGTCTCGTCCTCGACCCACCGCCGGGCCCGCTCGACGCCCTTCCGGGGGATCGCATCGAGCTCGCCGGCGACGATCAGCAGGGCGGAGTCGGCCGTCGTCGCGTCCGGCAAACTGGTCCCGGTAAGCAGTGCCTGTCGGGAGACGGTGAGGGCGGTGTTGATGTTCTCCGCGCTGTCCTCGGCTGCGGCCGCGCTGGCGTAGCCGAGCGTCGCGACGCCGCCCGATCGAAGGGTGTTGATAACTTCGCTCGAGTCGACCACGCTTTCTCCGACCCCCTCGACGGCTTCCCCCGAAGCGAGAAGCAGTCCGACTCGCCGGGCGATTTTGCGGTTGATCGTCTCGAACGCACCCTCCACGCTTTCGCCCTGTTCGTGCCAGGCGTCGTTGTCGATCAGCAGGGTCGCGTCGGCCTCCCGCAGGAGCGTCTTCAGCGACCGTCCGGCGTTGGCCTGGTAGAGCGACCCTTCGTTCCGTCCCGGCAGGATTCCGAGCGCGTAAACGGGGACGTCGTACATCCGCTGGAGGCGGTGAACGAGGACCGGTGCGCCCCCGCTTCCGGTGCCGCCGCCGAGTCCCGCGACGACGAAGATGGCCTCGGCGCTCGAGGTGATCCGACCGTCGAGGGCGTCGATCACCTGCCGGCTGTCGGACTGCATGATTTCGGTCCCGAGTTCGTTGTCGGCACCGACGCCGTGGCCGTTCACGCGGTCGGCGCCGATCAACGCGGTGTCGACGAACTCGAGTCCCGCGAGATCGGCCTCCGCGGAGTTGATCGCCAGTGCACCCTGCACGGCACCGAATCCCATCTTCGCATCAAACCGAGCGAGTCGCTCGGTTACCTTTCCACCGGCCTGCCCGACCCCAATCAGGGCAACCTTCATAGCGCCCGTATCTCGTGGCGACTTGTTGAACGTTCCGGTCCGGAAACTGGTCAGCGTCTCGATCAGTCTGTCGAACCGGGAAGATCCTTCGCCAATGGCAATTCACTTGTGGCCGACCGCTGTGGTGTCGCGTATGTTCTACGAACAGCGAATGGCCGTTCCGGAGACGCCGGCCGACCTGCGGGCGGAGTACGAGTCGGATCTCGCGTCAATCGTCGGCCGCCACGGCGTCGAGACGGCCGCCGAGCGAACGAGCGTCGACCGCGAGACGCTCGAGGCGGTGCGCGACGAGGCGTCGCCGGCGCTGTCGCTCGAAGCGGCCGCGGAGATCCAGGCGCTCGAGGAGGACGAACCGGACGCGGAGACGATCGTGACGATGGCCTGCGAGCACCTGCTGCTGGGGATGTCCTCGGCCGTCCTCGACGTCGACTCGGTCGAGAGCTACCTCGAGATCGACCTCGACGCGAAGGAGGTCCAGCAGAAGATCGAACGGCGAGCGCCGATGTCCCTCGAGGAGTACGTCCACGTTCAGCACGTCATCGTCGACCAGATGCCGTAGCGAGGGGAAAGGGTGGAGAGAAACGCGCTCGCAGAAGCGGAGGAGAGCGCGAAACGCGGCGAGAGTGGCGCTAGCCGACGTTACGACGCGAGCGTTACCTGTCCGGTCTGGTCGACCGTAATCCGGTAGCCGGCGTACTCGAACGTGACGGCGCCGACCGATCCACCGGTCGAGCCGGACGAGTGAAACAGCGAGTCGAGCGCCGTCGGATCGATCGCGTTGTACAGCGGTTCGTACTCGTCGGCGAGCTCGAGCTGGTCGACGTCTTCGGCCGACGCAATGGCCGAGACGATCGCTTCACTGAGCGGCTGGTCGGGGTCGGACTGGTACGAAAACGATTCTTGAGAGTTCTGAGAGACGTTCGCCGATTGGGCTGTTGATCTCATATCACTCCATACAGGATCGGCAGGGGAAACGGCACTCATTGGATTGCCAACGATTTAAATGGGGTCGTCGTCCGTCACCGTGTTCCGCAGGAGGTTGGCCTGTCCGCGCCGGAGCCGTGCCGACAGCGCCTGATCCGAGATGTCCAGCTGCCCGGCGATCGAGGAGAGCGTCGCCTCGCGCGGGACGTCGAAGTAGCCCGCCTCGAGCGCGGCCAGCAGGGCCTCTTGCTGTCTGTCGGAAAGGCCGTACTGACCGCTCTCGGGTCCTGGCTCGTGGTAGATCCGCTGCAGTCGAAACGGAACGTCTCGCTCGCGACAGCTCTCGCGGTACGCGAGGAGTGCGTCGCGCGACGGGACGCGAGCGCGGATCTGGGTGTCGCCGGTGACGGCAATCTCGAGGAACGCGATATCGTTCGCCGCGGCCGCGGGATGGGTCAGCCGCTCGGTTCCCCACTCGGTCAGGCTCGCACTGTACAGGCGCTTCTCGGCCATCTTCTCGAGCAGGGTGTGCTCGTCGACGGAGCTGTCGGTCTCGAGGGCCGATTCGACCGCCTCGAAGTTCCGACTGGTCGCCCAGAAGACGAGCTTCGTCGCACCCGTTTCCGACTCGTAGACCTGCTCGATAGAGAGCTGTGAAGCCGCTGCGGCCGCCTCACGCAGGATGGGCGTCGAGAGCTCGAACTCGACGATGAGAGTCATAGTCGGTGTACTCTCCCCAGCGTGTTAGTTCCCCGTCGCGACTCGTCGCCGATCCGAGCGCCCGTCCGAGCGGTGCGATTATGGGGGTTCACCCCCGAGTCGACGTATGCGAGTTGCGATCCTCGGTTGCGGCTACGTCGGCCTCGAGCTCGGCCGGCAGCTCACGGAACGCGGTCACGACGCGATCGGCGTCCGCCGATCCGACGATGGTATCGCACGGATCGACGACGCGGGTTTCGACGCCGTTCGGGCCGACATCACCGACGCGGCGGCGCTCGAGGCCGTGCCGTCGGTCGACGCTCTCGTCTTCGCCGCCAGCAGCGGCGGCAGGGGGGCGGACGTCGCGCGTGCGATCTACGTCGAGGGACTTCGAACGGCGATCGAGGCGTTCGGCGAACGCGACGAGCCGCCCCGGCGGTTAGTCTACACCTCCTCGACGAGCGTTCACGGCGATCACGACGGCGACCGGGTCGACGAGGAAACGCCGATCGAACCCACCACCGAGAAGACCGAGGTGCTCGCGGAGGCCGAGCGGATCGCCCTCGAGCACCCGCCCGAGTACGGGTTCGCCGGTACCGTGGCGCGCTACGCCGGGCTGTACGGCCCCGAGCGCTACCGGCTCGAGCGCTACCTCGAGGGACCGGTCACGGAGGGCTACCTGAACATGGTCCACCGGGACGACGCCGCGGGCGCTGTTCGGTTCCTCCTCGAGGAAGACCTCGCTCGGGACGAAGTCGTCCAGGTGGTCGACGACGAACCGGTCTCGAAGTGGGCCTTCGCCGACTGGCTCGCCGACGAAGCGGGGGTCGAGCAGCCGCCGAAACGAACGAAAGCCGAGCGCCTCGAGGACGGCGAGCTCTCGGAGGCCGCTCGACGCCGAATCCTGACGAGCAAGCGGTGCTCGAACGAGCGGCTGCGCGACCTCGGCTACGAGTTCGCCTATCCGACCTTTCGCGAGGGGTATCGGGACGCGATCGCCGCCTCCGACCGGATATAGGGGCCAACTACGTGAAATAAACTGACAGGAAACTTCTTGGGTATCCAATCTGATGGTGTGATATGCGATACCGGGGAGGCGGGGCTGGGGAGACCACGCTAGCCGTCGAAACCTCCGTGGAGACGGTCCGCTCCCTCGAGCCACTCGTCCTCTCGTTGCTCGTCGTGACCGTCGTCGCGCTCCTGCTCGGAGGCTGGTGGCTCGTACGGTGGCTTCGCCGACCGCCGGGGTCGCGACTGCAACGCCTCCTCGGCGGGCACGACGAAGTAGCCGTGTTGATGCATCCGAACCCCGATCCGGACGCGATGGCGTGTGCGATGGGCGTCGCCGAGATCGCGTCGTCGGTCGAGACCGACGCGACGCTGCAGTTTCCGGGCGAGATCCGCCACCAGGAGAATCGCGCGTTCCGGACCGTTCTCGGCCTCGACCTCGAGCGCATCGAGGCGACGTCGGAACTGGCCGCGGACGCGATCGTCCTCGTGGATCACAACACGGCGCGGGGCTTCACCGGCGCGCAACTCGTCGAACCGATCGCAGTCGTCGACCACCATCCCGGAAACGGGACCGGAACGGAGTTTACGGACGTCCGTACCGACTACGGGGCGGCCTCGACGATCGTCGTCGAGTACTTCGAGGAACTCGGCGTGACGGCCGACTCGACCGGGGACGGGGAGGATCCGGAGCTCTCTTCGGATCTCGCGACGGGACTGCTCTACGGGATCCTGTCGGACACGAACCACCTGACGAACGGCTGCTCACAGGCCGAGTTCGACGCCTGTGCGACCCTCTACGACGGCGTCGACGAGGATCTGCTCGATCGGATTGCCAACCCGCAGGTCAGCGACGACGTCCTGCAGATCAAAGCGTACGCGATTACGGAGCGGCGTATCGAGGGTCCCTTCGCCGTCTGCGACGTCGGGACCATCGCGAACGTCGACGCGATTCCCCAGGCCGCGGACGAACTGATGCACCTCGAGGGGGTCACGGCGGTCGTCGTCTACGGCGAGTACGACGGGACGCTTCATCTGTCGGGCCGGTCCCGCGACGACCGCGTTCACATGGGCGAGACGCTTCGCCACGCGGTCAGCGATATCCCGATGGCCAACGCGGGTGGCCACGCCCGAATGGGCGGGGGTCAGGTGTCGGTCGATCACATGGAGGGGATCGGTCCCTCCGACGGGATCGACAGGGCAGCGTTCGAGGATCGCCTCTTTTCGGCGATGGCCGGCAACCGATAACGACCGCCCACTCGAGGGTCGATCTCGCTCACCGGTGCGTCCGAACGAACGAGGTCAGCGCCGAGCGATCTCCCGTCTCCCCGGTCGCGACGAAGTGTGAGGCCAGGCGTTGCCGAGCGCGAGCGCGTCGTCCCACGGCCACTTGCGAGCGAGCGCACACGCGAGTCCACCCGAGAACCGATCGCCCGCACCGATCGCGAGCTGTGGATCGTCGACCTCGAGCGTTTCCACTCGAGTCGTTCCCGCTCTCGTCGCCGCAATCGCCTCGTCGGCGCCGTGGAAGACGACCGCGGTGATCTCGAGCGCCGATCGCAACGCCGAGAGCGTGGCGGTCGGATCGGCGCCGGAGACGCCGACGACTTCGGCGGCCGATTCGTACTCGCTTCGACTCACGCTCAACGCGACCTCGAGCGAGTCGTCCGCCGCGGCGAGTGCGTCGAACAGGTCCGTGATCGCCGCGCGCTCCGCCAGTCCGATCGCTCCGGGGTCGAGAACGAGGGGACAGTCGACGGAACGCGTTGCGAGACGTTCGAAGACCTCGGTGAGGCCGCGAAAGGAGACCCAGTTTCCGCAGCAGAGCGCGTCCGCGTCGGCGAGTTCCGTCCAGTCGATGACGGACAGGAGGTCGTCTACTCCCCACTCCGCGAATCGCTCCGTTCGCTCCGGAAACAGGCACTCCTCGCCGTCGAACGCGAGGACGCGGATCGTCGTCGGCGTCCCCATCGAGTGGGTCTCGAACGGCAGATCGGCGAGGACGGAGTGATCCAGGTGACCAGCGAGCGCCGCGTCGTCACCGAGCGCGTCGACCTGGATCGACGCGTTGACAGCCTGCCCGCCGGGGCGGACCTCGAGGCGCTCGAGCGGGAACGTCTCGCCGTCATCGAGCAGGTGGCGACCGAGTTCGGCCCTGGAGTCGAGGGGGTCGCCCTCGACACCCGTGACGCGATAGCAGTGGTCCACGCTGCCGTCGGGTAGCGAGACGATTCGCTTTCGCTCCGCGGCGAACTCGCTCTCGAGTCGTTCGGCGAGGGCGTCGCTCACGTCTCGTACTGCGGGCGATGGCGACAAAATACTGGCCACTGCGCTTCGGCCGCCGTCGGTCTCGACCGAGTGTGGTTTCCGCCGGGTGCGGTTTTCGTCGTCTGCGAACCGTCGTCTCGAAAGTCCCTAGCGGATTTCCTTCCACTCCGCGGTGCAGTCGGGACAGATCCGCACCGTTTTGATCTGATCCGGGTCGTTCTCAGTTTTCAGCGGTTTCTCACACTGGCCGCAGACGAGTCGATCGTAGGTGTCCTTCTCGAGTTCACCGTCGCGAAGTGCCTTCCGGACTGATTTCATGTTCGCCCCCTACGAAGGAGGGGGTGAAAAAGACCGGTGCTTTTTCTGGTAATACCGCGATTAGTGACTGTTCTCGATTCGAAAATTCGAACGAGCACCTCTCCCGGTCGGTACACGGGCGTCACGGCGACGGAGCGTCGAGAAGTATCCAGCCGTGCGGTGATATTCGAATCGCTGCGTCCGATTCGTCGTCCTCGTCGGCTCGCTCGCCACGATCGCACTGAACGCAGTCGGACGCCCGCCGACCGGCGCGAACGGCTGACCCGTCCGTTCGGTTCGCCGGAGTCGTGGCCGTTTTACCGGTTCGCTCGAACAGTGTACCGATGGAGTACGTCCAGGAGCGAATCGCGACGCTCCACGATCTCGGCGGCACAGCGGCTCCCGGTGGCCTCGAGCGCAACCCTGTCGCCGAGACGGCCGTGGTCGTTCCGATGACCGGTCGGGAACTCGAGAGCCCGGCCGCCGCGCGCGTGCTCTCGGAACTCGAGGCGCTCGAGCCGGCCGCCGTGTTCGTTCCCGTACGCGCTTCGCCCGGCCGTATCGAGCCGTTCCGCGAGTGGCTCGAGTCGTTCGCGCTGCCGATCCGTCCGCTCTGGTGTAACGCGCCCGACCTCGAGGCGCTGCTGGTCGACGCCGGACTCGCCGGGCGGACTGGAAAGGGCCACGACGTCTGGCTCGCGCTCGGCCCCGCGGCCGAGACCGCGAAGTACGTCGTGGTTCACGACGCCGACGCTCGAAGTTACGAGGCCGACCACGTTCGCCGGCTGCTCGCGCCCCTGACGATGGAGTTCGCCTTCTCGAAGGGGTACTACGCGCGCGTCGAGCAGGGACAGCTCTACGGCCGACTGTTCCGGCTGTTCTACGCGCCGTTGCTCCGAACGCTCTCGGCGAGTCACGACGCACCCGTTCTCGAGTACTTCGGCGCGTTTCGGTACGCGCTGGCCGGGGAGTTCGCGATGCGGGCCGAACTCGCCGAGCGACTCCGGCCGCCGCGAGCGTGGGGGCTCGAGGTGGGAACGCTGGGCGACGCCTTCGACTACGCCGGCTTCGCGGAAACCGCGCAGGTCGACCTCGGCCGCCACGAGCACGACCACCGCGCCGTCGCGGGCGAGGCGGGTCTCGAGGGGATGAGCCGCGAGGTGGCGGCCGAGCTGTTGCGCGTCCTGGAGGAGCACGGCGTCGCCCCCGACTACGAGAGCCTGCCGGCCCGATACCGCACCACGGGTCGAGAGCTGATCGAGCAGTACCGGGCGGACGCGGCGTTCAACGGACTCGCGTACGACCCAGCCGGGGAGCGCGACCAGCTCGAGCGCTACGCCGGCTCGATCGCTCCGCCGGGTCCCGACCGTCGGCTCCCGCGCTGGACGAACGCACCGATCACATCGCGGGCGGTCGTCGAAGCGGCCAGGCCGCGGCTCGAGCGACCGGTCGACTCGACGAGCGACGATTAAGCCGATGTCCGGGCTATCAATCTTTATCAGCACACCGTCCGTTGGACGGCGTATGGATGCGACCGCCGACGAACTCGCCGGCGTCGTCGACCTCTTCGGCGGGTTGACACGGTCGGAACTCGAGCGGGCGCTCGCCGAGGCTGCCTTCCGTGCCGACGGTGCGTCCGTCGACGAGGACGCCCTCGAGGCGGCTGTCGACCGCGCGCTCGACTCGTTCGCACTCGTCGCCTACGAGCCGTCAGGCCGCGACGGGCGTGTAAACGCAACTGCGTCGGCAACCACTGACGGCGGCGACGAGACGCTGCTGGTCGCCGGTCCGACCGCTTTCCCGACGGTTCCGGACCACGCGGAGGACGTGCCCCACATTCTCGACGTCGAGCCGCGCCGACTCGACCGCGAGGCGCTCGGCGAGACGGTCCGCGGCGAGTTCGCGGACGCGGCCGACGACGCCCTCGACGCCGGCGACGCCGAGCGGATCGAGACGCTACTCGACGTCAGCTACGACCTCGAGGCGTGGGCGCCGGTCGAACTGGACGACGAACGAACGCGACTGGACGCCGCCCTCGAGTGATCGCATGACAGGGCCGAGACTGAACCTGAATCCGATCGCGGACCACCCGCCCATCGGAATCGACGACCAGGAGCACGACGCGGCCGTCCTCGCGCCGATCATCGAACGCGACGACGAGGACTACCTGCTGTTCACCCGCCGGGCGGATCACCTCGGCAAGCACCCCGGTCAGATGAGCTTCCCGGGCGGCGGCGCCGAACCGGAAGACGAGTCGATCCTCGCGACCGCGCTCCGGGAGGCGAGCGAGGAGATCGGACTCGAGCCCGCCGAGGCGGACGTCGTCGGCCAACTCGACGACATCCGGACGATCACCGAGTACGCCGTCACGCCGTTCGCCGCCCGAATTCCCGACCGGGAGTACGAGCGCGACGGCGACGAAGTCGCCGAGATCGTCGTGCTGCCGCTGTCCGGCCTTCTCGACCCGGAAAACTACGAGACGGAGCGTCGAACCCATCCCTACTACGGCGACGTCGTCATCCACTACTTTCACGTCGACGGCTACACCGTCTGGGGCGCGACCGGCCGCATCCTGGTCCAGTTGCTCGAGCTGACGACCGATTTCGAGGCGCCCGAGCGCATCGATCGTTCGACGCTGTAAGCGCCGCTCGAAATACGTAGCCGCTGAAAGTCAGCGCACACCCGATCGCACGATAGCCGTGCAATCGGCGTGTGAACCGTTTCAGTTGGTACTATACCTGCGTGGAACGTCAGCTTTTTGCGCGACCGTCGCCCAACACGCCTATGGTCGCGCAGACGAGTGATCGAGTTCCGCACCGACTGTAGCAACTTCTTCGTCGCGCGAGGTGAGTTCCGATGTTAACCACGAGCACTGTCGCCCGCGCCGGACTGGACGCAATCGCGCTGAAACCCACCGAGTGTGAGGTCTCGGCGGCCGGGTCGATCCCGGTCGAGACGATCGCGATCGACTACGAGGGTCGCGAGCACCTTCCCGAGCCGAGCGTCCTCGAGTCGCTCTCGGCCGATGCGGACGTGCTGGTCACGACGCCGGTCCGGGCCGACGGCTTCGATCCCCTCGGTGACGACTCCGCTCTCGCCGACCTGCCACCCGCGGTCAGTCGCGTCCTGGTGGCCGGCCACCCCGCCTACCTCTCCGACGAGGAACAGGCTCGAGCGGTGGCGCCTCGACTCGGCGCCGCCCTCGAGCGCGATCCCGACGCCTGGGTCGGCACCGAGAGCGTCGAACGGATCGCCATGGCAACGGGTGCGACGCAGTACGACCTGCTCTCGCGGACGACCGAGCGCGAACTGCGCGCGCTCCGGTCGGCCGGTTTCGACGGCGATCTCGCCGTCTACGCGCCGACCGTCCTCACCGAGGACGACGACGCCGTCCTCGACGCTGTCGGCGCCTACATCTCCCGTCGACGGCCGGTCGCGGCGGCGCTCCCCGACGGGGCATCCACCGACTCGCGGGCGACCGGTCGCGCACGCGAAGTGTTACTGGCCGCGGCCGAGGACTACGCGCTCGTCGGCACCGAAGCCGAAATCGGCGACCAGACGGACGTTCTTCGAGAGGCCGGGGCGACGACGGTCGTCGGCTACCCCGCACGGGGTCTCGAGTCCGTCCTCGAGTAACCCGCTCCCGGCGCCGATTCGCCGCGAACATCCCGTGCACCTAAGAGCCTTCAGTATCCACAGGAGGCCATGACGTTGCTCGCCGAGCAGACGACGACGACGGCCGCCGACGCGCTCGAGGCGGCCGAGGTCGCGGTGCTCCCCGTGGGGAGTACCGAACAGCACGGCCCCGCGCTGCCGCTGGGGATGGATCACATGGCCGCCGAGGCGTTCGCCCGCACGGCGACCGGTCACGACGATGCAGTGGTCCTGCCGACGCTCCCGGTCGGCGTAAGCGACCACCACCGCCAGTTCGACGGCACGCTGTACGTCTCCGCGGAGACGTTCGAGCGCTACGTCGCCGAGACGGTCTCGAGTCTCGCCGAACACGGCGTCCGGAAGGCGGTCGTGGTCAACGGTCACGGCGGAAACTCCGGCGCGCTCCGCCGGGCCGCACGAACGCTGCGCCGGGAACAGGCGGCGTTCGCCCCGCCGTGGAACTGGTGGGACGGGGTCGAGAGCCTCGCGGACGATCTCTTCGACGAGGACGGCGGCCACGCCGACGCGATGGAGTCGAGTCTCCTCTGGTACATCCGCGAGGACCTCGTCCGCCCGGACGAACTCGAGGCCGCCGAGGCCGGCGCGAGCGAGGGCTGGGGCGAGTCCGTCCACGGCGCGGCGATCGGCTTCGACACGATCGACTTCTCCGACAGCGGCGCGGTCGGTCGGCCCACGCAGGCCGACCCGGAGAAGGGCGAACGACTGTTCGAGACCGGCCGCGACCAGCTTCACGCACTGATCGACTGGCTCGCCGACCGCCCGCTCGAGGCCTGCTGGCCGCGTGATCACCGATGAGCGGGGACGAACCGGAGCCGGAACTCGCCGTCGGCGCGGACGCGTTCACCCAGCGCGGCGAGGATCTCGAGGTGGCCGTCGTCGGCGGCGGTGCGATCGGCGCGACGGCCGCCTACGACCTGGCGTGCGAGGGAGTCGACGTGACGCTGTACGACCGCGGCTCCATCGCGAGCGGCTCGAGCGGCCGCGCCGCGGGCGTCTGTTACGACGCTTTCGCCGACTCGCTCGACGCCGAAATCGGGAGCGACGCGATCGAACGGTTTCGGTCGCTCTCGGGCGACGACACGTTCCCGTTCGTCGAGTGTCCCTACGTCTGGCTGGCCCGCGAGGGCGACGACCGCAGGGCGGACGCCATCCGGGAGCAGGTGACGCGGATGCAGGAGAACGGTCTCGTCGCCCTCGAGGCCGACGGCGACGATCTGGCGGACCGTTTCTCCGGCCTGCGGACGGACGACGTGGCGGTGGCGGGCATCGCCGGCGCCGCGGGCTACACCGATCCTGCCAGGTACACGGCCTGTCTCGCGGCCGCCGCGGACGGCGCCGGCGCGACGCTGCGGCCGGGGACGCCGGTCCGCGTTCGAACCGACCCCGCGCGGGTCGTGCTGGACGCAGACGGAACCAGTCACGAGGTCGACGCCGTGCTCGTCGCCGCGGGAGCCCACACGAAGCGCGTGCTCGCGGAGGCCGGGTTCTCGATCGCGATGAAGCCCTACCGGGTGCAGGCGCTCGTCGCCGCCCGCGAGTTCGCGGAGCCGATGTGTTACGACGCGACCGGGGAATTCTACCTGCGGCCTCACGCCGGCGGACTCCTGGCGGGCGACGGCACGGAGTACGTCGAGGCGGATCCGGACGCGTACGATCGCGACGCGTCACCGGGGTTCGCGGCCGGCCTGCTCGAGCGCGTCGACCACCGGCTGTCGGGCGTCGATCTGGATCCCGAGCGGGACCTCGAGCGGGCCTGGGCCGGGCTCTGTACGGCGACGCCGGATCGCGACCCGCTGGTCGGCCGACTCGAGGACGGGCTCTACGTCGCGACCGGGTTCCAGGGTCACGGCTTCATGCGCGCGCCGGCGATCGCCGAACGCGTCGCCGACGAGATCCTCGGCGGCGACGGGATCGACCCCTTCGACCCCGCGCGATTCGACGGCGACGAGGAGTTCGACGTCGTGGAGGGGATGACGATCGAGCCGGAGAACTAGTCGCCACCGAAACAGCGCGTACTCGAGCGCACGGCGGCTGTGCGTTCGGCGTGTGATCCGTTTCAGTTGCTGCCGAAGTCCCGGTCCTCGACGGTGAGCTCTTCGGCGTCGGTGGGTGTCGTATCGTGGTCGTCGCGGTCGTCCCCGAGCGAGGACGCCTTCGGAATCTCGATGCGGAGCGCACCTGACTCGGTTAGCTTGGCCGTTCCCGCGTCCGGTTCGACGACCGCGTCGCCGGGGAGTTCGGCCTCGCCCTCGAGTTCCATCCCGCGACCGGGAAAGCGCATCTCGTAGCCGTCGTGAAACTGTCGGAAGCGGTCGATCCGGATCTTGACGGTGCCCTCGAGGTAGCGGACCTGAATGTCGTCGGGCTCGGCACCGGGTGCGTCGAAGATGACGAGGTAGGACGTCTCGTCCTCGAGGAGATCGACCGGAAGCGGACGGTGGGTCTGGACGCGACCGTTCGCGCGACCGACCTGTCGGTAGAGCGCGTTTCCGACCGCACTACTGAGTTCCTTGAAGCTCACGGGCTGTCACCCCCGTTACGCGAGGGGAGGCGACCAGGTGCCGGGGCGGGGACCGGGCAGTAGATACTGGACATGACCTGACCTTTCGGTACGAGAGCCGCGTTCTTATTGGTTGTGATGGCTGAAATATCCGTTTGACGCCCTGGCGCTGCTCGACGGCTCAGAGCTCGACCGGTTCCAGGCAGTCGGTGCCGCCGCAGACCGGGCACGAGAGCTCCGAGACGTCGAATCCGTCGGGAACGTCGTAGGTGTAGTGGTTCTCGAAGAGGTCGAGAAAACAGTCCTCGGCGGTACAGACGATCTCTTCCGTCGGTGGCATGCGCGATAGTAGCGCTACCACGACCATCAACGTCGGGGTTACGGCACGGTGAGTCGCCCGCTTCGAAAGTGGCGCGCCGATTGAAATCGCTTCGAACGTCGCGCGATCCGCCGGTGTCGGCTTCCCGACCTGCCCACCGAGGGGGTGGGAATGAAGGGGCGACGAGCCGGATTCGTGGGCCCGGCGCGTCGGGGCTTTGGGGTGGGACTGAAAGGGGTCGCCGGTCCGCCGCGAAGCGGCGACCGGCGAGGGCTTTCGTGTAGTCACCGTTTTACCGCTCGAGGCGCTATCCGACGCCATGACCGACCCCGAGACGCTGTCGGTGACGATCGTCGACGGCTACGTCGACGAGCCCGCCCACTTCGGGGTGCCGCCGTACATCTCGACGTACCCCCGGTACGCGGCGGGTGCGCTCGTCGACGCGGGCGTCCCGCGCGAGCGGATCACGTACCACACGATCGACGGTCTGCGCGACGAGCCCGACCGGTGGCGCGACGTCGACGAAGCGGATCTCATGATCTACCTCGGCGGCATGACCGTTCCCGGCAAGTACGTCGGTGGGACCCCCGCCGAGCCCGACGAGGTGCGGAAACTCGCCTGGACGGCGAACGGAACCAGCCTGATGGGCGGCCCCGTCAAGTTCGGCGTCGGCGACGCCAACGAGGGCGGAACCGAGACCGAACGTCAGGATCTGGACTTCGACTTCGTCGCCAAGGGCGACGTCGAGGCCGCCGTCTTCGACCTCGTCGAGAGCGGCCTCGAGGGGTTCAACAACCGGATGCGCGACGTCGACGAGGTCTCGCGGTGGGCCCAGGAGGGCGCGTTCATCGTCGAGCAACACCCCAACCACCCCGAGTACCTGATCTGCGAGCTCGAGACCTCTCGCGGCTGCGCGTACCGGTGCTCGTTCTGTACCGAACCGCTGTACGGAAACCCCTCGTTCCGGCCGCCGCCGACGGTCGTCGGCGAGGTCGACGCGCTCTCGAATTTCGGCGTCAAACACTTCCGGATCGGGCGGCAGGCCGACATCCTCGCCTACGGCGGCGACGGCGAGGCGCCCAACCCCGAGGCGCTTCGGGAGCTGTACGGCGGCATCCGTGAGGTCGCCCCCGACCTCGAGACGCTCCACCTGGACAACATGAACCCCATCACGATCGTCAACTGGCCCGAACAGAGCCGGGAGGGGATTCGAATCATCGCCGAGCACAACACGCCGGGCGATACGGCCGCGTTTGGTCTCGAGTCCGCCGACCCGCTCGTCCAGGAGGAGAACAACCTGAACGTCACCGCCGAGGAGTGTTTCCAGGCGGTCAAGATCGTCAACGAGGAAGCCGGATGGCGGCCCGGCGAGGATCCCGCCGACGCGCCGACGTTCGGTGAGAACGCGCCGCGGCGTCTCCCGAAACTGCTCCCCGGCATCAACCTCCTGCACGGGCTCAAGGGCGAGCGCGAGGAGACCTACGAGCGCAACCTCGAGTTCCTCCACCGGGTCTACGACGAGGGCTACATGCTACGGCGGGTCAACATCCGCCAGGTGATGGCCTTCGACGGCACCGACATGTCCGATACCGGTGCCGAGATCGCGAACGAGCACAAGAAGCTGTTCAAGCGCTACAAACAGCAGGTCCGCGAGGAGATCGACAACCCGATGCTCGCCCGCGTCACCCCGCCGGGAACGGTCCTGCCGGACATTCACCTCGAGTACCACCAGGACGGCAAGACGTTCGGGCGACAGCTGGGCACCTACCCGCTGCTGGTCGGCATTCCCGGCGAGCGCGAACTCGGCCGAACGATCGACGTCGCCGTCGTCGACCACGGCTACCGGTCGGTGACCGGCGTCCCCTATCCGCTCGATCTCAACGACGCGTCGATGGACGAACTCACCGTCATCCCAGGAATCGGCGATTCGACCGCGGGCGATATCGTCGTCAACCGCCCGTACGAGTCCATCGGCGAGGCCGATCTCGGGACCGACGTCGACCTCGAGGGAGTCGTCACGACGCGACCGTTCGAGCGGGCGGACTGAGCGCGATCGGCAAGTTGACTGCCACCGTTCACCACGGTAGACGGTCGGTAGTTCTATTACGGTTGCCACTCTGAGTCAAACTTGAGGGTCTACCTGTGGAAATATCTGAAAAACTGCTGTGTTTGTTCAGTACGGAAGTCTCGGCAGAGGAGGATCGATACGTCATCGAGGTGCCACGACAGGAGGTCGAAACCGGCGACATCGACGCCGGTGACGTCTACCGCGTCGCGCTCATTTCTCGTGATGAAACAACAGAGGAGACGACA
Organism: Natronococcus sp. CG52; assembly: GCF_023913515.1. Lineage (NCBI taxonomy): Archaea > Methanobacteriati > Methanobacteriota > Halobacteria > Halobacteriales > Natrialbaceae > Natronococcus > Natronococcus zhouii. The sequence continues at coordinate 710,596 of NZ_CP099391.1, forward strand.
TCCGCGTCGGCGAGCCAGCCACAGACCGCGCCGTCGGAGCCACAGCCGCCGGTCGACGTCGGCGAGACGCGGTACGTCGAAATCGAAGACATCGGCAAGCAGGGTGACGGCATCGCCCGCGTCGAGCGCGGCTACGTCATCATCGTTCCCGGCGCGGACGTCGGCGAACGCGTCAAGGTCGAAATCTCCGAGGTCAAGTCGAACTTCGCCGTCGGCGAGATCATCGAGGAGACGTTCTAGAGACGAACTTTTTTGCCGCGGAATTGACTGGCGTCGGAGACGCCAGCCTCAACCCCCCGGCAAAAAAGTTCGATGAAAAAAGAGCCGAGCGCGCCCCTCGGGCGCGCTCGGGGAAACGGCGCGCGAAGCGCGCCGTATGCCGTTTCATTGTGTTAGTCCACGTACCTCTAGCTTGACAACTGATACCTACAGGTGCGCACTGAACGCTGCTGCAACTTGTCTGAGAAAGAACTTATACTCTTAATTGATTATAACTGATATGAACCGTCGAACGGCCCTTGCGATGATTAGCACTGGGGCAATAGCGGGAGGCGCTGGTTACTTCTTTTTTGAAAGAGCTGGCCCTATTAATTTTCAACTCATGAATTTCACTGGGAGGACACAAAATGTTGATGTTATTATCTCCGAAGACGGCGGAGAGACGGTATTGAATGAATCGTATGAAATTGATGAACGAAAGACTCGCGGAGCAACTGTAATTCGGGAAGACGAATTTACTGAAGCAGTTAATGGTGATATATTTAATACCGTTATTGAACTTTCCAGCGGTGAGTCAGAGGAGAGCGGGTTCCAGATGATGTGCAATGAGAGTGATATGACATCGGATTTGTTCGTAGCGGAGATACGGGAAAACCGTGAGAGAGACGATATATATTTTGAGTTTGACCAATCTGTCTGTGGTTGAAGTTCACAAAACGTATTCAGAACGATTTCATGACAGCCGACAGTGAAATTGATTGTTGCTCCGTTACCTACTTCGCCTGTACTGAACAGTGATACGTGAAGCGTGGCTGAAGCGAATCGTCTGCTTCGTAGCAACAGGAGCTTACCACGCCCTCCCCCAACCGATTCGCTCGCGCAACGTTGTCGACGCCCTCACTTACGCTCGGTCGGCCGGCAGCGCCCGCCATTGCGTACGGTAACTCCGTCTGAAGTGAGACGCCGGGTACCGGTCCAGAACGCGACTGACAGATGCTCGCAGAAATAGAGAACCGTTTTCTCACGACCACCTACTCCGGAATCGTCTCGCGGAACGTCTCCGGACCGTCGTGGAAACAGTCTCCGACGACGATAGCGTCCGCACCGGCCTCGAGGATCTCGCTCGCTTTCTCGGCGCTGTTGATCCCGCCACCGTAGAACAGCGCCGTCTCCGAGAGATATTTCGAGGCCGCCTCGACGTCCGCCGGGCCGCCGTAGGTGCCCGAGTACTCGACGTAGAAGATCGGAAAGTCGTAGAACGCTTCCGTGGCGAGGGCGGCACCGGCGACCTCCTCCGGGGTGTACCTCGCGTCGACGCCCGAGACGGCGGCCGCCGTCGACTCGAGGTGCTGGACGACGTACCCCTCGCCGACCACTTTCGTCGCGAGTTCGGCCACCGCGTCGATACCCTTCGACGCGATCAGATCCCCGACGACCGGGACGCTCGAGCCGAGCAACTCGTCAGGCTTCCGGCCGACTTCGGTGAAGAGGTCGACGTGCTTGCCGACGAAGTGATCCCGGTCGCCGTTGTACACCGCGGGAATCGAGAGGTAGTCGGCGGCCTCGATGGTGTCCGTCGAGACGTGGTCCGAACTGTACGGTTCCTGGAGGACGGGGAGCCCCGGGAGCGCCCCTTTGACGCGTTCGATCGCGTCGAGGCTGTTGTCCTCGCTGACGTTATCGGAGCCGCCGACGAGCACCATGTCGGTCCCCTCGAGTATCTCGAGGTCCGACGGTAACGGCTTGGCCGGATCGACCTTCGTGACGTGGGTGATCTCCTCCCAGTCGATATCCATGGCGACGGATTCAGCGGTTGCGCCTAATTCCTGTCGGTTTCGCGCGGCTTCGCCGTCGCCTATTCCGAATGTGGCATCTCGTCTCCGAGCGGCGTCCCGTCGATCCGTTTCGCCCCTTCGGAGTCGTGGACGACGACGCTCTCGGAGTCGGGAGCGGCCGGCTCGTAGTTGTCCCGGACGCCGATCGCCTCCTCGAGTTCCCGGACGGCGCGTTCCTTCAGCGCGCCGGCGAGTTCCTCGGCGTCCTCGCGAGAGATGTCTCGGCCGAGTCCCTCGCACTCGTGGGCGCGAACGATTCCTTCCTCGTCGACCGCTTCGCCCATCGGCTGGCTGGTGCCGGCGAGGGCGACGCTGAAGGGGTAGGTGCGGCAGATCAGGGGACGATCGTCGTGGGCGGTACAGGCGCCGACGCCGTCGTCGCCCTCCGCGTAGAAGGCGCAGTCGCCGCAGCCGTCGGTCTGAAGCGCCCACTCGAAGGTCTCGCCCTCGAGACCCCCGTCTCGCTCCTCGAGGCCGTAAGGCATGGGTCGGGCGACGTCGCGCCAGTCGCGCTCGCCGGACTCGGGAACGGCGTCGCTATCGACGTCGGCGTCCTCGAGGTGGCGAACCTCGTCGGGGAACACCGTCGCCGTGTGTTCGTCCTCGCCGTGGCCCGTACAGCAGGCGCCACAGCGGGTACACTCGAAGCCGATCGACTCGACGGCGTCGGCGAGGTCGTCGATCGCGAGGTCGCGGGCCTGCTCGAGTTCGGCCTCCAGCGATTGCACACCCTATCTGACGCGCCGAGCGACAAAAGCCGGTCGCTTGTGGCCGACAGCTCGCGACGGACGCGGAGTAACCGTTACGAGTATCCACGTGCTACGACACCTAATGACATCGCTCAACGAGGAGATGGCCGACGTACAGACGGAGATCGACCAGGTTCGGGAACACCTTCGTGCGGAGGTTCCCGACCTCTTCGCGTTCGACGTCACCGTCAGCAGAATCGAGTACAACGCGAACAACAACAGCGTCACGCTCACGGTCGAGCCGAGCTCCGAAGCGCGCAAGCAGATCTCCGAAGAGTTCGGCGGCGTGCGAGTGCGGATGGAAGACCAGTTGACGTTCGAGTTCCAGTTCACCTCGGACGCGTAGCACGGCCGTTACGACGGAACGTGGCGCGCTCACCGTCCCACTCGAGTCGCCCCTCGACCGCGAGTTTCTCGAGGTGGGCGCGGACGGTCGCCCGCGCGAGGTCGCGGACCCCGGAGAGGTCCTTCTCGTAGGCCGCCTTGAGAACCCCCTCGAGCGATTCGGCGCCGTTTTCGACCGCCTCGAGCACCCGTCGCTCGCGGCGATACCGGTGAATGAGGAGCCGCTCGAGGGTCTCTCGGGGGGTATCGATGACGGGACCGTGACCGGGATGAAGCGTCGGCGGGTCGATCGCCCAGAACCGGCGCAGGGTGCTCAGGTACGCGCGCATGTCGCCCTCGGGGGCGGCGACGACGACGCTCCCCTCGATAACGGCGCAGTCACCGCAGACGATCGGTCCGTCCGCGCCGGCCTCGAGTGCGACGTGGTCGGGCGCGTGTCCGGGAGCGTCCAGCACGCGAACGCGCTCGTCGCCGAGTCGGATCGTCGCTCCGAAACGGAGTTCGCGGTCGGGATGTCGACCCGTCGCCTCGCGAAACCGATTCGTCCGTCCGTATCGCGCCCAGACGGTCGCGTTCGTCTCGCTGGCGTAGGCGGCGACCCCCCCGACGTGGTCAGAATGGGTGTGCGTGAGAACGATGTGTTCGACCGCGCGTTCGTCGACCAGTCGGTCGAGCTCTCCGGTCCGGGCAGCAGGATCGACGAGTATCGCCGGCTGCGTGCCGATCAGGTACGCGTTCGTGCGTCCTCCGGGTGCGCGCGTCGTGGCGGGAACCGAACAGCGAACGACGTCCATACTCGGCCATCGAAGCGGGCGGAAAAAGGCCTGTTGGCGGCGTTCGGTACCTGATTAGCGGCCCCGATCAGTGCTTGAGGAAGTACACCTGCTTGCGTGCGTCGCGGAAACTGTAGCGCGAGCCGATGAGGCCGACGTCCTCGAGGCGGTTGAGAGCGTAGCGAACGGTCCGGTCGGGGAGCAGCGATTCCTCGGCCAGCTGCCCCTGCGAGAGCGGCGAGTCGGTCTCGAGAACCTTGGCGACCAGCTTCGCACTCGGTGGCAGTTCGCGAAGCCGATCGCGGTATTCGTCTTCGGAGAGGAGTTCCTCGGCAGCAGCGGCACGGTCTTCCGCGGTACTCATGCTCATACTTACCCCAGCGAAATCGTCGGTGGTAAAGCTTCCCTATATGTGGATACGAACAATCCAGTTTGTATTAGGGGTATAAATGGAATATAATCACAGCTAGCTAACCGGTTCAATCTCCGTATTCGATCGCTCGTGACGGCGACGCTCGACGGGTAAGAGCGCCGCAAATAGCGGTTTCTCGATGAGTACCGGTGGTCACGGACCGGAGCTAAAAGTTATCTCCCGACAGACACATTGTGGGGGAGACACGTATCCCGCTCGGGGTCGCGGTCGACAGACTCCAGTATCGTTTTATCCCACGGCTGCTGTAGTTGCTCCCAGTGTGAAAGGACAGGAGTGGTACCAGGCCGACGACGTCGCCGAGGAGTACGACGATAAGCGCTTCTCCCAGGGCGGTCAGCTGATCGACCGCCGGGAGAAGGAGGCCGTACTCGACGCGATCATGCCCGTCGAGGATCGGAACGTCCTCGAGATCGCCTGTGGTACCGGGCGATTCACCGTCATGCTCGCGGAGCGCGGCGCGGACGTCGTTGGACTGGACATTTCGGCAGCGATGTTGCAGCAAGGACGCAAGAAAGCCCAGAACACGGATCTCGCGGGAACGCTCGAGTTCCTCCGCGGTGACGCCGGTCGGCTGCCGTTCCCGGACGATCACTTCGACATCGTCATCGCGATGCGATTCTTCCACCTGGCCGACGATCCGGAGGCGTTCCTGCGGGAGATGCAGCGGGTCTCGAGCGACCAGATCGTCTTCGACACGTTCAACCGGTTCAGCGCGCGCAGCATCTACAACTGGGCGCTTCCGATGGGGTCACGGCTCTACTCGAAGAGCGAGGTGAGCGTCCTGCTCGCGAAGAACGACCTGTCGCTGGTCGACGTTGAGGACGACTTCCTCGCCCCCTACGGTCTCTATCGCTCGATCCCGAACGGACTCGCCGCTCCGATTCGTACCATCGACGAAGCCGTGGGCGGCCACCCGATCGCCGACCATCTGGCGTCGGTCTCGTACTGGAACACGCGCGTTCGCTGACCCTGCCTGGGCCCAGGATCGAATCCCACCCTATTTTTATTCTCGGCTCAATCTACTATACGGTATGGAGCTCTCGGTAGTCGTCTCGACGCTCAACGACCGAGAGCAGTTGCTATCGTGTCTCGACTCGATCAGCGCCGAGACGCCGATAGGCACGGAAATCGTCGTCGTCAACGGGCCATCGTCGGACGGGACGACCGGCGTCGTTCGCGAACGCGCCGACGTCGACGTTCTCGTCGAAATCTCCGAACGGAACCCCAACGTCTCCCGGAACGCCGGATTCGAGGAAGTGACGGGCGACGTCGTCGCCTTCCTGGACGGGGAGTACGTGATCGAACCCGGCTGGTACGAGGCCGTCGAGCAGGCGATCGGGAACGACGCCGACGTCGTCACCGGTCCGATCAGGGAGGCCGACGGAACGACGTCGAACGGAGAGCGGACGCGGACGATCGCCGGCCGCAGCGTGACTACCTTCGACGGCGACAACGTCGCGTTCGATCGAACCGTTCTCGAGGCACTCGACGGGTTCGACGAGTATCTCGAGGCCGACGGTACCCGGGACTGCGCCCACCGCGTGGCCGGCCTCGGGTTCGAGGTCACCTGGTCGAGGCCGATGACGGCTCACAGCGACGTCGGAGCCGACGGCGGACGGACCGACTCCGACTGGGGGTCCACCTACCAGTCCCTTTCCTATCGCCTCGCGAAGAACTACGGCCCGCGACCGACCGTCCTCGCCCGGACGGTCGGCAGCGCAGTCCGCGACGGCGTCGCCGGCGTTCGAGGGATCGTCACCGGCGACGCGACGCCGACGGGGTGGCTCTCGGACGGCCTCGACGTCGTCACGAACGCCGGCGGCGGGTTCCGTGACGGCATTCGGGCTCGCTACGCGGATCGGTCCTCCCGTCGAAACCCGAACGGGCTCTCGGTGCGCCACGACCGGGCCGTCCGCGTCTACGATCGCCGTTGAGAGGACTCACTCACGACGGAACTGCGGCTCTCGTTCCTCGAGTCTGGCCTCGAACCCCTCCCGGTAGTCGTCGGTATCGTCCAGTTCGCGTCCGAGCGCACGCTCGAACTGGAGGCCCTGCTCGAGCGGCATCTCGAGGGCCGCGTTGAGCGCGCGCTTCCCGTTCTCGAGGCCCAGCGGTGCGTTCTCACAGAGCCGGTCCGCGAACGCTTTCGTCCGTTCGTCGACCGCCTCGTTCTCACAGAGTTCGTGGACCAGCCCCGTCCGCGCCGCGTCCTCGGGGTCGACGAATTCGCCGGTGAGAACGATCTCCTTCGCTTTCGAGAGGCCGACCAGTCGGGGCAGTCGCTGGGTACCACCGCCGTGGGGGAAGGTGCCGAGCGCGACCTCGAGCAGCCCGTACTTCGCGTCGCGGCCGAGGATCCGGAAGTCGCAGGGAAGGGTCAGTTCGAACGCGCCGGCCGGTGCGGCCCGTTTGATCCCGGCGACGACCGGCTGTCGCGTCTCCTCGATCGCCTCGAGCAGGGTCGGAAAGACGTCGCGATCGATCTCGGAATCGGGTTCGACGCGGTCGCGCATCATCTCGAGATCCATTCCGGCGCTGAAGACGGGGCCCTCTCCGAGGAGGGTCGCCGCCCACACTTCGTCCGCGGCGTCGACGCGTTCGAACGCCTCGGTCAGCTCTCGCATGAGGGCGACCGTCATCGCGTTTCGTTTCTCGGGACGAGAGAGATAGACGTCCGCTCGCCGGTCGTTCCAGTCGATAGCCGCGAGTCCCGTGCCAACAGACTCCATGGAGAACCGATCAGGAGCCAGGAGTATAACGTTCGGGTCCGGCGACCGATATCGAAACCGCCGCGGGGCGACCCGCGCCCGTTATTCGGGATCGAAACCGCCGGCGAGCCGGTCGATTGCGAAGAGTGCGACCGCGCCGACCAACGTCCAGGCGCCCGTCAGCAACAGGACGTCGGTCGTCAGAGCGTGCGTCTCGGCGATTTCGTGGAGCGGCGCGGGCACGGAGCCGGCGATGAGTCCGACGAGGAAGACGAGCGTCACCTCGCGGTGCCGATCCAGTGCGCGCCGCACGAGCCTGGCGATCGTGACGAGGCCGACGACCCCCCCGGCGACGAACACGACGACGGTCGTCCCCGGCTCGAGGACGGCCGCGAGCGTTCCGCCGGCGAGGACGAGGTCCTGAATCGACTGGATGAACGCGGTCAACTCCGACGAGAGGAAGACGTACTGGCCGAGGAGGATCAGGATCAGCGAGCCGGAGATTCCCGGCAGGATCATCGCGCTGATCGCCAGCGCGCCCGAGAGGAAGATCAGGACGGCGCCGCTTCCCGGCAGCTGGAGGATGTTGGCGGAAACGAGTAGCGCGAGGCCGGTCCCGGCGGCGGCTGCGAGGGCGTGTCGCGTCGAGGCGAGGGTCAGACTTCGAAAGAGGGCGACCGCGGATGCGGCGATCAGCCCGATGAAGAAGCCGAAGAGCGCAACCGGGTGGGACTCGGACAGCGCCGAGACGGCGCCGGCGATGAGCGCGACGGCGGTCGCCATTCCGATGCCGAGCGGCAGGAGGAACTGCAGGTCCATCTCGAGCAACGCCTCCCGGGCTCGTTCCCGTCGATCGGGATCGTATCCGCGGAGCGCGGCGATCGCTCTCCCGGGCGTGAGCGCGGTCACGGCGGCGATCAGTCGGCCGTAAAAGCCGAACAACAGGGCGACGGTACCGCCGGAGACGCCGGGGAGCGCGTCGGCCGTCCCCATACAGAGTCCGTAACAGTAGATGCGCAGGACCGCCATCCGCGAACCGAATCGCTGTTCGAGAGCGTGTAGCATACCTGGTAGTCACCGTTGAATCGTCGGTCTCGAGCGCGGCAATCCGGACGCTCGGTTCACGACCATACGTATCGAAGTTTCGGGACGGTCATAAATCGACTCACTCGGGACAGCGGTCGATAATCCGACGGTTCTTCGGAGTGCGGGCCCTCAGTCCCGAGATTTCGATTTCGGGGCGAGTACGTCGATCACTCGACAGGCGTTCTTCGAGAAGGCTCGGCGTAGCAGATCTTCCGAGACGTCCAGCGTGAGAATCTCCATGACGGCGACGTCGGGATGGCAGGCGGGCGTCCCGCTCCCGAAGAGCACGCGGTCGGGGTGTTCCCGGAGCGCGCGCTCGAGGTGGTCGCGATACCTGACGAAACTCGTCTCGAGGTAGCAGTCGTCGTAGCGCTCGAGGAGGTCGATCATCTCGGTCATGAGCGACCGATCGAGCGGATGGCCGCCGAAGTGTGCGACGACGACCGGGAACGACCGGCCGAGGAGCGTCTCCGCCAGCGCCGCGGGTGGCGCGTCGACGCCGCCGCGGACGATCAGCGGGAGCCCGGCGTCCTCGAGGGCCGCGAGCACCGCCTCGTCCGGGTAGTCGTCGACGGCGGGATCGAGGACGAAGCCGTGGAAGCGGTCGTCGTAGGCGTACCTCTCGACGTCGTCGGGAGTCGTGTGGTGGTCCGCGCGTCGACTGACGGCGTTTCGAAGCCGACCCGCGGCGGTCGTCTCGGGTCGGTGTGTTCCGTTGATTCGGGCGAACGCGACGAACGGGCGGTCGACGCTGCGTCTGGCGACGCCGTTGTTCGGTGCGACGTACGTCGTTCCCGCCGCCGCGGCCGGAAAGACGACCGATCGAGTGATCCCGGCCTGGTGCATCTCCCGCTCGAGTCGATCCGGCGAGATCGTTCGGCCCCCGGTTGGCGTCTCGCGGTCCGGTATCAGGCGTGCGTAGACGTCTACGATACGAAACCCGTGTTCCAGCTCCAGCATCCCGTCCACCTCTTTTCGGAACGAACATATCTGGTTACCGACTCGTCGCTCGCGGTGTGCAGACGATTCGCACGGCGGAATCGCAAGACGCGAGTCCGACAGGAGGGAAAAGCTTATATAGAAGTGCTGACGACATGGTTAGTGAGGATCCACAATGGCACAACAGCGACGCATGGGCGGACAGCCTATGTTCATTATGAGCGAGGATAGTCAGCGAACGCAGGGTCGAGACGCCCAGTCGTCGAACATTATGGCCGGCAAGGCGGTCGCCGAGTCGGTACGGACGACACTCGGACCCCGCGGGATGGACAAGATGCTCGTCGACTCGAGCGGCGAGGTCGTCATCACGAACGACGGCGCGACCATCTTGAACGAGATGGACATCGAACACCCCGCGGCCCAGATGCTCGTCGAGGTCGCCGACTCCCAGGAGGAGGAGGTCGGCGACGGAACGACGACCGCGGCCGTGATCGCTGGCAACCTGCTCGGTGAGGCCGAAGATCTCATCGAACAGGACGTCCATGCGACGACGATCGTCGAGGGCTACCACGAGGCCGCCGAGATCGCCCTCGAGGCGATCGCCGAGCAGGTCGGCGAGGACGAGGTCGACGACGAGATTCTGAAGCAGGTCGCCGAGTCGAGCATGACCGGCAAAGGCACCGGCGGTCTGACCGCCGAGTCGCTGGCCGAGACGGTCGTCGAGGCGATCCGACACGTCGAGACGGACGCGGGCGTCGAGCGGGAGAACGTCACCGTCCACACGCAGATCGGCGCGTCCTCGAACGCGACCGAACTCGTCCCCGGCATCGTCATCGACGAGGAGGCCGCCCACGACGCGATGCCGAGCGAGGTCGAGGACGCCTCGATCGCCGTGCTCGACGTCGAACTCGGCGTCCGCACCGGCGAGATTGACGCCGAGTACGCCATCGACTCGATCGACCAGCTCAACCAGGCCATCGACGCCGAGGAGAGCGAGGTCCGGGGCTACGCCGAAACGCTCGCCGAGAGCGGCGCCGACGTCGTCTTCACGACCGACGACGTCGACGACCGTATCAGCTCGTTCCTCGCGAGCGAGGGCGTGCTCGTCTTCGACGACATCGGCAACTCCGACGCGCGCCAGATCGTCTCCGCGACGGGTGCAACCCGCGTCGGTGCCCTCGAGGACCTCGAGGAATCCGACTTCGGCGCGGCCGACCGCGTCCGGACCAAGAACTACGGCGACGACGACCTCGCGTTCGTCGAAGGTGGCGCGGCCGCCGAGGCCGTCACCGTCTTCGTCCGCGGCGGCACCGAACACGTCGTCGACGAACTCGAGCGCGCAATCGGCGACGCACTCGACGTCGTCTCGACGGCGCTCGACTCGGGCGAGGTCGTCCCCGGCGCCGGTGCGACCGAGATCGCTATCGCGGACAAGATCCGCTCGGAAGCCGCCGGTATCGAGGGACGCAAGCAACTCGCCGTAACCTCGTTCGCCGACGCGCTCGACGTCGTTCCGCGGACGCTCGCCACCAACACCGGACAGGACCCGATCGACACCCTCGTCGACCTTCGTGCGGCCCACGAGTCCGAGGGCCGCGCCGGTCTCATCACCGACGGTGAGGACGTCACGATCGCCGATCCGTTCGAGTACGGCGTCGTCGACCCCGCCGACGTCAAGCGCGAAGCCATCGAGAGCGCGACCGAGGCCGCGACGATGATCGTCCGCATCGACGACGTCATCGCCGCCGAGTAACGTTCCCAGATCCGCTTTCGTTTTTTCGGTAGTTGCGTCGTACTCGGGAGAGCGGTCGGTAGCGATCGGTTACGCCGGTCGTCTCGCTCTTCACTCGCTCGACGGTGCCGGCCCGAGTTCGATCCGATCGCCGACCTCGAGGCTGAACGCCTCGTCGCCGCGGCCCCGGTTGACGTCGAGTTCGACGTAACCGTGACTGCCGACCGTGGCGAGTCGGTCACCCGCCGAAACGGCGCCGAAGGTGTCGCCGACCGGAACGAGGTCGCCGTTTGCGACGATTCGATTCCGGTTCTCGAGGTAGGTACCGGGCACGTTCGTGATGGCGTTCCCGAAGTCGTCGACGACGAGGACTTCTCCGGTGGCGTGCCCCTCGTCGACCGTCGCGTCGGGAAGTTCGAGAGCGACGGGATCCGCTGTCGGGGAGAGAAACGGGAGCGACTCGAGCCGACCCGGATCGCGCTCGTGAACCGCCGCTGCAGCGGGGGCGAAGACGTCCCGTCCGTGGAAGGTCGTGCTCGCCGGCCCTCGATTGGAGGGGCCAGCGGTTCCGGAAGGGGCTGCGCCCACCGTTGGCTCGACCGGCTCGAGCCGTCGTTCGTCGATCACGTACCTCTCGAGGGTGCGCTCGCCGGCGAGGCGACGGGCCGCGGGGAGCAAGACGCCGTTGTCCGGACCCACGAGCGTGTGTTCGCCGGCACGGAGAACGAGCGCGTCGCGTTCGGTTCCGACGCCGGGGTCGACGACGACGAGGTGGGTCGCGGGCGGAAAGTACGGGAGGGTCTCCCGGAGCCAGAACGCCGTGGTTCGGACGTCGTGTCGCGGGAAGTCGTGTCCGACGTCGACCAGTCTCGCGGCCGATCGCTGGAGGACGACGCCTTTCATCGCCGCGGGATAGGGGGTGCCGAAGTCCGACGTGAGCGTGATCATGGAAGGGGGTACGGTTCCATCGACGAAAATCGGTGTGTCTTGGAACGACCGGTCGTCCGGACGGGAGCACACGCTCCTCGGGAGACGCTGCAGAACGACGGTAACGGAGAGACGTTACGCTCCGTTCGAATCGGAGCCGCTGACCATCTGGATGCGCTCGAGGCCGTCGGTCTCCTCGACGACCTCGACGACCGCCTCGGGAACCAGCGACTCCCAGTCGCCGCCGTTGATCATGCGCTCGCGGACCTCGGTTCCCTCGAGAACCTCGCGGTTGAACATCGGCGACTGACGGATCTCGATATCGGCCTCCCGAAACAGTTGGATAACGAGCGGGTTGTTCGAGTAGGCGACGTCGAAGTCGGGGCTCATACTCTGGACGTGGCTCACCCACACCGAGTTGCGCTCTAAGTCCTCGATCGGAACGGCGTAGGTCACGAGGTCGGTATCGACCAGCGACTTGGTGATCATCATGATGCGTTCTCCGGCGGTGAACGGATTTCGGACGGTGTGTGAGTCGTCGGCGCTTCCGATCCCCAGGACGAGTTCGTCGACGTCCTCGGCGATTTGCGCGACCATGTTGCGGTGGCCGTTGTGAAACGGCTGGAAGCGACCGATGTAGAACCCCCTCATGCGGAACACTGTTCCGGCGTAGCGCTTAAGCGTGGCGAGTTTTCTGCCCTGCTGGTCCCGTCGGCCGACTGACCGGAAGGGAGATATTTCCGGCGAATTCTCGGAACCGAACGGATTCCCCCTCGGCGTAATCGTGCTACACTGGCTCCGTAGTCTCTGATTTCGGGCACTAGCGCAACGCTCCGCATGGAGAAAGTATATCAGTCGCAATCCCTTCGGATCAGGTACCGAACAGAGTTCTATGAGTAACGATACGAACGTTGACGACTCCCCTGAAGGCGCATCTGACGCCGCTCCCGACGAGACCCGAGAGGAGCAGCGTCCGGAGCGCCAAGGGGATCGGTCGCCGAATATGGACGACGGCGACCAGACCGACGAGTCCGGCGGCGCCCCGGACGAGGAATTTGACCCCGAGTCGGGCATCGACGAGACCGAGGACGAAGTCGAAACGGTCGAAGACCTCGGCAGCACCGTCGAAGTCGATCCGGGTGTCGAAGTCGACGAGGAGAACGCTGAGGACGATCTGCTCGGCGGACTCAAGATCGACTCGACGGCGGATATCGAGGTTCCCGACCGCCTCGTCGACCAGGTCATCGGACAGGACGAAGCTCGAGACATTATCATCAAGGCGGCCAAGCAGCGCCGACACGTGATGATGATCGGCTCGCCGGGTACCGGCAAGTCGATGCTGGCGAAGGCGATGAGTCAGCTCCTGCCCCAGGAAGATCTGCAAGACGTTCTCGTCTACCACAACCCGGACGACGGCAACGAGCCGAAGGTCCGGACCGTCCCCGCCGGCAAGGGCGAACAGATTATCGACGCGCACAAGGAGGAAGCTCGCAAGCGCAACCAGATGCGGTCGATCCTGATGTGGATCATCATCGCGATCGTCGTCGGGTACGCTATCCTCGCCCGACAGATCCTGCTTGGTATCCTCGCAGCGGGTATCATCTGGTTCATCTTCCGCTACACCAGCCGCGGCACGGACGCGATGGTGCCGAACATGATCGTCGACAACGGCGATCAGCGCACCGCGCCGTTCGAGGACGCGACCGGCGCCCACGCCGGCGCGCTGCTCGGCGACGTCCGCCACGACCCGTTCCAGTCCGGCGGGATGGAGACGCCGTCTCACGACCGGGTCGAACCCGGCGGGATACACAAGGCCAACAAGGGTGTGCTGTTCGTCGACGAGATCAATACCCTCGACGTACGCACCCAGCAGAAGCTGATGACGGCGATCCAGGAGGGCGAGTTCTCGATCACCGGACAGTCCGAGCGCTCCTCGGGCGCGATGGTCCAGACCGAACCCGTCCCCTGTGACTTCGTCATGATCGCTGCAGGGAACCTGGACGCGATGGAGAACATGCACCCCGCACTCCGGAGCCGTATCAAGGGCTACGGGTACGAGGTGTACATGGACGACACCATCGAGGACACGCCCGAGATGCGCCGGAAGTACGCCCGCTTCATCGCCCAGGAGGTCGAACGCGACGGGCGCCTGCCCCACTTCGAGCGCGAGGCCGTCGAGGAAATCATCCTCGAGGCCAAGCGCCGTGCGGGCCGCAAGGAACACCTCACGCTGCTGTTCCGGAACCTCGGCGGTCTCGTGCGGGTGGCCGGCGACATCGCCCGCGCCGAGGACCGCGAGTACACGACGCGCGACGACGTCCTGCAGGCCAAGGACCGTTCGCGCTCGATCGAGCAACAGCTCGCCGACGACTACATCGAGCGCCGCAAGGACTACGAACTGCAGGTCACCCAGGACGGCGTCGAGGGCCGCGTCAACGGCCTCGCCGTCATGGGCGAGGACTCCGGTATCATGCTCCCCGTGATGGCCGAAATCGCGCCCGCACAGGGCCAGGGTCAGGTCATCGCGACCGGCCAGCTGAAGGAGATGGCCGAGGAGTCCGTCCAGAACGTCTCCGCGATCATCAAGAAGTTCTCGGACGTGAACCTCTCGGAGAAGGACGTCCACATCCAGTTCGTCCAGGCCGGACAGCAGGGCGTCGACGGCGACTCCGCCTCGATCACGGTGGCGACGGCCGTCATCAGCGCGCTCGAGGACATCCCGATCGACCAGTCGGTCGCCATGACCGGCTCGCTCTCGGTCCGGGGCGACGTCCTCCCGGTCGGCGGCGTGACCCACAAGATCGAGGCCGCCGCGAAGGCCGGCTGCAGCAAGGTCATCATCCCCCAGGCCAACGAACAGGACGTGATGATCGAAGACGAGTACGCCGAGATGATCGAGATCATCCCGTGTTCGAACATCAGCGAAGTCCTCGACGTCGCCCTGATGGGCGAGCCGAAGAAGGACTCGCTGGTCGATCGACTCAAGTCGATCACCGGATCGGCGTTCGACCAGCAGGCCGTCGGCGGTGCCGGCGGTTCGAACCCGAGTCCGCAGTAAATGGCCGACTGGACGGCGTTCGCGGCTATCACGGGCGTCGTCCTCGCGTTGCTGCTCGTTCTTTCCACCCTCACGCAGTCCGCGTTCGAGGATGCGGATCTCGATACCGATTCCAGTGCCGACGCCGAATCGGGAAGCGAGACCGACTCCGTCGATTCGATACCGGAGCGCGAGAGCACTACCCCCGAGACACCGACTCCCGGCGAGTCCGCCGTCTCGGCGAGGGAGTCGGACGACGCGACCACCGGCCTCGAGAACAGCGCCGACGAATCCGCCGAACCGACGGTTCGCGAGCGGCCGCGCGCTGGCGACCGAAGGGTCGATCCGGAGTCGCTGACGACGGGCACGGTGCTCGCGAACGTCGCGGCGTCGCAGGGGCTGTTCGCGCTCGTGTTGCTCGGCGCCGTGGTCTACACCGGGATTCCGGCCGACGCCCTGGGTATCGAGTTCTCGCAGTCGTATCTCGAGAGGGGCCTGCTCCTGGGCACCGTGTTCGGCCTCGCACTTTACGTCGCGAACGAACTCGGGGCCGCGACCGCGACGCGGTTCGGCTTCGACCACGACGAGCAGTTGCGGGAACTGCTCGCACCCGAGTCGGTCCAGGGATGGCTCGTCCTGTTGGGGGTCGTGCTCCCGATCATCGCGGTCTTCGAGGAGTTGCTCTTTCGGGCGGCGCTGATCGGCACGCTTTCCGTCGGCTTCGGACTCTCGCCGTGGCTGCTGGCCGTCGTCTCGTCGGTCGCGTTCGCGGTCGGTCACGGGATGCAGGGCAGCGTCGGAATCGTCGTCACCGGCGTCCTCGGGTTCGTCCTCGCGGCCATCTACGTCGTCACCGGGAGCTTCCTGGTGGTCGTGGTCGCCCACTATCTCGTCAACGCCCTCGAGTTCCTCGTCCACGAGGGTCTCGAGTTCGAGTGGGCGGAAACCCTCGAAAGCTAAGAGGACCGACCTGTAGGGATCGGATATGAACGGGACGATCGACCTGTCGGAGTCGGCGCGCCGACTGATCGTGTACGGGGTAATATTCTATTTCTCACTGTTCCTCTACGCGACGATCGCCGACGACCCGACCGCGATGTACGCAACCGAGTTCGTCTTCGGCGCGATCGCGATCGGGATCGGGGCGATCCTCTTCCGGGAGGCCGAGATGGAGCTGTCGGTCGTCATGGGTGCCGCGGTCTGTCTCGTCTCGGGCGGCCTGCTCCAGTTCGCCTACCTGTTCACCCGGCTGCTGGTGTTCGACCTGGCGACGTCGCTGCTCGTCTTCACCGGTATCGGGCTCTACATCTACGCGGCCTGGTACAGCGAGTAGGCGCTTTCCGTCGAGTACTCGAGCACTTTCGCCGTCTAAAACGAGTTCGGCCGCTGGTCGGACGTACCTCGGTGCTGGGACCCGTCTTACAGCCCCTCGAGCGAGCGCAACTTCTGTTCGATCGGCGGCGGTGCGGCGCTCGGCCCGTCGCGAACGCGGTGGTCGGGGATCAGGATCGGTGCCGGGTTACTGTCCAGCGCCGTCCGCGCCAGGTTTACGTCCTCGTTGTCGTCCGGATCGAGTTCGGGCGTCATTCGGGTGAGGGTTCGGACGTCGACCTGATCGCCGTAGGGGATCTCCCGGACCTGCTCTAACACCGTGCGCTGGTCGGTTGGCATCGTCAGCGCGACCTGAACGTCGCCGAACTCGATCTCCTCGAGGCCGTCGAGATACTCGAAGATCCGCTCGAGCACGGGGTGATCGGTTTCGGCGTCCGATTCCGGGGTCTTCGGAAACGTAACGCGCAACACCCGCCCGCTCGCGGCTCCGAGTTGGACGTATCGGTCGAGGTACGACGACTCCTTCGCGTAAATGCCAGCGTCCGTGGCCTCCTCCATACCGGACCGATAGGGGAGACAGCCTTGAATATTCGCCGGTCGGTTCGGTTCGATGACGCAAGCCTTATGTACATAACAGTACGTCAGTGTACAATAATGAACTCTCGAACGGAGCTGGCTCCCGCTGTCCAGTCCATCCTCGAGGCGGCCCGGGAGCGAACGGGCGGCGATCGCGACCGCCTGACCGTCGAGGCGCGGTCGCTCCCCGACGCGCTGGCTCGAGCGGAGGCGGACGGTCGCATCCCGATCATCGCGGAGGTGAAACCGACGAGTCCGACCGCCGACGGAACGCGCACGGACGATCCCGTCGAACTGGCCGAGGCGATGGTCGAGGGCGGCGCGGCGGCGATCTCGGTGCTCACCGAGCCGTCGCACTTCGGCGGCTCTCCCGACGCGCTCCGTCGGGTTCGCGAGGCCGTCGACGTCCCCGTCCTCCGGAAGGACTTCGTGCTCGACGAGGACGGGATGGACGTCGTCGAAGCCGATCTCCTCCTGCTTATCGCGCGGTTCGTAGACGATCTCGAGGAACTGATCGCGGCCGCCCGCGAGCGCGGCTTCCAGCCGCTCGTCGAGGTTCACGACCGCGAGGAACTCGAGACCGCGCTCGAGGCGGGTGCCGAGATCATCGGCGTGAACAACCGGGATCTGGCGCGACTCGAGGTCGATCTCGGAACGTTTGAATCCGTCAGTCCCCACGCTCCGGACGACGTGACGCTGATCGCCGAAAGCGGCGTGTCGACGCCGGGAGACGTCCGGCGGATGCGCGAGGCGGGCGCAGACGCGCTGCTCGTCGGCAGCGCCATCATGGACCACGGCGGCGACAGCGACGTGAGAGAGAACGCGCGACGACTGACGCGAGCGACGAACCTCGGAGGCGAGACCGATCATGAGTGAAAGCCAACGCAACCGCGAGCGGGATAGCGACGCCACGTTCGGAGAGTACGGCGGACAGTACGTGCCCGAGGCGCTGATGCCGGCGCTGCGGGAACTCGAGGACGCCTACGAGCGATACGTCCTCGAGAACGAGGACGGCTTCATGGACGAGTTCCGCGAGCGGATGCGGGACTTCGGCGGTCGACCGACGCCGCTGCAGCGCGCGGATCGCCTCAGCGAGCGCTACGACCGCGAGATCTACCTCAAGCGCGAAGACCTCGTCCACGGCGGCGCCCACAAGTTGAACAACGCGCTCGGACAGGTGCTGCTCGCGAAGTACATGGGCAAAGAGCGGATCATCGCCGAGACGGGCGCCGGCCAGCACGGGACGGCGACCGCGATGGCCGCGGCCCACCTCGACATGCCCTGCGAGATCTACATGGGCCGGACCGACGTCAACCGCCAGCGGCCGAACGTCTACCGGATGCGGATGAACGGCGCCGAGGTGAACCCCGTCGACGCCGGCAGCGCGACCCTGAAGGAGGCGATCAACGAGACGATGCGCGACTGGGCGACGACCGTCGAGCGAACCCACTACGTGATCGGGTCGGTCGTCGGCCCGCACCCGTTCCCGAAACTCGTCCGGGACTTCCAGGCGGTTATCGGCCGGGAAGCCCGTATGCAGATTCAGGAACAGGCCGGTCGGCTCCCCGACAGCGTCGTCGCCTGCGCGGGCGGCGGCTCGAACACGATGGGGGCGTTCCACGAGTTCATCCCTGACGACGAAGTGGCACTCTACGCGGTGGAAGCCGGCGGCTCGAGCCTCGAGATCGACGAGGCGGAGGGGCTCGCCCCCAACTCCGCGACGCTCTCGACGGGCACCGACGGCGTGCTCCACGGCGCGATGACCAAGCTGCTCCAGAGCGGTGACGGACAGATCATGGAATCACACAGCGTCAGTGCGGGCCTCGACTACGCCGGCGTCGGCCCCGAACTCTCGCACCTGGTCGACACCGGGCGTGTCACGCCCGCGAGCGTCGACGACGACGCCGCGCTCAACGGCTTCCACCGGCTCTCGCGGCTCGAGGGGATCATCCCGGCGCTCGAGTCGAGTCACGCGCTCGGCTACTTGGAGGAGAAGTACGAGAATCTCGGCGATCTCGTCGTCGTCAACGTCTCCGGTCGCGGCGACAAGGACCTCGAGACGGTGCTCGAGGAGACCGAGAAGCGCGATCTCGAGGCCGCGCCCGAAGTGGGGGTGTTCGACCAGTGACGCGCGAGAGTCGTGCGGAGCGAGAATCTCGGAAGGACGAGCGGGGAGCGAATGCGAGGAGTGATCGACGGGAGCACCTCGAAAAGCGACCGGTGAACCGTGAGCAGCGACCCGTGAGCGCCGAGGTTCGCACCGATGGCGGCGAACCGAGCACCGACTACGACAGTGACGTCGAAGCCGCCATCCGCGAGAACCGCCCTGCCCTCATCACGTACATCACCGCGGGTGATCCCTCGCTCGAGGATACGAAGGAGTACGTCGAGGCCCTGGACCGCGGCGGCGCGGACCTGATCGAACTCGGCCTGCCGTTCTCGGAGCCGATCGCGGAGGGGCCGACGATCCAGGCCGCGATCAACCGCGCGCTGGATGCGGGGACGACCCCCCAGGGGTTCTTCGAACTCGTCGACGAACTCGAGACGGAGGCGCCGCTGCTGGTGATGACGTACTACAATATGATCCTGCAGTATGGATCGGAACCTGATGTCCGCCCGTTCGTCGAGCGCGCCGCCGAGGCCGGTCTCTCGGGCGTTATCGTCCCCGACCTCCCCGCGGAGGAAGCCGACCCGCTGCGCGAGGCCTGCGACGACCACGGACTCGACCTCGTCTTTATCGTCGCGCCGACGACCGAGGGTGAGCGCCTCGAGACGATCATGTCCCACGTATCGGGATTCGCCTACGTCCAGGCTCGACTCGGGACGACGGGCGCTCGAGCGGACGTCTCGAACGCGACCCACGACAGCCTGACCCGATTGGCCGACTACGACGTCCCCAAGGCCGTCGGCTTCGGCGTCAGCGAGGGCGACCACGCCGCCGAGATCGTCGAGGCGGGCGCCGACGGCGTCATCGTCGGCAGCGCGCTCGTCGACATCGTTGCGGACCGCGGGGAGGGAGACGCGCCCGCGGCGGCCGATCTCGAGGCCAAGGCCCGCGAACTCAAACGCGGCGCGCTCCGCGGCGCCGGGGTAGATGTACCGGAACCAGAACAGCCATAACCACCTGATTGCTAGACACTCGCAATGACCACCGGAATCGACGCACGACTCGACCGAATCGGTACAGACGGATCGTACGTAATCGTCCCGATGGACCACGGTATCACGCTCGGTGCCGTCCAGGGCCTGAAAGACATCGAATCGACCATCGACGGCGTGACCCGCGGCGGCGCCGACGCCGTCCTCACGCAGAAGGGGATCGCGCCGCGCGTCCACGAGAACAAGAACGGCAAGGGCTACATCGTCCACCTCAACGCCTCGACGACGATCGGCCCCGACGAGCAGGACAAGCGCATGACGGGCACCGTCGAAGAGGCGATCCGCGCGGGTGCCGACGCCGTCTCTTTCCACATCAACGTCGGCTCGAACTACGAACCGGATCAGACCGCGCAGCTGTCGGAGGTCACCGAGAGGGCCGCTCGCTTCGGAATTCCCGTCCTCGCGATGGCCTACGCCCGCGGGCCGGGCGTCGACTCCGCGGATCCCGAGGCGCTCGGCCACGCGGTTCGACTCGCCGAAGAGGTCGGCGCCGACCTCGTGAAGACGGGCTACAGCGGCGACGCCGATAGCTTTCAGCACGTCGTCGAGTCGACCCGTCTCCCGGTCGTCATCGCCGGCGGCTCGAAAGGGACCGACCGCGAGACCATCGAGATGGTTCGCGGAGCGATGGACGGCGGCGGCGCCGGGATCTCCATGGGTCGGTCGATCTTCCAGCACGAGGATCCCGAAGCTATCGCGACGGCCGTCTCCGGGGTCGTCCACGACGATCTCTCGGTCGACGACGCGCTCGCGGAGTCCGGGCTGGCGCTCGAGGTCTGACGGTCCGCCGTAGCCGCTTCGCGCAGCGCTCTCGTCTCGTTCTCTCCCCACAGTACCGCCGACCGCCGCTCCTCGGCGGTGCCGTCCAATCCGGCCGGTTTCCCTCTCCGTTTCGGACTGGTCCGTCCACCGGAGTTACTGTCAACCCGTGAATAATTCGTATCTACTTACGGCGCCTCTGTACTACTGGAGATTACCATGAGTACAACCACTTCAGAAGCCGGAACGTACTCCCTGCAGGAGGGATGGCGAACGCTCGCGCTCGCGGGCGGCGTCCTCGTATTACTCGGCCTACTCGCGATGTTGCTGCCGTTCGCGATGGGTCTCGCGATAACGTACATCGTCGGCGCGCTACTGGTCGTCGTCGGTCTCGTCCACGGCGGTCACGCCGTCACCGCACGGGGATGGCGGGGATCCCTCTGGCAACTAACGCTCGCGATCGTCTCGGTCGTCGCCGGGATCGTCCTCCTCGCCAACCCGGTTCTCGGGCTCCTGACCCTGACGATCCTGGTCATCGCGTACCTGCTGGTAGAGGGCGTCGCGGAACTCGGAGTGAGTCTGCGAATGGCTGGCGAGCCCGGACGGGGCTGGATCGCGGCCAGCGGAGTGGTCTCGCTCGTCCTCGCGGGCCTCCTCTGGGCTGGCTTCCCAGCGGATGCGGCCTGGGCGATCGGACTGCTCGTCGGTATCAGCCTCTTCACGACCGGCCTCTCGATGGTCGCCGTGGCCTACGGCGGCCGCCGTATCGACGAGGACGTCACCCCACCCACGACCGAACCCCGCGGCGCGTGAATCACCTTTTTACGAATATTTCAACCGATCGCTCGATCGCCCGCCAATAGTTATTTCGAGCGAGGGCGTACGCCGGATTCGTGGCCCGATCAACGATCACGACGCGACCGCTGGAGGTAACCGAGACGGGACACCTGACAGAACTGCTGTACGACGACGGCTCGAGCGACGAAGTGCTGATCTGTGCCGCCCACGGCGGGCGAGTCGAACCCGGTACCGCAGAGCAGGCGCTCGAGCTGGCGACGCGGCTCCCGGCCGCCAGCTGCTGGACCCGTCTGGGGTACGCCGACGAGGGCGACGCGTTCGACCTGTGGCATCCGCCGTCGTCGGCGATCGATCCCGAATCGTACCCCCTGCTCGAGGAGATCGCCGACCGCGGCTTCGAGACCGTGATCAGCCTGCACGGGCTCGCCGACGACCGCGTGCTCGTCGGCGGCGGGATCGACGATGATACCAAACGGGCGGTAGCCTCGCGTCTCGAGACGGCCGTCACGCTATCCGTCGAAACCGTCTCGGACGGGCCGTACGCCGGCGCCAGCCCGAACAACTTCGTCAACTGGCTCGCGGCTGACGGCGGCGGACTCCAGCTCGAGCAGGGGCTCACCGTCCGGGAGCGCGAGGCCGACGCCGTGGCGTCGACGCTCGAAACGGCGCTCGCGGAGGAGATACTCTAACGCAGTTCCAGCGGATCCGTCGCGACGAGATGCTCGACGATCGCCGAGCCGACGCGGGCGGCGTTTTCGATCGCCAGCGCGAGGCTCGCCTCGGTCCCGTCGAAGCTCTCCTCGACGGTCTGTCCGGGCGCCGGTCGATCGTAGTTCGCGACCGCGCGCACGCTCAGGTACCGCTCGAGGCGATCGAACCGCTCGAGGGCGGTCGCCGCCGCGGCGTCCTCCATCTGCGTCGTCGCGTAGGGTCCGACGCCGTACTGCTCGCAGAGCCGGTCGACTTCTCGCGCGTAGCGCGAGCCGTGCCAGAACTCGTCGCCGCAGACGGTCGTTCCGGTCTCGACGGTCGGTCCGTCGGCCGTCGCGTCGGGATACCGTCTCTTGTAGGCGTCGACGGCCGGGTCCGTACGAAGGTCGACGTCCTCGGCGACTGCGAGCGCCTCGTCCACGAGTCGGTCCTCGAGGTGGTGGACGTAATCCCGCGGTCGGTAGGCGAGCGTGTCGATCGCATCCGACTCAGCCGATTCGCCGTCCGCGCTCCCGTCCGCCTTCTCGGCTCGGTCCCACCGGTGCTTTCGGTCCCAGTCGACGACCGCGTCGGCGACGACGACCGAACCGAGCGCGGCGGTCGCCGGCGACGCGCCCGCGATACCGGCCGAGAGCACGTACGCCGACCCGAGGTCGACTCCGGGAGTCGCGAGCAGCGACGCCGTCGTCGTCGCCGCGTCGCTCTTGCCGATCCCGGTCGTCGTGATGGCGATCCCCGATTCGGTCACGTACAGGGGCGTGTCCGTTCCCGGAACGGCGAGCGCGTCGGTCGGCTCGTAGCGCTCGAGCCACGCCCCTCGCTCGTCCAGCGGCGGTTCTGCGACCGCGGTGAGAACGAGTGCTGTCGGCTGGATCGGTGCGTCGGGTGCGGGCGGCCGCGGCTCCGGAAGCGTGCGGTCGCTCATGTTCGAGGCTCGTCGCGTGCGAAAAAAGGTGCTCCGAAGGGATGTCGGAATCCGGAAGGGTTTCGGGGTCCGATTTCGTTCGTCGATCCGTGACCGAGGAGGAGCTCACGATCGACGACGAGATCGTCGCTCGCGCTCGCATTCACGCCCGCGAGGTCATCGGGGAACACGATCTCGGACTCGAGTTCGACGCGCTCGAGTGGCGAGTGTCCGCGAGGGCGCGCCGCCGAGCGGGACTGTGCCGGTGGCACGCCGACCGCGAGGTGGCGACGATCGTGCTCGCCCGCCGGGCCTACGAGCGCTACGAGTGGTCCGAGTTCGCCGCCGTCGTCCGACACGAACTCGTCCACGCCTGGGAGTTCCAGCGCTTCGGCGAGTCGGGTCACGGATCGCGATTCCGGGAACTGGCTGCGACGCTCGACGCACCCCGTCACTGTCGGTCGTTCGCCGAGCCGCGGTACGTGCTTCGCTGTCGCGAGCGTAACTGCGATTGGCGGGCGACCCGTCACCGGGCGTCGAAGCCGGTTCGAGCGCCCGACGGGTACCGGTGTGGAAACTGCGGCAGTGGTATCGAGGTCGAACACGCCGACAGCGGACGCACCTGGCGGAGCGCGAGCGGCTTCGGCGGGACGAAGGCGGCGCTCGGCGACGAGTGGTGAGCGGTTCGGAGTGAACGCAGTGAACGAGAACCGCGACACGCGAGCGGCAACGTCGCGAGCAAACGAGGATATCCGCCCGAGCGGCCGCGAACGCCCAGGGCTTTCGGACCAGTTGCGGATCCAGCGACCGCGTATCTGAACGCTACCGGCAGTCGGCCACGGAACACTTATTCGGTGACCGCGTGCAGGTTCATCTATGGGAATACTCGATTTGATGCTGGGAAAGTCGGGTGAAGGCCAACAGGGGGTCGAGGGTCGTTCGTACAGGCTTCCGGAGGAGACGCACGAGTTCGTCTATCCGACCGCAGTTCGGCGCGAGGAACTCGAGGCCGTCGACGACCTGCTCGCGGCCGACGAGGAGGCGCCCTCGCTGAAGGAGAACGCCGCGGAGATCCAGGACGCCTTCGACGACCTCTTCGACGGCGACGGACCCGATGCGGCCGATTTCGTCGAACGGGAGCAAGAAGCCCGACGGCGCGTCGAGACGCTGCTCGAGACCTGGCGCGAACGGGTCGACGAGGGAACCGACGCGATGGGCGTCGTCTACGTTCGGCCGGACGACTACTCGGCGCTGGCCGCGTTCGTCAAACGCTGCAAGGAGCGCGGCGATCGCGACGACGATCCGTTCGAACTCCCCGACTCGTTCCCGGCCGTCGCACCGCTGCTCAAACGGTTGGACGAGGCGACCGAGAGCAGATACCGCGCCGTCATCCACACCGACCTTCTTCCCTCGCAGTAGCCGTTCGCCGCTGTCGCGGCCTTAGAGGATCGACTCGAGTCGCTCGAGCGACGAGAGTTCGTACGTCGGCTCGTGTTCGTCCTCCGCCGCGCGGTCGCCGCCGACGTCGATCCACGCGGAGTCGATCCCCATCGCGTTAGCGCCGGCGATGTCGGCACGTAACGAGTCTCCGACGTGGATCGCGGCGTCGGGCGTGGCCTCGAGTTCGGCGAGCGCGCGCTCGAACGGCGCCGCGTCGGGCTTCGGATAGATGCCGGCGCCCGGATCCGTGTAGACGCGAACGTCGAACGCGTCCTCGATGCCGAGCGCGCGAAGCTTCTGGATCTGGGTCGGCCGTCCCCCGTTCGTGATGAGGGCGACCTGGCCGCGTTCGCGGGCGTACTCGAGGGCGGCCGCCGCGCCGGGACGGAACCGGACGGCGCTCGGATCCTGTCGCTCGAGGTAGCGCTCCGCGAGCGAGGGGGCGAGGGTCGGGTCGGCGTCCGCTCGGCCGGCGACCTCGCCGAAGAGGTGTTCGTAGAACCCGCGGGCCGTCTCGGCCGTCGGCAGCGACGGGATGGCGGCGCGGAGATCGGCGTGCGTACAGAACGGATCGCAGTCGACGTCCTCGAAGGTCCGCTCGAGCAGCGTCTCGGGATCCTGCGTGGGCTCGCAGATCGTCCTGTCGAGATCGAAACAGATCGCATCGTAGACAGCCATCTTGGCAACGGTACGGTATCGAGCGTTCTCAACGTTTCGTAGCGCGGCCTACGGTACCGTGTGACAGATCGAACGAGCGGCTGTCACGGGACCCGACCTTTCGATTGCCCCGACTGCTGCCAGATCCGCCACGTTCAAGCCACTCCCCTTCGAGGATCGAGGTATGACGAGAGCTGTCTGGGTCAAGGCCGACGATGCCGTCGGCGACTGGGACGATCGCCGAGGGCGGATCACGGCCGCGCTCGAGGCGGGCGCCGACTGGGTACTGGTCGACGAGGAGGACGTCGAACGCGTCCGCGAACTCGGCGAGATCGGCGTCGCCGCGTTTCGAACCGACGGTGACGTAACGCTGGTCGACAACATCGAGAGCGACGACGGAACGGACGCGGAGCCCGACGCGATCGTCGTCGGCAAGGACGGCGAGGGCGACGGCACGATCGATCTCCCGGAGGATCTCTCCGGCTCCGCCGATCTCTCGACGCTGCGCCGCAACGGCGAACTCGACCGAGGAGCCTACGTGCACATCCTCGGGAAGGAGTACGAGTCGTTCGCCGAGAGCGCCGCCGAGGAGGCCGACCACACGATCGTCGTCGGCGAGGACTGGACGATCATTCCCCTCGAGAACCTGATCGCGCGCATCGGCGAGGAGACCGAACTCGTCGCGGGCGTCACCTCCGCCGAGGAGGCGAAGACGGCGTTCGAGACCCTCGAGATCGGCGCCGACGCCGTGTTGCTCGACTCGGACGACCCCGACGAGATCCGCCGGACGGTCGAGGTTCGCGACCGGGCCGAGCGGGAGTCGCTGGACCTCGAGTACGCCGAGGTACTCGACGTCGAACAGGTCGGCAGCGCGGATCGGGTCTGCGTCGACACCGGCTCGCTGCTCGAGCACGACGAGGGGATGCTCGTCGGCTCGATGGCCCGCGGACTCGTCTTCGTCCACGCGGAGACGGCCGAGTCGCCGTACGTCGCATCGCGGCCGTTCCGGGTCAACGCCGGCGCGGTCCACGCCTACGTCCGAACGCCCGACGGCGGCACGAAGTACCTCTCGGAGCTTCAGAGCGGCGACGAGGTCCAGGTCGTCGACACCGACGGCAACACCCGCGAGGCGATCGTCGGCCGCGTCAAGATCGAGAAACGGCCCATGTTCCGGATCGCCCTCGAGACGAGCGACGGCGACCGCATCGAGACGCTGCTCCAGAACGCCGAGACCATCAAGGTCCCGACGAGCGAGGGCCGAACGGCCGTCACGGATCTCGAGGCGGGCGACGAACTGTTGCTCTACTACGAGGACACCGCGCGACACTTCGGCGAGGCGGTCGAGGAGAGTATTATCGAGAAGTGACATCCTCCCCGCCGTAAACAGCGGGGCTTCCCGTTCCGCGTTGGGATATTTACGGTTTGCAGATGCTCGTTTGTTCGACGAACGTCCCCTGTCCACTACTCGGACCGTGTTCTCCACGGCGGAACAGGTTGACTACTGGACGTGCCACACGCCCGCTACTCCTATCCCCTAAAGGATTCAGAGTTACCTTCTCTGCTTGGTCTAACCGACAACGGATGTTCTCTGCGCCATTCGAGTCGGCATTCATCACGGCGTCACACCCACGACAGACGTACAGGCCACGCTCAACACGATTAGTGTCTTGCTTCTGTCCACAACACGAACATGTCTTCGAGGTGTCTCGCTCATTCACGACGACAACAGCGATGCCTTCGGCGTTTGCCTTGTATGTGTGTAGGTTCGTGAAGCGGTCGAACGCCCATCCGTGCAAGCCTTCGTTTCCCCGGTCGCCCCAGTTTCGAGCCTCGCCAGTTTCGTCGTCTTCACGGATGCCTTCCAGGTTGCCGACAGCAACCGTTCCAACACCGCGTTCGGCACATTCTGAGACGATGTGTCGGGTAACGGCGTGCAAGTAATGCGACCGGCGCTCAGAACGCTTCCGGCGGAGTCTGAGTGCCTTGTTCGACCGAGAGGAGTTGCACTTCGCTATCTCCTTAGCGAAGTATCGCTCGTCAGTCTTCAAGCAGTTCCCTGGATACAACTCGTGGTCGCCCGTCGAGTACGAGACAGCGGCGAAGTTCGAGATACCGAGGTCGATACCAGCAGTTTCGTCGCCGGGAGACTCGGCCTCGATCTCGCATTTGCACACAATGTGGAGTTCCCATTCGTCTTTTGAACCGTTCCAGACGGCTCGCACTTGACGGACGTTCTCGACGGTCACGCCGGGTCGAATTTCGATTTCGCAGAGGATGAAGTCTGACCAGTGTTCTTTCAGGTTTCGTCCTTTCGAGAGGCGAATCCTGTTGTTGTGACTGTCGTGTTTGAAGCCATCTTCTTTGAACGTGACCGTACTGCGTGGGTGTTGGTCGCCGTGTTTTCTGTACTTTGGTGGGTTTGCTCGGTCGTCCTGCAGGAAGATAGTCAATTTCCGGAACGTCTTCGCCTCCTGAACCAGGGTATTGCTATCATACCACACGCTCTTCGAGGGATCGGTCGAGACTATGCCATTCGTCTTCCAAATGCGGGAAAATTCGGTTGATCGAACACTAAATCCCGAATAAACGTAGAGATATTCCAGTAATTTAGTCTCATTGTTGGCAAAACCTATGCCAATTGGTAACATACTCTCTCCCGGGGCCATGAGCGTAACCCGAGAACAACTCCGAGGGGTCGAACTGCCGGAGTTCGCGGTCACACTCCGAAACGCGGGAGTCGCAGGTGCGGGCGGTGCCGGGTTCCCGTCCTACGCCAAGTGGGAGCACCTCGAGTCGGTCGATTCGTTGCTGGTGAACCACCAGGAGAGCGAACCGAACTACTACATGGACAAGTGGCTCGGCCGGGAGCGAGCCGACGAACTGGCCGCGCTGTTCGACGGATTGCTCGATCACGCCTTCGATCGGATCGTGATCGGCGCCAAGTGGACCGACCGCCAGGAGTGGGTCCGCGACCTCGAACGAGCGATCGACGCGACGGTCTACGAGCCGGACGAGCTTCCGATCGACGAGAGCGAGCGCGGTGTTATCGTCGCCTACACCGAGGACAGGTACGAGTACGGGATGGAGAGTGTGCTCCTGCGGCTTATCGCGAACGTCGTCATGCAGGGTAAGGAGTTACCCATGGACCACGGCTGGCTCGTCCAGAACACCGAAACCCTCTGGAACGTCCGCGCGGCGCTCGTCGACGGCGAACCGACGATCCGAAAGTTCGTCCACGTCGACGGGCGGGTGCCCCGCCACCGCTTCCTCGAGGTGCCGATCGGGACGCCCGCGACCGATCTGCTCGAGGCGGCGGGACGGACCGACGCGCTCGACGAGAACGAGGTGATCCTCGACGGCGGGCCGGGGTGGTGTTTCGAGATCGACGGTTCGCCCGACGAGTTCGGCGTCCGCAAGCGAACGAACTGCCTCCTGGTGATGGACGAGTCGGTCGTCGAGGAGAACCGTCTCGGCGGCGGGCGCGTCAACGTCCTCGCGCCGGCAGCCTGGAAGCACTCGGTCCACGAGATCGAGCCAACTGAAACGATCGTCCCCAGCCGCGTCGAGGTTCCGTTGATCACGAACCCGGATTTCGAGGGCGTCGTCACGCCGAGCGAGCCGATCGTTCGGCCGGGCGACGAACTCGAGGAAGGGGAGATGATCGCGCGGCCGGGTGAGGGAATCAGCATCGCCCAGCACGCGCCGATCGACGGAACGGTGACTGCAGTCGACGACCGATCGATATCGATCGACGCGCGCAGCGAGTCGGCGAACGAATCGGTCACGAGCCACCGCGTGTACTGGACCTGGTGTGCTGACTGTGGCCGGTACGTGCCGGGGGCGAAGCTTCGGACCGCGGATCCGACGACGTACGTCTGCGATCGCTGTCGCTGACGGCGTCGCTCACCTCGACGATTCGTCGATCGAGCGGAGAACGAGTTCGTGGGTCTACCGGCAGCACGGCCATACGGCCGTCGATCGGATCCACGCCGCGGCGTTTCGTCGGTCACAGATGACCGTGGTACCGTCGTCTTCGTAGCTCACGCACTCGTCGAATTCGAGGGCGATCGGCTCGTCCTGGACCGTCTCCTGTTGACTGTTGGGATTCATCTCGAATCGGTCCCGCTGGCCACCGGTCGTGGCCGACGTGGGTGCCTCTCGTATCCGAGTGGCGGTAAAAAGGATTCCGTCAAAGTACTACTAGTGTGGTTATATCCCGCGGATCACGGCTCGCCGGAGGGGATCTCAGGGAGTCGGCTCTTCTTCGTCCTCGATCGGCTCGAGCCGCGTGGTACACCAGTGACAGAAGGTGAGATCCTCGTCGAGCGGCTTCCCGCACTGGGGACAACTCGGCCCGTCGCCGTCCTCTCCCGCGTTCGAGTTCGGCGGGAATCCCATCGCGCGGAACGTCGCGTCGATCGCGGCGAACAACACGATAAACGAGAGGACGAACTGGCTGATCGTGTCCGTCTCCTCGGTGACGAGCGTCATTCCGTCGCTCACCGAGCCGATGGCCGCGATCTGCTCGGTCGGGGGGAGAAAGATCGCAAGCGCCGCCACGAATACGCCACCGAACGCCAGCGCGCGTATCCAGTCGCGGATGAGCACGTGGCCTGCGCCGGGGAGGAGCACTGAGAGACCGGCGGCCGCGAGCGCACGGAGCCATGTCATTGTACGTGAAAGTGATAGGGGACTGGCGCCCTTAACATTCCGATTTCGATCCACGTTCCGTCGACGCACGTTCGACCGGCCGGAGCGTGGGATGACGGCGTTTCCGGGGCGTCACTGTAACTGCGAGACGAGTTCCGAGAGCGTCTCGAGATCGTACTGGCCCGGGGCCGTCGCCGCCTCGGGATCGACGGGCGCGTATCCGATCCTCGAGCCGTAGACCGGTGCGACCGCGCGCGTGTGGCTGCCGACCTCGCCCATCGCCATCGTCGCGACGGCGTCGCCGTGTGCGGTTAGCTGTTCCGTCGCGGACAGCAGCGCCAGGGCGTCCGCCTTCGACTCCGCGGTGACGGCCAGCTTCGCGACGTCGGCGTACTTGCCGGCCTCGGTCAGCGTCCGGACCATCTCCACGCGAGGTGGCGTCCCCTCGAAGTCGTGGGCCGAGGCGACGACCGCGACGTCGCGCTCGCGCGCGGTCTCGAGCAGGTCGTCCGCCTCGTCCTCGAGAATCGACTCGAGTTCGACGTCGACCGCGCCGACCGCGTCGAACCGGGTCGCCTCGGCGAGCGTCTCGAGCCGGCCGTCGTCCGCGGCTTCGCCGTCTCGCGGCCGCCGGCCGCTCGAACCTTCCGCGGAACTCCGTTTCGCGCCCCCCTCCCACTCCGCTCGGTTCGTCGCGAGAATCGGGAGGTCCGAATCGTAGTTCTCGAGCGCCTCGAGCGGGTCGTCGGCCAGGTCCATCCGGAACTCGACGGCGTCGGCGTGGTCGCGAGCGATCGGATCGTCGGCGTTCGAGAGGTCCGCGGTCGCGGCCGCGAGAACGAACGAGTCGAAGTCGATACGCATTGGTGTTCGTCACTGGGAACGGGGCGGCAAAAAGCGGTGTCGTTCCGGCGAGTCCCGCGAGTCACAGCGCCGGACGTCCGTCACTATCAGGCCATGCCGAGGGTTTCCTCGGCCTCGAGCAGCTCGTGGTACCGGTTGCGAATCGTGACTTCCGAGATGTCGGCGACGTCGCTGACGGCGGCCTGGGTCGTCTTCTCGTTGGTCAACAGCGCGGCGGCGTAGACGGCCGCGGCGGCGAGACCGACCGGCGACTTGCCCGAGTGGACGCCCTTCTCCTTCGCGTTCTGGAGCAGCGCGCGGGCGCGGTGCTCTGCTTCGTCGGAGAGTTCGAGTCCCGACGCGAACCGGGGAACGTAGCTCTCGGGGTCGGCCGGCTGGACCTCGAGGCCGAGTTCGCGGACCACGTAGCGGTAGGTGCGGGCGATCTCGTTCTTCTCGACGCGGGAGACGTCGGCGATCTCGTCGAGGCTCCGGGGGACACCGGCCTGGCGGGCGGCGGCGTAGACGCAGGCCGTCGAGACGCCCTCGATGGAACGGCCGGGAAGCAGGTCCTCGTCGAGCGCGCGGCGGTAGATGACCGACGCGGTCTCGCGGACGTTCGTCGGAAGGCCGACCGCACTGGCCATTCGGTCGATCTCGCCGAGCGCCTGCTTCAGGTTGCGCTCCTTGGAGTCGCGGGTGCGGAAGCGTTCGTTCCACTTGCGGAGGCGCTGCATCTTCTCGCGCTGGCGGGAGCCCAGCGAGTTGCCGTAGGCGTCCTTGTTCCGCCAGTCGATGTTCGTCGAGAGCCCCTTGTCGTGCATCGTGTTCGTCGTCGGCGCACCGACGCGGGACTTCTCGTTCTTCTCCGAGGCGTCGAAGGCGCGCCACTCGGGACCGCGGTCGACCGAATCCTCCTCGACGACGAGGCCGCAGTCTTCACAGACCGTTTCGCCGTGTTCGTCGTCGACGACGAGGTTGCCGGTACACTCGGGACAGGCGACGTCGTTCTGCTCGCTCTCGTTCGTTTCCGCTTCCGTCTCTCGTTCGTTACGCCGTACTCTGGTGTTCGATGTTGCGTTAGTCATTGGATGACGAGCACTGTCCGGCTGAGTCACGGACAGAAGCCGGACGTGGTTGTTACCTACGTGGTTCCGAGACACCGGATTTAAGAATTTCGGAATCTCCATCCGTCACGGGCCGAGAAGCTTTCCTTCGTCAAAATTGGTGCAGAACGGCGAAACATTGAAGCTACCGATTACGGCCGAATCGAGCTACCCAAACCGATCGCCTGCGAGGGTCGAGTATGGACGTCGCAGTCGGGAGCACCAACCCGGTCAAGGTCGAAGCTGTCGAACGAACGCTCGAGCGGTACGAACCGACGGTGACCGCCGTCGCGGTCGACTCCGGCGTCTCCGAACAGCCGTGGTCGATCGCCGAAACCGTTACGGGCGCCGAAACTCGCGCTCGTCGCGCGCTCGAGGCGACCGACGCCGGCTACGGCGTCGGCCTCGAGGGCGGCGTCGCCCGACTCGAGGCCGACGCCGGGGCTCTCGTTGATCATGTGGGGCGCAGCGACGGACGGCGAGCGGACGGAACGAGGAGGCGGACCGACGCTTCGACTCCCCGACCGGATCGCGAGTCGACTCGAGGAGGGCGAGGAACTCGGCCCGGTAATGGACGACGTCCTCGGACGGGAGGGGATCGCCGAGAGCGACGGGGCTGCCGGCGTACTCACGGACGGGCTGACCGATCGAGCGCGGGCGCTCGGGGAGGCGGTTGCCGGTAGCGTCGGCCCGCTTCTGGTCGAGCAGTACGACGCCGACTAACAGGACCCACCTAACGGGTTCACACTTCCGACTGTCCGCGACCCGAACGGATTAGCCGGACGTACCAACACGTCCTTTCCGACCGATTATTCCGTCCTTACTCCCCCGGGAAATCGCAAGACTGCGGCGAGTTAACCGGACGTACCAAACCCCATAAGAGCGTTCCTGGCGTTCCTCTCTGTATGAGTACTGCAACGGCCACCGACTTCACGAGCAAACAGCACCGGATTCTCCAGTACTTCCGGGAGAACGCGGCGACGAAGACGTACTTCAAGTCGCGGCTCGTCGGAAAGGAACTAGGGATGACGGCCAAGGAGGTCGGCTCGAACATCTCCGCGCTCCAGGAGGGAGGCTGCGACATCGATATCGAGAAGTGGGGCTACTCCTCGAGCACCACCTGGAAAGTAAGCCTGTAACGGTCCGTTACGGCGCTGCTCGCCGATTTAACCGGGTGGAAAACGAGCGATTCTGATTCGAATCACGACACGCGAGCCGAGCGTGCGCCTCGTCGCGTCAGGCGTCGTACGCGAGGAATTCGTCGGCGTTTCGCGCGAGCCGTCGCGCTCGCTCGCCGAAGGAATCCGCGTGCCGGACGGCCAACACCAGCACGGTCTCGGGTCGCTCGACCGCGTAGCCATCGTCGCGTGAGAGCAACCCGACCTCCTCGAGTTCTCCGGCGTACTTGCTCACCGTTGGTGGTGAGACACCGAGAGAGTCCGCGATGTCGCCGGCCGTCGAGTCGGGACTGAGAAGCAATTCGATCAGCATTCCGCGCGGCGTATCCCGTCGGAGGTAGCCGAGGGCGAGTTTCTCGAACTCGTCGAACCGGCCAGCCGGGACGAACCGCTTGTAGTCGCCGTCCCGGTAGCGCTCGACGACGCCCTGATCCTCGAGTTGGCGCAGATGGTGCTGGGTCTCACCGGTCCCCAGCTGGAGGTCGTCGCGAATCTTCGAGAAGTGTGCGCCCGGGGTCGTCGAGAGATACCCCCCGATCGCGTCGCGAGCGTCGCTCTCACCGGTCTCGGCCGCCGCCGACTCCGCGAAACCGGTGACCGGTGTGGCGGCACCGAGAGCGGCGAATCGACGGAGGGTCGCGCGTTTGTCGTCGTCGACCCCATCGGACGATCCCATTGTTACTCTACAGCCAAGAAAGGGATGCCCCGTAAAACCCGTTTCGCTCCGAATCGTTGTGTGAAGCGTGACTGTTTCGGTGCGATGAACTCGCCCGTTACCCCGGCGATTCGCTCGCGGTCGCGATGAACGAGTACGCGGCCGACCGGGCAGCTGCGGTCGTCCAGATGGCAACGGTCGCTCGAGCGAATCCGGAAGGCGAAAAACGGCGAGAAAGAATCGTCGGCGCGTGCCGGCGGGCTCTCAGTCGTCCGTGTTCGACTCGCCGGCGTCGGTCGAAGCGTCGGCGGTGCCGCCGTCGGTCTGGCCCTGAAAGTCCTGGTCCATCTCTTCGATGACCTCGTCGGGATCCGTGATCTTCGCCGGATCCTTTCCTTCCTTGATCGCCTGCGCTTCCTGCTCCATCGCTTCGACGTCCATGTCGGCCTCCTGGTCGATCTCGCCGATGATCTCGCTGATGTCGTCGAGGCCGATCAGTTCGCGAGTCTCGTCGTCGAACTCGAGGCTCTCGAGTTCCGCGCCGTCTTCGGCGACGTCGCTGCCGGAGAGGTGTTTGCCGTAGCGGCCGACCATCGAGGTGAGTTCCTGGGGCATGACGAACGTCGTCGACTCGCTCTGGCCGATCTCGGCCAGGGCATCCATCCCCTTGTCGATGACGGCGCGCTCGCCCATCGATTCGGCCGAGCGTGCGCGCAGGACGGTCGAGATCGAGTCGCCCTGGGCCTCGAGGATCTGGCTCTGCTTTTCACCCTGGGCGCGGATGATCTGGCTCTGCTTGTCACCCTCCGCCTTCTCGACGGCGCTGCGGCGTTCACCCTGGGCCTCGAGGATCATGGCACGCCGTTTGCGCTCCGCGGAGGTCTGTTGCTCCATCGCGCGCTGGACGTCCTTCGAGGGGTTCACTTCTCGAACTTCGACGCTCTCGACGCGGATCCCCCACTCGTCGGTGGGTTCGTCGAGTTCGTGGCGGATCTTGGCGTTGATCTCCTGGCGCTTGTTGAGCGTGTCGTCGAGTTCCATGTCACCCAGCACGGCACGCAGCGTCGTCTGGGCGAGGTTCGACGTCGCCTTCTTGTAGTCGTCGACCTCGAGGAAGGCCTTCTTCGCGTCCATAACCTTGATGTAGACGACGGCGTCGGCCGTCACTGGCGAGTTGTCCCGCGTGATCGCTTCCTGACGCGGGACGTCTAACGTCTGGGTCCGCATGTCGAACCGATAGGTGTTCGAGACGAACGGCGGGACCCAGTTGATCCCGGGCTCGAGGAGCTTGCGGTACTCACCGAAGACGGTCAGCGCACGCTTCTCGTAGGCGTCGACGATTTCGATCGCGCTGAGGAGCGCGGCGACGACGACGACGAGAACGAGCGCACCGAGAAACAGTAGTGCGCCACCGGTTTGCAGGGGGAGTAGTTCGATCGCCATACGTCGATCTTACGTCGGTGACGGGAAAAATGTTCCCCTATCTAACATTTGGGACGGCGTTCGGTCAGCCCGACTTATCCGTCTCCGGCTCGGTCACCGAATCGTCTCCGGACTCCGTCGTCCCACCCGTCCTGTCGGCGTCCGCATTGGAGTCTCTCGCGAGCGCGCGGTCGATCTCGTCTTCGCCGATCGAGCCGAGCGATTCGACTGTAAGGACGTTCCCGCCGCCGGGGTCGAGGACGATGATCTCCTCGCCCTCTTCGATCGTGCCGCTCGTCGTTCGCGCGCTGTAGTACGGGGCGAAGCCACCCTTCTCGAGTTTGACCTCGCCGTTGCGGTTAGTGACGGTTTCGGTCACGTACCCCGTGGTTCCGGCGAGCGAGCCCGAATCGGACGTCTGTGGCGTCCCCTTTCCGCCGTAGAAGTCGAACTCCCGGTAGATGTACGTCGCGACGATCCCGATAAGCAGCGTCAGCCCTGCCAGTACGAGCACGTTTGCCGCCGGCGGGAAGAGCATCCCGACGAGTCCCGCGCCGACCAGGGCGATGCCGATCACGATGAGGTGCGCCCCGGGCGAGAGCGCCTCGAGCCCCATCAGCACGAGCCCCACCGTCAACAGCAGCAAGGGCATGTTCTCGAAGAGGACTTCGACCATGGTCGATGCTAAGGTCTCGTCGTGATTAAATGTTTAGTGGCAATTCGGGCGGAAATCGTCCTTACGGGAGCGGATCACATCGGAAGTGAAACCACGCGAACGATGACGAGGATCATCGCGAGCGCGCCCAGAACGACGAACGCCGCGTTCTCGAGGGACGGATCCCCGCGCTCGATCGGCGTCGAACTCGGTTCGGGCGCGTAGGGATCGTCCGCGTCGTCCTCGGGGTCCTCCTCGTTCCCGTCCGCGCCGCTCGAGAGGTCGATCGGAATTCGGTCGCTGTTGGCCGGCCGGCCGTCCGCGTCCGAGTCGGTTACGTTCCACCCTTCCTCGGTCGTATTGGACGCGTCCCGATCGGTCGCCAGTGGCTCCTGGGAGCCGTCGGTCTCGTCACGTCGGCCACCGGAGGCGTCGCCTGCCATGCGTGACGGTAGTGGATCCGTCGACAAAAACCCGCGGTCCGAACGGGCCGATCAGTCGCGCCGGGTGTGGTCGTCGATGTTGCCGCCGTAGACGACGCCGCGTTCCGCATCTAGCGTTACGGTCCTCCCGTCCTCGAGCTCCTCGACATCTGCGCCGCTGATCATCGGCACGTCGATCTCCCTGGCGACCAGCGACGGATAGCCGGTCATCCCGCGCTGGGCGTTGACGATCCCGCCGAGTTTCGTCAGGTCGCCCTCGAACTCGTCGTCGAACTCCGTCTCGAGTGCGATGATCGCTCCCTCCGGAATCGACGAGAGGTCGCCGTCCTCGAGTCGGGCGATCGGACCGGTCACGCGTCCCTCGACGACGACGCGGCCGGTCGTCAGCGCGTCGGCGGCGACGTGAACCTTCATCATGTTCGTCGTGTTCGCTCCCTCGAGTTCGGTCATCATTCCACAGAGAACGACGACGGTGTCGCCGCTTTCGGCGACCCCGGCATCCAGCGCCGCCTGGACGGCCTTCTCGACGACGGCGTCGGCACCCTGGTCGGAAACTCGAGCGTACAGCGGCGTTACACCCCACGACAGCGCGAGTCGGCGACGAACCTCGTGGCTCGGCGTCGAGGCGACGACCGGCACACCGGGGCGGTACTTCGCCGTCTTCAGCGCCGTGTAGCCGGATTCGGTCGCAGCGACGACCGCGTCCGCGCCGATATCGCGTGCAAGATAGCGCGCCGACCGAGCCAGTGCGTCCGTCCGCGCCTCGCCCGAGGCGGGGACGCGCTGCTCTAAGATTTCGGCGTACTCCTCGGACTCCTCGACCTCGTGGATGATGCTGTCCATCGCGTCGACGACAGCGACCGGGTGGTCGCCGATCGCGGTCTCGGCCGAGAGCATGACCCCGTCGGTACCGTCGAGGACGGCGTTCGCGACGTCCGAGGCCTCCGCGCGCGTCGGACGGCGGGCGTGGACCATCGAGTCGAGCATCTCGGTCGCCGTGATGACCGGCGACCCCGTGTTCCGACACTTGCGGATGATCCGCTTCTGGATCATCGGAACGTCCTCCATCGGACACTCGACGCCGAGGTCACCGCGAGCGACCATGATCCCGTACGAGGCTTCGATAATCTCGTCGAGATTCTCGACCGCGCCGGCGCGTTCGATCTTCGAGATGATCGGAATCTCGGCGCCCAGTTCCTCGAGCACCTCGCTGACCTCGTAGACGTCCTCGGCGTCCCGGACGAAACTCGCCGCGACGAAGTCGACCTCCTTCTCGGCGGCGAGTTCGAGGTCCATCCGATCCGATTCGGTCACGATGTCGAGGTCGAGATCGACGCCGGGAACGTTGACGCCCTTGCGGCCGCCGAGTTCGCCGCCGGTGTCGACCCGCGCCCGAACCGTTCCGCCGTTGCGCTCGAGGACGGTCGTCTCGATCAGGCCGTCGTCGAGCAGGATGCGATCGCCCGCTTCGACGGCTTCGATCGGCAGGGAGAGCCCGACCCGTTCCGGAGCGGCCTCCTCGCCCTCGACGAACTCGATCTCGGAGCCGGTCTCGAGTTCGACCGTCTCGGCCTCCGGAAGCGGCGCGGTCCGGATCTCCGGCCCCTTCATGTCGAGCATGACAGCGACGGGTTCCTCTGTCTGTTCGTCGACGGTCCGCACGCGGTCGATCAGCGTCGCTCGGTCCTCGAGGCTGCCGTGGCTCGCGTTCAGCCGGGCGACGGCCATCCCGGCTTCTGCGAGTTCCGTGATCGTTCCCCGGTCGTCGGATGCGGGCCCCAGGGTGCAGACGATCTTCGCGTTTCTCATACCGAGCGATAGCGCGAGCACGGCAAAAAAGGTGGCTGGTTTACTCGCTCTCGAGTTCGATTTCGAAACCCATCATGTGCCACGTGAACCGTTTTGCGCTGCTCCGCCCTTCGAGCGAACATGCCGACCTACGTCTCCATCGTTCAGCTCGCCGGCCGTGACGTCCAGAACATGCAAGAACTCGCGTCGATCTGGGGCGAGATCAGGACGGAGTTCGAGGAACACGACGCCGAACTCCACGATTCGTACGCCATCCTCGGAGAGCACGACTTCCTCGTGATCTTCGATGCACCAGATCATAAAGGGGCGTTCAAGTCGGCGCTGACGCTCCACCGGCACGGTTTGGACGCACAGACGATGGAGATCATGGACACCGACGACTTCGCGAGTCTCGTCGACGAAATCTAATCGCTGCATCGAGAGAAACCGATCGGCGCATCCGCCTTTAGCTACGGTCGGCTGCCCGTACTGATCGGTTTTCGCGTTCGATCGAAACTGCTCATCAGAGTCCCGGAGCGAGTGCGTGGATGAACGTCGCTGTCAGTACCAGTGCGTATCCTCCTCCAACGAGAAGGACGGCTCGAGTCGGTCGTTCGAGGATACCGCGCTCGGCTGCGACTGCAGCCAGGTATCCGACGAGCGGGAGTATCTGCAGCGCGTGGAGACCCGCGAAGTGTGCGACGCGGAAGTCACCGCTCGTCGACCACCCGACGACGGGGACGGTCTGACTGGACCCGACGGCGCTGGTTTCGAGCGCCACCATCGCGCCGCCCTCGAAGGCACCGACGACGAACAGTGCGATCCCGACTCGAATACCCCAGGCGAACGCGGGAGCGACGCTGAATTCTCGTCGCCACGATCGAACGAGTAGCCACGCAACGAGTGCGGTCATGGCGGTTATCGTCACACCCATTACGACGTAGATCGACTGATCGAGGACCGTCGAGTCGTTGAAGTGTGACTCGACGCCTCGGCCCGCTTGTCCGCCGATCAGCGCGATCTCGACGAACGCTGCGACGGCGACGCCGATCGATACCCGTCGGAGAAGCCGCTCGGAGACCGGGAGGTGATACCCGATCCAGCCCAACGTTGCGGTAAACAGGGCGATCGAGGCCGCGAACTTCGCGGGTTTGAGCCACGCCGGTTCGCCGCCGATCGTTCGCGGATCGAGCACGATACCGGAGAGAAACGCGACGAGCAACACCGTTTGCACGACGGCAACTCCGTAGAGGATCGCGTTCCGGCGTTTCAGTTCTGCGACGACGCGTCGCGGGCCGTTCCACCGAACGAATCGGGCCGCCGGTCGCGTCTCGGTGGCTTTCTCTCTGAATTCGCTCATTACACGATAATCGGGCGAGGATCACCTGTGGGTTAGCCCAACGTGTTGGCTTCGCGCCGGATCGGAACTGGTCTGGTACGAAGGTGATCGGTCCACAGTTTCGGATCCCGTCTCGACGGTCCGACTCCGTTCTCGAATAGACCGCGCGTACTCCGCACTCGAGGGTCGTTCTGGTCTGCCTCTGAAAAGAGCCGTCGCGGTCACGAGGTCAGTACGGATCGTCCCCGACGAGGAACCACTCGAGAACGCGGGCAGAACCGCGGCGAATCGTCTCGCTGGCAGTCGACTTGTCGACCCCGATCGTCTCGGCGACGTCCTCGAGCGTGCACGCACGCGGGACCTGAAAATAGCCCGCTCCGAGTGCGACGGTCAGGCACTCGCGCTGGCGGTCGGTCAGAAGCGTTTCCGGATCTCGGTCCTCGACTACGGAGAGGAGTTCGTACTCGTAACCGCTCGCATCCAGTTCAGCCCCGATTCCCTCGAACTGTTCGCGGGTCGCGGTCACGTCGAACTCCATGGCGCCGTTTTCGATCCGTACGGGGAACTCCGGTGGAAGCGACGAGTCACCGAGGAACTCGTAGAGTTGCTGTTCGACTGCCTCGTACCGTGCGATCGTCCGTCGCTCGTCGGTGTACAGACGCTCGTACTCGACGACGTCCGGGTGAGCTTCGACGGCGTCGCCGGCTTCGTCGGGATCCGCGGCCGTGATCTCGCCCAATTCCAGCGCCCTATCCCCCATCGGGACGCCGGTAAGCAATCTGAACGTCGCCGCCGGAAACGACGTCGACACGTCGGTGATCCAGATGTCCGCCGGCAGCTGCATGCGGAACCGTGCCTTGATCATCGATCCGCCTCCCGGATCGGCTTCGGTATCGGTCCGGCCGACATGGTGGGCGAACATTCGCACCGTCGGCTCATAAATAGGGGACCGTAAGGAGAATTCCCCGCCTCTCGAGTCGGTCACTGTACGACGATCCCGACGACGGTCTTTCGCTCGCTCTCGAGCGGTGTTCTCCCGTAACCGGACGCTGTCGATGCCGGGGTGTCGGTCGCTCTACCGCTCGACCCGTCTGCCGTTTGCCATCCTCCCGGGGGCATTTCTCTACTCCCCACTATCGGGAGTGACCGCGCTCGGGTCTGCCCGTGTGGAAGGGAGCCGTCCTTCGACGGCGGCTCCGGTCTCGCCGAACGGAGCGCGAGTACTGATCCCCCTCACCGTTCCGCCGGACCCTGGCGACGACCGTCCGGTCGTACGCCCGGCCCATCGTCGCGAACCAGGTGAGTAGCTCGCTACTGCGCCACGACGAGAACTGACGCAACTACCAGGAAAAATCGATCGGCGTTATCGGATCTTCTCGCCGACCTCGGCGTCGCCGTGGGTCGTCAGCAGATCCGCCTGCTCGCCGGCGGCGAGGATCATCCCGTTCGACTCGACGCCGAACAGTTCCGCGGGCTCCATGTTCGCGAGCAGAACGCACTTCTCGCCGGGCAGTTCGTCGAGATCGTGCAGCTGCTTGATCCCCGCGACGACCTGTCGGGTCTCGAAGCCGATGTCGACCTCGAGTCGCGCGAGGTCGTCGGCGCCGTCGATCCCCTCCGCGGTCTCGATTCGCCCGACGCGGATGTCGACGTTCTGGAACTCCTCGAATCCGATCCGGTCCTCGAGCAGGGGCTCGATATCGTCTCTATCTGCCATATCCGCGGATTCGTCCGCGGCAGTGTCGTCGTTTTCGGTTTCCTCGAGGCCTCGCGGCTCGTCGCCGCTCGGCTCTTCCGAGGCGCCGGGCGCCTCGCTCTCCTCGTCCGACGCAGCCGCGACGCGCTCCTCGAGTTTCTCGTTGAGTTCCTCGACGCGGTCGTCCTCGATCTTCGCGAACAGTTCGCCGGGTTCGTCGAAGCTCCGCGGCGGGGCCTCGAGGGCGTCCTCGAGGTGGGCGTCGGCGATCTCGCCGTCTTCACCGATCTGTGCCCACAGCTGCTGGCTCTTCGCGGGCGTGATCGGCTCGAGCAGGACGGCGACGGCCTTGGCGATCTGGACGCAGTCGCGGATAACCTGTGCGGCCTTCTCGGGCTCCTCGTCCGTGAGTTTCCAGGGCTCGTTGCGCTGGATGTACTCGTTGCCGAACTGGGCGAGTCGCGTCGCGGCCTGGCCGATCCCGCGCAGCGAGTAGTCGTTGACGGCCTGGCGAGTCTCGCCGATGGCGCCCTCGATGCGCTCGCGGACCTCCTCGGAAACCTCGGTCTCCGGCGTCCCCTCGTAGTTTCGGTAGGCAAAGAGCAGCGAACGGTACCAGAAGTTCCCGACCGTGCCGACGAGTTCGCCGTTGACCTTCTCCTGGAAGGCGTCCCAGGAGAAGTCGACGTCCTGCTGTAGCCCGCCGGTGGTCGTCAGGTAGTACCGCAGCAGGTCCGGGTGGAACCCCTCGTCCAGGTACTCCTTCGCCCAGATGGCGCGGTTACGACTCGTCGAGAGCCCTTTGCCGTTGATCGTGATGAAGCCGGTCGCGGCGACGCCGCGGGGCGCGTTGTAGTCGGCGCCCTCGAGCATCGCGGGCCAGAAGACGGTGTGGTGCTGGATGATGTCTCGGCCGATGACGTGGACGATCTCGCCGTCCTCTTTCCAGACGCGCTCCCAATCGTACTCGTCGGTCCCGACGCGCTCGGAGTACTGCTTCGTCGACGCGATGTACTCGACGGGCGCGTCGACCCAGACGTAGAGGACGACGTCTTCGGTGCTCTCGTCGCCACCGTTGGGGTAGTCGATCCCCCACTCCATGTCCCGGGTGAGACACCAGTCCTGCAGCCCCTCGTCGATCCACTGGCGGGGCTGGTTGCGGGCGTTCGAGGTACCCTCGAGACCGTCCAGGAACTCGGTCAGGTAGTCGGAAAACTCCGAGACGCGGAAGAACTTGTGCGTCCGCTCGCGGTACTCGGCGGGGTTCCCCGTGATCGTGCTCGTCGGATCCTCGACCTCGCCGGGCTCCAAGTGGCGCTGACAGCCCTCGTCGCACTCGTCGCCGCGGGCCTTCTCGCCGCAGTACGGACAGGTTCCCTGCACGTACCGGTCGGGGAGGTACTGGTCGGCGTCCGGGTCGTAGGCGACCTGGATCTCCTTCTCGTAGACGTAGCCCTCCTCGTCCAGGGTCCGGACGATCTCCTGGGTCAGTTCGGTGTTGGTCTCGTCGTGGGTGTGACCGTAGTTGTCGAAGTCGACGTTGAACTTCGGGAACGTCTCTTCATACTGGCGGTGCCACTCGAGCGCGAAGTCTTCGGGGTCGACGCCCTCCTGCTCGGCGTTGACGGCGACCGGCGTGCCGTGCATGTCCGAACCGGAGACGTAGGCCGTCTCCTGGCCCAGCGTCTCGAGCGCGCGGCTGAAGGCGTCTGCGCCGATATACCCCCGCAGGTGACCGATGTGGAGGTCGCCGTTGGCGTACGGCAACCCGCAGGTCACGACCGCGGGACTGTCCGTCGGAAACTCGTCGTTGCTCATATTCGTGATCAGTCGGTGGCGGGCGTAAAACCCGCCGGTTTTCGGTCGATCGTTCGGACGGTGCGATACCTATCGACAGTAGCACGAACGTCCGGGTTTCGATCCCACGTATCGACCGTATGACCGGCGGTTCGCGGGTCTCCTCCCGGTGGCACTACCGCTGCATCTGCATAGAACGAGCCGCGCGACCCTCGAGGACGGCGAGTGCCGTCATGGATTCACTCGAGCGTACGAACGTGGTCGACAAAAGTGTACTGCGACCGTGTCACTCACTCGCGCGAGTCCCGGCCGACGACCCAGACGTCCGGCAGGAGGTCCAGCCGACTGCCGAAGAGGAGGCCGATACCGAGGAGCATGAAACCGAAGAAGGCGAGCGGAAAGACCACGCCGCCGGGATCGATCACCAGGACGACGGCGGTGCCGACCCACGCCAGCCAGGCCAACGCCTCCCAGGGGCGGCCGTCGTAGAGTCGCCACGTCGCGAGCGAGAGCAAGAACCCGGCGAGCGCCGCCGCGACGACGATCCCGTCGACGAGCGCCGATGCCGCCACGAGTCCCAGGAAGCCGACGAACGCGACGACGTCGAGTCGGTCCATTGCCAGTTCCCTCAGTCGTCGCTGGTGATCGGCACGCTGGCGCGCACCTCGAGTCGGTCCAGGTCGCCGATGAAGGAGGCGAGCATCTCGCGGGTCACGTGGGGCATGCAGACGATCCGCAGTTCGCCCGTCGCGGTCCGGGAGATGCGCCACCCTCGAGCGCGAAGCGCGTCGAACGTAGAGCGCGGGACGCTCGCGGCCACCAGCGGGAGCGTGGGGTCGACGACCTCGTAGCCGCGCTTCTCTAAGGCCTCGGCCAGCCACGCGGCGTTGTTCTGCGAGCGAACGTACTGCCGTCGGTACCCCTCGGGCCACAGCGCCTCCATCGCGGCGACCGCGCTCGCGACCCCCGCGCCCGATCGAGTGCCGGTCAGCGTCGCCTGCGAAGTCGACTCGAGGTACGGCGTGTCGACGGCGAGGTGGTCGAGGAGGTCGGCCGAGCGAACGAGCAATCCGCCGGCGGGGACGGCGGCCTGCCCCATCTTGTGCGGGTCGATCGTCATGGTGTCGACCGGCGCGTGGCCGAAGTGCCACTCGTGGTCGGTAAACGGAAGGACGAACCCGCCCCAGGCGGCGTCGACGTGGAGCATGGCGTCGGCCGAGCGCGCGATCTCACCGAGTTCCGGGATCGGATCGACCCGGCCGTACTCGGTCGTTCCCGCCACGCCGACGACCAGCGCGGTGTCGGCGTCGACGCTGACGCGGACGGCCTCGAGGTCCGTCCGGTGGTCGTCGTCGGTCGGCACGACGCGAAGTTCGACCTCGAGCAGGTCGGCAGCCTTCTGGAAACTGAAGTGGCCCGACTCGGGCATGACGACGTTCGGCGTCCGCGAGTCGGCCCGCTCCCGGGCGATGCGGACGGCCTGGATGTTCGCCTCCGTTCCGCCGCTGGCGACGTATCCTGACGGTTCCTCGAGGCCGGCTACCTCGCCGAGCAGCGAGATGGCCTCCTCCTCGAGTTCCGCGACCTGCGGGTAGGTGCCGGGGTCCCCGGGGTTCGTCGCGAGAAATCGTTCGGCCGCATCGCGGGCGACCGGGTGTGGCTCGGTACACATCGACGAGAGCACCCGGTCGAACGCCTGCGGCTCGGCTTGCATACCACGGACGTGTACGGTCATCGGTATATTCGTTGCGTTTGGCGGACGACTCCGTTACGTCCCGAAATCCGAGCGCCGGTCGTCCCGACCTTTTTTGTGGACAAAAAGACTGATAGTTCACTGGTCTTGACGTACACGCATGCCTTCGT
This sequence comes from Natronococcus sp. CG52, assembly GCF_023913515.1. Classification (NCBI taxonomy): domain Archaea; kingdom Methanobacteriati; phylum Methanobacteriota; class Halobacteria; order Halobacteriales; family Natrialbaceae; genus Natronococcus; species Natronococcus zhouii. The sequence continues at coordinate 755,150 of NZ_CP099391.1, forward strand.
CCCCGTTTCGAGTCCTCGAACACGGCGCCACCGCGTTCGGCGCGGCCGTCCTTCTGCTTTCCGGCCTCGTTCACGGGGTGCGAACGCAGACGCTGACGCTCGACCTGTTCGTCGTGACCGTCCGGTTCGTCTTCCTCGAGGCGCTCTCGGCGGTCGTCGTGTTCTCGCTGTTCGTCGCGCTGACCGGCGCGCTGCTGGTCCGCGAGGTGTGGTCGTCGCGCACCTCGTTCGACTCCCCTACGGACGGCCCACCGCTGACGGCGATCGTTCCGGTCTACCGTGACCACCGGGTGCTCGCCACGAGCGTCGAGAGCCTCCTCGAGAGCGAGTACGAGAACCTCGATATCGTCGTCGTCGCCGAACCGACCGACGACGCCACGATCGACCGGGCCCGGGAACTGGCTGCCGAGTACGATCGCGTCGAGCTGTCGATCAACGGCAACCCGGGATCGAAAGCCGGCGCGATCAATTACGCCGTCGCCGAAACCGACGCGGACCGCTTCGCGGTGTTCGACGCCGACGAGTGGATCGCACCGGAGTTTCCGTCGATCGCGATGGGCGAACTGACCGCCGGCGCGGACGTCTTCCAGGGACGGCGGATTCCCCGTCCGACCGGCGCCGTCGAGACGATCGCCTACTGCGAGCGAATCGTCTTCCACGCGAGCTACAAGCTAGTCGAACTGTTCGGCTTCACGAACTGCCGGAGTTCGTCGACGGCGTTCACCCGCGAGGCGTTCGAGCGCGTCGGCGGCTACGACGACAAACTGACCGAGGACCTCGACTTCGCCCACGCCTGCTACCGCCAGGGGCTGGACGTCAGGCAGGCGCGCCAGTGTACTAACACCATGGAGGCGCCCCACAGCCTGGCCGACCTCTGGGGCCAGCGCAAGCGCTGGCGCGTCGGCCAGATCGAGGTGTTGCACGCGACGTTCCGGGAGCTCCTGTGCGGCCGAATCGATCGCAGGGGGCTCGTTTCGATCGGCCGGATGTGCTCGAGTCTGTTCGGAAGCCTGATCACGCTCGCACTCGCCTCGAAACTGCTGTTATTGCTCTCCCTGGACGTCGAATCGGCGTTTCTGGTTCCGTTTACGCTCCTCGTCGCGACGATCGTTCTCGTCGCCTGGCGCGACGCCAGAGATGGCCGGATCGACGGGTTCGGCTGGGGCGTCCTGCTCGCACCGCTGCTGTATCCGGCATTCGGCGTGCTGACGCTGAAGTCGCTGCTCGAGTACGCGCTCAGCTGGGACGGGAGCTGGTACCGCGTCGAAAAAACGGGGAGTTGAGAGACCGGCGTCAGCGCACCGAATCGAGCAGCAGCTTCTGCTCGACCCGCTTGACCTCGTGCTGGACGTCGCGGACGGCGTCGATGTTAGCCGAAATGGAGCTCACGCCCTCGTTGACGAGGAACTGGACCATCTCGGGTTTCGAGCCGGCCTGGCCGCAGATGCTCGTCTCGACGTCGTGCTCGCGGCAGGTCTCGATGACGTTACCGATCAGCTGGAGGATGGAGGGGTGAAGTTCGTCGAACCGGTCGGCGACGTGCTCGTTGTTGCGATCGACCGCGAGCGTGTACTGGGTGAGGTCGTTCGTCCCGAACGACGCGAAGTCGATGCCCGCTCCGGCCATCTCCTCGACCGACAGCGCGGAGGCGGGCGTCTCGATCATCACGCCCCAAGTTCGCTTCTCGGGATCGATGCCGGCGTCGGTCATGAGCCGCTTGGCCTGGTGGACGTCCTCGGCGTCGTTGACCAGCGGAAACATGATCTCGACGTTGTCGTAGCCCATGTCGTAGAGCCGGCGGAACGCCTCGAGTTCGTGCGCGAATACCTCCGGTCGATCCAGCGACCGTCGGATGCCGCGGTAGCCGAGCATCGGATTGTGCTCGTTCGGTTCGTCCTCGCCGCCCTCGAGTTGGCGGAACTCGTCGGTCGGCGCGTCGAGCGTTCGCACGCGGACGGGTCGCGGATAGAACTCGTCTGCGACGCCCCGGATTCCCTGGACGAGTTCCTGAATGTAGGCGTCCTCACCGTTCTCCTCGATGAACTTCGTCGGCGTCTGGTTCAGCGAGAGGATCATGTGCTCGGTCCGCAGGAGGCCGACGCCGTCGGCGCCGGTCGCGGCGGCCCGTTCTGCGGCCTCGGGAATCGAGACGTTGACTTTGACTTCGGTCGCGGTCATCGGCTTGACCGGCGACTGCGGGCGGACCTCCTCGACGGGTTCGGTCTCCTCTTCGTCGGAAACGACGTCTCCCTCGAGAACGGACCCCTTGTCGCCGTCGAGCGTGACGACCTGTCCGTCCTCGAGTACGCTGGTCGCGTTGGTCGTGCCGACGATCGCAGGGACGCCGAGTTCTCTGGAGACGATGGCAGCGTGGCTGGTCATGCCGCCCTCGTCGGTGATGATCCCGGCGGCGCGTTTCATCGCGGGAACCATATCCGGCATCGTCATCTCGGTCACGATGATGTCGCCGGCGTCGACCTTGTCGAGTTCGTCGAGTTTCGTCACGATCCGGGCCGCACCGCTTACCCGTCCCGGACTCGAGCCGAGCCCGTCGACGACGACGTTGCCGCTCCCGGTGGTATCCGTCCCCGACGTCTCGGCGCTGTCGGTGGTCTGAACGCCACTCCCGTCGGTGAGCCCCTTCGCGGCGCTGGCGGTGTCGTCCGTCACGTCGACGCCTCCGACGTCGCCCTCGTCGATCGTCGTGATCGGTCGCGACTGGAGCATGAAAACCGCTCCTTCCACGATCGCCCACTCGACGTCCTGCGGAGTGTCGTAGTGGTCTTCGACGCGTTCGCCGAGTTCGACGAGTCGATCGATCTCGTCCTGCGAGAGTACGCGCGCGTTCCGTTTATCGCCGGGAACCTCGCGCTCGACCGTCTCGCCGGTGTCGTCGTCCTTGACGTGCATCACTTTCTTTTCGGCGACGGTTACGTCGACGTCGCTGCCGTCACGCGGGACGACGTAGTTATCCGGCGAGACGGCGCCGGAGACGACGGCCTCGCCGAGCCCCCAGGCGGCCTCGATGATCATCGTCGGGTCGCCCGTCGAAGGGTGACTCGTGAACATGACGCCGGACTTCTCGGCGTCGACCATCTGCTGGACGACGACCGCGATGTTCACCGCCGAGTGGTCGAATCCCTTCTCCTGTCGGTAGTAGATCGCCCGCTGAGTGAACAGCGAGGCCCAGCAGCTTCGCACGCGTTCGAGAAGATCCTCCTCGGTGATGTTCAGGAACGTCTCCTGCTGGCCGGCGAAGGAAGCGTCGGGGAGGTCTTCCGCGGTCGCGGAGGAACGAACGGCGACGAACGCCTCCTCGTCGCCACCGACCTGTCGGTAGGCGTCGAGAATTTCCTCGCGCAGGTCGTCGGGGAACGGCGTTTCGACGATGAGTTCCTGGGCGCGCTCCGCCGCGTCCGCGAGCGCGCTCGAGTCCTCGACGTCGACGTCGACCGCCTCGAACAGTTCCTCGTCGATATTCGCGTTCTCGATGAACGATCGGTAGGTGCCCGCAGTTACGACGAAACCAGGTGGGACGGGTAAGCCAGCGCCCGTGAGCTCCCCCAGAGAAGCTCCTTTACCGCCGACTTTCTCGAGGTCACCGGCGCTGATTTCGTCCAACCAGAGTACAGCCATCTGTATCTGTGTGGACTCCGGAGCGAATAAAGAAGGTTGCGAACGATTGTGTATATTAGAAACTCGATAGTGAGTCAGGTTTTCTCTCGTGCGGCAAAATTCGCTCCCCGGAGAGGACGATTCTACTACCACGCCCGGGTACGGCAGCTGGTATTTAGCGCACTTTCGAGCGGATAATCGGACGGTATCCTCCCTTTACCGGCTGTTAAACGCCGCTCGCAACACGGGAGTCCGAAACCGTCTCGACTTCATTCGGGACGCTCGGTTGGATCAGGCCTCGAGGATGTCGTCTCCCCCGTCGTCGGGGACGGTGAGGGTACCCTCCAGCGCCGTCACGCCGCGGCCGCCGACCTGAACGCGGTCGTCGACGCGAACGCGGACGATCCCCGGCCGGTCGACGTAGTGGCCCTGCTCGAGGCGCAACTCCTCGGGGAGGTCGTCGTCGAACGCTCCGAACTGATCGAGGTACGCGCCGACGGCGCCGCTGGCGGTGCCGGTGACCGGATCTTCCGGGACGCCCGCGTCGGGGGCGAACATGCGTCCGTGAAGCGTCGAGGTGCCCTCGAGCACGTCGAACGTGAAGAGGTAGACGCCCGCCGCGTCGAGTTCGTCCGTCAACTCCTCGATCGCGGCCATGTCGGGGTCCGCGTTTCCGACGTCGGAGAGGTAGGTGATCGGCACCATCAGAAACGACAGTCCCGTGGAGGAGATCGCGAGCGGTAGGTCGGCGCTCGCTCCCTCGAGTGCCGCCCGATCCACGCCGAGGGCCTCGGCGACGCGGTCGTAGTCGACCTCGGCCTCGCGAACCGTTGGCGCGTCCTGGGTCATCCAGACCGTCCCATCTTCCTCGAGTTCGATCTCGAGAACGCCGACGTTCGTCTCGAGGGTCGTCGTGCCGGCTTCGAGCCCCTCGTCGTGGAGGTGGGCGTAGCTCCCGATCGTCGCGTGGCCGCAGAGGTCGACCTCCTGGGTCGGGGTGAAGTACCGGATCCGGCGGTCGGCGTCCGCGTCGTCGCTCGAGCGCAGGAACGCCGTCTCGCTCAGCGCCAGTTCCCGGGCGATCGCCTGCATCTGCTCGTCCGTGAGTCTATCCGCCTCGGGAACGACGCCGGCCGGATTCCCCGCCAACGGCTCGTCGGTAAACGCGTCGACCTGCAGGATCCGAATCGTGTTCATACCGTCGGCGTCGAACGGGCGGGCCATCAATCCATCGCCGGCGCGGGTTCACAGCGTTTCGATCCAGTTGTCGATATCGGCGACCACCTGCGAACCCACGTTGTTTCGCACGCGATACTCGAAGGCGACGCCGGGCCCCTCGACCGGCATGAACAGGTGGTTGAGGCCGTCGTAGCGCTCGAAACTCGTCTCGGAACGGTCGTCGAGTTCGGACTGCCACGCGCCGAAGTCGTCCTCGAGGCTGGCCTGGAAGTCCCGCTCACCCTGGAGGAAGTAGAGGGGTTCGTCGATCTCTCGAGCCGTCTCGAGGGCGTCGTACTCCTCGAGGCTCTCCCAGAACGCGCCGGAGAAGTCGAGGAGGACGTCGTCTTCGTCGTAGTCGCCGTCGCGGACGCGGTCGATTTCGCCGGCCTGCTTCTCGTACACGTTCGTCATCGCGGGCCACTCGTGGCTGCCGACCGTGGCCTGGTGCTCGAGGTGCGCGAGGACGACCTCGTAGAACGGGCGGGCGGGAGCACCCATCGCGACGCCGCCGGCCAGGCCGCCGTCCCGGTCGACGATTCGGGGGACGGCGAGTCCGCCGACTCCCAGACCGGCGACGACGACTAAATCGTCGTCGACCGCCTCGACGCTCCGGAGTTCGTCGATCGCGAGAAGCGCGTCGTCGACGGTCGTCGCGTCGAGCGTGTGATCTTCTGGCTCGATCTCTCGCGGGCAGGCGTACGTCCGCTTGTCGTACCTGAACGTCGCGACTCCTTCGGTCGCGAGACCCTCCGCCAGATCGGCGAACGCCCTCGTCGCAACACTGCCCAGGTTCCTGTCTGCCGGACCGGAGTCGTGGACGAGGACGACGCCGGGTATCGAGTCGGCATCCGCATCTGCGGGAAGCGTTACGGTTCCGTCCAGGGAACACTCCTCGGTCTCGAGGGTCGCCTCCTGCTCCGTGATCGAATCGCGATCGACGTACGCCGGCCGCTCGTAGGTGTCGTTGAACGTGATACCCGCGACGTCGAACTCGTCGGTGACCAGGACCTGCAGTTCGTGGTCGCTGCGCTCGAACGCCATCGTGACGTTGACGGCGTCGAAACCGCTCGCGACGGTCTCGGTCGTCTCCGCGACCTCGTGGAACTCGCCGCCGACCGCGGTGTAGCCCAGCCAGATCTGCTCGAGTTCGCCGACGGCGACCCGCGACCGGGCATCCGGAGCGATCCGATCGTACGCCCGCTCGAACCGTTCGTTCCCCAGTTTCTCCACGAATTTGGTCGCCGTCTCCACGGCCGTCCCGGACTGTGTGGAGTCTCCGCCGGTTCCGTCGTCCGTCTCCGACAGGTCGTCGCTGAACAGGTCGGTACACCCCGCGAGAGCCGAAACCGCCGCCGTCGAAACCGAGGTCAGGAGAGTCCGTCGTCCCAGTTCGTTCATAGTTACTGATCGGTCAATACCCGTTGCAATAGCTGTGTTCCACGTTGTCACTCCGTGAAACGCGCTCGCCCGACGACCGTCCGAAGGGCCGTTCCGGAGCCGAGCGCACCCCTCCTGTCGGCGAGCGTTCAGTCGTCAGCCGCCTCCTCGAGTGGCTCTTCGTCCAGTTTCTCGAGTTCCGAGAGGCCGCTCGAGTCGTGACTGCCGACCGGCGGCAGGTTCACGGCCGCCGCGGGCGAGGTCTCGAGGTCGGTTTCGGTGTCGAGACGCCGCATCTCGCCCGCCTTTCTCGCATCTTGGTCGATCCGCATCGAGCAGAACTCGACGCCGCACATCGAGCAGAACCGCGCCTCCTTGTAGTTGTCCCCGGGCAGGGTCCGGTCGTGGAAGGACCGCGCGCGGTCGGGGTCGAGCGCGAGGCGGAACTGCTCGCGCCAGTCGAACTCGTAACGGGCCTCCGAGAGGGCGTCGTCCCAGTCTCGAGCGCCCGGACGCCCGTTCGCCACGTCGCCGCTGTGGGCGGCGATCCGGTAGGCGGCGAGTCCGTCCCGAACGTCCTCCCGTTCGGGGAGGCCGAGGTGTTCCTTGGGGGTGACGTAACAGAGCATCGCCGCGCCGGCCTGGGCGGCTATCGCGGCGCCGATCGCACTCGTGATGTGGTCGTAGCCCGGCGCGACGTCGGTCACGAGCGGTCCCAGCACGTAGAACGGGGCGCCGTCGCAGACCTCCTGCTGGCGTTCGACGTTCTCGGCGACTTTGTGCATCGGAACGTGACCGGGTCCTTCGACCATCACCTGCACGCCGTGGTCCCAGGCGACGTCGGTCAGTTCGCCCAGCGTGTCCAGTTCGGCGTACTGGGCCTCGTCGCAGGCGTCGGCCAGACAGCCCGGCCGAAGGCTGTCGCCGAGGCTGAAGGTGACGTCGTACTCGACGAATATTTCGCAGAGGTCCTCGAAGATCCGGAAGAACGGATTCTGTTCGCCGCGTTCTTCCATCCACTTCGCCATGATCGATCCCCCGCGCGAGACGATCCCCGTCTTGCGGCCGTCGGTCAGCGGCAGGTGCTCGGCCAAGATACCCGCGTGGATCGTCATGTAGTCGACGCCCTGCTCGGCCTGCTTCTCGACGACTTCGAGCAGTAGCTCCGTCGTGATCTCCTCGGGGCTGCCCGCTCGCTTGACCGCCTCGTACAGCGGAACCGTTCCGAGCGGGACCGGCGAGTACTCGACGTGGGTCTCCCGGATCTCGTCCAAGTCGCTGCCCGTTCCGAGGTCCATCACCGTGTCCGCGCCGTAGTGGACCGCCGTGTGGAGCTTTTCGAGTTCCGTCTCGAGGTCGCTCGACTCCTCGCTGTTCCCGATGTTGGCGTTGACCTTGGTCGCGAACTCGCGACCGATGATCATGGGATCGAGCGCGTCGTGGGCGACGTTCGCCGGAATGACGGCCCGTCCCTCGGCGACCTGCTTCCGAACGAACTCGGGGTCGCGGTTCTCTCGTTCGGCGACGCGATCCATCTCGGGCGTCACGGTTCCCTCGCGGGCGGCCTGGAGCTGCGTTCGAACCATCTACTATCGACTGGTACCACTAGGTGATAAAACACGGGATCATCGTTCCGCGGAAGCGCGTGCTACTCGATCCTGCCACCGGCGATCGCGACGTCGATCGTGTCGCTCGAATCGTCGGGGACGTCGACGACGACCTCCACCGAGCGCCGAACTCCGTCTCGAGCCCGACCCGGGTCGTCATCGGGCTCGACCTCGAAGCGCCGACGCTCGTCGTCGATATCGAGCCAGTAGCTGCCCGGCTCGCTCGCCGCGACGACGACCGTCGCCGCCACTCGTCTGCCGGGACGAGGCTGATCCTCGAACGTGACCGACTCGAGTTCGAGCGCCGGACCCTCGAGGTCGACCTCGACCGAGTGCTCGAACGTAGTCGTGTAGACGGGCGCGTCCCGTTCGTCGTCACCGTCGTCCTCGTCCGGCTCTCCGGTGAGAATTTCGACGCCGAGTTCCCGCTCGACGTTGGCGATCCGGTTGCAGATCGTCTGTTCGGCCGAGCCGGCGAACAGCAGGCCGACGAGCGCCCCGTCCTCGAGAAAGACGGCCGAGCCGCTGTCGCCGCCCTCCGACATGTGACCGGCGATCAGCTGCTCGCGAAGGGTGACGGTGCCGTGCTCGCCGCCGAACTCGACGCTGACGCTCGCACTCGTCGACTCCACCGTCGCACTCGTGACGCCCGTCGTTCGGCCGGTCTTCGTGACCGTCTCACCCCGAAGCTCGTCGTAGTCGTCGCGCCGAACGTCGGTCGGCCACTCCTCCTCGAGTCCGTAGTAGGTCGCCGACTCGCGTTCGAGTTCGACGGAACGGGCGGCGACGTCGACCCGAACGCCGTCCTCGATCGGGACGTAGCCGACGAGATCGCCGACCTCGTCGTCGTGGCCTCCGCCGTCGTGCGGAGCGGGCTGGAGAACCGGTTCGCCGAAGTCGGCCTCGTTCGAGCGCGCGTACACGTGATTGTTCGACAGTCGAACGAGATCCCCCGGCTCGGCGACGTCGCTCCAGACCGCCTCGCTCGCGTCGTCAGTGGTCTCGTCCGCGTCCTCACCGGGCTCGTTCGCGATTCGAGCGGGATACGGTCCGCCCGTCCCCGCAGTCGAGTTCGCGTTGATCTCGCTCACGCCGGCCGGGACCGGCCGGTGGCGGTCGCCGCGGTCCTCGAGCGCCTCTGGAGCCGGCTCGAGAATCGACAGCGCGTCGTATCCGTCGCGGTCCTCGTCGTAGCCGGCGTCGACGACGTCGACGGTGACGTCCGCGTCGGTTTCGACCTCCGTGATGCGCTTTTCGACGTCGTCCTCGTCGTCGAGCGCGCCGGGCGGGAGCTTCCGGGAGACGAAGACCCGAACCCTGTCCTCGCGCTCGTCGTAGTCGACGCCGATCACGTTCCGACACTCGAGGAGGTACTCGAAATCCCGCGTCGTAGGCATAATTGAAGGTACAACCGGTTCGTACCGAACGGGCTTAGTCGTGTGGTCCAGTCTCACGGACCGAGACGAGGGTTCGTTTCAGCCCACTTATGGGGGTGGGACTACTTCGTCTCGAGTAGGTGGCCACCAGATGTCCGACCTACCGGACGATTTCGACTGTACGATAACGAACTGGGACTACATCTACAGCCTCTGTCGCGACGTCAGCGACGAGGTGCGCCGGGACGACTTCGAACCCGACGTCATCGTCGCACTCGCCCGCGGCGGCTGGTTCGCGGGCCGCTGTATCTGTGACTTCCTGGGACTCGACGACCTGACGAGCCTGAAGATGGAACACTACGTCGGCACGGCACAGAAGACCGGCGAGCCGACCGTTCGCTACCCGATGCCCGAGGGCAGCGTCGAGGGGAAGGACGTTCTCATCATCGACGACATCGCCGACACCGGCGGCTCGATCGAACGCGCCTACGAGTACGTCGACGACCGCAACGCCGGCGAGGTTCGCACCGCGACCCTCCAGTTGCTCCGGACCAGCGAGTACGAACCCGACTACGTCGGCGAGCGACTCGAGGAGTGGACCTGGGTCGTCTACCCGTGGAACTTCATCGAGGACATGGTCGACCTGGTCTCCGGCGCGATGGAACGGGCCGACCAGGAGGAGTTCACGACCGACGCCATTCGTCACTACCTCTCGGAGTACCACGGCGTCGAGCGCATGGAGATGGAGATCGCTCAGCCCGACCGCCTCCAGGAGGTTCTCACGGAGATGGAGCGCCGAGGCGTCCTCGAGATGGCTAACCACGGCGAGTGGGTACTGGTCGAGTGAGTTGCCGTGAGCGACGGTCCCGGTACCGACGCGGAGTCGGACGTTGATCCCGACCCGAATTCGGATCGCGGACGCGGTGTCGAGGCCGTCCTCCGGGCGTTCGCGCTGAAAGACGAGGGGCGCACCGGGTGGCAACTCCGCGGCGTCGACGACCCCGAATCGGTCGCCGACCACACGTGGGGCGTCTGCCTGCTGTGTCTGTTCTACGCGCCCCTCGCGGAGGTCGACCGCGACCGTGCGCTCCGGATGGCCGTCCTTCACGACCTCGCGGAGGCCGAGACGGGCGACTTCCCGACTCGTGCCGACACGACGGCCGAGACGATCGACTCCGCAGCGAAGGAGCGTCTCGAGCGAGCGGCCATTACGGAGTTGCTCGAGCCGTTCGACGACGACCTTCGCGGGCTGTGGGAGGCGTACGAGGACCGCGAGACCGAGACGGCGCGCTTCGTCAAGGACATGGATCTCGTCGATATGTGTCTGCAGGCCGTTCGATACGAACGCGAGCGTCGGTACGATCCGACCGCGGATCCGGACGACCGTCTTTCCGAGTACGACCACCTCGACGAGTTCTTCGCGACGGCCGAGCCTCGGGTCCGGACCGACGTGGGCCGCGAACTGTTCGAGGACGCGTTCGAGCGGTACGAAGCGGCGAAACGGTCCCCCGAGGGAGACTGATTACTCCGCCGGCGTTCCGGTGGTCGAGTCGGCTTCGTCGTCCTGCTCTCGAGGCTCGTCGGCGTCCGCTTTCCGGGCTTGCTCGTCGTCTTCGTCCACGATCGACTCCTTCCAGGTGCCGCGGGTGAACCACGCGATGGCCGCCAGCGCGCCGACGACGTCGCCGGCGACGACGCCGATCCAGATCCCCGTCGTCCCCCAGCCGGCGACGAAGATGAGGTAGTAGCTTACGGGCACGCGCGCGATCCAGAGCGTGACCACCGAGAAGACCAGCGCGGTCTTCGTGTTCCCCGCGCCGCGGAACGCCCCGAGGATCACCTGCAGCACGCCCATGAAGACGAACATAACCGCGGCGATCTGCAGGTAGGTAGTCCCGTAGGCGAGGGTGTCCGCTCGCCCCTCCACGTCGGCCGTGAGAAACACGCCGACGATCGGCTCCGGGAACAGGAACGCGATCGCTCCCGCCGCGAGCATGATTCCGGCGATCGCGCTCGAGGCGAGCCACGTCGCCCGCTCGGCGCGGTCGGGTTTCTCGGCGCCGAGGTTCTGGCCGACGATCGTGTCGGTCGCCTGCCCCATCCCCATCGCGGGGAGAAACGCCAGCGAGATGAGTCGGTTTCCGAGTCCGTAAGCCGCGACGACCGCGGGCGGAAACGTCGCGACCATCGCCGTCATCGAGATCATCGCGAGCGAACTCATCGACTGCTCGGCCGCCGTCGGGACGCCCAGTCGAGTGATCTTCGAGACGTACTCGAGACGCGGAACGAGGTGGTCGGCCTCGATGTCGGGCCCGACGTCCGTGTAGAACAGGACGTAGAACCCGATTCCGGTGGCGATCGCCCGTGAGATAACCGTCGCGACCGCGGCGCCCTGAATCTCGAGGCGGGGGAACGGTCCGACGCCGAAGATCAACAGCGGGTCGATCGCGAGGTTGATCAGGACGCTGACGAACATCACGCGCATCGGGGCGTGAGTGTTGCCGTAGCCGCGCATCAGCGAGACGAAGATGAAGAAGCCGAACAGGAACGGCATCCCGAGGAAGAACACCCGCATGTAGTCGCCCGCGAGCGGGACGATCCGGGCCTGCGTCTCGGGGTCCGCGGGCAACAGCGCGAGCATCGGATCGGTCAGGAAGTAGCCCGCGATGCCGAGGACGATCGCGACGATCGAGATGAACGAGAGCGTCTGTCCGGCGATCAGTCCGCCCTCGCCGCTCTCGGCGCCGGTGTGCTGTGCGACGAGGATCGCTCCCGCCGCGGTGAAGCCGCCGCCGATCGAGATCAGGAAGAAGATCAACGGAAACGCCAGGCTGAGCGCGCCGACGGCGTCGGGCGAGAGCGCACCGAGCCAGAAGGTGTCGCCGACGTTGTAGGCGACCTGCAGCAGCTGGATGACGACCAGCGGCCAGGCGAGCCTGAACATCGGCCGTATAAGGTCCCCGTCGGTGAGGTCCCCCGCGTCCTCCGCATCGTCTGCGTCGTCCGCCCCTCCGAGGTTTTCCGCGCTGCTCGTCGCCGGGGCTCCGTCCTCGTCGGCGTCCTGCTCGGAGGGCATTACGGATCGAAATAGCACCCGACCCACTTGAACACTCGTGGAGAGTGATACCACACCTCGTATCGATCAGTCGATCGATCGGCGGACGGGCGATTCAGCGGAAACCGCATCGAACCCGTATCGTTTACGTCCTCGCCCGCGCGAGGTGTGGGCATGACCATCGGCGTCATCGGCGGAAGCGGTATCTACGAGGCACTGCCACTCGAGAAGGTCTCCACGAAGTCGGTCTCGACCCCGTACGGAGAACCGAGCGAGGACGTCACCCTCGGCGAACTCGGGGGGCGAGAGGTCGCGTTCCTCCCGCGACACGGCCAGAACCACCAGCACACGCCGACGGGAGCGGGCTACCGGGCGAACATTTACGCGCTGAAGTCCGTCGGCGTCGATCGCGTGATCGCGACCAACGCGGTCGGCAGCCTCCGGGAGGAGTTGCCTCCGCGGACGCTCGTCGTTCCGGACCAGATCTACGATCGGACGAAACACCGCACGCCGACCTTCTTCGGCGACGGGATGGTCGTCCACATGAGCTTCGCCGAACCGTACTGTCCCGAGATGGTCGGCCACCTCGCCGAGTCGGCACGGGAGGCGACCGACGCCGACGTCTCGGAGGACGGTACCTACGTCTGTATCGAGGGACCGCAGTACTCGACGAAAGCCGAGAGCGAGTTCTACCGCGAACAGGGCTGGGACATCGTCGGGATGACGACCATCCCGGAGGCGAAACTGGCTCGGGAGGCCGAGTTGAGTTACGCGACCGTCGCCGGCGTCACCGACTACGATGTCTGGAAGGACGACAGCGAGGTGAGCCTCGAGGAGGTACTCGAGAACGCCGAGGCCAACCAGGAGTCGATCAATGCGGTCGTCGAACACGCGATTCGGACGATGCCCGAGGACTTCGAGAGCGAGGCCTGGAGCGCACTCGAGGGAACGATCAACACGCCGACCGACGCCATTCCGGCGGAGACCCGCGAGCGGGCCGACCTGTTGGCCGGCGAATATCTCGACTAGCGTTTCAGGAATAGAATACCGCGTGGGCGGTCCGCCGCCGGATTGTTCGCCTCCCAGAACAGTTTTTTCGGAAAATCCGCGCGTTATTGATCGGCTACGAGACCCGTATCAACTTCTTATTGAGTTCCAGCGTTTTTTACTGGAGCCTCGATTTCGCCGTTGCCGGGACGCGAGTCCGTTATGGACACCCTACGCTATTGTAGTGAACCGCTACCATACCAAATAGCATTGGAACAACCCATATACCTCTTTCTACCATCTCTTTGAGTGCGAGATAATCTGACCCCGCTACGACCGTCAGTTCAACTCGACTGCCGATCGGTCGGCCTGACCGGCAGCCGGAGAAAGTATGGTGTTTGTGCAGTTTTATACCTATTCTCGGCCCATTAGGCCACCATGTCTCCGTATATTTTCAAAAATACAGATTGTCACAGAAAGATTTATGTATCTATAGACTTCATTATCGGGTGCAGAGCATGACCCTCAAAACTGACCGTTCAGCCCACTCATCGGACGACCCTGCCCCCGAAGCAGAGTCGGGTGAGACGCCGAAACTCTCCAGCGACGAGATCTTTCACATCCTCCAGACGAACCGCCGGCGGGACACGATTCGATATCTCCTCGAGGAGGACGGCCCCGTCAAGATGCGCGACGTTGCAGAGTACGTCGCCGCTCGCGAAAACGACACGACCGTCGCGAAACTGTCCTCGACGGAGCGACAGCGCGTCTACATCCCGCTGTACCAGTCGCACCTGCCGAAACTCGACGAAGAAGGTGTGATCGAGTACAACCAGCCGCGCGGAATCGTCCGTCCGACGGACCAGCTGGAAACCTTCGAGCCGTACATCAAGGCGACCGAGGACGGCGCGTCGAGTCTGGAAGCCCAGACGCCCGACGGCCGTACGGTCAAAGAGTACTACGTCACCGCAGTCGCCGCGAGTGCGAGTCTGCTGCTCGCATCCGTGGCCGGCATCCTCACGATCCCGGGACTGGTTCTCGGAGCGATCATCACCGCGCTGTTCGCACTGATCACCCTCGTCACGAACCTGTCGCAGTTCGTCGAGTCCGTCAACAGTATGACCCCTCAGTAATCGACGATACCGACGCTGCCGAGACTTGCTGATATCTCTCTCGAAGCTACCCGAAGAGGATCGTCCGTTCTCCGTGCCGACGTCGCGTTAGTTAGCGATCGCTCCGGAGGGGTCCGGATCGACCGTCGTCCGCTGAATCCAGAGATCACCGAACAGTTCGTCCTGTTCGAGCACGATTTCTCCCCGGTGGGCCAAGAAGAGCAGCGCGAGGTATGTCATCACGCGCGAGCCGCCGGTCTCATCGATCTCGGCGTAGAGGACCTCCTCGCGTCCTCGCTCGTAGCGGGACTCGAGTTCCGCCTCCACGTCTTCGATAACCCGGTCGATGTCTTCCTCGTGAGTCGTGTGCGTGACGTCGTCGCTCGTCGGCTCGTCGTCCACCCGAAAGTCGTCGCCCGAGTGGTAGCTCAGCTCCTGAACGCCGCGGTCGTACCCCTGGGGGGAGTCGCTCGTATCGTAGCTCCGGGAGTCCTTCCACCAGGTGTCGCGCTCCGCGTCGCGAAGATCGCGCACCAGTTCGTCCAGCGTCTCGGGCTTGCCGCGGGCGTGCTTGCGCTCGAGTCGCCGCTCCATCTCCGCCTCGAGCCCCTCGACGGGGTCGAACGCCGGCGCTCCGTCGGAGTCGTCTACCGGGCCCTCGTCCGCGAACGGAGCCTCCCAGGGCGGAAGCTCCTCCTCTTCGGGTTCGTCCGGCGCGAACAGTTCGTCGCTTTTCATTCGCAACAGGACGCTCGCGTAGAACAGCGCTCGGCCGGACGTCCGCAGGTCGGCGTCGTCGAGCGCCTCGAGGAACTTGTCGGTTACCGCGACGATGTCGATGTCCCACGGATCGATCTCGCCGTCCTTGGCGAGCTGGACGAGGAGTTCGACGGGTTCGACCTCGTCGTCGTCGGCTTCCGACTCCTCCAGATCGGCTTCGCTGTCGGTGAACTCGAGCACCGAGCCGCCGTCCTCGCCCGGCGGGTCGCGGTCGTCGTGTCCGGCGATGTTCAGCGGGATGTCGTCGTCTGTGGAACGAGACGCGTCTCGGGACGACTCGCGCTCACCGCCGTCGGTTCGAACGGGGTGGCTCGAGCCGCGTGGCGGCTCGCTACCTCGCGGGCCACTCCGTTCCCCGTCTGCTCGCGGACCGTCGGTCCGCCCGCACGGTTCGAGGAACGCAGAGCGCCCCTCGCTGCTCGGTTTTTCCGAGGACCCCTTCGTCGTCTCCGACTCCTCGAACCCTTCGCTGCTCGCGGTTTCACCGCTCGCTTCTATCGAGGACCCCTTCGTCGTCTCCGACTCCTCGGACTCCTCGCTAGTCATCAGCCAGCACCTCTTCGCCCTCTCCCTCGCTCAGGTCGATCCCCGTCACCGCGCTCACGTTGTCCTGTTGCATCGTGACCCCGATGGCGCGCTCGGAGCGATCGAGCATCGCCGAGCGGTGAGAAACCACGACGAACTGCGCCTTCTCGGAGAGTTCGTCGACCATCTGGCCGATTCGCTCGGCGTTGACGGCGTCGAGGAAGGCGTCGACCTCGTCGAGCGCGTAGAACGGCGCCGGGTTGTGCCGCTGGATCGCGAAGATGAAGGCCAGCGCGGTCAGCGACTTCTCGCCGCCCGACATCGCGTCCAGCCGCTGGATCGGCTTGTCGCCCGGCTGGGCCTTCATGGTCAGCCCGCCCTCGAACGGATCCTCCTGATCCTCGAGGTGGAGGGTGCCGGTCCCCTCCGAGAGCTTCTCGAAGATCTCCGTGAACTGAGCGGCGATCTCGTCGTAGGAGTCCATGAACGTCTGCTTCTTCTGGGTCTCGTACTGCTCGATCCGTTCTCGGATGCCGTCGGCCTCCTCGACCAGCGTGGCCTTCGCGTCCTCGAGGCCCGCGAGGTCGTCGCGAACCTCGTCGTACTCGTCGATCGCGAGCATGTTCACCGGCTCCATCGCCTCCATATCCGCTTGCAGGAGCTCGATCATCTCGAGGACGGTCTCGTGATCCGGCACGTCTTCGGGATCGTAGTCGCCGACCTCCGCCTCGAGGCTCTCGATCTCCCACTCGAGGTCACCCAGCCGGCTCCGCTTGTCCTCGAGTTTGCTCTCGACGGCGTTGACGCGGTCCTGTTGCCGGTCGCGCTTCGTCCGCGCGTCGGCGAGTTCCTCTTTCAGGTCGCTTCGTTCGTCTTTCAGCTCGGCGAGCTCGGTCTCGAGCTCTTCGACCGCCTCGTGTTTCGCCTCGAGCGTCTCGCGCTTCTCGGCGATCGTCTCCTCGTAGTCGTCGATCCGGCCTTCGTGTTCGGCCTTCCGGTTCTGGGCGTCCTCGATGTCGTCGTGAAGCTCCTCGATGGCGTCCTCGGCGTACTCCTTCTCGAGGCTCAGCTCGTTGAGTTCGCCGTCGAGTTCGCCGATCTGGGCCTCGCGGTCGTCGATCTCTGCCTCGAGATCCTCGATCTCGGCGGTGAGTTCGGGGATCTTCGAGTCCGCGAGCTCCGTCTCGAGGTCGTCGATGTCGGCTTCGATCTCCTCGATCACCGCCGTCCGCTCCTCTATCTCCGCGGAGATCTCGGTCATCCGCTCGTCGACGGACTCGCGTTCGTCGCGGAGTTCCTCGAGTTCGGCCTCGAGATCCTCGATCTCGGCCGTGATCGCCTCGCGGCGCTCCTCGAGTTTCTCGATCTCTCCCTCGATCGAACGCACCTCGTCGGCCGCGTCGGTCTTCCGGTCGCGGGCGTCGTCGAGTCGATCCTCGACGTCCCGGAGGTCGTCGCGCAGCGACTCGCGTTCCTCTTGCAGGTCGGTGATCTGTTTCGCGACGCGTTCGAGCTGTCCCTCGCCGCCGCCGGTGAACGAGTAGCGCGACCCCTTCCGGGAGCCGCCGGTCATCGCGCCGCTCTTTTCGACCAGGTCGCCGTCGAGCGTAACCATCCGGTAGTCACCCATGTACGAGCGGGCGGTCTCGATGTCCTCGACGACCAGCGTATCCCCGAGGACGTACGAGAAGATGCCGGCGTACTGCTCGTCGAAATCGACGAGGTCGTAGGCGAAGCCGACGATGCCGGGATCGGTCGGCGCGTTCGGCAGCCGACGCTTGCTCATATCGGTCATCGGGAGGAAGGTTGCGCGACCGGCGTTGCGCGACTTCAGGTGCTCGATACACTGCTGTCCGACGACATCGTCGTCGACGACCACGTTCGCGAGCCGCCCGCCAGCGGCCGTCTCGCAGGCGACCGCGTACTCGCCCGAGACGCTGCCGAGCTGGGCGACCGCGCCGTGAACGCCGTTGATTCCCGCGTTGAGGATCGTCGTGACCGCTCGGCCGAAGGAGGAGTCGCCGCTCTCGCCGGCCTTGGCCTCGAGTTCGGCGTACTCCTGTTGTTTCGCCTGTATCTCGTCGTCGAGTTCGTCGAGTTCCGACTGGACGCGTCGCTTCTCCCCTTTCAGGTCGTCGACGACGCTCGCGATGTTCTCGCGGTTCGCCTCCGCCTTCTGCAGTTCCCGCTCGAGTTCGCTCTTCTTGCTCTCGAGTTCGGGGATCTCCTCGCGTTTTTGCTCGATCGTCTCCTCTTTCTCGCTGATGGCGTTCGATCGCCGTCGGGCCTCGTCGAGCAGGCGGTCCTGCTCGCGCTGGCGGTCGTTCTTCTCGGTCTTGGCTTCCTCCAGGTCGTCCTTGCGGTCGGCGAGGTCGGCTTTCAGCTCGTCGAACTCGGTGTCGACGGCCTCGATCTCGGCCTCGAGTTCGTCGCGTTCGACCTCGCGTTCCTGAATCTCCGTCTTGATCGAGGCCTTCTCGAGTTTGTGGTCGCGGATCTCGTCCGCGAGGTCGTCGATCTGCTCCTGTTTGCGGTCGATCTGGACGAACGCCTCGCGGCGGTCGGACTCGGCGGCCTCGATCTGTTCCTCGCTGGCCTCGATCTTGTCCTCGAGCCGCGAGATGTCGCCCTTGATCTCCTCGATCTCGCTCTTGATCCGGAGCTGTTCGTCCTCGCCCTTGCGCTCGATCTCCGCGTTCAGGTCCTCGAGGTCCTCCTGCAGGCGGATCACCGTCCCCTGGCGTTCGTCCAGGGTGCGCTGGAGGTCCTCGAGTTCGTCCTCGAGCTCCCCGACGTTCTCCTCGAGCGCGTCGAGTTCCTCGCGCTTCTCCTCGAGTTCGCTCGCCTTCTTGTACCCCTCGTACTCCTCCTTCTCGCGGCGCAGCCGCCGGTATCGCAGCGCTTCCCGGCGCTCGTCCTCGAGCTGGGCGAGCCGGTCGCGCTTCTCCTCGATGCGGAGTTCGGCCTCGTCGATCCGCTCCTGGACGACCTCGAGCTCCTCGAAGGCGTCCTCCTTCTTGGCGTCGAACTCCGCGACGCCGGCGATCTCGTCGATGATCTCTCGGCGTGCGTGGGGCGTCATGTTGATGATCTCGGTGACGTCGCCCTGCATGACGACGTTGTACCCTTCCGGAGTGACGCCGGCCTGTGCGAGCAGGTCCTGGATGTCGGAGAGATTGACCGCCCGGTCGTTCAGGTAGTAGTAGGAGTAGTAATTGTCCTCCGTCTCCTTCACGCGCCGACGGATCCGAATCTCGTCGATGTCGCCGACGTCCTCGGTTCCGGCGGCGTTGATCACCTGGGATCGCTCGAGGGTCTCGTCGGAGTTGTCGAGAATGACTTCGACGACCGCCTCGCGCGGGCCGCCGGACGTGGAACTGTCCTCGTGTCCGGGATTGTAGATGAGATCGGTCAGCTTCTCGGCGCGGATCCCCCGCGTTCGGGCGAGACCCAGCGCGAAGAGGACGGCGTCGATAATGTTCGACTTTCCGGAGCCGTTCGGCCCGGTGACGACGGTGAAGTCCTCGTAGAACGGGATCTTGGTCTTTCGGCCGAAGCTCTTGAAGTTGTCTAAAACGATCGCCTTGATGTACATACCCTTCTCGAGTCCTCCATTCGCCCCCGCCGCGAACCGAACTGCGGCGTAGCCGTGCAGTTATGCGACGATAATGTCGTCGGTACCTGAGTCTTCCGCTTCGTCACCGGTCGCGGGGTCGTCCGCATCGGCGTCGGCCGTCGCTTCGGCGACCTCGTCGGGTGCCGCTTCCTGCGTCTCCTCTCCTTCGGTCGCTTCCGCCTCCTCGCTCCGACGCTCGGGAACGCGAGTCGGCGTGTCCGCGTCGAGTTCGGCCTCGAGAACCCGGATTCGCTCCTTGGCTTCGATCAGTTCGCTCGTGAGTCCCTCTACGGTCGACTCGAGTTCCGCAACGGTCGATTCGAGCTGCTCGACGCGATTTTTCGACATACACTCTAGGGACTCGTGTGGCCACATAAACGTACGTCAGACACAACTAACAGTTCTGGTAACTCTCCGGAGTCGTTTCGTGACGTGCTCAGCCGCGGCGACGTATACAGTAGCCGCTGAAAGTCGCTGCGCACCCGATCGCACGACGGGAGCGCGGTTCGGAGCGAGCCAAGCAAGCGAGAACCGCGGACACTGCGATCGGTGTGTAAATCGTTACTATAGCTGCCCACCGTCTTCGATCCCTTCCAGTGCCGTCAGTGCGGCCTTCAGAATCTTTCGCTCGCTGCGTCGCAGGTTCATCGAGACGGCGGTCTTCGAGATGCCGAAGTGGTCCGCCAGTTCGTCGAGCGTCGTCCCCCGCGGCGTCTCGTAGTAGCCGTTCCGCGAGGCGACTTCGAACGTTTCCCGCTCGGTCTCGGTCAGGGAGCGACACCCCTCGAGGAGAGACATTGCGCTACTCGAGTTCTCGAGCAGATCGAACAGCGTGGTCGGCCCGAACTGGTCGCGACCTTCGACCTCGTAATCGTTGTGGCGCTCGAGTTCGGCGAGGGTCCGATCCTCGGCGTCGTCGTCGTCGAAGCCGACGTGCCAGCGCTCCCGGCCGTTCTCGATCTGGAACGGGCCGGTGATGTAGCCGTCGTTCTGCTGAATCGTCTGCATCGCGTTCGTCTGTTCGATCGTCGTCCCGATCTGGGCGACGTTGTCCCGTTTCGAGAGGATGTAACACTCGGTCATGTTCGGATGTGCCCGAAGCTCGCGCAGCCCCTCCTCCAGCGCCCCCGTCGAGTCCCCCTTCGCGATGAGTCTCGTCTCGAGTTTCTCGGCGTCCGTATCGAGTTGCCACTGGACGGCGGAGAAGGCGATATCGACGTCGTCGGTGGTATCGATGAAGGGGCAGTCGTACTGCCGCATGTCGATATCGAGGTCGATCATTTCACGGTAGTTTATACCATAATAGGGCTATTAACTGTTAGCATTCTCCGGTTCGCGGACTCTCGGGACCGCTCCGGCCGCTGTTGATATGTTAACAGACTCGTTTTAGCGTGTCCCGGGCCTCGTAAGAGCTGTAAGTGCTATGTCTCAGGATCACGTGACTCCGCCGACGGTTACGCGCGAGAGCATTCATACGATCGCGGACGACTCCTTCACGGATCGAAACGTCTGTCTCGTCACGGGCGGGGCCTCGGGCATCGGTCGGGCGACCGCGCTCGCGGCAGCGGGGAACGGTCTCACCGTCGCCATCACGGATCTCGACGAAGACGGCCTCGAGGAGACGGTCGCTCGAGGCGAGGAACTCGACCTCGAGGGAGAGATCGAGCCGATTCCGGGGGACCTCACGGTCGACGACGACATCGAGCGGGTCGTCGAAGAGGCGGCCGACCTGGGCGACCTCAAGTACCTCGCGAACGTCGCGGGGATGCAACACATCGACTCGATAGCGGAGTTTCCGATGGAAGCCTACGATCGGATGCACCGGGTGATGCTCCGGGCACCGCTCTACCTCTCGAAGCTCTGTATTCCCCACTTCCGGGAGACCGAAGACGGCGAGGGCTGCGTCGGGAACATGGCGTCGGTCCACGCCCACTACGTCACGAGCGACAAGGTCGCCTACAACGTCTCGAAGTTCGGGCTGCGCGGGCTCACCCAGTCGATCGCCGCGGAGGGCGACGGGAAGATCCGGTCGTTCTCCGTGAGTACGGGCTACGTGAAGACGCCGCTCGTGACGGATCAGCTTCAGGACACCGCCGAACAGCGCGGTATCAGCGTCGAGGAGGTGGTCGAAGACGTGATGCTCGGCCAGTCCCGGGTCAAGGAGATGATGGAACCGATCGACGTCGGGAACCTCTTCCTGCTCGGCTTCTCCGATCTCGGCCGCCACCTCGACGGCGGCGACCTGTTGTTTGATGGGGGTATGACGCTTACCTACGAGTGAGAGTAACGATGGCAGGAAACACCTCCCTCGAGAACGTCGACGAAGTGGTACACGAACCGAGCGACGAGTTCGTCGAATCCACCAACGTCTACGACTTCATGCAGGAGTACGGTATCGACGACTACGAGGAGCTCATCGAGCGCACCACGACGGACCTCGATGGAGTTCCCGAAAGCGGCGTCGACTGGTTCTGGGACGAACTGGTCGACTACCTCGACCTCGAGTTCTACGAGGAGTACGAGACGGTTCGGGACGACAGCGAGGGGCCGCAGTTCACCGACTGGTACCCCGGCGGCGAACTCAACATCGCCCACAACGTCGCGGATCGCCACGCCGCCGTCGACGAGGAGCGCCGGAACAAGGTCGCGACCATCTGGGAGGGCGAGGACGGTGAGATCCGGGAGATAACCTACCACGAACTCCACCGCCAGTCGAATCAGGTCGCCAACGCGCTCGAGGAGCGAGGCATCGAGACGGGCGACACGGTGGGACTCTACATGCCGATGGTCCCGGAGGTCGTCTCGATCCTCTACGGCTGTTTCAAGGTCGGTGCGATCGCGGTCCCCATCTTCTCGGGATTCGGCGTCGACGCCGCCGCGACCCGGATCGCGGACGCGGAGTGTTCCGTCCTCTTTACCGGCGACGGCTTCTACCGCCGGGGCGATCCCGTCTTTCTCAAGTCCGCCGCCGACGAGGCGATCGAGGAGGCCGGTTACGTCGAGCACACGATCGTCTTCGATCGGCTGGGGTCCAGTACCCGGGCGAGCGAGCACGAGATCCCTTGGACCGACGACCGCGACGAGTGGTGGACAGGGGCCGTCGAGACCGAAGGCGACGAGTACGAGACCAAATCGCTCGACTCGAGCCAGGAGTCGATGCTGCTGTACTCCTCGGGAACGACGGGCAAGCCGAAGGGGATCGTCCACACCCACGCGGGCGTGCAGGTCCAGTGCGCGAAGGAGGTCTACTTCGGAATGGACCTCAAACCGTCGGACCGGTTCTTCTGGGTCTCCGACATCGGCTGGATGATGGGGCCGTGGACGCTGATCGGGACTCACAGCTTCGGCGGCACCGTCTTCATGTACGAGGGCGCGCCCGACTACCCCGAACCTGACCGATTCTGGGAGATGATCGACCGCCACAAACTCACGCAGTTCGGCATCTCGCCGACCGCAATCCGCGCGCTGCGCAAGCACGGCGACGACTGGCTCGAGGGACACGACCTCTCCTCGCTTCGCCTCCTCGGTTCGACTGGCGAACCCTGGGATCCCGAATCCTGGCGCTGGTTCCACGAGAACGTCGGCGGCGGCGAGGCGCCGATCATCAACATCTCCGGCGGGACGGAGATCTGCGGCTGCTTCCTGATGCCGATGCCGTCCGAACCGCTCAAGCCCTGTACGCTCGGCGGCCCCGGTCTCGGGATGGACATCGACATCGTCGACGCCTCGGGCGAGTCCGTCAGGGAGGACAACGAGCGCGGCTTCCTCGTCGCGCGCGACTCCTGTCCGTCGATGACGAAGTCGCTCTGGTCGGGCGACGAGCGCTACCTGAACGAGTACTGGTCGACGTTCGAGGACATGTGGGACCACGGCGACTGGGCCCAGAAGGACGAGGACGGCTTCTGGTTCCTCCACGGCCGGGCCGACGACGCGCTGAACGTCGCCGGCCGCAAGGTCGGTCCGGCGGAGGTCGAGGGCGCGCTCATCGACCACGACGCCGTCAACCAGGCCGCGGCGATCGGCGCCCCGGACGACACCACGGGCACCGCGGTCGTGACGTACGTGATTCTCGAGGACGGCGCCGAGGAGAGCGACGACCTGCGCGAGGAACTGCGCGCGCAGGTCGGCGAGGAACTCGGCAAGCCGTTCCGCCCCCGCGAGGTGCTGTTCGTCGACGAGTTCCCGAAAACCCAGTCGGGCAAAATCATCCGACGAGCTATCGAGGCCGCCTACACGGGCGAGGAGCTGGGCGATATGAGCAGTATCGAGAATCCGGAGGCCCTCGAGGACCTCGAGGACGCGCGGTAATCGGCTTCGATCTCTTCCTCTATCCTCTCGAAGCAACACAACACGTCAGTTATTCACTCGTCGCCGTCCGCACAGACGAGATCTGAACCAACTGCATCAAGTGACGATATTTCTGTGGATTCATTTTGAGAAATGAGGAGTGGCTGAAGAAAGTATTGACTTATAACCGATCTACCTAAACACTCTTCAATCTCTAGTCCGATACTCGAAGATAATGCCACTCTCGCTCGTCGAGGCGGCTATCGCCCTCGTCAGCTTGATCGATGAGGTTTGTATATACGCGTTAAAATCTAGCGGGGCGCTCGCTCATCCCGTCCGTCGTCGCGTGGTTTCGATCCTCGTCGATTACGATGTTTTGCGGCGAGAGGAGTTAGCAGAGTTGATCGCCACCGGTGGATCGATCTCGCGGAACGATTCCGAACGACTCGAAATAGCGCTCCACCACGCCCACCTTCCGAAACTCGACGAAGAGTTACTCATCGACTACGATCAGCGTACCGGTGACGTAGTGCTCTGGGAAGATCCAGACACTGTGAACGAAATGCTGGACTCAGCGTGACGGAAAACGGTGTCGGATCGACCACTTCGACCCGTACGCGACAGCCGTTGCGAGCGAGACGTCATCCGCGGGCGGGAATTTCGACGGAATCGTTTTCTTTTCCCTCGAGTTTTCGGCCGCATCAGAAATAGCGATCCGAAGCGCGCTTCGGAACTCAGTCGTCGCTCGGGGCGCTCTCGCCGCCCATCTCCAGCCCTCGAGTCGGATCGACCCACGAACCGCTCGAGAAGTCGATTCCGTCGTTCCAGTGTGCGACGACCGTGGTGACCGCGAGGTCGCCGGTCACGTTCGTCATCGTCCGGAGCCGATCGAGGATCGGATCGACGCCGGCGACGAATCCGACCACCGCGAGGGGCAGCTGAAGCTGGGTCAGCACCATCGTCAGCATGATCAGCCCCGTCCCGGGGACGCCGGCGGAGCCGATGCTCGCGAGCACGGCGATGAGCACGACCGTCACCTGTTCGCCGACCGTCAGCTGAACGCCGACGAGGTTGGCGGCGAAGATGGCGGCGACGCCCTGGTACATCGCGGTACCGTCCATGTTGATCGTCGCACCCAGCGGCAACGAAAAGCCGTAGATCCCCTCGTTGATGCGGAGATTTTCGTCGGCGTTCGCCATCGTCACCGGTAGGGTCCCGCTCGAGGAGCGGATCGAGAGCGCGGTGATGATCGCGTCCTTCGATCCCGTGAGGAACGCGACCGGCGACTCCCTGGTGAGCGCGACGATCAGCCCGCCGAGGTAGACGACGGTGATGTGGATCAGCACTGCGGCGAGCAGCGTGCCGATCAACAGCGCGAAGGGAACGAGCGCGTCGGCGCCGGCCTCGCCGAAGACGGCGGCCATGAGCGCGAAGACGCCGATGACGCCGTACTCCATGACGCCCCAGACGATCTTGAACATCGCCTCGGTGCCGGCCTCGACGATGTTGAAGAACGATTCCACGCCCGCCTGGACGGCCTCGTCCTCGCTGGTCTCCTCGAGTATCAGCAGCGCGATACCGAAGACGATGACGAAGAAGATCGTCGCGAGGACGTCTCCCTCGGCCATCGCGCCGATCGGGTTCTCGGGGACGATCCCGAGGAATACCTCAAGGAAGTCGGGTGTCTCCGCCGGGTCAAACTCCGTGTCCTCGGTCAGCGTTAGCCCGCGACCCGGGTTGACCAGGTTCGCGACCGCCAGTCCGATGAACACCGCGACGGCGGACATCACGGCGTACAGCGCGACGATCTGTCCGCCCACCTTCCCGAGAGTGGACGGCGAGATACGTCTGATCCCCATCAGCAGCGTGAAGATGATGATCGGAATGACGATCATGCTCAGCAGTCGAACGAAGAGATCTCCCAGCGGCTGGAGTGTCGTCGCGGGTTCGCCGACGGTCAACCCGAGAATCGAACCGAGTACGAACGCGGCGCCGATTCGATACACGATCGGTACGGAACGGTATCGCGACCAGTACTCTCCGATGTTACCACGTGGCATGTTTGTCCGAAAGTGGAGACTGTGCTATAAAGATGGGTGTATTCGATCGGCGATATCCACATATTTTGGCGAAATATAGCGATCCGATGACAACATTCGCAACAATCGTTGTCTCATTAATCTTCGGATCACGAACGAACCGCCGATACCATCGTTTTGCCGTGAGAACGGAGTATCCCGGCGTCGTGAAAAACGGTTATGCGACGAGCGGTCGTTCTAGTACGTGATTCAGGCCGATAAACGTCGAGTCGGCGTCTTTATACTGTCGTATGACGGCCCGTAATCACCCAGGTGAGAGCCATGGCAACAACACCGAAAAAACAACACGAAGCGGCTCGAGCCGTCGATCTCTACCAGTTCGAGGGGGCCGACGTGTACCAAAAAGGCGACGAACGAGCCCGGATTCGCGGCTACTTCCCACTTACCCCAGGGATGCCGAACGGGAGCGACGTCGGTGCCGACGATCTGATGATCGTCTGCATCGAGATCGAGCCGGGCAACTACCTCCCGTCCCACCGAGACAGCAACGAGGAACTCCTCGTCGTGACCGCGGGAGCGGTCGAGGCGACGATCGGCGACGATACGATCGCCCTCGAGAACGGTCAGTGTGCGGTCGTTCCGGAGATGGCACCGCACGGCCTCTACAACGCCGGCGATGAAACCGCTCACGTCATCGGGTTCTTCCCCGAAAACGAGCTGACCGCCACGTTCGAGGAGACGCTACAGCCGTTCGGAACTGACGTCGTAACCATCGGCGGAACCCCTCCGGAGGAACCCTCGAAGCGGTGACCGCCGAACGGTAACCCGTCCGCGGGGCTCCGTTCGAGCAGTTCCGATCGATTTTTGCGCTTCGAACGGTAGCAATTCACATGGCCGAGACCGTCTACGACACGCGGACGTTCCTGGACGAACTGGTGACGCGGTCGTTCGACCGAGCCCCGGCGATCGTCTGTAACGCTCATATTACCGGACTGGCGGTCGCCCGGGCGCTCGCGGCCCGCGACGTGCCGGTGATCACCCTCGATCGGTCGCCGGACGGCGTGGCACCGTACTCGGACGCCGTCGACCTCGCCGGTCTGGTCACGTACCCGCTCGAGGACCTGGCGGCGTTCGGCGAGGAGCTGACGGCGATCGCGGACGCGCTCGAGCACGAGCCGGTGTTGTTCCCGTGTATGGACGAGTGGGTCCACGCGGTCGCCGAGATCGATCCGGAGGGGATCCGGCTCCCGTTCGCCGACTTCGAGACGGTCGACGCCGTCCTCGACAAGACCGAACTCTACGCGCGGGCGGACGAGCAGGGCGTGCCGACGCCGGAGACCTACCGGCTGGACGAGACGGATCCCGGCGACGCGGCCGACGAACTCGGCTTCCCGCTCATCGTCAAACCGGCTCTGAAGCGCCGGTTCGAGGAGGCCTTCGGCACGAATCTCGTAGAAGCCGAGACGCGGGAGGAGTATCACGATATCGTCGAGCGGGCCCACGCAGCCGATATGCGAGTGATGGCCCAGGAGAAGATCCCGAAAGAGCAGGGCGACCTCTACACGCTCGCGTCGTACGCCCCCGAATCGGGCGTCGACGACGCCGTCACCTTCGTTGGCCGGCGGCGGGCGATCTACCCGCCGGAATTCGGGACTACCTGCCTCGTCGAAGGGGCCGACGCCCCCGAGATCGAACGCGACGCGCTCGCCGTGCTCGAGGACGCGGGCTACCACGGCATCAGCGAGGCGGAGTTTCTCTACGATGCGCGCACGGACGAGTACCGCCTGCTCGATATCAACACCCGGCCGTGGAAGTGGATCGGGCTGCCGATCGCGGCGGGTGCGAACCTCCCCGCGGCGGCCTACGCCGACGCGACCGATTCCGCGTACGAATCGGGCGTCGTCCGGGACGTCAGTTGGGTGTACCTCAAGGACTACGCGGCGCTGCTCTCGAACAATCCGGTCGACGACGTCCTCTCGCGCGACCAGTGGTTCTCGATCGTCTCCGGAGAGTTCGAACGACGAGACGACCTCACGACGGCCGTCTACCGCCCGTCCGATCCGGGACCGACGTACCAGCTTCTCGCGACCGAATTCGGCACTCGAGAGTACTACTGCCCCTGTTAACCCGGTCCTGCTCGGCTCGGTAGCGAATATAAGGTCTCAGTATCTCTCAGTAGTATTTAAACGGTATGTGTTAGCAAGGACCCCCCCTTTCTACGACCGGAAGCCTCGGGCTACGCTGAGGAACACTCGAGGGCACAATGGCACGAAACACGATTGGAAACGTGTGGAATCGGTATCGGTCGGTGTCGATCGCCTACCGCATCGGCGCCGCGTTCGTCCTCGGCTCGATCCTCGGGTTAACCGTCGGCGAACCCGCGACCGCACTGGAACCCCTCGGCGATCTGTTCATCAGGTTGCTGGAGATGCTGGTGATCCCGATCGTCGTGTTTACGTTACTGATGGGGATTCGCCAACTCTCGCCGGCCACCCTCGGCAAGGTCGGCGGGCAGGTAATTCTCCTGTACGCGTTCACGTCCGCGATCGCGGTAGTTATCGGGCTCACGGTGGCGAACGTGATCGATCCGGGAACGGGGTTGACGCTGACCGAGGGAGCCGTCGAGACCGAAGACCCGCCCAGTGCGACGGAAGTGTTCCTGGGAATCGTCCCCGAGAATCCGATCGAAGCGATGGCGGCTACCGATCTCCTCGCGACGCTCTTTTTCGTGATCGTCTTCGGACTCGCGCTCGTGCTGGTCCTGGAAGAAATCGACGACGAGCCGGTCGAGAGGGGCGTCGAGACGATCTTCGATATCGCGGAGGCCGGTTCGGAGGCGATGTTCAAGATCGTCTGGGGCGTCATGGAGTACGGCGTCATCGGCGTTTTCGCGCTCATGGCTGTGGTCTTCGCCGACGCCGGTCCGGGAGCGCTCCGGGTGTTCGTGACGCTGATCCTCGCGCTCGTGCTCGCCGTCGCCTTGCACATCGCGATCGTCCACATGGGGGTTCTGATCGTCGTGCTGACCCAGCAGTCGCCGATCGCGTTCCTAATCGGCGTGAAGGAGGCCCTAGTGACCGCACTCGCGCTCGCCTCCTCGAGCGCGACGCTCCCCGTCTCGATGGCGAACGCCGAAGATAACCTCCGGATCAACGAGGGGATCTACGGCTTCTCGCTCCCGCTGGGCGCGACGATCAACATGGACGGCACCGCGATGTACCAGGGCGTCGCCGCCGTCTTCGCCGCCAACCTCGTCGGCGTCCAGCTGACGCTGACCGAACAGTTCATCGTCGTCACCATCGCGGTTCTCGCCAGTATCGGGGCCGCCGGCGTGCCCGGAGCGGGACTGATCATGCTCACGCTCGTGCTCACCCAGCTCGGGCTGCCGCTGGAAGTCATCGGCTTCGTCGCCGGCGTCGACCCGATCCTCGATCGGCTCCGGACGATGACGAACATCAGCGGCGATCTCGCGGTCGCGACCGTCGTCGCCCACTGGAACGGCGCCGTCGACTTCGGCTCGGGAATCTGGGACGGCGCCGTTTCCGAGACGCCCCCGTCGGCCGACGTCTCCGATTAGGCTCCGCGTTTCGATCGCGATCCGCCAGTCGTTAGGCTTTACAGCCGTCGCGCCGAATCCCGACTAATGACTGCCCAGACCGTCCAGCAGGGCGACCTCGTGACCGTCATCGGCCTCGAGGTCCACGTCCAGCTGGAGACCGACACGAAGATCTTCTGTGGGTGTTCGACCGAACAGACCGACGAGCCCAACGAGAACGTCTGCCCGGTCTGTCTCGGCCTCCCCGGCGCCTTGCCCGTCCTGAACGAGGCCGCCGTCGAGGCCGCCGTCAAGATCGGCAAGGCGATCGACGCCGAGATTCCGGAGGAGACGCGCTTCCACCGGAAGAACTACTACTACCCCGACCTCCCCAAGAACTTCCAGATCACCCAGTACGACGAGCCGATCTGCGCCGACGGCGACCTCGAGATCTCGGTCGAGGGCGACCGTCGGACGGTAACGATCGAGCGGGCCCACCTGGAGGAGGATCCGGGGAGCCTCCAGCACGTCGGCGGTGGCGGCGGGATCGACTCCGCCGACTACACGCTGGTCGACTACAACCGCGCCGGCACGCCGCTGATGGAGATCGTCACGGCGCCGGACTTCCGCAGTCCGAGCGAGGTGCGGGCGTTCCTCGCCGAACTCGAGGAAGTGCTCGAGTACTTGGGCGTCTTCGACGCCGAGCGGGACGGCAGCCTGCGAATCGACGCTAACCTCTCGATCATCCCCGAGGACGAAATCGAGAGCGACGACGTCACGGAGATCGGCGCGGAGGCGCTCGCGGCCGCGAACCGCACGGAGGTCAAGAACATCTCGAGTCACAAGGGCGCCGAGAAGGCGCTGGCCTACGAGGAGACCCGCCAGAAGAACGCGATCCAGCGCGGCCGTGCGGTCGAGCAGGAGACCCGCCACTGGGACGAGTCTCGCGGCATCACGGTCTCGATGCGCTCGAAAGAAGAGGAGAAAGACTACCGGTACTTCGAGGAAGCCGACCTGCCGCCGCTTCGAGTCTCCCACTGGAAGGACGAGATCTCGATTCCGGAACTCCCCTCCGCACGACGCGAGCGGTTCCAGGCGGAGTACGGCCTGAACGACGAGGCAGCTTCAAAACTCACCTCCACCAAACAGGTCGCGGACTTCTACGAGGACGTCGCGAGCGAGTTCGACCCCGACCTCGCCGCCACCTGGGTCGCTGACAACCTGCTGGGCGAACTCAACTACCGCGACATGGAGATCACGGATCTCGGGGGCCGACTCGAGGAGGTCACGCGACTCGTCGAACTCGTCGCCGAGGACGAAATCACGGCGAAAAACGCCCGCGAGACGGTGTTGCGGTCGATGCTCGACGACGAGAAAGCACCGGACGAGATCGTCGAAGAAGAGGGACTCGGCAAGACCGGCGAGGACGAGGTACAGCAGGCCGTCGTCGAGGCGATCGACGAGAACCCCGACGCGGTCGACGACTACGAGTCGGGCGACGACGGCGCGATCAACTTCCTCGTCGGGCAAGTGATGCAGAAGACCGGCGGCAGTGCGGACCCCGGCGACGTGAACCAGTTGCTGCGGACCGAACTCGAGGGCTGAGCCACTCGAGCGGACCTGCAGAAGCACCAGCTTTCGAACGCTGTTCGCTTTCTATCCCGCAGCAGTTAACAGTCTGGCATCTCCGCAACCGCCCGAACTAATACCGGTCACGCTGTCTGTACGGGACATGGATCGCATTTCGCTGGGTAACGAGGAGTTCGAGGGGCGAAACAACGCCTACGTGCTCGCCGACGAGGAACGGGACGAACTCGCGCTGGTCGACACCGGGATCGCGACCGACGCCGTCCGGGCCGACCTCCGCGACGGGCTGGCCGAACGGGGATACGAGTTCGCAGATATCGACGACGTCGTTCTGACGCACTTCCACGTCGACCACGCCGGTCTCGCCGGCGAGATCCAGCAGGAGAGCGACGCGACGGTCTACGTCCACGAGGCCGACGCGCCGCTCGTCGAGCGGGATTCGGGCGCGGTCGCCGCCGTCGAGGAACGCCGACTGGAACTGCTCGAGCAGTGGGGTGTCCCAGACGACGCCCGCGAGGAACTGCTCTCCTTCCTCGAGGCGGGAACCAGTCTCGAGGGAGAACCGGCCGAGACGACGCCGGTCGAGGGTGGGGACGTTCTCGAGGTCGGCGGGCGGACGCTCGAGGCGCTCCACGCGCCCGGTCACGCGGCCGGACTCTGCTGTTTCGAGATCAGCGGTGCGTCGGAGACGCACCGAGGAGGCGGCTCGGAGGCGTTCGTCGGCGACGCCGTGTTACCGGTCTACACGCCGAACGTCGGCGGGGCCGACCTCAGGGTCGACCGACCCCTGGCGAAGTACGCGGAGACGCTGGGGAGGATCGTCGATCGGGACTACGACCGCGTCTGGCCCGGCCACCGCGATCCGATCGACGAACCGACCGAGCGAGCGCGGACGATCCTCGAGCACCACCGGGAGCGGACCGAAAACGTCCTCGACGTGCTCGAGGATCACGGACCGGCCGACGCCTGGACGGTCAGTGCCCACCTGTTCGGTGACCTCGAGGGCATTCACATCATCCACGGACCCGGCGAGGCGTACGCACACCTCGACCATCTCCGCCACGAGGGCGCCGTCACGTTCGACGAGGGCCGATACGCCCTCCGTGACTCTGCGACCGACCGCGAGTCGATCGGCGAATTCGTCTCGTAACGATCCCACAAATCTGTGTGATCGTCCGCGCGTGAGGGCCGTCACCGACCTACATATTTAATAGACAGGAACCAGAACCGGGAACCAGAGTTGCTAACCTAGTGGTCCACAATGACTAACAAAGATAGCAGGAGGGCGAAAATGAAAAACGCTGGTAACAAAACCGTTAAACGAAGAACCTTTCTCGGGGCGGCCGGTGCCGGTACAGTAACGACGGCACTCGCCGGTTGTCTCGGCGGAATCAGCGGCGAGGACGACGATATTTTCCGGATCGGACATCTGGCACCGACG
Organism: Natronococcus sp. CG52; assembly: GCF_023913515.1. Classification (NCBI taxonomy): domain Archaea; kingdom Methanobacteriati; phylum Methanobacteriota; class Halobacteria; order Halobacteriales; family Natrialbaceae; genus Natronococcus; species Natronococcus zhouii. The sequence continues at coordinate 787,310 of NZ_CP099391.1, forward strand.
CGATCCCAGATGGGGCTCGGGGCGGAACGGAGTATCGAAATCGCCGTCGACGAGGTGAACGACGACGGCGGGATCCTCGACCAGGAAGTCGAACTGCTCTCGGAGAACACGGAGGGACAGGTCGACGAGGGGACCGCAGTCGTCGAGAGTCTGATCCAGGAGGACAACGTCGACCTGCTGGTGGGGACGTTCGTCAGCGAGGTGACCCAGGGCATCATGGACTTCGTTGCCGACCGGAACGTCCCGTTCATCATCACCGGGTCGGCCGACCCGGACTCGATCACGGAGTTCCACGGACGGGACTACGAGGAGTACAAGAACGTCTTCCGAACGGGACCGATTAACTCCGACCTCCAGGCGGAGGCGATGGGGCAGTACGCCGAGTTCCTCTCGGACGAACACGGCTGGGAGGACTTCGCCATCCTGGCCGACGACGCCGCCTGGACCGGTCCGTTCATCGAGCGACTGCCCGACGAGATCGAGGATCTGGGGTTCAACGTCGTCCACGCCGACACGATGGGAATCGAAACGGACGACTTCACGCAGTACCTCGACGACGTGGACAGCGCGGACGCCGACGCCGTCTTCCGGTTCATCGCTCACGCCGACTCCGCGGCGTTCGTCTCGACGTGGCAGAGCAACGAGTACCCGTTCGCGGTGGAAGGGATCAACGTCCCGGGTATGTCGCCGGCGTTCTGGGACGCGACCGAGGGGGCGTGCCTGTACGAGACGACGTCCCAGTCGGGAGCCGGCGGTGTCACAGAGCTCACCGACCGAACGATGCCGTTCGTCGAGGAGTACGAGGACCGCTACGCCGACGAGGATCCGCCGAGCAAACCCATGTACATGGGGTTCAACTCCTACGACGCGGTCCACTTCTACAGGGAGGCCGTCGAGAGCGCCGGCACCGCCGACTACGAGAACGAACTGGACGGCATCGTCGACGCGATGCTCAGCACCGAACACACCGGTGCGACCGGCGAGATGGTGCTGTACGACGAGGATTCCGAGTACCCGAACGACGTCCAGGAAACGCGCGACGAGGACGACTACATCTCGAACTTCCCGATGACCCAGTGGCAGGAGGGCGGGGAGGTCGAGTGCGTCTTCCCCGAGGCCGACGCGACCGCCGACCACGTCGCGCCGGAGTGGCTGTAAGCAGATATGCTCGGCACACTGCTGTCGATACTGATTCTGGGCGCGATGATCAGCGCCGTCTACGCGCTGATCGCGATCGGCTTTACGATGATCTTCGGCGTGGGCGGGGTGTTGAACCTCGCACACGGTGCCCTGATCATGATCGGCGCCTTCGCGTATCTTGGACTCACCTCGACGGGAGGGATGCTCTCCCTGCCGCCGATGGTCGGATTCGTTATCGCCGTCGCCGTTTCGGCCGGTGCCTCCTACGCGATGTACGCGGGGCTGGTACAGTTCATCGAGGAGAACGTCGTCATCACGTTCCTCGCAACGGTCGTCCTCGCGCTGTTGGCGACCGAACTCGTGACCTTCTGGTTCGGGACGGATCCCTACCAGCTCGTGCCGCTCGTCGCCGGTTCCTTGCACCTCGAGAACGTGGGGACGCGCGTTCGCTACATGGAGTTACTCGGGTTCGTCATCTCCTGGATCGCGATCGGTCTCCTCTGGTACTACGTAACCCAGACCGACGAGGGACGATCGATCCTCGCGACGTCGATGAGCGAGCGCGGCGCGCAGCTCACGGGCGTCGACCTCGACTTCGTCAAGTCCCGGACCTGGCTGATCGCCGGGGCCTTCGCCGGCATCGCCGGCGTGTTCCTGGGATCGTTGCTCTCGACGTACCCGGTGATGTGGCTCAACCCGCTCGCCATCGCGTTCATCATCGTCGTCATCGGCGGAATCGGGAGCATCAAGGGGTCGGTCGTCGCGGCCTACCTCATCGGCTACCTCGAGACGGTGACGATCCAGTTCCTCGGCTCGAGTTTCCAGGGGATCTTCTCGCTGGTCGTCCTCGTCGTCGTTCTGCTCGTCCTACCGCAGGGACTGTACGGGAGGGAGTTCGTCCATGAGTAGCGAAACCGATCGTTCGACCGGCTCGACGCGGGCGCTGGGAGACACCTGGCGCAGCGTCGACGACGGACTACGCACCGTCGGCAGTCGAATCAACCCCGTCTTCCAGCCCCTCGCAGACGGCTACAACCGGCTGTTCGGGGCGTACTTCGGCGAGATGAACGGCCTGCAGTTCCTGCTGATCTTCGGATCGCTGCTCGGGCTGCTGACGGCCCCCTTCTGGGGGACGTTCTCGCTCGTTCAGACGATGACGATCGCCTGCATCTGGGCGGTGTTCGCTATGAGCTGGGACATCCAGAGCGGCTACACCGGCTACATCAGCTTCGGCCACTCCGTGCTGTCGGGCGCGGCGGCGTACGCGACGGCGATGCTCGTCTACAACGTCGATCCCGAGATGTCGATGGCCGTTACGATTCCGCTCTCGATCCTCGCGGCGCTCGTCGTCGGGCTGCTGATCGCGCTCCCGACGCTTCGATTGAGCGGACCGTACTTCTCGCTGATCACGTTCGTCGCCGTGTTGATCTTCTACCGGTTGATCCGGCCGTTCAGCGAGTACACCGGCGGCGAAACCGGGATCCAGGGCGTGGAGGTGTTCACGTACGATCCGCTCGTGCGCTACTACTACATGCTGATCCCGATGCTCGTCGTCGCCGTCGCGCTGACGTTCGTCGCCCGCTCGAACATCGGGCTCGTGCTCATGGCGATCCGGGAGAACGAGTCGGCGGTTAACGCCGCCGGGCTCGACGCGACCAAGTTCAAGCTCTGGTCGTTCGTCCTGAGTTCGATTCCGATGGGGATCGGCGGCGTCCTCCTGGTGCACTACTACGGCTCCGTCGATCCGACGACGTTCGTCGTGGTCGACAACAGCATCGAGATGATCGCCATGGCGGTTCTGGGCGGAATGAGTTCGATCCTCGGCCCGCTGGGAGGTGCGTTCCTCTTCGTCGTGCTCGAGGACTTCCTCCTCGAGGGGTTGCCGGCGTCGGCTCGTTGGACGATCCTCTGGGTGATCATCCTGCTCGTGCTCGTGTTCGCCCGGGACGGACTGTTCCGGAAGTTGTGGCACAAGCTCGACAGCTACGGACATCGAGGTGAGAATCGGTGAGTCTGCTCGAGATCGACGGCGTCACGAAGCGCTTCGGCGGGCTCGTCGCCGTCGACGACGTCTCGTTTACGGTCGACCGCGGCGAGATCGTCGGACTGATCGGCCCGAACGGCTCGGGCAAATCGACGATATTCAACTGCATCATGAGCGAGTACGACGTCACCGCGGGAACGATCCGGTTCGACGGGAAGGACGTCACCGACTACCGGACCCACCAGGTCGTCAACCACGGGCTGTCGCGGGTTTCCCAGGAGTCGAACCCGATCGACGCGCTGCCCGTCGCCGGGAACATCAAGCTGTTCACGCTGCCGAACAGCGTCGTCTCCCTGCGCGGCGGCGCGAGCGAGGAGGAAATCTACCGGTACGCCGCTCGGGTCGGCCTCGAGAACGAGCTCCAGGAGCTCCCGGACGAACTGCCACACGCCGACGTCCGCCGGCTCGAGGTCGCGAAGGCGCTCGCGACCGAGCCGGAACTGCTCCTGCTCGACGAGCCCTTCGCGGGGATGAACCAGCAGGAGATCGGCGAACTCGCGGCGACGTTCGAGACGTTCCGCGAGGACGGGATCACGATGGTTATCGTCGATCACAACATGGGCGGACTGATGGGTCTCGTCGATCGGGCCGTCGTCCTCGACAACGGCGACTTCCTCATGGAGGGCAGTCCGGACGAGGTCACGACGGACGAACGCGTCAAGAAAGCCTACCTCGGCGGGACGGAGGTGGCGTAGATGGCCGCCCTCGAACTCGCGGACGTCCACGTCCGGTACGGCAAGTCCCACGCGCTGAAGGGGGTCTCGCTGGCGATCGAGTCCGGCGAGATCTACGGCGTGATCGGCCCCAACGGCGCCGGCAAGACGACCATGCTCGACGCGATCGCCGGCTTCGTCGACTACGAGGGGCGGATCGAGTACGCCGGAACCGACCTCGCCGGGCGCAGCGCCCAGGAGATCGTCAACGACGGTCTCGTCTACTGCACCGAGGACCGGGACCTGTTCCCGTTCTTCTCGGTTCACGAAAACCTGCTGATGGGCGCGCAGTTCCGCGAGGACCGGGATGCGGTCCGCGAGGACTTCGAGATGGTCTACGAGCTGTTCCCCCGGCTCGACGAACGGCGGGATCAGGAGGCCGAAACGATGAGCGGCGGCGAACAGCAGATGCTCGCGATCGGCCGGGCGCTGATGAGCGATCCCGACGTGTTGATGCTCGACGAACCGACGCTCGGGCTCGCACCGATCATCATCGAAGACATCAATGAGGCGATCGAGCGGTTGAACGACGAGGGGCTGACGATCCTGCTGGCCGAACAGAACTCGACGTTCGCGCTTCGTCACGCCGAGCGGCTCGCGCTGCTCGAGACCGGGACGATCGAACTGTCCGGCTCCGCGTCGGAGCTCCGGGACGACGAGTACATCCGCGACGCCTACATCGGCGTTCACTGAGCGGCACGTCGCTCGAGCGCCCCGTTACAGTCCGTTTCGGAGCGTCTCGAGGTCGGCCGCGTCGTGTCCGCAGATAACCTGCGCGTCGTTTCGCCGCTCTTCCTCCTCGAGTAGCCGCAGACTCTCGAACCAGGCGCGCTTGCTCCAGAGCAAGCTGCCGCCCATCGGGTGTTCGTCCTCGTAGTTCGCCCGGACGTAGGCCTGGTCGCCCGCGACGAACACCGTCCCGGCCTCGTCGAGTTCGAGCCGGACGCCGAGCAGGCCGGGCGTGTGGCCCGGCAGGTGGACGAACTCGAGGTCTCGGAACTGCTGCTCGCGCTCGCCGTGGACGATCTCCCAGTTCAGGTCGCGGTCGAAGTCGCCGGAAACGTAGGCGTCGCTGCCGGCGTCGGTCTTGGCGCTGTAGTAGGCGTACTTCAACTCCTCCTCGTGGACGAAGACCGGGACGTCGGTTCCCTCGAAGGCGTAGAGGCCGCCGGCGTGGTCGAGGTGGAGGTGGCTCTGGATCACGTAGTCGATATCCGAGACGGCGTACCCCGCCGACTCGAGGTCGTCCTCGAGCGGCCGGAGGCCGGTGTGCTCGAAGGCCGCGTACAGTTCGTCGGGCCAGTGGCCCGAGTCGGCCTCGGGATGCGAGCCGGTGTCCCAGAGGATCGTCCCCTCGGGGTGGTCGATCACGAGGTTGTAGACGGGCCCGTCGCCCATGACCGTCTCGGGGTCGGGGTCGACGGCCGACCCCATCGTATGGGCCTCGAGAACGTGGTTGAAGTCCGTGGTGATCGTCCCGCGTTCGATCGGTGTGACGGTCGCATCGACCATATTCCGATCACGACTGACTGAGAGTTATAAATACCGGGCGCGTTGATGCGTTCTCGCCAGTGACGGGCAGCGAGACCGATCCAATCGAGTCGGCGGTCGTTTCTCGAGTTGTGAATGCCGGCCGTGGTGCTACCCGTCTTCCCGACAATTCGAGCATATGGTCCGAGTCTCGACACTCCTGATCCCGCTCGGTATCGGCCTGCTGTTCGTTCCAATCCCACCGGTCGCAACCGTCCTCGGCGCGCTCACGATCGTAGTAGGGATCGCGCTCAGAGTACTCACCGATATGTAGGACGAGCGTTCGCGCTCTCGCTTCCGTCCGCGACGCTCTCGCGGGCGACGTTCACCGGGAACGACGCTCGAGGCGATCGGGATCGCCCTCCCGTTCGCGGACGCGATTACGATTCCGCGTCCACGAGCAGGTCGGGGTTGTCGAGGTACTCTTGGATTCCCTCCGCGGCCCTGAAGGCCAGCGCGCCGACCGTCCCCGTGGGGTTGTAGCCGCTATTGTGGGCGAACGCCGAGGCGCCGGGAACGAACAGGTTGTGCGCGTCCCAGTTTTGCAGGTAGTTGTTCACGACCGACTGCTCCGGATCGGCGCCCATGATCGCGCCGCCGGTGTTGTGCGTCGACTGGTAGGGCGTGATGTCGAAGCTCTCCTCGATGGTCGTGCTGGCGTCGACCGTGTCGGCGCCCATCTCTTCCATGATCTCCTCGAGGCGCGGGCCGACGTACTCGACGAGGTTGCGGTCCTGCTCGCGCCAGTCGAAGGTCATCCGGAGCAGCGGCCGGCCGTACTGGTCGGTGTACTCCGGATCGAGGTCGAGGTAGTTCTCCCGGAAGGGGAGTACCGATCCCTGGCAGGAGATCGAGATCGAACTGTGGTAGTACTCGAGACTCTCCGCTTTGAACTCGGATCCCCACTCCGAGGTTCCCTCGGGTACCGGGTGGTTGGCGATCGGTCGCTCGCCGGTCTGGCTGATGGCGACGTTGCCGCCGTGGAGGAAGTCCAGGTCCTCGTGGTCGAAGTTGTCGCCGTTGAAGTCGTCGATCGCTGCCCCCAGCGCTCCGGCACCCATGTAGAGGTTCCACTCCTCGTCGTCGAAGAACCCGCGAGCGCTGGCCTGGAAGTTCTGGTAGCAGTAGTTCTTCCCGACGACGCCCTCGCCCGTCTCGGGGTCGTACGGCTCGCCGATCTCCGACAGCAACAGGAGCCGGACGTTGTTCAGCACGTACGCGGTCAGCGCGACGACGTCGGCCGGCTGCTCGTACACCTCGTCGGTCCGCCGGTCGACGTACCGGACGCCCTCGACCCGCTGTTCGTCTTCGTCGTACAGCAGCTCCACGACGTCAGAGTGCGTTCGCAACTCGAAGTTCCCGGTCTCCCGTGCGGCGGGTAAGACGGTGGTGATCGGCGACGCCTTCGCGCCCCACTCGCAGCCGAACCGCTCGCAGTAGCCGCAGTACTCGCACTGGCCCTGCTGGACGCCGTCCGGGTTCGTGTACTGCTCCGTGAGGTTGGCCGAGGGCTGCTGGAACGGTTCGTATCCCATCTCCGCCGTCGTCTCCTTGAACAGTTCGAGCACCGGAGTATCCAGCATCGGCGGGAGCGGGTAGTCCCGCGAACGCGGTCCCTCGTAGGGGTTGCCGTCGTCCTGGATTTCCCCCTCGATGTTGCCCGCCTCGCCCGCGATGCCGGCGGTGTACTCGAACTCGTCGAAGTACGGCTCCAGCTCCTCGTAGCTGATCCCCCAATCCTGGAGCTGCATGTTCTCGGGGATCTTCTCCTCGCCGTATTCCTCGATCGTCCGCGACCGGATCTCGAAGTCGTAGGGGAGGAACCGCCAGGTGACGCCGTTCCAGTGGACGCCCGCGCCGCCCTCGCCGGATCCCGGCAGGAACGCGCCGAAGCGGCGCATCGGCAGGGCGGGTTCGTCGACGTTGTTCCGGAACGTGATCGTCTCCTTCGAGAGGTCCTGCATCAACTTGTACCGGAGCGCGTACCCCAGCTCGTCGTGGACCGTGAAGAAGTCCGCCGTTTCGCGCTCGCCGCCCCGTTCGAGGCTCACCACCTGGTAGTCGTTCTGGGCGAGCTCCTTGGCGATGATGCCGCCGGTCCAGCCCGCGCCGACGGTCACCACGTCGACGGGATCGAGTTCTTGAACCATCAGCGCTCACCTCCGTCGTCCGCGGCGTCTTCGTCGAGGCTCGTCCGGGTGACCTTCCCGTCTGCGTCGCCGCGAGCGGCCTCCGGATCGACGATCTTCGGGAAGTCCGCCTCGGCCGCTTCGTGGACGTGCGCGTGGCCGCCCTCGCCCTGTTCGTTGGCCGGTTCCTCGTTCTCGTCGTCGATCCCGAGCGATCCGACGTCGTCGGCCAGCTCTCGGAAGTCGTCGTCTTCGAGTTCGATGTACTCGTCGTCCTCGATCAGGCCCCGATAGCTGCCCAGCGCGCCGGGCGTCCCGGGGAACCCCTTCAGTCGCCAGCCGACCATCTCGCGGTTGCCGCCGTACATCGGGTCGCTGAACATCCCCTCGAGGGTGTTCTGCCGGACCATGAGGAAGAAGCCGCCCGCGTCGATGTCGCTGTTCTCGAACGTCTCCACCTCGTCTTCCTGGAGCGCGGTGACCACCTCGTCCTGCTGGTCCCCGTCGAGTTCCGTGAACGAATCGCCGTCGTACTCCTGCTGGGCGTACTCCTCGACGGCCGCGATCCCCTGGTCGTAGGCTTCGTTCGGCGTGAGCGCGTACTGCCACCCCTGCGTCTCCGCCGGGTTCGTTTCGGCCCAGGGGACCTCCGTCTCCTGGTCGACGTCCTCGGGCTCTTCCGCCTCGTCCTCGAACGGATCGGTCGGGTCTTTCCCGGCGAACGGCCCCTGCATGTACCACCGCTCCCCGCGTCCCCACGCCGAGTTCATCTGCTGGTCGATGAAGTACACGACGCCGGCCTCCGGCGCGCCCGGGCCGTTATCGTCGGACGGGTATATTCGCGCCGTCAGGTCGTAGACCACCCGCGCCTGCCGAATGGTAAAGTACTGGAGGCCGCCTTCCGCAACCTCGGCCTCCTGCATCTGCTCGAGGGGTGTCACGTCGAAGTCCTCGGGCGTGAACCCTTCCGCCGTTCCGGCGATTCCGAAGACGGCCAGTCCGCCGCCCATCTGCATTACCGTTCGCCGTGAGAGGTCGTGAGAGAAGCTCATCGCAGGTTTGTCATCGTCTGGCATACAAACGACGAACCCCGAGTCCCCACATAATGCATCGCCTTGCAGCTGCCGGTGGCTATATCCGTTGAAGATCGTGAACGACCGAGAACTGACCGAACGACGAACCAGCCGAGGCGGTCTCGAACGTCGCTGGGACGGCGGCACGCGAATCGACTCCCTCGAGCGACGCGCCACTCGAGTCGACGACCCCCCGAAACCCGACCGCCTGCAGTGGTAGGTCGTCGATTTTATTCGTCACCGGCCGAGAATCACCTATGGGTTCGACTCCAGCGGTGATCGTCGTCGGTGGCGGACTCGCCGGCCTCGTGGCAACGCGCCACCTCGCCGGTGCGGGACTCGACGTAACGCTGTTCGAACGCGACGAGGTCGTCGGCGGTCGTGTCCGGACGCGATCGCGCGACGGCTTTCGGTTCGATCGCGGCTTTCAGGTGCTCTTCCCCGCCTACCCCGCCGTCCGTCGCGAACTCGACCTCGAGGCGCTCGATCTCCGCCGGTTCGCTCCCGGTGCGTGTATCGCCCGTCCGAACCACCGGTCGACGCTTGCGGACCCGCTCCGAGAACCGAGGACGTTTCCGGCGACGCTGTTCAACCCGGACATCTCGTTCGGGGACAAACTCCGCGTCGTTCGACTCGCCCTGGAACTCGGACGCACCGATCCGGAGGCGATCTTCGAGGGCTCCGGACCGGACGCGTCGATCGAGGCGTACCTCCGCGAACGCGGCTTCTCCGACGGGTTCGTCGAGAACTTCGTCGCCCCCTTCTACGGCGGCATCACCCTCGACCGGTCGCTGTCGACCTCGAAGCGGATCTTCGAGTACACCTTCCGGACGCTCGCCGCGAGCGAGGCTGCCGTTCCGGCCGCGGGGATGGGCGCGATTCCGGCCCGGCTCGCCGACGAGGTGCGGACCGCCGGCGGAGCGATCGAGACGGGCATCGGCGTCACGGCGGTCTCGAGCGACGAGGCGGCCGCCGGAAGCGGTAGGGCGACGGTGACGACCGACGAGGGCGAGGAGATCGACGCCGCTGCGGTCGTCGTCGCGACCGACCCGCCGACCGCTCGAGACCTGACCAACGTGGATTCGATCCCGACCGAGGCGCGGGCCTGCGTCACCCAGTACTACGAACTCCCTCCGGGAACGGACCTCGAGACCGGCGGACGCCTCCTCCTGAACGCGAGCGATGAGGGGCCGAACCAGGTCGTTCCCCACAGCGCGGTCGCACCCGAGTACGCGCCCGACGACGCGACGCTGATCAGCGCGACCTATCTGGGCGAACGCGAGGAGAGCGACGAGGAACTCGCCGCGATCACGCGGGAGACGCTCGCGTCGTGGTACCCCGAACGCCGGTTCGACCGGCTCGAGACGCTACGGACGGATCGGATCGGGTTCGCCCAGTTCGAACAGCCGCCGGGAATCTACGACCGGTTACTGGACGCCCGCGATCCGGACGGATCGGTCTACCTGGCCGGGGATTACACGCAGTGGTCGTCGATCCAGGGGGCGATGAAGAGCGGACGACTCGCGGCGAAGGCGGTGCTCGAGGACTGCTCGGGGTAACTCGCAGGTGATCGGCTCTCGAGTCGACCGTTCCCGTCCTCTCAGAGTCGATCCTGAACCAGGTAGCCGTTCACGACGAGAACCATGGTCATGGCGGCGATCTCGAACGAGACGATGCCGGCGAGCCAGAAACAGAAGGCGGCACCGTTGAATCCCAGTGCGATACTCGGTGCACTCGTCCGGATCGTCTGCAGGTAGCGTCGTGTCCGGTCGTCACTGCTCCCGTCGGCGGCTTCCTCGCCGCGTTCGTCGCCGACGACCCCTTCCGCGTCCGCCTCGTCGCTTCCGGCATCCCGTGCATCGTCGGGAGCCAGGAACTCGGACTCACAGCGCCGACAGGTGATGTATCGCCTCGAGAAGGGCGTCGGATAGTCCGCCGGACAGTTCGGGCAGACGAGGCGATCGGGGATTTGTTGGTGCTCCGCACGTTCAGCCATTTTGATACTGGTTGAATTCGAACGCTCCGGTATAGGTTTTCCCCATCGTGACAGTCTCGAATGGTGGTACTTCCCGGCAACGTCGTCGACGAGAGGAACGGAGCCGTCGAAATCTCGAGGCTGGGTCAGCCCGATTACAGGAGTCGACGTGACTGGCCGAGCGGCGGGAACCAGAGCGTCTCGTCGCTCGAGGGGTCCCGAACGGCGGGATAGCAGGCGTCGACGTCCGTCACCAGCGGCGACTGGAAGTCTCGAGAGCGCATACGGTTGACGGTCGCGCCGGATGCGAGGCGGGTAAAGGCCGGGAGCATGAGGACGCTCGCGCCCTCGTAGCTATCGGGTCCGTAGAGGAAACACGGTCGTTTTCGCCCGTCGATCGACAGCGCTGGATGGTCGTGACCGACGACGTACCGGTCGGCGTCCGCACTCGGCGGTTCGTGCCCGTGACAGACGACGGTCTCTCCGTCCGCTAGCCGGTACGCCGGTGTCGTTTCACCCGGGAAAACCGCCTCGAGCATCGTGTCGTGATTGCCGGGGGTGACGACCAGCGACGCGCCGACCGTTTCGACCCGATCGACGAACCGGGAAACCGATCGCTCGACGCCGCGCGGAATCCGCGAGAACGAGTGAAGCAGGTCGCCGGCGACGACGACCGTTTCCGGCTGCCACGCCGAGAGCGACTCCTCGAGTCGATCGCAGACGTCGCCGCCGTCGTCGACCGGCGCGTCGACGCTCGAGGCGGCGACGCGACCGAAGTGAACGTCGGCGAGGACGAGCGCGTCCGCTTCCGGAAGGTAGACCGCCCGGTTAGTGAGCGTAAACGGGACGTCGACGGCTCGGTCGCTCATCGGTCGTCCGATCGTGAGCCGTCGACTTCAGTGCCGCCATCGGCCCGGACGTCGTCACCGAGGGCGTGCTCGAGGTCGTACTCGGTACCGGTGAGGACGAACAGCACCTCCTCGAGGGGTCTGAGCACTTCCGGGAGGATTTTGATGACGAGAAAGGTGATCCCGACGAGCGCGACGACCGACAGCAACTGCGAGATGTAGTTGTGGGCGACGAGGTAGGAGACGCGGTTCGCCTCCGCACCCATGTACGTCGTCATGAACGACACCAGCCAGTCCTGCTGGAACCAGCCCCACGGCGTCGCCAGTCCGATGAAGACGTTGCGGACGAGGTTGAGGAACCAGATGACGCCGATCGCGAGGGCGAACGCGGCCGCCTTTCGCTCGAGCGGGGCCGTAACCGACGCGATCAGGCCGCCGAAGATCGCCATGCTCCCGAGACCGGTACAGGCCATGACGATGTAGGTCGTTCGTCCGGTGACCGTCTCGTCGGAGTCGAAGTTGAACCGGCTCTCGTAGCCGTTTACTCCCTCGTCGAGCCCGGGGCTGTAGCCGAGCAGTTCCATCCCGTAGTGGGTGTGGATCGCCGTGGTCTCGATCAACCACTGGCGGACGACCGGAATCGTCTCCGCCGGCAGGTAGATCAGGCCCATGATCGCGACCGCTTTCGTGAGGACGAACAGCGAGTCGCGCCCGCCGAACAGGAGGTAGCCGGCGTAGACACACAGCGGCAGCGCGGCGAGTGCCAGTATCGTCTGAAGGGGACTCTGGACGTCGTAATAGTAGTGGGGCACCATCGACAGCCAGTACGTCCCGAACGCGACCCAGGCGACCGCACCGAGCGACCGGGCGGAACCGGCGCCACCGCGCCATCGGACGAGGAGCGCCGCGACGAACGCGGCGATCGCGATCCAGGCGAGCGCATCGATCGGCTGGCTTCCGAGCACCGCCGGACCGAGCGGCCCGCTCGCCACGGATTCGAGCCCAGCGACCGTCTCGAGTGCGGCGGTCGTCACGGAGGGCCACATATTCATGTTATCCAGAAGGACGCTCCCGCTATCAACTTGACGACTCGACCGCCGGATCGAACCGCCGACGACCCGCGTGGGAAGACGCGACGTTCGAGTCGCCGGCGCTGCGCCGGCGTTCGTGCGCGCTCGAGCGCCGACGCGCCGTCGAGACCGCCTACCTTTTTGCCGTGCTGGAAGGAATTGCCGGTATGGTCGACGTCCTCGACAACAAGCGGGCCGCGACGCGGTTTCGGATCCTCGTCCAGATCGCCGAGCGCCAGCCCGCCGTCAGCCAGGGAGAGATCGCCGAGGAAGTCGGCGTAACGAGTCAGGCCGTCAGCGAGTACATCCGCGAACTCGTCGACGACGGTCTCGTGGAGAAGGAGGGACGATCCCGGTACCGCGTCACCAAGGAAGGCGTCGACTGGCTCTTCCAGGCCGCGGGGGACGTCCGCCGGTTTGCCGATCACGTCACCGAAGACGTCCTGGGCGCGATGGGCGAAGATAGTGCCATCGCGACCGCGGACCTGCAGGAAGGCGACATCGTCTCGCTGTCGATCGAGGACGGACTGCTCCACGCGAGTCCGGGCGAGGAGGGACCGGCGACCGGTGTCGCGACGACGAACGCCGATGCAGGAACGGACGTCGGCGTGACTAGTTTCGAGGGCGTCATCGAACTCGAGCCCGGGAGCGTGACGGTCCTGCAGGTTCCGGCGGTTCGATCCGGCGGCAGCCGCGAGATCGACGCCGAGACGGTCACCGACCACTGTGCGGACGCCGACCTCGTGCTCGCGACCGGGATCGAGGCGGTCGTCGCCTGCCGGCAGGCCGGGACCGAGCCCGCGGTCACCTTCGCGGTCGGCGACGTCGCTGCCGACGCCGCTGAACGCGGCCTCGCAGTTACCGCGGTCGCGACGACCGACGCCGTCGGCCGCGTCACCGACACGCTCCGGGACGCCGACGTTTCGTACGAAGTGCTCGAGGGGTAATCTCGATCGATCATAACCGCCAGAAAACCGTGCTCGCCGTTATTACCGATCCACTGACTTACGGCCGACAGTATAACGGCAGTCGTTGGTGTACGTTCTTTATCCAGTCTCGTAGCTGAAACTGAATTAGCTTATCCGTTACGTGAACTCCCTCGGAGTCAAGTGGTTCGAGAGAGCGTCGCTCTCTCGTCGTACTGCAAGACCAGAGGTCTTGCATAGATCGCAAACGCGAAGCGTTTTCTCACTCACGGAAGACCGAAGGTCTTCCGAACGACCCCGAGGCACTCGCCCTGCTCAGCCTGTAGAGATGTGAACGGCACAGTGAAACTCCGTCACGTTCCGGCGTTAGTATAGTAGCCGCTGAAAGTCAGTGCACACCCGATCGCACGACGGGAGCGCGGGTCGGTGCGAGCGAAGCAAGCGAGAACCGCGGACAGTGCGATCGGGTGTGTAAATCGTTTCAGTTGTTACTATAGCTGGTGCGTCATGAATAGAGAGTACCTCAACCGGAGACAAAGAACCGATCTCGTCCGGCGACATCACTCTGACCGGGCAATCAGTATTTTGTGAGAAGTTATCGTAATTTGGCATCCATAGTAGTTGAACGTGACCGTTACGGAAGATCCATTTCCGGCGTTACTCTCGAGAATCTTGTCTAATGCATCAGCATCGATCGTCTCCGTAAGAGGTTCCATCACTACTGTGGATTGATTCGTCAATTCAGCTACTGCGGCCACCACAGCCATGCTCGGCGACTCGTCGGCATTCAGTTCGTACACCGTGTTGTCTCCCATCTATAGTATGCGTGCGTCAAAACGGCAGATTTGACTCGATCCTCTCGCTTTGTTCGTCGAACTGATCGAGCTTGGAGCCCAACATCTGGCGCATCAGGACGACGAGAACATTATCTGCCCCTTCGCCGGTGATGGCCCGTTCTTCGTGGATGCCTTCACCGTTCTTCTTTCCGAGCGTCCCGATTAGGACAGCTTCGCGATCAGCGAATACCAGTCGGCCAACGTTCTCTCCGTCGACTGGAAGATCAAGCCAGTTGGCTTGCGGTTCCCAAAGGGTGACCGCTGGAGTGTGTTCCTGGACGAACTCGCGAACGGTCGAATCACACGTTCCAAGGTAGACATCCACGCCTCGATCGACGGCCTGCTGAACGCGGGAGAGACACCCCGCCTCGAGGAGCCCCGTCGTGGTGAACATCATGAACAGTTCCTCGTCAGCGTCCTCACAGAGCGACTGGCCATATGAAACGATGTTCTCACGCCCTTCAATCGTCCAGATGTCCTCGTCTTTCGAACTGTTCGTGAGGCTCGTTCGGAAGTCAGGACTGAACTGAGAGTGCAGCCACGGAACGCGCAGGAGGGGATGGCCGTCGTAGGCAACTGTCCGCTCATCGGCATCGTATTCGATTAGCCCTGCTTTGGACAGGGGTGGAAGATGAACGTGACGGAAGAGGACGAGTAGCTCTTCCACCGCCTCTGGCGGCACGTCCTGCTCGGTCGTCCCTCGTTCTTTGGCGACGACTTCACGTGCTAGCGTCTCCGTTTGGATCGACTGATATTGGCGACTGAGCACGTCGAGGATGGTTCGTCGGTGGGCATCAGCGAGCGCTGCAAAGAGCGAATCATATGACTGAATATCTGCGGACTCCTCACCGGCTATCGCTTCACGGATACCGACGTCCTGAAATGCGGAGTGATCGGTGACAGTAACGGTATCTCTGTCGGTATCCTGTTCGATTAGCATCGCCTCGTCTAGTTTCGGCAAATGCACGTGCTGGAGAGTCATCAGCGCCTCCTGGCGCTCCTCGCTTGTCACTTGGTCTCGCGGTTTCTTATGGATCCAAGTAGCGAGAGCCGTAGCGAGTTCCCTCCGGGGTATTGGGGTGGATGCCCGGTCATCCACGGTCCGTAGGAGACGGCGTCGGTAACTGTTTGATAAGCAGGAAAAGAGGGTGCTGAGTGGATCTCCGTCGTCTCTGCCGGTGATATTTGTTGTAGCCATTTTTAGAACACGTTACTTGCCTCGAGGAAAGGGCGGCTAGCGTTTTAATGTGTCTGTCGTCTTTTCATAAATTTAGGAGTGGTAACGTGATGAATCGGGGGTACAAGGCGGATATGAGCCTCCAAAACTGAGATCGATTCCTGTCGTTCATCTGTGGTATTCAATCTTGGCCGATCACGATGCTACTGACCTCCCCCTAAATCGTTTTCCTGTTCGTACGTACATCGCCCGCACGAGAACCAGGATCTTCACTGGTAGTTCTAAACAAGGAAAGAACACTACTCCATTCTGACAATTGCGGCGAGACGGATGTCTTGCTCGCACGAAACGCAGGGAATTCCCGCGTCCTCCCAGCCGATTTCTGCTCACGGGTGCTGCGCACCCTCCGCTCACGGACGCACGGCGCCCATTCGCACGGTATGCGAGACCTTCGGTCTCGCACTATTCGCACGGTTCGCGGAACCTCTGGTTCCGCGCTACCGCTCACCCCGTTCGCTCGTCCACCGTCAGAGTGCTCCGACGAGCCCTCGCTCACGTGTTCGCGAAGACCTCGCACGGCTTTGCGCCGCGGGTCACGCGTCGTTCCCCCGGTTCGGCGTGCCACCGCAACCAGCGAGCGTTCGAAGCGTCGAAACGAGACCCGGCGAGCGAGAACGATAACAGAAACCGCTATCCGATGTAGCGCAGGTCGTCGTCCGTCGGAACGTCCATCTGCTGTTGCTGTTCCATCTCCTGGATCTTGCCGATGACTTCCTCCATCTCGTCGGCCCGCTCGTCGAGCGTCTCGTAGTCGACCTCGAAGCCGAGCAGCGCCTCGAGCACCTCGAGCACCGCACGGGCGCTCTTGGGATCGACGAGGTAGCCGCTGGTCTCGCCCATCAGGCAGGCGGCCTCGAACCCGCGCCGTTCGCCCAGTCCGAGCAGGAGTCCGGAGACGCCGACGATGCCGCCGGCGGGTTCGTCCTCGCGGAACTCGACGCCCGCGTCCTCCAGCGGTTCGAGCATCGATTCGTGACTGACGGCTCCCACGACGGCGTACTCGTCAATCAGTTCGCCGGTCGGAACGCCGCCGAGCGCGTACAGCTCCGTCGCGCCGAACTCCTCGGCGATGTCGAGAAAGGCCGTCGTCAGCACGTAGTGACCGTCGTTGGTCTGGGCCTGGTGATCGCCGGTCAGCACGAGGAGGTCCCGGCCGTCAGGTACCGAGACGGCGTGGATCTCCGCGCAGGTCAGTTCGGCGACGCCGTCCTCGACGCTCACCTTCGGCGGGAACTCGCGGGAGTAGATGCGCCGAACGAGCGTACTCTCGCCCTCGAGCTCCTCGAGCAGGTGCTCGGCGGCGAGGCTGCCGACGTGTCCGACACCTGGTAACCCCTCGACGAGTACGGGGTCGTCCAGTTTGACCTCGGCGACCGCGTCGATCTCGAGTTCGTCCATACCGTATCAGCGATTGCGACGTTTAAGAGCGCGTCGGTACTCGCCGTAGGAGTCCTCGGGATCGAACGGAGCCGGGGCGCTGTTGACGGCGTCGGCTCCGCACTCGGGACAGTCGGTAGAAAGCGTGTACACCGGGCGATCGTGGGCGTCGCGCCACGCCGAACAGACCCGGATGTTGGATTTCATTACTCGTCGTCGGTGCGACGCTCGCGGTGGAACTCGCCCGTGCCGCCGTGCTCTTCGATAGCGACGACCGCGCGCTGGGCGCTCTCCTCGAGTTGCGCTTCGGCGGTCTTGTAGTTCGGCGCCTTCACGGTGATCCGGTACTCCGGCGCGCCGACGTAGTTGACCTCGAGGTCGACTTCGTCGGGGATCTCGCCGTTGCCCTCCGCGGCCGAAAGCGCCTCGCGGATCCCGTCGACGCCGCTCGGCGACGCGTTCTCGAGGTCGACGTAGCCGGTGACGTTGACGTACGGCACCGAGACGTTCTCGCGGGCGGTCTCGACGATGGCGTCGATCTCGTCCTCGGAGAGATCGGTCCCCTCGAGCGCCTCGTCGCCGTGGATGGCGGCCTGCTTGAACCCGTTGTAGAGGCTGTCGTGGGTGCCGATCAGCTCGTTGGCGATTGCGGTGTAGGTTTCGTCGTCGGCGTCCTCACCGAGTGCCAGACCCATCCAGTTGTCGGCCTTTTGCTCGTTTTTCCACTGCTGGATCTTCTCGGATCGCTGGTGGTCGTTGACGTCCTTCAGCGAGAGGTCGATCTGCTGGGAGCCTTCGTCGACGTCGAGTACCTTGCAGACGACGATCTGGCCCTCGCGAACGTGATCGCGGACGTTCTTGATCCAGCCGCTTGCGACCTCGGAGATGTGGATCAGCCCGCGCTGGTCCTGGTACTCCTCGAGGTCGACGAAGACGCCGAAGTCCTCGATCTCGTCGATCTTGCCGACGACGAGTTCGCCGGGGTCGGGCCAGCCGCTGTACTTCATCGTGACTCGACTGTTTCGAGGATCTCGTGGTCTATCTCGGCTTTGCCGCCGGTCGGTCGGGCGAGCGTCGTGCCACAGACGGCACAGGCGACCTCCGTGGAGGCCTTGCCGAAGACGGTCTGTTCGTTCTCGCAGTCACCGCAGCGGACGTTGTAAAAGTTTCCTGCCATCGTAATCACTCCTGGAACTCGAGTCGGCCCGTCCGCCATCCCTCGCGAAGGTGGGCTTTCCCGCAGTCGTTACAGCGGTACTTGAGGTCGGTCTTCTTGGTCGGCTTGTCGCCACCAGGAACCTTCGAGAAGCGGCCGGCGTTACCGATGACCGCCGTGTTGCGACGCGTTCGGCGAGCGTCCCACTTCATTCCCGAGGAGCGGCCCGAGCGGACCTTCTCGACTTCGTGTTCGTGGTGTTCGTTGCAGTGCGGACAGTACGTATTGAATCGGCGTGGCATCTGCATGGTTATCTCACTTGACGTGGGCTAAGATAGCGCTGTTTAAAACCCGTTTGGTTCGTCGTCGCCGTTCGCCCCTCCGCCTTCGAAGCGTTTAATCCCCTCTCGCGTAAACGCACCCGCATGAAGCGCCTGATCATTCACGGGGACCCCGGCATTCGGAAGGGGGCCATCATCGAGTACGAGGGGGAGGAGGTGGTCTGTTTCGCCA
Organism: Natronococcus sp. CG52; assembly: GCF_023913515.1. Taxonomy (NCBI): domain Archaea; kingdom Methanobacteriati; phylum Methanobacteriota; class Halobacteria; order Halobacteriales; family Natrialbaceae; genus Natronococcus; species Natronococcus zhouii. The sequence goes on from NZ_CP099391.1 coordinate 805,877, forward strand.
TCAGCCGGAACGGCGAGTGGCACGGCCCCGAGAAGGTCCAGCTGTGGTGCACTGTCGGCACCGAAGACGAGTTCGAGGACTTCGAGAAGCGAAACTTCACCCCACACTTCCTCGACGTCGACCGCGCCGACGCCGAAGCCGTCGACGTCGTTCGACCGAAGGCCGATCTCGCGCTGTGAGCCGGGGGTGACGAGCAGCACCGATCCACCGACCGTATCCGTCGCCCGTCCCGGCGAGGGGTCTCCCCGATCACGGACGAGGAGACTCCGGGGATCGACCCGTCCAGGCGCGGTTCACCTCTCACTACCGACCGACGGCGACCGACTCGAGTGCCGTATCTGAACCAGCGACGATGTCACGTTCACCCGTCGACGCCATTCGAATACGATTTCGGGCGTTGCTCTCGACGACGCGATTCACACAGTTCGCCGGCGTCGGCCTCGTGGGGGCGACCGTGGACAACGCCGTCCTCTTCGCACTGGTCGAACTGACGGTTCTGGGACCGGTCGTCGCGAAGACGATCGCCTGGGAGCTCGCCATCGCAGTCATCTTCGCGATCAACGAGCGGTGGACGTTCGCCAGTCACGGAACGATGTCGGCTCGAGCGCTCGGAAAGCGGTTCCTGCGGTCGAATCTGGTCCGGCTCGGGGGCCTGCTTGTGGCGCTTTCGGTTCTCTGGGTACTGTACCATCAGTTCGGGGTCTGGTACGTGACGGCGAACGTGATCGGAATGGCGATCGGCTTCTTCGTCAACTACACCTGTGAGAGTCTCTACACGTGGAAGGTGCATCGAGAGTAGCGGTAGAAACCCACATACGGCGGTCGAATCACAACCCTTAACTAGCGCACCGGGTTATGATGTGATAGCGGGATGGGATAGCCAGGAGATTCCGGCGGGCTCATAACCCGCAGATCGGTAGTTCAAATCTACCTCCCGCTATGTTTTGGCGCGAACAAGTTCGTGAGCGCCATTCATAGCACGGAGTAGTTTGAATCGGACGAGACGCCGCAGCGTAGCGAGGACGTCTCGGCGTGGTTCAAATCTACTCTCGATACTTCTCGACGCGAACAACAACGAAGAACGGAACCGTTCGAAACGGCTTCGCCGTTTCGTGATGACGAGCGAAGCTCTCTCGAACCACGATGAGTGTCGCGAGCGTCGAAAGTACGACGAGTAGATTTGAAGGAGACGACGATGGAACGAAGCGGCCGAAATCGGCATCGCTCAAATTTACTGCCCGCGATACGCTTGCTGCAACCGCCGGCGAAGAGCAACCGTACGCGGAACCCCGGCCAGCAGAGCCGCCTCAGCCGTCAGTAAACTGGAAATTGCTTTTGTTACAGTTTGGACACACGTCCTGCCGTTTTGGGATCGGGTCTCTCCCATTGGCAGCTAAAAGAACGAAGTCACAATCGATACATTCGATATAGTCTCCCACTGGTCACCTCTATCGATTCTATAGAGATATACCTCATACCTCGTTACTTAGGTCGCGAGTTGTGCCACGGTGTGAGGAGTCAACTCGAACGTTCGAGACTGAACCGCGACCAGTCCGGTGGCTGTGACGAGCGCCGGGAGCCGACGACGCACTCGAGCCCGCCCGTTTTTGGTCACCCGGTCACAACCGGTTGGCATGACAGATTCGGTCCGAGACGTGCTTTCCGAGCTCCAAAATTCGGAGTACACCGGCGAGAACCGGTGTGTACCGTGTACGATCGTCAACGTTCTGATCGCCGCCGCCGCGAGTGCCCTCGTCGGGATCGTCTCGCGGAGGGGCGGCGTCCTCACCTTCGCGGGGTCGCTCGCCGCGATCGCCCTTCGCGGGTATCTCGTTCCCGGAACGCCGACGCTGACGAAGCGGTACTTTCCGGATCGGGTGCTCGCACAGTTCGACAAGCATCCGCTCGAGGAACGCCAGCGAGCGGAGCGAGAGCAGTCGGCGGAGGGAGAACCGGCGGTCGTCGACGAGTTCGAGCGCCAACAGGAGAGCGCGGTCGATCCCGAACAGTTCCTCCTCGAGGTCGACGCCGTCGAGCCGTGTGAAACCCAGGACGATCTCTGTTTCACCGACGAACTCGCGGACATGATCGACGACCGAGTGGCGGGCCTTCCCGAGGAACCGCTCGATCGAGCGCTCGTCGCCGATCTGTACGGTATCGAACCCGAGTCGGTGACCCTCGAGGACCGATCCTATCCCGCCGTCAAGATCGGTCGTCGGATTCACAAGTGGCCGTCAGAGGCCGCGCTCGCCGCCGACCTTGCGACCCACCAGGCGCTATCAGAACTGACCGACCGCTGGACGGAGGTTCCGCAGGGCCAGCGCATCGAACTGCTCGAGGTGCTGCGATCGTTCCACGGCTCCTGTCCGGCCTGCGGCGGGCGGATCACGATGAGTGAAGACACCATCGAGTCGTGTTGCCGATCGTACGAGGTGCTCGCGCTCAACTGCGAGGGGTGTTCGGCGCCGCTGCTCGAGATCGATCCGACCGAGATCGGCGGGACGGACGGCGGAGTCGAGCCCTGAGAGCGTCGACGGTCGTCACCGTCGACCGCTCGAGTCAGCGGGTTCCGGTGTCGACTCGCGGATCGAGGCCGCTGTAGGCGACGTCCTGGACGATGTTCCCGACGATGCCGACCCCGATGATGACGAGCGTACAGCCCAGCACGACCGGGAGATCCCGCAGGTGGATCGCTTCGAAGAGCAACAGTCCGAAGCCGTCGATCTGGAACAACGACTCGATCACGAAGACGGCGAGGACGAGCAGGGCGAGGACCTCCGTAAACAACATCGAGAACAGCGGGATCGCCGCGTTTCGGACGATGTGTCTCGCGACGCGAATCGGTCCCGCTCCTTTTGCCCGAACGAGGGTCACGAACTCGGCGCTCGAGTACTCGAGGGAGTGTGCGCGCGCGTAGCTTACGTACGCACCGAGCAGCGTCGTCGCGGTCAACGCGATCGGTAGCAGGTGTTCGAACGCCAGACTCGAGTGAGGGATCCGACCGCCAGCGGCCAGCGAGAGCGCCATCCCGCCGATCCAGAAGTTCGGCACCGCAAACAGCAGGTAGGCGGTCCCCGACCCCGATTTTGCGAGTCGACGCTGGGGACGCAACGCGGCGTACAGTCCGATCAGCGTTCCCAGCAGGACGGCGATCGCAATCGCCGGGAGAACGTAGATCGCCGTTCGAGCGGCGGCCTCCATCACCATGGGGAACACGGGGTCGCCGGTCTCGAAGAGTGCCGCGTTCGACTGCGGATCGCTGCCGATGAAAAACGAGTCCCCCCAGTCGAGCGTGAGCATGCTTCCCATCCAGTCGACGTACTGTTCCCACAGCGGACGGTCGAGTCCGTGCGTCGCGAGGTACTCGTTGACGGCGTTTTCGACTTCCCCCTCGCTGGCTCCCTGAAACCGCATCGTTCCCTCGATTCCACCTTCGACCCAGTCGCGGCTCACGGTGAACGCGGCGAACACCGCCGTCAGCACCGCCCACGCGGCGACGGCGCCCAGCGCGACTCGCTTCGCGACGATCCGCAGCACGCTCACGGCGCCCACCTCCGCCGCGGAACCGGCAGGTCGAGCGACCGGAATCGCAGACGAAATTCGTGCGAGTCGACGGCTGAACGGGACCGCATTGCCCGCTGATACCGAGTGTCAGACGAAAAGCGTATCGGATTTCTGACGCTCTTCGCCCGGCCGATTGTGACCGGTATATAACATAGTTTTATTATATATCGGTCGCACCTTTCGATTAGCTTTCATGAGTGACGCTGGCGATCCCCACCGCTTCGAGGACGTGGAGTGGGACGACCTCGACGGGTCGCGCCAGTTCCTCACGCCGACGCGGGCGGCGTTTCTCGTCGGGCTGGTAGTCGTCGGCTGTATCTACGTCCTCGAGATCGCCGGTATCGACGTCACCGGCCGCACGTTCGATCGACTCGACTGGGTGATGTTCCTGGGAACGGTCGTTCTCGGCTCGTTCGGACTGGTGCCCGCCGTTCGGAATCGGACGCTACTGGCTCGCTTGCTGCGTCGTCTCTTCGCTCGACCGGTTCACGCGGCCGGCGCGACGTTTCTGCTGGGCCTCTCGCTCGTCGCCGTTCTCGGCTCGGTCGTCCTCGGATCGCCGGATCTCGCCTTCCAGCACCGGTTTCACGCCCCGTACGGCTTTACGAGCGTGAACGGCTGGCACGCGGAGTGCCTCGGAGAGATTACGGAGGGAGAGGGGATCACCCGCTACTGTGACGGGACCGCGGCGTACCCGCTAGGAACGAACCAGCGCGGTCATCCGATGGGGCACCTCCTCGTCGAGGGGGCGCGCGTCACTCTCACTGTGCTCGTCTTTACCGCCGCGTTCGTCGTTCCGCTCGCGACGGTCGCCGGGGTCGTCGCCGGCTTCCGCGGCGGCCTCGTCGACGATCTGCTGATGAGCTACGTCGACGTCCAGCTGTGTATCCCGGCGATCGTGGTCTTCTTCATCGGCTACATGTACTGGAATGTCTCCCTGCTCCTGTTGCTGGTCACGTTCGGACTGCTCAGCTGGGGTGGTATCGCCCGCCTCGTCAGAAGCGAGACGCTACAGCGCCGGGAGGACGGCTACGTGCTCGTTGCACGCAGTCTCGGCGCCTCGCGTTCGTACATCGCGAAACGCCACATCGTCCCCAACATCACGAACACGCTCGTGCCCGCGATATTCCACCTGCTCGCGCTGCTGGTGCTCGTCGAAGCCGGCGTCGCCTTCCTCGGCTTCCACCACATCGAGCTCTACTCCTGGGGATCGACGATGCAGGAGGGGCTCGATCCGCACTTCTCGGGAATCGGCCTCTCGATGCACCCACACGAGATCTGGTGGGTTTCGACGCTCCCCGCGATGGCCCTCACGCTCACGCTCGCGTCGCTCAAACTCGTCGGCGACGGCGTTCGCGACGCGCTCGATCCACGCGACAACCACTGAGACCGATGTCGACAGAACACCGCCCACCGATGCAACGAGAACAGGCTCGAGAGAACCCGCTGCTGTCGGTCGACGGCCTTCGCACGCACATCCGAACCGATCAGGGGACGATCCGGGCCGTCGACGGCGTCAGCTTCGAACTCGGTCGCGGCGAGACGGTCTGTCTCGTCGGGGAGTCCGGCAGCGGCAAGAGCGTCACCTGCAACTCCCTGACCGGTATCCTCCCCGAGCCGCCGGCGGACGTCGTCGGCGGAAGCGTCGAGTTCGACGGTCACTCGCTGCTCGAGGCCGGCGACGAACGACTCCGTCGGATTCGCGGCGACCGGATCGCACACGTCTTCCAGAACCCACAGAGCGCGCTCGACCCGGTCTATACGATCGGCGATCAACTCGCCGAAGCGATCACGATCCACGACGACGTTTCCGCGTCGGCCGCGCGCGAGCGCGCGATCGATCTCCTCCGACGGGTCGGCATTCCGCGAGCCGACAGCCGGATCGACGACTATCCCCACGAGTTCTCCGGCGGAATGTGCCAACGCGCCGCGATCGCGATCGCCCTGGCATCCGATCCCGAACTGCTGATCGCCGACGAGCCGACCACGGCCGTCGACGTCACCGTCCAGGCCCGCCTGATCGAACTCCTCAGGGAGCTGACCGACGGCGGAACGTCCGTGCTGTTGATCACCCACGACCTGCGGGTCGCCGCCGCCCTCGCCGATCGGTTGCTCGTGATGTACGGCGGAACGATCGTCGAACGCGGACCGCTCGAGGAGCTGTTCGACCGCCCGGCACACCCCTACACGCAGGCGCTCTTCGAGAGCTACACCGGCTGCTCGGCCCAGGGTGACCGAACTGCCCGGGGAGACGTTCCGGGAGACGGCTGCCGGTTCCGCGCGGAGTGTCCGCACGCGGTCGACGCCTGTACCGGCGGCGAACAGCCCCCGTCGTACGCCGTCGGCGACCGCGAGACGCACGGCGTCTCCTGCGTGCACTACGGCCCCGGACGGGACCCGACGCCGGTGCTGGCCGACGCCGCGGCGGCGCGGCCCGCTTCGACGGAGGGTGACGATGACTGAACGGACCGCCGGTCACGAGGAGGGCGAGGCGCCGCGCGAGGACGAGTCGGCGCTGCTCGAGGTCGAGGGCCTCGAGACGCACTTTCCGATTACGGAGGGGTGGCTCCGGCGGGAAACCGGCCGGGTTCGAGCCGTCGACGGCGTGAGCTTCGGGATCCGTCCCGGGGAGGCGTTCGGACTCGTCGGGGAGTCCGGCAGCGGCAAGACGACGACGGCCCACTCGATCCTTCGACTCGAAGAGGCGACGGGCGGCGAGATCCGCTTCGACGGCGAGCGAGTGACGGAACTCACCGGCGCCGATCTCCGGCGATTCAGACGACGAGCGCAGTTGGTCGTACAGGATCCGAACGACGCGTTCAACCCGCGGATGACGGTCGGCGAGGCCGTCGCCGAACCGCTCGCGCTCCACGGAATGGACGACGGCGACCGCCGTCGCGCGATCGTCGCGGACCTCCTCGACCGAGTGGGGCTCGAGGCCGCCGACGCCGATCGGTTCCCGCACGAGTTCTCCGGCGGACAGAAACAGCGCATCGCGATCGCTCGCGCGCTCGTCCTCAACCCGAATCTGATCGTCGCCGACGAACCGACGAGCGCGCTGGACGGTCGCGTCAAGTCGGATATCCTCGCGCTGCTCGACGAACTCCGCCGGGAGTTCGACATCGCGGTGCTGTGTATCAGTCACGACATCGACGTCGTCCGCCGATTCTGCGACCGGGTCGGCGTCATGTATCTCGGCAAACTCGTCGAGAAGGGGGAGACTGTGGAGGTGCTGGAGTCACCCGCACACCCCTACACCCGGGTCCTGCTCGGCTCGGTTCCGAGCCTCGATCCGAGCGACCGGGAGTTCGTGCGGCCGCTGACCGAGACCGTTCCGGATCCCGCCGATCCACCCTCGGGCTGCCGGTTTCACACCCGGTGCCCGGAACTGATCCCGCCGAGCGACGTGGCGCTCTCGAGAGAGTGCTGGCGGACGATCGCCCGGTTTCGGTTTGCCGTCCAGGAGGGGCAACTCCCCGAGACGGTCGCCGTCGAAACGGACGAGCCGTCCGTCGACTCGTCGACGGTCCGAACGACGTTCGACCTGCCGCCCGCCATCCCGGACGAGGCCGTCGAGCGCGCCGTCGACGACGCGGTTCGATCGCTCGCCAACGGCGACCTCGAGGCCGCCCAGGCGCGACTCGCCGAGGCGATTCCGACCGTCTGCGAACGAGCCGAGCCGGAACCAGGCGACGAGCGCGAGCGCACGGTTCGGTGTCACCGCTACGACTCGTCGGTCGAGGCCGCGCCGCTTCCGTGGACGCGGTGAGAATAGCAACGGAGGACCCGACGCGTTACTCCGAGTCGGGTTCGATGGTGACCGTCGTCTCGTCGTACAACCCCTTTTCGGCGGCGTTCTCGACGTTGAGTCCGGCGCCGATCGTGTGGGTTCCCGGCTCGGCCGACTCCCACTCGTCGTCGGCCACGCGGAAGCGCTGTTGCCACCGCTTTCTGAACTGTTTTCGCTCGCCGCGGTCGAACCCGAATCCGCGCCGTTCGTCCGGCGGATCGTGAAGCGGGACGTGCGACGCCTCGGTGACCCCGTCGACCTCCCAGCTCCACAGGATCGGCGATTCCGCCGTGATCGTGATCGGAAACGGCATCGCGTTTCTCATCGTGATCTGGAACGGGATGGGGACGTCTGCCGGGTACGTCGACCGCGGCGTCGAGACGTCGACCGAGATCGCTCGATGGCGGAGCCAGTTCGGAACGACGAGACGGCTCAGCCCGGTGCTGTCGACCGAGCGCATCGCCTGCGGCGTGACCGACTCCTCTCGCTCCCGAGGCGAGAACGGCTCGTCGTCGTCACGGCGGAGGGCCCCTGACTCGTAGATCCGACGCATTGGTGCGTACAGGTGTGTCGGAGACTAAAACGTTCGGATACGATTCCAGACGGCGAAAACGAGAGCGGTCAGTCGTCGGCGACGGCGTCGCCCGTTCCGCCGCCCGACGAGCGGAACTCGCCGTCGACGTACCGGTCGTCGTACAGGAGACACGCGATCTCGTGCGTCTCACCCGTCCGGACGTGGTCCGGATTGTGCTCCTCGCACGGGGACGTGAACGTCTCGTCGAGCACTCCTCGAGCGGTCTCGAAGTCTTCCGCGTGAAGCGCGTCGACGATCTGCGAGAGGGTTCGTTCGGCCGTGGAGTCGGACACCGTCTCGGGAATACCGAACTCGTCGCGAACCAGTTCGCCGAACCGGTCGCGAGACACCGCGTTCGGATCGACCCGTTCGTCCTGTGTCCCCTCGATTTCGTCGACCGCGGTGATCGACTCGAGTTCGTCGGAGCCCATCACCCGTAACTTGAGGTCGACGATCGACCGCCAGACGTCCTGGGGCAGGTCGATCTCGTCGGGCGGGATGATGCGGGGACAGCGCGTGTGGAACCGACAGCCCGAGGGCGGGTTCATCGGCGACGGAACCGTTCCGGGCAAAAGGATCTGTTCACCCTCCCAGAGGGGATCGGGTTCGGGAATCGCCGAGAGCAGCGCCTCCGCGTACGGGTGGTGGGGCGGCGAGAACACCTCTTCGGTCGTCCCGATCTCCGCGAACTCGCCGAGGTACATCACGGCGACGCGGTCCGAGATGTGTTCGACGACGCTCAGGTCGTGTGCGATGAAGATGTACGAGAGTCCGAACTCCTCCTGGAGGTCCTCGAGCAGGTTGAGGATCTGCGCCTGCACCGAGACGTCGAGCGCGCTGACCGGTTCGTCACAGACGATGATCTCGGGGTCGACCGCGAGCGCGCGAGCGATGCCGATGCGCTGGCGCTGTCCGCCGGAGAACTCGTGGGGGTAGCGGTGAGCGTGGCTGGGACTCAGTCCGACGGTCTCGAGGAGTTCGTAGATTCGTTCCGTTCGTTCCTCCCCCTCGGCGAGGCCGTGAATGTCGAGTGGCTCGCCGATGATGTCGCCGACGGTGAGCCGCGGATTCAGACTCGAGAACGGATCCTGGAAGATGTACTGCAGGTCCTTCCGGAGGTCACGGAGCTCCGAACTCGAGAGGTCGGTCACCTCGATCTCCTCCTGGTGAGACGAGTCGCCGGAGTCGACTCGGTTCTGGTAGTACACCGACCCCTCCGTCGGCTCGATCAGTCGGAGCAACGATCGGCCGAGCGTACTCTTTCCGCAACCCGACTCGCCGACGACGCCGAGGGTCTCTCCCTCGTACAGTTCGAGATCGATACCGTCGACTGCCTTGACCCACTGCGAGCGTCCGAGCAGATTGTCGATGACGCCCTCACTGGTGTCGTAGTACTTCTTCAGATTCTCGGCCCGCAGGAGGGGCTCTTCGTTCGGTCTAGTCATTTCGATCACGCTCCGGATTCGGTGCGGTTGCGCCGGCACCGGCTTCGGCTTTGGCCGACTCGGAACGAACCTCGACGGAGTAATCGAGGCCGTCCTGCAGGTCGCCGGTGTACTCGAGACACGCGGCCGCGCGCTCGGTCTTGGGACCGGTAGCTTTCGCGCCGGTTTCCGGGTCGAGCAGCGGCGGCTCCCGTTTCGTACAGACGTCCTCGGCGTACGGACACCGCGGGTGGAAGCTACAGCCCGGCGGCAGTTCGACGAGGTCCGGCATAGCGCCGGGGATGGTCTGCAGTCGCTCCCGTTTGTTGCCGACTCGTGGAATCGAACTCATCAACCCGACCGTGTAGGGGTGTTTCGGATCGTAGTAGAGCTCCTCGACGGGAGCCTTCTCGACCGGTTTCCCGGCGTACATGACCATCACTCGGTCACAGACCTCGGCGACGACGCCGAGGTCGTGCGTGATGAGCTGGATCGCCGTATCGAACTCGTCTGCGAGCGACTCGAGTTCGTCCAGAATCTGGGCCTCGATCGTCACGTCGAGCGCGGTCGTCGGCTCGTCACAGAGGAGTAGGTCGGGGTCACAGGAGAGCGCCATCGCGATGACCGCACGCTGTTGCATCCCGCCGGAGAACTCGTGCGGGTAGTCGGAGAACCGCGCTTCGGCCTCCGGAATCCCGACGGTGTCGAGCAGCTGAATCGTCCGCTCGCGGGCTTCCTCCTCGTCGTAGTCGAGGTGGTGTCTGACCGCCTCGGAGATCTGCTCGCCGACGGTGTAGACGGGGTTGAGCGCCGTCTGTGCGTCCTGGAAGATCATGGCGATCTCGTTGCCACGAACGTCCCGGATCTCCTCTTCGGTCATCTCGAGAAGATCCTCCCCTTTGAACAGGATCTCTCCGCTCTCGATCCGACCCGGACTCTCGATGAGTCGCATCAGTGAGAGCGCGGTTACGCTCTTGCCGGCACCGCTCTCGCCGACGACGCCGAACTTCTCGCCGCGCTCGATACGATACGAGAGGTCGTCGACGGCGGTGACGACTCCTTCTTGCGTGTAGAACTTTACCGTGAGATCGTTGACCTCGAGTAGTGCCATAGTTAGCCACCTCCTTGCTGTTCGATGCCGGTCTCCTGGGCGTCGAACGCGTCGTTGATGCCGTCACCGATCATGTTCATCGCCATCACGAACAGGAAGATCGCGCCGCCAGGGAAGATCGTCGCCCACCAGGGGATCGCCCCCTCGGGGCCCTGGATCAGCGTATCGCGGGTCTGATCCAGCATCGTCCCCCACTCGGCGCTGCCGGGCGGCATCCCGAGACCGAGGAATCCGAGCGCAGCGACGCCGATGACGACGGTACCGATGTTGAGCGTCGCAACGACGATCATCGGTGGCATCGCGTTCGGGACGATGTGTCTGAAGATGACGGATCGATCACGTGCGCCGAGCGCCTTCGCGGCCATGACGTACTCGTTCTCTTTGACGGTCAGAACCTCCCCGCGGATGAGACGTGCGTACGTAACCCAGCCAGGGAGGGTGAACGCGGCGACGAGTTGCCAGTAGCCACCGCCGAGAATCGCGACGATGATCAGCGCCAGGATGAGCGCCGGGAACGCGTAGACGGTGTCGACGATTCGCATCATGATTTCGTCGACCCAGCCGCCGTAGTAGCCGGAGATGGCACCGTAGACCAGTCCGAAGACGCCGGTGAGCGCGACGACGACGAAGCCGATCGAGATGCTGTATCGGCCGCCGTAGAGGACGCGCGAGAACAGGTCGCGCCCGGAGCCGTCGGTCCCCATCGGGTGTTCGAGTGTCGGCGAGTCGTAGACTCCCGCAGAGGACTCCGGCGTCATATACATGATCGTCGTCGGATCGTACGGCGCCAGCGAGAACGGCTGGACCGTCATCCCCACGACCGTGATCGGACGCGCGAAGAGTGCGCACAGAGAGAGGACGGCGACGACGAAGAGGCCGATCAGCGCGGACCGGTTGTGCTTGAATCGTTTCCAGGCTCGTCCCAGTCGGCTCTCGGTCTCTCTCCCGCTCTCCTCGGTCCATCCGGATAACGGTTCCCGTCGTCGTACTTTCTCTGCGTCGAATCCGGAAACCTGGATCCGTCCACGTTCCGTGTGCTCGTTGCTAGTCATATCTGATCCTCGGATCGAGTACCGCGTACAGGATGTCTGCCAGCAGATTCGCGATGATGATGAACACGCCGGTAAACAGCGTGATCGCCATGATGAGATTTATCTCTCGTTCGTCGATCGCCGTGATGAACTCCCGACCGAGCCCCGGCCAGTTGAACACCACCTCGACGACGACCGAACCGGCGACGATACTCGCGGTCAGCGTCGCGGCGAGCGTGACGACGGAGATGAGCGAGTTTCGGAGGACGTGCTTGAGGACGACCGTTCGCTCCGGGAGTCCCTTCGCTCGCGCGGCGGTCACGTACTCCTTGTTCATCTCCTCGGCCATCGACGTGCGCATCACGCGCATGATACTCGCCGCGGCGGCGGTCCCGATCGTGATACCGGGCAGTACCAGGTACCACAGCATCTGGGGATGGTACAGCGCGTGTCTCGAGGGCGGCAACACGGGCCACAGTCCGATCCAGAGTGCGCCGATCAGGATCAGCATCAGGCCGAGCCAGAAGTTCGGGATCGAGATGCCCGAGAGCGCGAGGAACCGGCTGGCGGTGTCGGCGAACTTGTCCTTGTTGATGGCCGCGTAAATCCCGGAGGGGATCGCGATCGCGAGTCCGAACGCCCAGCCGAAAAGACCGAGGGCGATCGTCTCGGGGAGACGCGTCATCACGACCTCCGAAACGTCGCGGCCGGAGCCGATCACTTGGCCGAAGTCACCGGTCAACACGTTCCCCATCCAGGTCAGGTACTGCTCCCAGATCGGTCCGTCGAGACCGTACCGGGCGCGTAGTTGGGCCTCTTCGGCCGCCGTTACGTTCGGGTTCATTGCAACCATCTGGGCGATCGGATCTCCCGGCGTAAGGTGTACCAGCGAGAACGTAATCACTGAGACACCGAACAGGATCGGGATAATCGATAACAGTCGCTTCAGTATGAAACGTCGTAAGCTCATGGTAAGATCATATATCTTGCACGAAAGACGGGAAAGGACGCGGTACTGCGACCTTACTCGAGATCGTGGTCTGCGATCACTTCTTCGAGCAACTCCGCCGCGGCTTCGGGATCGTACTCGTTGTACGGTCGAATCTCCTCTTCGAGCGCGTCGGCGTCGACGGTGCCGGCCTCTTCGGCGAGTTCCGGCAGGTCGGTCCAGGCCGGACGGGCCCAGTCGTTCAGCACGTACTCGACGATCTGTTCGCGGGGGATGAGGTGGTTGATAGCCTGACGGAATCGCTCGTCGTCCCAGGGCATCTCGTCGTCGGCGGAGTTAACCGGGTACTGGATGTACTCGTACCCGCCCGCTTCGACGGCTTCGACGACGTAGTCGCCGGAGTCGTCGAACTCGTCGAGGTCGGCCGTCGAGAGACCGTACGTAATGTCGATCTCGTCGTTCTGCAGCGCGGCGGATCGGCTCGAGTCGTCCGGAGCGATCTCCAGTTCGACCTCGTCGATGACGGGACCGTCCGGGAACTCTTCGGGACCGTCGAACCACTCCTTCTGCTCGAGACCGATCTCTTCGAGCCAGTAGTTGTCGTTCTTGGTGTACTCGACGTACTGCTCGTCCGAGAAATCGCTGAACTCGTAGGGACCGGTACCGATCGGTTCGACGCCGTCGTCTCCCCGTGGATCGAGCTCGCCGCCCTCGAGGTCTGCCTGCTCGAGCGAGTGGATGTACAGACCTGGAAGCTCCCGCTCGGCCTCGGCGTCGGGAATCTGCGCGTAGAGGTAAACCGTGTTGTCGCCGTCCGCTTCGGCGTGAAGCAGCGAGTCGAACGTCTGGGCCTCGAGGTCGGAGCCATAGTATCGTTCGACGGTCGCGATGACGTGCTCGGACGTGAACTCTTCGCCGTTGTGGAACTCGATGCCCTCGTGGAGGTCGTAGCGGAACCGCATCCCGAAGGTGCCGTCGTCGATGGCTTCCTGGGCGTCGCCGGGAAGGAGGACGCGAATTTCGTCGTCCTCGACCGGATCGTCCTCGGGGTGACGGATGATGACCTGCTCGTCGGTATCGAGGATTCCTTCCTCGTCCGCTCCGACCGTGGACATGTAGTCCTCGTAGTCGAGTCGCTCGACGTCGTTGACCTCCTCGAGTTCGTAGTCCTCGGCGAGCCACGGGTAGAGGTTCCCCTCCTTGTCACTTGCGACGAGCTGTTCGAAGACGAACTCCTGTGCGAGCGTCGAGGTCGTGTCGGTGCTGTACGGCGGGTCGAACGAGGCAACGTTCGCGGCGATACCACCACGGAGCGTTCCCCCTTCCTGGAGATCCGAAAGGCCGGTCTCCCGCGGATCCGCGTCCTCGTCCATCCAGAGGACCTGCTCGTCCTGGGGGGAGTGCAGACTGTGTTCGAAAATGCTCTCACTGAACGGGTACATGCTGAACCCGTGAACGTTGTTGTTCGTCACGCCTGCAACGAGATCGAAGTGGGTGATCGAACTGTAGCGGTTCTCGGCGAGATGCGTCCAGACCTCGTCGTAGCGCTCGCGACGGAGGTCCTCGTCTCCCGAGACCTCGACGCCGTAGCGGGCGTCGTCGAGCAGGTCGTCGAGTTCAGAGTCGTTGATTCCGACGAGGTTACAGCACTGTCCGTGGTTCGTGCTGTGGTGAAGCGCCTGACAGAAACTCTCCGGATTGAACGTTCCCGAAAGGCCGATACAGGGAACGTTCCCGCTCTCGGCGTACTCGAGGTCCATCACGCGCTCGATGTAGTTGTTCCACTCGTAGGTCTCGATCTCCGTGCTGAAGTACCCCGAATCCTCCAGCGACGTGGAGATTAGTTCGACCATCTGCACCCGGTCGTCGTTGTCGGCGTTCACTTCGAGCTGAACGTGGAACGTGGGATCGTCGTCCCCGTCCTCGCCACCGAGACATCCAGCAACTGCTGCGATACTCACTCCACCAACCCCTTGAAGTAGTCGCCGCCGATCGACGGTAAGGGAGGACTGCTTGTTATCCTGCACCATGAACCTTCGTGTGTAGGGAAAGTATATATATGTATTGCTTCATGACAGCGCAATACTTACCCCGTCTAATTCGATGTTACTGGTCCGGACCAGCGTCCAGAATCTCACCGAATCGAGTACGAGTGTTCGAAATACCTCGTTACTCGTTGAAGAAACAGAGAACCGATTTAGTAGTTTTGCTTGGAACGGTCGGCGAGCTAACCTAATCGCCCTCTTCGTCGACGATCACGACTTCACCGTCGACGACGTCGACGTTGATCAGCGTCTTGACGTCGTAACCGGCGTCGTCGACCTTGTTTTCGCCGCCGACCTTCTTGATGACCGCGACCGTGTCGATGACCTCCGCACCGATGCCGTCGAGCGCTTCGAGGACGGACGCGAGCGTCCCGCCCGTCGAGAGCACGTCGTCGAGGACGAGCACGCGCTCGCCCTCGCGCACGTCGTTGATGTACATCTCGTTCTCCGAGTAGCCCGTCTTCTGGGAGATCGCGACCTCGTCTTCGAGACCGTACTGGCGCTTCCGGATGACGGTCAGGGGAATGTCCGTCATCAGGGAGACGGCCGTCGAGATGTGAATCCCCATCGCCGCCGGAGTAACGATCCGGTCGACTTCCTCGAGGTCTGCCTTGCGAATGATGCGAATAACGATCTCGCGCAGCAGGGTCGGGTCGAGTTTCGGGACCCCGTCGCTGATCGGATGGACGAAGTAATGATACCCGTTTTTCTCGATGATGGGCGCGTCGAGAAGCGACTGCTTCAACTGGTCCATGTCGTGGGTGAGTCGGTACCGGAGTAAAAGTTGACGATACGGACCGGAGCTGGCTTGTCACTCGTCCACACGATAACTGAGCTCCGGGGGCTGGTCCCCGTGGCCCAGTCGCATGTGTCGCTCGTGGTAGATGTGGACGGCCGCCGTCACCGTGAATACGAGCGCGATGACCCCCGCCCAGGCGAGATCCGAGAGGACAGTAAACACCGGGACGTCGAGCCACAGTCCGGCGACGAGTGCACAGCTAATCGCTCCGAGCGAGAGGTACAGTTCGCGCCAGGCGAACTCCCGGCCGGGAACGATCTCGAGGTAGACGCTGATCTCCCGGGTTCGGTCGGTCGACTCGATCACTCCCTGGTCGGTGTCGAAGGAGAGAATTCCCGCTTCGTCCATCTTCGGGAGATGTGTCTGCTGGAGCGTCGTATACACTCGCTTGCGTTGTTCGGGCGTGACGCCCTCGAGCGTCGTTTCGTACTCCCAGGCTGCGATCTGCTGGGCGAGATCTCCGAGTTCGACCGGACGTTCGTCCTGTTTCAGAAAGTGCAAGACGTACCGCCGTCGCTGGTTGCGAAGAACTTCGAATATCTCTCCCTTCGAGAGCAGCTCGTCGTCACTATCGTCGGCATCGTCGTTGTGTTGTTGCTGGGCCACCCGAGATCACCTCGTCAGACGAGTCGAATCTGACCACAAATCCGCTCGAACAGCTACTAATTTGGGGCATGAACCCCACCTATATAATTCTCTTGACGGCCGTCGAACGCCGTTAGGTCCCCGGTTCGCCGTCGCCCAGCACCGCTGCGATCGAGTCGGCGACCTCGAAACTTAGCCCCGACTTGGTCCCTTCGTACCGCGCGGCGTCCGCGTCGTGGACCAGCAACGCACGCGTCCGATCCGACCCCATGACGCTCGCGTCGTTGGCGACGACGAACGCGAGGTCGGTCCGCTCGAGCCTCTCCCTCGCCCGCTCGATCATCGCCTCGTCGTCGCCCGACGTCTCGGTTTTGAACCCGACGATGGGCAGATCGGGGTGGTCCGCGCGAACCTCGTCGATCAGCTTCGGCGTCGGCTCGAGGTCCAGCGTGAGTTCCTGGCCGGACCGGATCTTCTCGGCGCTCGGATCGACGGTGTAGTCGCCGATCGCGGCGACCGACACCAGCGCGTCGGCCTCGGTGCAGGCCTCGGCGGTCTCTTCGAGCATCTCTTCGGCGCTCTCGACCTGGCGCAACTCGGCGTACGGGGCGTCCGTCGAGGTGCCCTGCTCGAGCGGTCGCGGGCCGACGACGCCGTGAACCAGCGTCACGTCGGCGCCGCGAACGGAACAGGCCCTGGCGACCGCCCGGCCCATCTTCCCCGACGAGCGGTTCGTCAGGACGCGGACTGGATCGATCTCCTCGCTCGTCGCGCCGCTGGTAACGACGACGTGGCGACCCTCGAGCGGTCGGTCGCCGGCCGACCGGGCGACGGCGGTGACGATCGCTTCCTCGCTCGCGATCTTCGCCTTCCCCTCTTCGATCCGCGGGTCGACGAAGTCGACGCCCCAGTCCTCGACGGTCTCGATGGCCTCGAGCACGCCGGGGTGGTCGTACATCGGTTCGTGCATCGCCGGCGCGATCACGACCGGGGTGTCGGCGCCGAGCGCGGTCGTCGCACACGTCGTGACGGGCGTGTCGTCGACCGCGCCGGCGATCTTGCCGACCGTGTTGGCGGTCGCCGGCGCGATCAGGAAGACGTCGACCCAGCCGTCGTAGCCGCAGAGGGCGACGTGCTCGACGCTTCCCGTGATCTCCGTGACGACGTCGTCGTCCGTGGCGAACTCGACGGCCCAGGGGTGGACGATCCCCTGCGCGCTGTCGGTCATCACGCCTCGGACCGCGGCACCGTGTCGCCGCAACTCGTGGGCTAGCTCGACCGTCTTCACGGCCGCGATCGATCCCGTCACCCCGAGCGCGACGTTGACTCCCTCGAGCATTCGTCTGGTACTCTCTTTCGGGGTGTGTTAAGCGTAGCGAGCCGTCGCCGTCTCGAGCGGGTTACGGATCGATCCGCCGCCGTCCGGCCGCGGAGAGCGGGTTCGACACCTCGCTCGTCACGTACTCGTGGCGCTTGCCGCGAAGACGCATCGCGGTCAGCGCCTTGTGCGTCGTCGGCTCCGCGAACAGTGCGCGCTCGTCGCGCCGGATCCGATCGTCGGGAGCCGCCGCGTCGGCTCGGAGCGTCTCGAAGGCTCGTTCGCACCGGGCCTGGATCCGTTCCCAGCAGGCTCGCTCGTCGACGGGGAGTTCGTCGGCGATCGTCGCGACGAGTTCCGCGAGGTGGTTCTGGAAGAGCGCGTAGTACAACTTCCGGTAGAGGTCTCCCTCGCCGTCGGCGTCGACGTCCGAGTCCGGATACGGCTCGAGCGAGAGTCCGTGTTCGGCGAGCCGTTCCCGGTGCACTCGAATCCCGCCGAGATCGCGGACGAGGGTCGCGACCGGGCGCGCGTCCTCGACGTCGAAGACGATCAGGCTGTTCTGGAGGTGGCTCTCGACGGCGATGCCGTACACGCACAGCAGTCGGAGCTGCTCGGGGACGACGACGCGGGCGTACCGGTCGACGAACGCGAGCGCCGCGTCGGCGGTGTCGGCGGCGTCCGTCGTCTCTCCGTGCTGTTCGATCAGCTCGCGGACGAGGGGGCGGCCGGTGGTTGGCGCGTCGGCGACGAGACTCGAAGCGACGACCGGCGCCGATCCCTCGTCTACGAGCGGGTGAGTGGACGGATTCGTTCGGGCCAGCCCCGAGAGGTGTCGGGCGTCGTCGAACTCGTCGCCGCTCGGATGGGGTCCATCCGGCGGGTAGTAGCAGGTCGCCGCCGGCTCGGAGAGCAAGCCGAGCGTCTCGAGTGACTCCCGTTCCTCGAGCGCTCGGACGACGTCGGTCACCTGCGGCCCGTTCGTCACGGCGTGGGGCGACAGCGTCCGGACGACGTTCGTCGTCTGGACGGGGATCGCGAGCTTGAGGTGAGGAAGCGGTTTCCCTCCGGTGCGTTCGGTTTCGTGGGGAACTACCGTCCGGAGGTTGAGCTGCGGCGTCGCCGGCTGAGCGTAGTCCGGAATCGGGACGACCCGTCCGTCGGCCCGCTGACGAGCGTAGCGTTCTGGGATCGTCCGGTGGTACTGCAGCGGATGGACGGGGATGACAGCGTATTCTTCGCGCGCGCGACCCGCTGGAATCGCGCGCTCGAGGGCGTCCTCGAGTCCCGCGAACGTCGCGTACAGTCGGTCGGTCAGCCGATCGGCGCCGTCCGCACGCGTCTCCAGGGCGTACTCCCTGTCGACGGCGACGAACCGAAGGTCGATTCGGTCGGTGAACTCCGGCGCGTAGGCGAGCCCGTCGGCGGCGTTCATCCCCCGCCGGATCTTCCCGGCGGGATGGAACGGGTGACCGTCGGTGACGATCCGCTCGAATGCGGTGGCGGGATCGGCGGCCGAGACGCCGGTCTGAATCGTCTCGAAGACCGAGTCGGTCGCTCCGGCGGTTCCGTCCCGAACGACCCGCGAGTGGACGCGGCCGGCCAGCCGCGCCAGCGCGAGGTTGGCGACGCTCTCGGCGACCTCCTCGCGGATCCGGGTGGCCTGGTCGGCGTCGCTGAACGCGCCTTCGCGCTCGAGGAGCGGGACGAGATCGACCGGGTGCGTGATCCGTTCGGCTCCGGTGGGAGTCGTCCTTGCCGACACTGTATCCGGCGACCACTGCTGGACCGGACCGATAAGCCGGAACCGGTCGTAGCCGCGTCTCGCCGCGACCGGGATCACCAGAAGCGTCTCGGAGGCGGGAAACGAGAGGAGCGCGAGTCGACGACATCGGTCCGGTAGGGGTTCCGCGAGCGAGCGCAGTCGATCCGCGTCGAGGCCGTCGAACGGCGGCAGCTCCGCCGGAAGCTCGGAGAGAGCGGGTTCGACGAGGCGAGGCGTGGGGAGGCCCGCTGGTTTTCCTCGGAGGATGCCGTGGACGAATCGACGAAGGATGTCGCGTCGAGCGTCTTCGAGCGCCTCGAGATACGGAGCCTCCGCCGGCGTCTCGAGGTCGTGGGCTCGCGCGTAGTGGGTGGCCGCGCCGAACGCCTCCCGCTCCGCGCTCGTTCGGAGGCGTGCCGAACCCCGGTCTCGTCGGGTCGTTCTGTTCATGGTCTCGTCGGTGATAGTGGACTCTCCATCGCGGTTCGTGATAACTCCCCGGGCCGGCGTGCCGGCGCAGGACGGCGGTTTGGACCGCGATCAGTCCCGATCGACGCTCGGGTGCGTCGTCGGTCGTTCGTCCAGCGGCTCCGAAAGCGCCTCGAGCATCGTCTCTCGCGCCTTCTCGTCTCGAGCGCGCCGTTCGTCGTCGTCGATCTCCTCGCAGCCCGGGGGTACCTCGCGGCCGCGGCCGGTGAAGTACCCCTCCGGGACGACCCAGTCGTGGTAGAAGTTCGCGTCGGAGTCGTGAATCACCGCGAAGCCCACTTTCGCGCCGTGTCCGGCCGCGATGATCGCCTGGTGGGGCTCGTCCGCGATTCGGCCCGCGGCGTAGACGCCGTCGACCGCCGTCCGGCCGCCCTCGTCGACGCTGACGAAGTGTTTGTTCCCGCGCTGTTTCCGGCCGACGTCGAGTGATTCGAGGAAGTCGCTGTTCGGCCAGGAGGCGGCGATCACCCGGCGGGCCTCGAGCGGATCGCCGCCCTCGGTTTCGAGGACGAATCCCTTCTCGAGGTCGGTGTCGTCGATCGGGTCGACGCTGGTCACCCGTCCGAGTTCCAACGCGGCACCGGCGTTCCTGGCCTGCTCCCGAGTGAGCTGGAGGTAGTGTCGGGCGTCGATACCGTCCGGAAATCCGGGGTAGTTTTCGAGGCTGGCGTTGCGCTTGAGGATGGACCCGCCGGCGTCGCCGGACTGCGTCCGGCTGCTCGGGGGATTTCGTCCCCCGCTGTCGACGACCAGCGTCTCGAGCCCGGCGCGCGAAGTGAAAATCGAGGCGGCGAGGCCGGCCACGCCCCCACCGACGATACAGACGTCTCGCATACGCGGTCGTTACCGCCGAGTCGTATAGAAGGTTGTCAACGCCGGGTGCCATTTCGCGTCGAGCCTCGACTTCCGTCCCGTCGGTGATCGTGAGTCTCCGGATGGTAATCCTTACTACCGGAGCCGGCGTACGTCGTCCGTGGACAGGATTCTGCTCAGTACGGTCGCTCACCGCCCTCCCGAGGAGGTGTTCCCGTACGTTCGATCGTTCGCCGACTACCCTCGATACTCGGAGCACCTGAAGGACGTTCGCGTCCACGGCGACGGCGACGTCGGCTCCGTCTACGATCTGCGGCTCAGCTGGTGGAAACTCAACTACACCGCTCGTTCGAAGGTGACCGAGATCGACGCTCCGGCGTCGCTCGAGTGGCGACTGCTCAACAACGTCGACGCCCGAGGGGAGTGGCGCGTCGAGCCCGAACCCGAATCGGCGCCCGACGGCGTCGAGACGGCGAGTCGGATCTACTTCGAGGCGGTGTACGATCCGTACTCGGCGGACGAGAGCGCGCTCTCGCTGCCGCGGTTCGTCTCGCTGGACTGGGTCGTCGGGAAGGTCGAACCCCGAATCATCGACGAGGCCGAGACGGTGGTCCAGCGGCTGGTCGCGGATATCGAGGGCGAGCCCCGCGACGTGGAGTTGACGGTTCACGAGATGCCGTAAGCGGTTCGACCGTTCCTCACGAGGCGAATGCACTTTTCCCTCGGTACCGTACTACGGGTGTGACGCAACTCGATGCACAGCTACGACTGCGGGTGACACGCTCGTGTACGTAATCGTCGTCGGTGCGGGTGAGGTCGGGTCGAACATCGCCGAGAGCCTCGACGACGATCACGAGGTCGTCGTGATCGACACGGACGAGGATCGTATCGAGGAGATCACCTACTCTCACGACGTGCTGGCGGTCGAGGGCGACGGGACTTCGATCGAGACGCTCGAGGAGGCGGGGATCGAGGACGCGGATATGGTCATCGCGAGCACCGACGTCGACGAGACGAACATCGTTATCTGCGGGGCCGCGAAGGCGATCGACGACCCGTTCACCATCGCTCGGATCAAGAAGACCAAGCTGTTGCGGACCTGGGAACGGTCGGAGAGGGCCTTCGGCGTCGACTTCATGGTCTGTACCGACCTCCATACGGCAGAGACGATCGTCCGGATCGCCGGGCTACCGAACGCACACGACGTCGAAACCTTCGCGAACGGAG
Organism: Natronococcus sp. CG52; assembly: GCF_023913515.1. NCBI lineage: Archaea > Methanobacteriati > Methanobacteriota > Halobacteria > Halobacteriales > Natrialbaceae > Natronococcus > Natronococcus zhouii. Next base: position 827,361 of record NZ_CP099391.1, read on the forward strand.
TCGTTCACATGGCGGAGTTTACCGTCGGATCCGAGAGCCCGGTCACCGGCCAGACCGTCTCGGAGGCCGACCAGTTCGAGTCGCTCACCTTCGCGGCGCTGTTTCGCGGCGACGAGGTCGTCGTTCCGAGAGGCGAGACGCGCCTCCGGGAGGGCGATCGGGTCGTCGTCATCGGTTCCCGGCGGAGTGTCCGCGGGTTCGCCAACGTGTTGACGCCCGAACCGGTACTCGAGGACGCTGACGACATCGTCATCGTCGGCGGGAGCGAGATCGGTTATCAGACGGCCCGGCTATTCGAGGCCGAGGGGATCGAACCGCGGCTGATCGAACACGACCCCGATCGGGCGCGGGAACTGGCCGAGGAACTCCCGGAAACGCTCGTCTTCGAGAGCGACGCCACCGACGTCGACTTCCTCGTTCGCGAACACGTCGACGAGTCGGACATCGTCGTCGCCGCCCTGAACAGCGACGAGCGCAACCTCCTCGTGGCGCTGCTCGCGAAACGGATCGGGGCCAAGCGGACGATCGGCGTCGTCGAGTCCGCCAGACACGTCGATCTCTTCGAGACGGTCGGGATCGACGTCGCGGTCAACCCGCGGCTCGTGACGGCCGAGGAGATCACTCGCTTCACCCGCGAGTACCGAACGGAGAACGTCGCCATGCTCGAGCACGACCGCGCGGAGGTCCTCGAGATCGAGATCGGCGTGGAGAGCATGCTCGCTGGAAACCGCATCCGTGACGTGATAGCGAACCTTCCGGACGGCGTCGTCGTCGGCGCGATCACTCGCGACGGGGAGTTGATCACGCCGCGCGGCGAGACGGTCGTCGAACGCGGCGATCACGTAATCGTCTTCGTCGAGACCGCGGCGCTCGACGAGGTTACGGCGGCCCTGTAGCCCAGCCGCCTCCTCTGGAGAGCGCGTCATACTCTCGGGGAACTATATAAAAACGTTACATAGGTAGTCACCATCCTCACTTACCCCAGTCTCGTCCGAACTGGTATGGAACACCCGAGCCAGCCACAGCCGACGATTCACGAGCAAGGCTACGACGATCCCGCCGTTAGGGGTCCGCGTACGGCACTCGTCGACCGGCAGGCCACGCACGCGAGGCGATGAACGATCGCGACGCGTCGGCTCGCGAACCCGATTCGTCGGACGGGGAGCGAACCGACGACGCCGACATCCTCCTCGTCGAAGACAATCCCGGCGATATCAGGTTACTCCGGGAGGCCCTCGACGTTACCGAGATCCCACACCGACTCCACGTCGTCACCGACGGGAACGACGCGCTCGACTTCATCTACCGGCGAGACGGGTTCGAGGACGCCTCGCAACCGGATCTGATCCTCCTCGATCTGAACCTTCCCCAGACCGACGGTCACGAGGTCCTGAACGAACTGAAATCTGATCCGGAACACGGTCGGATCCCGGTTATCGTTCTCTCGAGTTCGAGCGAGGAAGGGGATATTCGACGAGCCTACGCGGCGGGAGCGAACGCTTACCTGACGAAACCCGTCGATCCGAACGAACTCGTCGATCGGGTCGAACTGATCGAGACGTTCTGGTTCTCGGTCGCTCGCCTGCCGGATTAGTCGGATTCCGTTCTCGAGTCCACTGCGAGATTACAGCGTGTACTCGTGGTCACCGTCCTCGGTCGCGAGGAACGCCTCGAGGAGGTCGATCGTGGCTGCGACGTCGTCGACGTGAGCGGTCTCGGTCACGGTGTGGAGATACCGGGTCGGAACCGAAATCGCCCCCACGGGCTTCGCTCCGGCGGTGTTCTGGAAGCCGGCGGTGTCGGTGCCGCCGGCCGGCATGATCTCGAGCTGGTAGTCGATCTCTTCGCTCTCGGCGACGGCCTTCAGCCGCCGGTGGACCTTCGGGTTCGTGATGACGCTCGAGTCCTTGAGTTTGATCGCGGTGCCCTCGCCGAGGTCGGTCACGTGTTCGCCGTCGTCGAAACCGGGAACGTCGTTGGCGATGGTGACGTCGAGCGCGATCGCGAGGTCGGGGTCGACGTCGACGCCGAGCGCGTTCGCGCCGCGCAGGCCGACCTCCTCCTGGACCGTCGCGCAGAAGTGGATCGTGACGTCGGGATCCTCGAGCCGGCGGGCGGCCTCGAGCATCGCGAACAGGCAGACGCGGTCGTCGAGCGCCTTTCCGGTGATCGTCTCGCCGACGCGTTCGGTCGTCTGGTCCATCGTGACGAGGTCCCCGCGGGAGATCCGCACGGTCGCCTCCTCGTAGGGGAGGCCGACGTCGACGGCGACGTCCTCCACCTCGGGCGTCTTCTCTCGCTCCTCGTCGTCTAACGTGTGTGGCGGCGGCGAGCCGATTACGCCGGGAATGTCGCCGTCTTCGGTGTGGATCGACACGCGCTGGGCCTTGAGGACGCGGGCGTCCCAGCCGCCGAGGGCGTCGAGTTCGACGAAACCGAAGCCGTCGTCGCTGCCCCGGACGTGACGAACCATGAAACCGATCTCGTCCATGTGGGCGGCGACGGCGACCGAGTAGTCGGAATCGCCCTCGAGCGTCCCCACTACGTTCCCCATCGCGTCGGTGCGAACGCGGTCGACGTTCTCTTCGAACTCCCGGACGACGAGTTCGCGGATGCGGTCCTCGTAGCCGGGAACGCCGCTCGTCTCGGTAAGTTCCTCGAGAAGATCGGTATCGAACGAAACGGGTGTCATGGTCTCACGTGCGATCGAGAGTGTCATAAACGCGTGGAAACTCGTCGGGGACTTCCGAGAATACACTCGGCACGGAGTAAATTCACGGGTTCTGGCGTCTGTCGCGGCCGGCGTTGAGATATTAACCGCGGGGTATTAACGGATCCACCTGCAAGGAGTGTGTATGCATGACGTACGTGTCGCAGGCGCCGGACTGACCGCGTTCGGGCACAGTCCCGAGCGGACGAGCCGGGACCTATTCTCGGAGGCGACTATCGCCGCCTTCGATGACGGCGGTGTTTCCAGGGAGGACGTCGACGCGCTTCTCTACGGCAACTTCATGGGAGAGCTGTCGGAACACCAGGGCCACCACGGCCCGCTGATGGCGGAGGCTGCGGGCGTCCAGGCGCCGGCGACCCGCTACGAGTCGGCCTGCGCCTCGAGCGGTACCGCCGTTCGCGACGCCGTAATGCGGATCCGCAACGGCGAGGACGACGTCGTCCTCGTCGGCGGCGCCGAACGGATGACCAACCTCGGAACGGCGGGCGCGACCGAGGCGCTCGCGATCGCCGCCGACGACCTCTGGGAGGTCCGCGCCGGGATGACGTTCCCCGGCGCCTACGCGCTGATGGCCCAGGCGTACTTCGACGAGTACGGCGGCGAGCACGAGGATCTGGCCCACATCGCCGTCAAGAACCACGAGAACGCCCTCACCAACGAGAAGGCCCAGTACCAGAGCGCGATCGAGGTAGCGGACGTGCTCGAGGCGCCGCCGGTCTCGGAGCCGCTCGGTCTCTACGACTCCTGTCCGATCTCGGACGGCGCCGCCGCGGTCGTTCTCGTCAGCGACGAGTACGCGGCGGAACACGGTCTCGACGCACCGGTTTCGATCTCGGGGACGGGCCAGGGCGGCGACCGGATGGCGCTACACGACCGCGAGTTCCTCGCTCGCTCCCCTGCCGCCCGCGACGCCGGCGAGGAGGCGTACGCTGACGCCGGAATCGACGCCGGCGACGTCGACGTCGCCGAGGTCCACGACTGCTTTACCATCGCCGAGGTGCTCGCGATCGAGGCGCTCGACCTCGAGTCCGTCGGCGAGGGAATCTCGGCGGCCCGCGACGGACGGACGACCGCAGACGGCGAGACGCCGGTCAACCTCTCGGGCGGCCTCAAGGCGAAGGGACACCCCGTCGGCGCGACCGGCGCCTCCCAGATCGCCGAACTCGCCGCGCTCCTGTCGGGCGACCACCCCAACAGCGAGTTCGTCCCGGACGCGACGACCGGCGTCGCCCACAACGCGGGTGGCACCGTCGCGAGTGCGACGGTTCACGTCCTGGAGGTGAGCGATCAATGAGCGACGACGAGTCCGAAGTTCAGGACGCCGGCTTCGACGAGTGGCTCGACGCCGCCGAAGCGGACGAGGCGTACGCCCTCGAGTGTCCGAACGATCACGGCTCGCTCCCGCCGCGTCGCGTCTGTCCCGAGTGCGGCGCGACGGAGCTCGAGGAGGTTCCGCTGCCCGGCACCGGCGAGATCGAGACGTTCACCGTCACGCACGTCCCGACGCCGGCGTTCGAGGAAGACGCACCGTACGCGACGGCTGTCGCACGCTTCGGTCCCGTCCGGGTGACCGGACAGGTCGTCGGCGTCAACCTCGAGACGGTCGAGAACGGGCTCGAAGTCGAACTCGAGATCACGGTTTCGGAGACGACCGGCGAGCGCGTTCTCGGATTCAGCCCGATCTGAAGTCACGTCCGCCCGCGTTCTCGACCGGCAGCGAGACGGTGTACGACCGCCGTCCAAACGTTCCACTAGTCTCAGGACCCAGGAGATCGATAGCGAAGCCGCAATCGTCACGTCGGTCGGCGGGCGTCTCCGTGTACTCTCGGAAGAACGGGTCTCTTAGAACTGAAAGTCGCTACCGACCGTCGCACGGACGTGATCGACGCCTGTGACTCGCTCGAGCTCGAGCGTTTCGTCGTCGACAGCGCGGGACGAAGCCCGGCGACGACGCGACGGGCGGGGATCACTCGATCGCGTACATCCTCGTCCCGACCGGCGCGGTCGACGGCGTGTTACAGGAACTGCGCGGGGAGGGAGTCGAACGGGATCAGTACGTCGGTATCATCGACGTGGAGGCGGCGATCGGCGTCGAAACCGACGAGGTTTCGGGCCGGTTCGGCGAGGGGCCGCGCAACCAGCGCGGAATCACTCGCCGCGAACTGCGCGCGAAGGTGCAGGATCTGCAGCCCGGTCGGGTCTCCCACGCGGTGTTCGCGGCGCTCGCCGGCGCGGTCGCGACGGCGGGACTGCCGTTCGACTCGGCGATCGTCATCGTCGGCGCGATGGTGACCGCCTCCCTCGCGTTTTACGCGGTCGGCTACCGGACGGCGCTGCTCGATTCCGTCCGGGAGGATCTCTCGCTGTCCGTCCAGGCCGAGTCTACGCGTTCGTCGACGCGCTCACCGTGTTCGCGACGGTTCAGCACCTCGCCTTCGAGAACACCGCTCAGCCCGAGATCGAGGGCGCCCTCGAGGAACCCCGCCACGACGAACTGAAACCGGTCTCCGTCTCCGCGGAGTACACGAGTCGGGGCGTCTTCGACGAACGGCAGACCGTCACCGTCCACGTCGCAAAACCGACCGACAGCGAGTATCCGGGACTCGAGAACGAGTTGTGCGACCGTAGCGCCGCCGAAACCGGCGAGGCGGTGGTCGTCGAGGTGCAGTTCGTCGACTACCAGCAGTCCGCCGGCGAACAGCCCGACGGCGACGAAATAACGGGCCGGACCGGTACCGAAATCGTACGGTTCAGACCCGCTCGATGAGATAGAAAGCCTGTCCCTTTTCTGCGAACCAGTCAGTTATACGGGCGTTCACATGGCGAATCTCTACGAGCAGACCCAGGACGAGATCGAACCGGTCGACCTCCGATTTGCGGAAGACGAGATCGAAGCACAGGTCGACCACCTTACCGATTTTATTCAGAAACGGGTCGACTCGATGGGCGCCGACGGCGCCGAAATCGCGCTCTCCGGTGGGATCGACAGTACGGCAACCGCTCACCTCGCAGTCGAGGCGCTCGGCGCCGACAACGTCCACGGCGTCCTCCTCCCCAAGGAGGTAAACGAGGAGGAGAACATGAGCGACGCGGAACGCGTCGCGGAGGACCTCGGGATCGATTACGACGTGATCGGCATCGATTCGATCATGGAGGAGGTCCTGGAGCAGGGCGACGCCGAGACCGACAACCCCTCGGAGGATCACTGGGAGGGTCGGTACGTCGGCAACACCAGCGCCCGCGTGCGGATGACGCTAATCTACCTCATCGCCAACCGCGAGAATCGACTCGTGCTCGGCACCGGGAACCGCGCGGAGCTCGCGACGGGCTACGTCACCAAGTACGGCGACGGCGGCGTCGACTGTAACCCGCTGGGTAACCTGTACAAACAGCAGGTCCGACAGGTCGCCGCTCACTTCGGCGTTCCCGAGTCGATCGTCCGGAAGACGCCGACCGGCGGCATGGTCGACTACGAGACCGACGAGGAGGAACTCGGTCTCGGCTACGACACGCTCGACGCCGTACTCGCCTTCTACATCGACGGCAACCTTCCGGCGTCGGTCGTCTCGCGGCTGACCGAAACGCCCGTCGACGGCGTCAAGCACGTCGAACAGCTCCACGAGGAGAGCGCTCACAAACGGACACCGCCGGCGGTTCCGGAACCGCTGTTCTGATCGACACGTAATCGATCCGGACCGGATATTCGGCATTCGAGCGCGAGTTCGACAGTGATGAGAGATGGACGACGGGGCCCGATAAGACCAACACGAGTGCGAACGCCACAGCTTCAAGTGCGTCTGTCGGTACTATCGGGGTACTATCGAGCCGCAGATCCGTTTGCTCGAGGCGTACGGCGTATCAGCAGTCTCGGTCGCCACGTCCGCGATCGGGCGGCGACGGGGAGGGTGTCCTCCTCGAGTACCACCGTGAAAAACGAGCTATTCGACGGTATCACGCAACTGGGAACCACGACGCGAACCGGCACGGACGTCGATGAACAGCGAGCAAGACGCCGCAGGAACGGAGATTCGCGCCGTACGATGAGATCGCGATCACGACTGGACTCGCGTATACCGTTCCACCGGTCACCGAAGCGAGACGAACCCCTACACACATGATCCACGATTCGTGGCGTTCAGCGGTGATGTACGAATGAGCGGTATCCGAAACGCCTGGCAGCGGTTTACCGACGAACTCGATTACACCGTCTTCGGCGCCGGTTTCGCCGTGACGCTGCTCGCGGTACTCGCGTTCGCGTTCAGAGACGAGGCCGCTGCCAGCCAGATGGAGAGAGCGAACGAATTCCTCCAGGCGAGTTTCGGCTGGGCGTACCTGCTGGTCATGTTCGTCCTGGTCGTCTTCGTCGGCTTCCTGATATTCAGCCCGTGGGGCAACATCACGCTCGGGAAGGACGGCGAGGAGCCGGCGTTCAGCTTTCCCGCGTACTTCGCGATGCTGTACTCGGCGGGAATCGCGGCGGGAGTCGTCTTCTGGGGCCCCGCCGAGGCGATCTTCCACTACGACGCCGTCTCGCCGTTCGTCGGCGCCGAGTCGCACACCCCCGAGGCTGCCGTCGGCGCCATCCAGTATACGTTCTTTCACTGGGGAATCTCCGCGTGGACCGCCTACGTCGTACTCGGAATTCCGATCGCGTACTACGGCTACCGGTACGACGCGCCGATGCGTATCTCGACGATCCTCGTTCCCTGGCTCGGACAGGACAACCTCGACAGGCCGATCGCAAAGGCCGTCGACATTCTCGCGGTGTTCGCGACGATCGGCGGCGTCGCGGCCACCCTCGGCTTCGTCGGCGACCAGTTTCTCACGGGCATCGAGTGGACGACCGGCACCGCGGTCGGAGATGCTGGGACCGTACTCGTCATCACCGGGCTGACGGTCGCGTTCACCGTCTCGGTGGCCCTCGGCGTTCGGAAGGGGATCCGGCGGATCGCTTACTTCAACCTCGCACTGTTCGGCCTGTTGCTGATCCTGACCTTCCTGCTCGGGCCGACGCGGTACATCATGGCGCTGGGAACGGAGGCGCTCGGCGGCTACATCGACGACTTCATCACGATGAGCTTCTACACCGGCGCGGACGCTAGCGAGAGCTCGAGCGTCGCCGGCTGGGTCGGCGGCTGGACGATCTTTTACTGGGCGTGGTGGTTCTCGTGGGCCCCCTTCGTCGGGCTGTTCATCGCGCGAATCTCGCGGGGCCGGACCGTTCGACAGGTCGCCGTCACCGGCGTCCTCGCCTCGACCAGCATCACGATCCCGTGGTTCGCGACGATGGGCGGCTCGGCGATCTTCTTCCAGCAGACCGGCCAGGCCGACATCCTCGGCGCGATCGCCGTCCACGACGAGGCCGGCGCGGGCTACCCCTTATTCGAGGCGCTCCCGCTCGGCGGCGTGCTGACCGTACTGTTCCTCCTGCTGGTGACGACGTTTTTCATCACCTCGGCGGACTCCTCGACGCTCGCGCTCGGCATGCTGACCGCGGGCGGCGAGGAGGAACCCTCGACGATCAACCGAATAATCTGGGGCTTTCTGATCGGAGCGCTCGCGTCGCTGCTGATGGTCGTCGGCGGCGTCGACGCGCTGCAGGCGGCCGCGATCATCACCGGCGGACCGTTCGCGATCATCACGCTGGTCGCCGCCGCGTCGATGGTGCTCGCGTTCGGAAACCGGGAGTCGATCTTCCTCCGCGAGGAGGACGACGTCTCCGTTCCCGGCTCCGAGAACGTCATCGATCAGGATCCGGCGGACGACTGATCGGTCCCGGGTCTCGCCGTCTCAGTTTGAGCCGACGACCGAGATCGGAAGGAGGTGAACTGCGAGCGGACGATCCTACGCGTTGCCGTCGGAGCCGGTATCGACGTCGATGTCGGCGCCGAGGTCGGTATCGAACAGCTCCACCAGCAGGTACTCGACGAACTTCTCCGGGTGCTCGGCGTGGGGAAGCTGGGTGGCGTAGTCGATGACGACCAGATCGAGGTCGGCGGCGTCGGCCAGATCCCGGCCCTCGCTGAGCGGGACGAGTTCGGCGTCTCGGCCCCAGACGAGCGTGGTCGGCGTCTCGAGGGCCGCCAATTCGGTCTGGAGGTCGAAGTCGGGGTCGAGGGTGCCCGACGCGAACGAGGCGGGTGCGTACCGCGCGCCGGGCTGGTGGGCGCTCTTCCAGGCGTACTCGACCTCGTCCTCGTCGATCCGGTCCGAATCGTAGTAGCCGTCGCGGTCGTAGAAGTACCGCAGCGAGGGTTTGCTCGCGAGGGCGTTAAACAGCGTCGTGCCGACGATCGGCGATCGAATGAGCGTCCGCAGCCGCGGTCGGCTCTCGCCCGTATCCGCGGTCGGACAGATCAGGACGAGCTGGTCGAACTCGGTGTCGCCGGCCGCGTCGACCGCGAAGGCGCCGGTCAGCGAGGAGGCGATGACGATCGGCTCGTCGGTGATCTCCTCGGCGAAGTCGCGGATGAACTCGGCGTAGAGGGTCGCGGAGTAGACCAGCGGCGGCCGCTCCGACCGGCCGAATCCGGGGAGGTCGACGGCGACGACGTGGTAGTCCTCGGCCAACCGCTCGACGATCGGCTCGAACTCGTAGTTGCTCGCGCCGGCGTGAACGCCGTGGAGGAGGAGGACGTCCTCGTCGTTCGGGTCGCCGGCGACGGTGTACGACGTCTCGACCCCGCGCCAGCGGTACGTCCGCTCGAGGCCCGGAAGCTGGTGCTCGAACTCTCGAGCGCGGGCGCTGAGCAGCCGGTTGCCGAGGACGGCCGCGCCGACGGTTCCGACGATGCCACCGAGGGCAGTTCGGGCTCGCATACGGAACGATACCCCGGCGAGTGCCTTAGACCTGCGGTTGGCATTCGGCGGCCGGGAGCAGACCGCGCCGTTCTCGCGGGCGGTCGCGGTCGAGAACCGGCCGCGCCGATCCCGCAGCTACCGTCTCCGCCGAGTCACTCGTCGCGGTCGGTCTCGAGTTCGCCGAGACACGAGCGGACCGGCTCGAGGACGTCGCCGGCGATCGTGTAGGGGTCCGTCTCGCCGCGATGGACGGCGTCGGCGAGGTCGTCGATACCGCCGGCGCGCTCGAGTTCCGACTCGAGCATGGCGTGAACGTCCTCGCGGAGCAACGTCCGGATCTCCTCGGCGTAGCGCTGGCGGGCCTTCTCGGCGTGAGTACCGGAGTCGACGAGGTGGCTCTGGTGGGCGGCGAGTTCGTCGATGAACGTCTCGACGCCGGTTCCGTCGGTGGCGACGGTCTCGACGATGGGCGTCGTCCAGCGGTCGGACGGCTCGTCTTCGGTGGCTTCCCGGGTCGATACGGCGGTGCCGCTCTGATCGCTCGTCGCGTCGGCACCGTGGTGTCCGCCCCCGCCGAAGCCGCCGCCGGAGTCGAGTTCGATCATCTCTCGCAGCTCTTGCACCGTTCGATCGGCTCCCGGACGGTCCGCCTTGTTGACGACGAAGACGTCTGCGATCTCGAGGATACCGGCCTTCAGCGTCTGGACGTCGTCGCCCGATCCCGGCGGGACGAGCACCGCGACCGTGTCCGCGGTGCGAACGATGTCGATCTCGTTCTGGCCGGCGCCGACCGTCTCGATGATGATCCGGTCCTTCCCGAAGGCGTCCATCGCCTTGACGGCGTCCGCCGTCGCGGTCGAGAGTCCGCCGAGCGTCCCGCGCGCGCTCATCGAGCGAACGAAGACGTCCATGTCTCCCACCGTCGAGGCCATCCGAATGCGGTCGCCCAGCACCGCACCCCCCGTGAAGGGCGAGGAGGGATCGATCGCGATGATGCCGACCGTCTCGCCGCGGTCCCGGTACTCCTCCGCGAGTTTGTCGACGAGCGTCGACTTTCCCGCGCCGGGACTCCCCGTGATCCCGACGACGCTGGCGTCGCCCGTGTGAGCGTAGAGCGCGGACACCAGGTCCCGGTAGCCCGGCGCGCGGTTCTCGATCTTCGAGATGACCCGGGCCAGCGCGCGGTGCTCGCCGGCGAGCAGGTCCTCGAGCAGCGCTTCGTTGTCCGCGTTCATCGATCGGGCGCGTTCTCGCGGACGAACTCGATCGTCTCCTCGATCGACGTGCCGGGGCCGAAGATGGCCGAGACGCCCGCTTCCTCGAGTTCCGGACGGTCCTCGTCGGGGATGACGCCGCCGACGAGCACGAGCGTATCGTCCTTGGCGCCGTACTCCTCGAGGCCGTCCATGATCTTCGGGACGAGCGTGTCGTGAGCACCCGAGAGGATCGAGATTCCGAGCACGTCGACGTCCTCCTGGACCGCGGCCTGGACGATCTCCTCGGGCGCCTTGTGCAGACCGGAGTAGATGACCTCGAACCCGGCGTCACGGAACGCGCGGGCGATGACGTGCGCCCCGCGGTCGTGACCGTCGAGACCGACTTTGGCGACGAGACACCGAATCGACTCCTGTTCCTGTTCGCTGCTCATACTACCCCCTTCCCCAGCCGCCTGTTTGACTTTAACGGAAGTTCCGGCACGTTTTCATCGATGCCGTCCGCCGTACTGGACCGCGATCGATTTGCCAGTATCCGGAACGGTTTCGAACCGAATCGGTTCGTCACCCGGTCACCAACTGCTAACAAATCGCATTCCGAACCAAAGGCCTAAGAGCGAAACGACCTTACATTCGGCCAATGACTATCGTTCATCTATTGCGGAGGGATCTCTCATGGGCGTCGAAATAAAAGAAACCAGAGTAACTGACGCCGAGTTCGAAGAGATGAAGGAGTTCGTCTTCGAGTATCTCGCAGCAAGCGTCGAGAAAGAAGAGGAAGGGGGACGAATGCGCTGGTACCCCTGGCACTCCGCGGAGTACCGACACAATCACATTCTGAACGTCGTCTCGCTGGCCGAAGAGATCGCCCACGAGGAGGGAGCGGACGTCGACGTCACCCGCGTCGCCGCGCTCTTTCACGACGTCGCGAAACTCGAGACGGATCAGGAACTCCACGCCGAGGCCGGCGCTCGCGTCGCCCACGAGTACCTGGAATCGCGAGCGGGCTACCCGGAGTCGTTCATCAAGCAGGTGTGTCGAGCCATCGAACAGCACTCCTACCAGGGCGACCTGAACGACGTGGCGCTCGAGACCCAGTGTCTCATCGAGGCCGACCTGCTCGACAAGATCGGCGCCAACGGGACCGCCCTGATGCTGTTGCGGATGGGCTACGAGGCTCGGACCCACATGGAGACCGACGAGATGGTCGAGCGCGTTCTCGAGCGCGGCTACGACGCCGCCTCGCGGGTCCAGAGCGACACCGGCGAGGGAATCGCTCACCGGCGGCTCAAGCGGGTCAAGTGGTTCCGCGAGTGGCTCGAGGACGAGATCGCCGGTATGGGCGAGTAGACCCGTAACGCTGCCATCGCCACACTGTTCTGCTGGCGCCTCATCGCGACCGGCCATCGCTGAGTGGTTCGTGCGGGGATCACTGACGGGCGTTCAGAGTACTCGGAGCACGCCGACGGCGAGAAAGACGAGCCCGGAGCCGGCCAAGACGACGGCGCTGAGCGCGGCGACGGCGGGTGCGACGGCGTCGACGCGCCGACCGGCCGACACCAGCGCCGCGGGGTAGACGACGATCCAGACCGCGATTCCGCCGAAGAAGCCGGCGAGCAGTGCGAGTGAGCCTGTCTCCACGACCAGAAACCCCTCGAGCGCGGCACCCACGCCCGGAACGTGAGCGAAGATATCGAGCGTTCCCGACTGGATCAGGCCGACGCCGACGGTGAGCCAGAAGCCGATCTGGTAGGGGTTGGTCAGCGAGAGCGCGAAGGTCTTGCGAAAGCCCTTCGAGGACGCGTGGCTGCCGTCGGTAAAGGACGTCGCGGCTCGAGCCTCGCGGATCGCACCGACGGCGAAGTAACACATGAGCAGTCCGCCGGCGAGGTAGAGCACGGGCCGGACGACGGGGTAGCGATCGATCACCGCGACGACGCCGGCCAGCGCGAGGCCGAAGAAGAGCACGTCCGCCAGCATCGCGCCGAGACCGGCACGAAAGCCCGCGTTCCAGCCGCGGACGACGCTCTCTTCGGCGATGATGGCGTTCATCGGTCCCGGCGGTGCGGCGAGCGCGATGCCGAAGACGACGCCGGCCAGCGCGGTGACGAGGGGCACGGGATTCGCTCTCGAATCGGTCGGCGACGGTAAAAAGAATCGCGTCTTCGTTCGGCGCTATTCGAGCGACTCCGGGACGAACTGACAGCCGCAGGGCGAGGCGACGCCGTCCGTCGGGCCGGTCATCGTCACCATCGCGATCGGGGAACCGCAGGTCGGACAGTTGGGAAGCGACGTCGACTCGGAGTCCGATTCGACCACGTCGCGGCTCATCGCCACCCCTCGTCGCTGCGTACGGGTACTGGCGCTCGTGGGGATTGTTGTGAACGAGGCGTCGGGTGCGTGAGTGCGTCTGTTGATCGGTCTGCAATCATATCGTTGGAATCCGGTCGTCTCTGGGTAGTCGTCTGCGTGGCATCCGAACAGGCGGGGGCACTCGAGGCCGTTACCCGATCGGCTTTCGATCTAGTTGTTGACTTGTGGGAGCTTATATCTACTGGTGATAGTCGTGGTTCGCAGCGACCGCCTCGGCTGCGCGGAGCACCAGTCGGCCGGCAGCGTCGGCGACTACTGCTCGCAGAAGATCCGATCGTCGATTCTTTGCTGATGGATGTCGTAGGGGGAGTATGGACAGCAGTCAGGACAGCGTAGCGACGGTGACTCGGATCAGACCCGTCCTCGAGACGGTGACGGCCGCGGAAGACGCTGACTCGAGTGGACGATGAGGCGGCGCGCCGTTCTCTCCCTCGCGGGACTGGTGGCGATCGGCGGCTGTCTCGACGGCTCGAGCGACAGTGAGGACGACGACAGTGAGGCCGACGATACCGAAGCCGACGGAGACGAGAGCGAGGCGGCGTCTCCCCCGTTCGATGTCGCGACGGTCGACGCGCCGGGTAGCGAAGCCGGGTCGATGCCCGTTCCGCAGGAGGGGCAGGTCACGTTCGTCAACTTCACGCGACTGCTCTGTCCCACGAGCGAGGGGTTGATCGAGACCATCGGCGACGTCAGATCGGAACTCGAATCCCGATACGAGGTCGGCTCGGACGGCGACGTGCGGCTCGTCTCGGTTATCGATCCGCGGTCCGGACCGGATCCCTCGGACGACGAACTGGCCGAGTGGTGGGAGGAACACGACGGCCGGTGGCCGATCGGAGTCGACGAGGACGGCTCGCTCAACGATTACTACGACGTCGAGGGGTTTCCGACGGTGGTCGTCGTCGACGGTGACGGCGAGGTCCACTGGCGCGACACCGGCGGAACGTCGTCGCGTAACATGGTCTCCGGCGTCGAGCGCGCGCTGGAGGCCGAACCCGAGGTCGCGGATCCGGATTCCGACTCCGAGTAGGGACCGACGATTCCGGGAACTGACGAATACCTTCGGCCACCGTTCGTCCGCGTTCGCTCGCCGCCGGTCGCTCGCCGAATCGGTAGTCGAACCGGTGAACCCTTTTTCGTTCGGCGTGTACGGGAGAGTATGGAACAGCCGCCGGGACGCCGGCCGACCGGCCGCATCGAACGTCGTCCCCCGCGGACCGATCGCTCGCTCGAGCGTCGACGCGTCGCGCCCTTCGACGACGCCTCCTCGAGCGTTCGTCCGGAGGTGAGCGGACGGTGAGACGGCGCGAACTCGTGGCAGGCGTCGGGAGCGTGGGCGTTCTCGCCGGCGCCGGCGCGCTCCTGCGACACGGACCGCCGACGTTCGAGGACGACGAGGACGGCGAGTCGACGGCGGACGACGGCGACGACTCGGACGGCGGTCCGATCGAAGTCGAGACGATCGACGCCCGCGGCAGCGACGCCGGAACGCTGACCGTTCCGTCGGACGACGTTACGGTTCTCATGTTCTTCGTGAACGCCTGCGGGAACTGCCAGGCGCAGGTATCGCGTCTCACCGAGGCTCGAGCGCAACTGCAGGAGGACCATCCGGACGACGTGACGTTCCTGTCGGTCACCTACGACTCGCGAGAACAGATCCCTACCGACGACCTCCGCGACTGGTGGACGACACACGGCGGCGACGGCTTCGTCAGCTACGACGCCTCGGATCTCATGCAACGGTACAGCGCCGTCGGCTACCCCGTAACGATCGTCGTCGGCGCCGAGGGCGAGGCGCACTGGCGCGAAACTGGCACCACCGCCGCGAGTTCGCTCGTCAGCGCCGTCGAATCCGTTCTCGAGGCCGAGGCGGACGACGAGGGCGGGGACGATACGGATACCGAGGAAGTCGATGCGGATAGCGACGAGGGCGGGAGCGAAGGTGACGACCCGTCAGAAGACGGGGAGTCTACCGACGAGCAGGAGGCAGGGACCGGAAACGAGACCGACGCCGGAACCGGAACCGAACGCGAGAACGAGACGGACGCCGGAGACGGGAGCGACTAAGCGAGGAACCGAGGCCGCTCGGCGCGCTAGGCCTTCGCCTGCCAGTTTCGAACGCGGTCGGCGCTGATACCGTCCACGTCGTCGGCGACGGAATCGGGGTCCGCGTCGGTCAGGTCGTCGAGACTCTCGATACCCGCATCGGCGAGCTTTTCGACGGTCTTGGCGCCGACCCCCTCGAGCGTCTCGAGATCGGAACCGCTCTCGCTCTCTCGAGCCTGGAACTCCTGGTAGTTACAGATGGGACAGCCCAGCTCCCAGGGTTCGTCGCCGCTGTGGATGATGAGTTCGGGTAGTTCGTGCTCCTCGCAGTGCTCGTCGGTGACCTCGATCTCGCCGCGGCGCGGAAGCGGGAGCGAGTACTCGCAGTCGGGATAACGCGTACAGCCCACCAGCCGCGAACCGCTCTGGAGTGTCTTGATCGCGAGCTCTCCGTCGTGGTCTTCTCCGCACTCCGGACACGCACCCAGCACCGGTCCTTCGCCGGCGTCCTCGGACTTGCAGAGCGGACAGCCGTGGACGAACGTCTGCCGGCCGGCCAGCATCTTCACCTCGTTGAGCCCGTGGTCCTCGCACTCGCGTTCGAGGATCAGCGGCTTGCCCGTCGAGGGCAGCGGCAGCGTGTTCTCGCAGTCGGGGTAGCCGTCACAGCCGATGAAGTACGACCCGTGGCGGCTCTGGCGGACGAGGAGGTCCTCGCCGCACTCCGGGCAGGGGCCGAGGCGCTTGTCGTCCTTCAGCGACTTGCGCAGGTGGTCGCCGATCTCCTCGCGGGAGTCGGCGAGGTTCGCGAAGATCTCCTCGAGCATCTCCCTGGACTCGCCGGTGACGTCGTCGAGCGTCGCCTCGCCGTTCGCGATGGCGTCCATGTCCTCCTCGAGCTGGGCGGTCATCTCCTCGCTGACGACGCGATCGGCGTAGCTCTCGGCCGCGTCGACGACGGCCATGGCGAGTTTCGTCGGTCGCGGCGGATCGCTCTCGATGTAGCCGCGGTCGTACAGTTTCTCGAGGGTGTTGTGTCTGGTCGACTTTGTCCCGATCCCGAGGTCCTCCATGGTCTCGATGAGCCGCGACTGGCCGTACCGGCGGGGTGGCTGGGTCTCCTTCTCCTCGAGTTCCACGTCGCTGAGCGCGAGCGCCTCGCCCGTCTCGACGTCGGGAACGTAGTTCTCGCTCGTATTGAAGTACGGGTAGACGTCGTGGTAGCCGGCTTCGACGAGGCGCTTTCCGTTGGCCTTCAGCCGACAGTCCTCGACCTCGGCGACGACCTTGAGGTGTTCCCATATCGCGGCGTCGGCGACGGTCGCGTAGAATCGCCGGACGACGAGTTCGAAGATCTCCCACTCGTCGTCGCTCACGTCGCCGCGGTTCGGAATCTCACCCGTGGGATGGATCGGCGGGTGGTCGGTCGTCTCTTCGTCACCCTCCGTCGGTTCGATCTCGTCGGCCTCGAGCAGCGACTCGGCCGAGTCGCCGAACGTCGAGTGCCCGACGAACTCCTTCAGGAGTTCCTCCGGGTCCAGATCGTCGGGGTAGACGGTGTTGTCCGTCCGCGGGTACGTCATGTAGCCGGCGGTGTAGAGATCCTCCGCGATCGACATCGCTCGCTTCGCCGAGTAGCCGATCGCGCTCGCCGCGCGGATGAACTGCGTCGTGTTGAACGGCGTCGGCGGCGAGTCGGTCCTGGTCCGCCGGTTGACGTCGACGACGGTCGCCGTGTCGCGACTCGAGAGCGTCTCGTAGACCTCGTCGGCGACGGCCTCCTCCCAGACGCGCTCGGCCTCGTTGTCGTCCTCGTCGCGGTAGAAGTACTGGGCCTCGAAGGTCGTTTCCTCGGACGGTTCGGCGCCGTCCCCCTCGCTCTTCGTGAGGTCACCGAACAGTTCCCAGTAGGTCTCGGCGTCGAACGCCTCGATCTCGCGCTCGCGGTCGACGATCAGCTTCAGCGTCGGCGACTGGACCCGGCCGACGGAGATGAAATCGTTTCCGAGTTGGCCGGCGGAGAGCGACAGGAACCGAGTGAGCGCCGCCCCCCAGATGAGGTCGATGATCTGGCGCGCCTCGCCCGCGGCGGCGAGATCGAAGTCGAGGTCGTCGGGTTCGTCGAAGGCGCTCTGGACCTCGTTCTCGGTGATCGAGGAGAACCGCACCCGACGGATCGGGACGTCCTCGTCGACCTCGCGAACGATGTCGTACGCCTCCTTGCCGATGAGTTCCCCCTCGCGGTCGTAGTCGGTCGCGATCGCCACGCGCTCGGCCCGTCGAGAGAGAATCCGCAGCGTGGCGACGATGTTCTCCTTCGTCGCGGTCTTCTCGATGTCCGCGTCGATGAGTTCGACCGGTTCGACGTCTCGCCAGTCGGAGTACTCCGACGGGAAGTCGACGCCGACCACGTGTCCCGACAGTCCCACGCAGCGCTTTCCACCCCACTCGTAGACGTTCACGCCGTTCTCGCGGCTCGAGTCGTACGTGCCGCCGGAAAGAATGTCGGCGATCCGTCGCGCAGCGTTGTCCTTCTCCGTGATGATCAGTTCCACTGTCGATCACCTCCCGGTCTCGGCGTCAGCGGGCGAGTGTCGTCCATCGTCGCTCGTTACGACTGAGGATCTGATAACGCTTTCGACGAAACCGGCAGACAGCGCGGGTGTGCGTGCGTTCGCGGGCGATTGCGCTCGCGTGTGCGCGAGGACCTACGAGAGGGGGACCGGCGCTAGCGCTTGCGCAATCGCCAGCGATCGACGTACGGGCTCAGATCGTCACTGTCGCGCTCGAACCGGACCGGCTGGCGCTCACCTGCGGCCGTCAGCGTGTAGAACCCGCCTCGCGGTCGTCCGGTATCACCGGCGTCTACGTCCCGTCCTCGATCGGGCCGCCGACTCGCAGGCGGAGCGTTCCACCTCGATCTCCATCTCGACCCGCTTGATTCCGCGGTAGGTTTCGTACTCACCGGCCAGTTCCTCGAGCCGATCCTTCCGAGCGAAAAACGGGAGTTCGTCGGGATTCTCGCCGATCAGCGCGGCGAAGACGCCCTTTCCGGGTTCCGCGAGCCCGCATCCGGGCGAGGCGTTGGCCAGCGGCGCGATCCCGAGATCTTCCGCCGGCGAGAAGCCGACGCACGCGGTCGAGACGGCGATCGATCCGCCGTGGCCGAGCAGCTCCCGACCGCAGAGCTCCCGGTTCCGGACGGCGTGACTCCGAGAGGCGGCAACGGAGCACGGGAGCCGAGCGTTTTTCAGCCGTCCGGGCGAGGAACGGGACGAGAGCGCCGTGGCAGACACAGAGCGAAAGCGGGTCGACATGACGACGGGGGCGATCCCCACGAAACTGCTCCACCTGGCCTGGCCACTCGTCCTCGGGAACCTGCTCCAGACGTTTTACAACCTCGCGGACATGTTCTGGGTCGGTCGCGTGAGCAGCGAGGCCGTCGCCGCCGTCTCGCTGATGTTTCCCCTCTCGTGGATGTTTGTCTCGACCGCGATGGGAATCACCGCGGCGACCATCGCGCTGGTCTCCCAGTACGTCGGCGCCGACGACGACCGGATGGCCGATCGGGTCGTCGCCCAGACGGTCCTGCTCACGCTCACCGTCTCGAGCGTGCTCGCTGCGGTCGGCCTCTACTTCCGGCGGCCGCTCCTGTGGCTGATCGGCGCCCGCGATGCGGTGTTCGTCGAGGCGCTCGCCTACATCGAAGTGATCTTCCTCGCCCTGCCGCTGACGTTCCTCTTCTTCGCGTTTCGGTCGTCGCTGCAGGGCGCCGGCGACACGAAGACGGCGATGTGGCTCGTGTTCGTCTCGGCGGGACTCAACGTCGTCCTCGATCCGTTCTTCATCCTCGGCTGGGGGCCGTTCCCCGAGATGGGGACTCGCGGCGCGGCGGTCGCGACGTTCATCGCCCGCGCGTTCGCGACGGTCGCCGGCATCTACATCCTGCTCGACGGCCGGTTCGGCGTTCGGCTCCGGCTCGAGGACCTGACACCCGACCTCTCGATCCAGAAACGGCTGGTCGACATCGGCTACCCGGCGACGATCGACGGCTGGGCGCGCAGCTTCGCGGCGGTCGCGATGGCCGGCTTCGTCGCCCGGTTCGGCGCCGCACCGACCGCAGCCTACGGGATCGGCGTCCGACTGATGTCGGTGACGTGGGCGGTTTCGGGTGCCGTCGGCAACGCGACGGCGACCGGCGTCGGCCAGAACCTCGGCGCGAAGACGCCCGGCAGGGCCGCGGCGGTCGCGCGAACGGCAACTGCGGGGACGATGCTCCTCATCTTCGCAATCGCCGCGGTCCTCGTGGCGTTTCCCGCGCAGGCCGTGCGGATCTTCGTCGCCGATCCCGCGGTGATCGCCGAGGGGGTCGTCTTCCTGCGGATCATGGCACCGTTCTGGGCGCTGTTCGCCGGCGTGATGGTCATCCAGGGAGCGTTCCGCGGCGCCGGCAACACGAAGGAGGCGATGGTTCTCTCTTTTCTCTCGCGGTGGATCTTCCGCGTCCCCGTCGCGCTGGTGCTCGCGTTCTCCTGGACCCTGACGCTGCCGGGCGGGCTGACGGTCGCCGCCCTGGGCTGGGGCGTCGAGGGAATCTGGTGGGCGTTCGCCATCGGGATGGTCGCCTCCTTCGTCATCGCCGTGGGCTGGTTCCGACTCGGCACGTGGCGGACGGGCGTGATCGACGAGTCGGACGACGACGGTCCTCGAGACGGTGCGGCGGATGTCAGCGACGCGGCGACTGGTGAGGGGAGCGACACCGATCCCGTCGACGACTGATCGCGACGGTCACTGGCCGGAGCCACCGATCGGCAGCCACTTCCGCAGGGTCGGGCTGAACTCGCCGGCCATCCGGGCGTCGTCGTCGGTGAAGGCGTCGCTCGCGATCAGCGACCCGAGGTAGGTCGTCACGACGACGATCGGAAGCGCGGCGACGATCAGCGGGTCGGAGTCGAGGAAGTAGACGACCGGTGCGCCGGCGATGATCGCCGGAACGCCGGCGACGACGACCTTGGCGAAGTCCCTGGTAAAGGGGTGGATGCCGTCGAGGTAGTAGACTTCGACGAGCGTCAGACCGCCGACGAGAAAGAGGGCCGTCGCCGAACCGATCGCGGCGCCCTCGATTCCGACGATCGGCACGAGCGCCGCCGAGATGAAGAAGTTCGCTCCGAAGAGGACCAGCGTGTTGGCGAAGACAATCCGGGAATAGCCCATCCCCTGGAGCAGGGAGCCGTCGGGGCCGCCGAAGGTGACGTTGAACAGAAACGCGCCGCAGAGGAGGACGACGACGAGGTTCGCCTCGGCGTACTGGGGCGTGTACAGCACGGCGAGGTACGAACTCGCGCCCAGCGAGAGCGTGATCGCGATCGGCATGGTGAGTCCGGCGATCCAGCGTGCGGCGAGGCGAAACCGCTGTTCGACCAGGTCGATGTCGTCGCGGCTTTCGGCGATCAGCGGCTTGAACACCGGCGACAGCGAGTTGAACATGATCATCAGCCCGGAGCCGAGCATGTAGCCGACGCGGTAGATCCCCACGTCGTCGGACGAGAGGAAGAATCCGAGCACGAAGTAGTCGACGTGACCCATGAGCACGAAGACGACGCTCGTCATCGCCAGCGGAACCGAGTACTTCACGATCGGCCACGGGGCGACGAGTTCGAGTTCCGCCGTCAGGAGGTCCCACGCCTTGTAGGTGAAGACGGCCACCCCGACCGTGATCGCGACGAACAGCCCGACGACGTAGCCGGCGACGAGTCCGAGCAGCCCCCAGCCGGCGAGCAGGAGCGCCGCGGTGATCGAGAACCGGACGACCGGGCGCACGAGGTCGCGCATGACGACCCGGTACTGGAGCTTCTTGATGCTGTAGTAGGAGGTGAGCAGGACGTTGTAGATCGCCAGCATCGGAATCGTAATCGAAAGCAGGAGCAGACCGACCCGCATCGCGGGCTCCTGGAAGACGTCGGCGATGTACGCGGCGCTGAGTGCGAGTCCGAGCGCAACCAGCGACGACGTCACGAGGACGGTCGCGGTCACCTGGACGATCACGCCCTTCGCCTTCCCGCGTTCGTCCTCGTCTAAGTACTGGGGGACGAAGTAGTCGATCGCCATCGGCAGGCCGAGGCTCGCGAACACCTGCGTGAAGAGGATCACCGACGTCGACAGCACCCACAGCCCGTAGACCGACGGGGCGACGAACCGCGTCATCAACATGACGATGGCGAAGCCGAACACGCCGTTGACGACGTTCCCGACGAACGTGATACTCCCCTGCTTGGCGAGCGTGGTGACACCTTCGTCGTGGTCGGTCATGGCAGCGTGGGTGCGATCGTGTTCGGTCGGCAGTTGCCTTCTCGCAAGCGAGCGGTGTGCATCTGTCGGTTCGGATCTACCCGGGAGGTCTCAGAGATCAGAGACCGGTCGCCGGCTCGAGTTCGTAGCTCTCGACCTCGGCCGCCCGTTCACCGAAGTGCGGGAACTCGACGTCGAACGGCCACTCCTCCCCGGAACTGACGTCCTCCTCGACGTTCTCGATGACGCTCTCGAGTTCCTCGCCCTCCTCGTCGAAGAAGGTCGCGCGGATCTCGATGTAGGAGAGGGTCCGATTGCCCGCGTTTCTGACGACGCCCCAGACGTAGACGCGTTCGTCCTCGGTTCCCGGATCGTCGCGCACGAGGTCGTCCCAGACGATCTCGACGTCGGCGGGCTCGGTGATCTCCTCGCTGTTGTCCGTAAAGTACTCGAGACAGCCGGAGATCGGCAGCAGGGCGGTGACTGCCAAAAATGCGCGACGGTGCATCTGTCCCGCTATTTGCGGGGGTGAGCCTTGAGCGTTCGGGAACGACCGCTGGCGGTTCGACATCGATCCGTCGAAAACGGTGTCACTCCGGTCGCTCATCACGACACACTTTTCACTACCGACTGTTACCACCTAGTTGTATGAGCGAATTCGAACAGTTCAGCGACGTCGGTGAAGCGGACGTAACGCGTGCGATCGGACAGGAGTGGACCGAGGAGTTCATGGACTTCTCGGACTCGGACGTCATCATCGTCGGCGGCGGCCCCTCGGGACTGACGGCCGCGAAAGAGCTCTCCGAGCGCGGCGTGAAGACGATGGTCGTCGAGAAGAACAACTACCTCGGCGGCGGCTTCTGGCTCGGCGGCTTCCTGATGAACAAGGTCACCGTTCGAGACCCGGCCCAGAAGGTGCTCGACGAACTCGACGTCTCCTACAAGGAATCACAGGACAGCGAGGATCTGTACGTCGCCAACGGTCCCGAGGCCTGTTCCGGGCTGATCAAGGCCGCCTGCGACGCCGGCGCGAAGATGCAGAACATGACCGAGTTCACCGACATCGTCATCCGCGAAAACCATCGTGTCGGCGGCATCGTCATGAACTGGACGCCGGTCCACGCCCTGCCGCGCGAAATTACGTGTGTGGACCCGATCGCCGTCGAGGCCGACCTGGTCATCGACGCGACGGGCCACGACGCGATGGCGGTCAAGAAACTCGACGAGCGCGGCGTGCTCGACGCGCCGGGCATCGGCGACGCCGAGGCCAACGCGACGGGAATGGACCGGACCGGCGACGACAGCTACGGCGCTCCCGGCCACGACTCGCCCGGTCACGACTCGATGTGGGTCGGCAAGTCCGAGGACGCCGTCGTCGAACACACCGGCCTCGTCCACGAGGGCCTGATCGCCACCGGGATGGCGACCGCGACGACCTACGGCCTGCCGCGCATGGGTCCGACCTTCGGCGCCATGCTCGTCTCCGGCAAGCGCGCCGCCCAGGAAGCGCTCGACGAACTCGAGGTCGACGCCGACCCCGTCGAGCTGACCTCGCGGGCCGCGCCGGCCGACGACTAACCGCGAAATCCACACTATTTTCGCCGCCGACCGGGACGACTCGAGTATGAACCTCGTCGTTACCGGTGCGACCGGCGGGATCGGGAGCTGGATCGTCGATCACTTCGCGAACGATGGCCACGACGTCCTCGGCGTCGACCTCGAGCGCCCGCCCGGCGAGTGCGAGAACGCCACCTTTCTCGCGGCGGACCTCACCGATCAGGGGCGGGCCTGGGAGGTAATTCAGCGCGCCGGCCCCGACGCCGTCGTCCACTGCGCGGGGATTCCCGCGATGGGAATCCGCTCGGGCGGCGAGACGTTCGAGACGAACGCGCTGAGCACGTACCACGTCCTCGAGGCCGCCGGCCGAGCGGGAGCCGACGTCATCTGGACCTCGAGCGAGAGCACCTACGGGATGCCCTTCGCGGCGGAGCCGTTCCTTCCCGACTACCTGCCGATCGACGAGGCCCATCCGAAGCGGCCGGAGGATCCGTACGGGACCTCGAAGCTCGTCGGCGAGGTGATCGCCGAGCGAACCGTCCGCGCGTTCGACGTCTCGGTGACGTCGATCCGTCCGTCCTGGGTGAGCTACCCCGGCAGTCAGCAGCTCGCTCGCGTCCGCGAGACGTTCGACCCCGAAACGGCGGAGCCGAGCGGGAACTTCTGGTCGTACGTCGACGTCAGGGACGTCGTCTCGCTCGTTGAGGCCGCGCTCGAGGCCGACACCGCGGGCCACGAGGCGTACCTCGCCGTCGCCGCGGAGAACTACCTCGGTCGACCCACGGCGGAGACGATCGAAGCGGTCTTCGGCGACCTGCCCGGGGACTGCGACCTCGAGGGCGAGGAGTCGGCGTTTTCGACCGCGAAGGCTCGCGAGGAACTGGGCTGGGAGCCCGCCCACTCCTGGCGAGAGGCGGAGGACGAAGCTATCGCGGGGCCGGCGTTTCTGGACGACTGAGTGTGACGGCGTTTCGTCCGCGGGCGAACTCGAGACCGGCTACCGCGGGCTGAACCGACCGGTTCGACGGTCGTCGTCGCCGTCACCGGATCCGTCGGTATCGCCCCCCGTAGGCTCCGATCCGAGTTCGTCCGATTCGTCGTCGTAAACGTCGACGTGGTGGACCGCACTGGGCGAGAGGAGCCGGTTCCCCTCGAGTTCGAGCCACCCGTTCGCGTGAACGACGACCGGCCCCTCGTAGAGCGCGTCGTCCGCGTCGGCGTCGCCGTAGATGACGACGTCGTGGTACGCCTGCGTAAGGGGATTCACGTCGTCCGAGAGGATCGATTCGCTCGAGAACGGTGGCGGGAACATGTTTCCCGGAGAGGAGGATGTTCGAGTTCATAAATCGGTCGTCGCCCACCGGACCGTAACGAATTCACTCCGTGGTACGACTAGGTAGTACATGGTCGATCAGATTGCGCTCTATCGGGTACCGACGACGGTCGCTGACGCGGAGGAGGTCGCTAATTGGCACGAGGCGCGCGTCGACGCGGCGATCACAGTTCGCGACCGGTTTCTCGAGATGCACCGGTCCGACGAGCTCGCCGAACGGTTCGCCGAGGCGCGGGTTTCCTCGCCGTACGACCGCGACACCGGCAACACCATGCTGGGGACCATCCGGTACGAGGAACGCGCTCTCGAGAACCCCGAACGAGAGGGCGGAGTACTCTACGACGGCGGGCAGGTACAGCGGGCGCTTAACGGCGCGCTTCCGGCCGAGGAACGCGGACTCGAGACCCTCCACGTGGCGATGCTGGACCGGGCGATCGGCACCTGGGGCGAGCACGACGGCCGCTGGCACAAGCGAGTAAGCGTCCTCGGGCAGCCGGCGCTGCTCTCGGTGCCGGGGCTCTACGAGGCGCCCGCCAAACCCGAGGAGTACTACGAGGAGAAACAGCGCCACTCGCTGCTCTCGGGCGACGCGCCGCCGCGGGAGGTGCTCGAGAATCGCGTCGAGGGCGAGTTCCTCGTCGAGAACGACCCGCGGACGACCGACGCCCTGAAGGGGTACGTCCTGCAGGCGTACGACTTCCTCGAGACGGGCGAGAGCTTCTGCGATCGAGAGGGGTGTCGGCTCTTCAACGCTCACTACCACGAGGACCTGATCGCGGCACAGCTTCGCGAGCCGGAGTTCTGTGCCGAACACGCACGACGATACGTCAGGTCGTAATCTACTACTTCTCGGTCGCCTCGGGCAGCGTAAACGAGAACGTCGCCCCCTCGCCGGGCTCGGACTCGACCCGGATCTCGCCGTCGTGACGCTCGACGATCCGCTGGCAGAGTGCGAGGCCGATCCCCGTTCCGCTCCCCTCGTCCTGACCGTGGAGCCGCTGGAACACCTCGAAGACGCGCCCCTGATCGTCGGTGTCGATACCGATACCCTCGTCGCGGACCGACACCCGCCACCCCGAGCCGAGACGTTCGGTCTCGACGCGGATTCGAGGCGGCTCGTCGCCGCTGTACTCGATCGCGTTGTCGAGCAGGTTCTGGAACACCTGCCGCAACTGTTCGGCGTCGCCCTCGACGTGCGGAAGCGGGTCGGTCGCGATCTCGGCGTCGCTTTCGTCGATTCGAAGCTGCAGGTCCACGAGCACGTCGTCGAGCACGGCGTCCAGGTCCACGGTGTCGAACGGATCGCCCTGCGCTTCGACGCGGGAGTACTCGAGCAGGCCGTCGATCATCTCGCTCATCCGTTCGGCGCCGTCGACGGCGAACTCGATGAACTCCTCGCCGTCCTCGTCGAGGTCGTCGGCGTACCGGCGCTCGATCAACTGGAGGTAGCTCGAGACCATCCGGAGCGGCTCCTGGAGATCGTGAGAGGCGGCGTAGGCGAACTGCTCGAGGCGCTCGTTCGACTCCTTGAGCTTTCGCTGGTACTCCTTGCGCTCGGTGATGTCGGTGAGCGTCACGACGGCGCGGCTCACCTCACCGCGTGCGTCTCTGACCGGCATTCCGTGCTCCATGATGATCCGTCGCTCGTCGTCGAACGTGGTGATCTCGTACACGTTGGGGTCAGTGACCGCCTCGCCTCGAATCACCTGGGACATCGTCCACTCTTCGGGTTCGACCGGCTCGCCCGAGTCCGCCCACACCGCGGAATACTTTTCGTACTCCTCGACGGACTCCGCGTCGAAGACGTTCCCGCCCCAGATCTCCTTCGCGGTGTCGTTCGCCCTGCGCAGCGATCCGTCCGCGTTCGCGACGACGACGCCCACGGGCAGCACCTGAACCAGCGTCTCGAGTTGCTTCGTCTGCTTCTCCGCTTCGATCTCGGCTCGTTTGCGCTCCGTAATGTCGGTGAGTGCACCGGGGAACGTGTCGGGATTCCCGTCTTCGTCGCACTCGACGTGGCCGCGGGCGGCCACCCACTCGAGTTCGTCGTCGGCGTTCCAGACGCGATACTCGGACTCGTACTCGCCGCAGGTTTCGACGGCCTCCTCGATCCTCGCCTTCACGCGGTCCCGATCGACCGCGTGGATCGACGAGAGCAGCCGTTCGATCGGAACGCCCTCCCGTGCGTCCTCCGGATCGACACCGAAGGTCCGGGCGAAGGAGGCCCCGGTGACGAACCGGTCCTCGGGAATCTGCCACTCCCAGGTCCCGACCGCACCGGCCTCGGTTGCGGCCTCGAGCTGGGATTTGGCGTCGCGCAGGTACCGCTCGCGTTCCTTCTGCTCGGTGACGTCCTGGGCCATCGTCATCCCGGCGAACACGTCGCCGCGCTCGTCGGTGATCGGCAGCGCGTGGACGATCCACTCCGAGTCGGCGTATTCGAGTTCGACCGACTGTACCTCGCCGTTCAGTGCGGCCTCGAACGCGGGCTCGAGTGCCTCGGCGATCTCGTCCGGCCAGGCATCCTGTAGCTGATTCCCCTCGAGATCGTCCGGGTCGACCGGCAGTTCCTCGAACGCCTGGCCCGCTGCCAGCGTGTACTCGAGATCGTGATCGAACAGGGTGACGATCCCGTTCGGGAAGTGCTCGACGAGGGTGCGGTAGCGCTGCTCGGACTCCTCGAGCCTGCGCTGGGCCTCGACTCGCTCGGTGATGTCCTGGGACATGCCCATGGCGGCGAAGATATCGCCGCCGTCGTCGCGAACTGGGACGAAGTGGAACTGGTAGACCCTGTCGTCGATCGTGCGCTCGAACGTGGCGGTTTCGCCGTCGAGAGCGGCCTCGTAGTGCGGGGCGACGACGGCCTCGACCTCCGGCGGCAGCGCCTCGCGAAGAGGTTCACCCTCGAGATCAGCTCTCGTTACGTCCGCGTCTCCCTCCGGCGTGCCGCCGAAGGTGACGTAGCGGAGGTCCTCGTCGACGAGGGCGACGGCACCGTTGGGGAAGTACTCGACGAACGTCCGGTACCGACGTCGAGCCTTCTCGAGTTCTCGCTCGCGCTCCTTGCGCTCGGTGACGTCCCGGAAGTAGACGGAGAGACCGGTCTCGGAGGGGTAGGCGCGCACTTCGAACCAGCTGTCGAGCGGCTCCGGATAGTACTCCTCGAACGAGACGGTCTCCTGGTCCTCCATCGCGTGCTCGTAGGTCGGTTTAAACTCCCGATCGACCGCCTTCGAAAAGGCGTTCCAGACGTTCGTGCCGACCAGCTTTCGGTTCTCCGGGTTGATCAACTCGTGAGCGCGGTCGTTGAGGTAGACGAACTCCCAGTTCTCGTTGAGCGCGAAGAACGCGTCCGAGATGCGCCCGTGCACCGCCTCGAGTTCGTACCGCTCCCGTCGGTTTTCGATCGCCGTCGCGAGAACGTCGGCGACGCACCTGACGAAGTCGGCGTCCTGTTGTGTGAACTCGCGGTTCGTCGTCGTGTGCGCTCCCAGTACGCCCCACGCGTTATCGGACGGGCCGACGGCGGCGCTGATTCCGCTGTCGATATCGCGATCGGTGAGCGCCTCGAGCCCGGAAGACCGGCCCGCCGCTCGGAGTCCGCTGTCGACGATCGGATCGTCGGAGCACAGCGTCGCTCCGATCTGCGAGTCCGGATCGACCGGCACCGTCGCCGATCCGACGAGCCCGTCGCGCCATCCGACGCCGTATCTGAGGCGGAGGTCGTCGCCATCGAACTCGAGAAGCTCCGCGCGTTCGGTGTCGAGCGTCGCGGCGACGGCGGTCACGGCGTCGTGTAGCAACTGATCGAGATCGTCCGCCTCGAGTGCTTGCTGACTGAGTTCGGCGACGACTTCCTGCTGACGTACCCGTCGCTGGAGCGTCGCATCCGCGTCGGAAGTCGAATTCATTACGTTCAGTACTCACGGGCGGTCTGTAAGGGCTTCTATTTGTTTCTCGAGCTACGTCTTCGTTCGCCAATACGGATCACTGATTTCTAGACGGAGCCGGTCGACCAATCACAGAATCCCGCCGGAAACCGGTGTGTACTTCAACGAGACTCGGTTCGAGAAGAGATATGAGCGACGCATTCACCGTCGAGGTCCCCGTTCGCTATCGCGACCTCGATCCGATGGGACACGTTAACAACGGCGTTTACGCGAGCTACCTCGAGAGAGTCCGGATCGCCTACATCGAGTCCGTCCTCGAGAGCGGTGACGAGGAGTTCACGTCCGTCATCGCGAACCTCGAAATCACTTACCTGCAGTCGATCGAGTTCGGTGACGACCCGACCGTCTCGCTCACGGTCACCGAGCTCGGGAGGTCGAGTTGTACCACGGCTCACGAGTTCCGGGTCGACGGCGCGGTCGTCGCCACGGCGGAGACGACGATCGTCCACGTCGATCCCGAGAAGCAGGATCCGACGCCGATCCCGGAGCCGATTCGAGAGCGCATCCGCGAGTACGAGGGACTCGAAGCGTCGGCGTAGTCGCAGCTGACAGCGACCGCTTCTCCCTACGCGATCCGGCCACCCGTCAGTCTAACGACGCCGAAGACGTGCGTCTCGTCTGCGATCGCCGCCGACCGCTCTCGGAGGCGGGTGTGTGCGGTATCGATCTTCCGATCGAGCCGGAGATGCGGCTCGTCCGCGTACCGGAGTTTCGTCGTCGGCGGCGTCGAGAGGACGACGATCGCCCGGAAGACGGCGTTGACCGGCGGGGCGTACCACGCGTCGCTCCGGGCTGCGTTCGCGAGGACGACGTGACCGCCGGAGCCGACGAGGTCGCACCAGTCGTCGACCGCACCCGCGGGATCCTCGAGCATCCCGACGACGAACGTCGCGAGGATCGCGTCGACGTCTTCGTCGACGGGTGGCCGGGTCGCATCACCCCGCACGACGTGGACGTTGTCGTACTCGGCCGTTAGCTCGCGGGCGCGATCGAGCACCGGCCCGGTGAAATCGATCCCGACAACGGTCCCGTCGGGACCGACTCGCTCGCGGAGGAAGGGAAGATTCGCGCCCGTCCCACAGCCCATCTCGACGACGGTGTCGCCGCGCTCGAGTCGGCAGGCGGCGGCCGCCCGACGGCGAAGCGACGGGATGCCGGGCGTTCGGCGGGCGATCAGGTCGTAGAGGCGCGCCCAGCGGCCGTAGAACTCCTGGGCCGTTTCGTCGGTCATAGATACCACGTCTCAGAGTAGCGCTCGAATCGTATCCGCGACCGCCTCCGCGTCAGGTCCCAGCACGTAGATCAGAGGTTCGATCCCCACCCCGCCGGTCTGGTAGAGCACGGTCGCGTCGGGCTGTTCGTCGATCGCCGCGCCGACGCTCGAGGCGACGTCGTCGGACTCGTCGAACTCGGCCGTGACGTGTCCCTGCTCGGCCAGCTCCCCCAGCAGTTCGGGATCGTACCTGACGTTGATCGCCGCCGACGCGTCCGCGCCGTGACGGCGCGCCGAGAGCAACACCGTGGCGACGTGTTCGGAGACGCCGAACTCGGGGGTGCTCGGAACGGTCGTCTTCCCCTTGACGTCGAAGATCCGGCCGGGAACGCCGGCGACGTCGTCGACGTCCGCCGCGTCGGGCGTGCAGGCGACCAGGTTCGATCCGACCGCCGGAATCAGCGTGGCGAAGCCGCTCGCGTTCTCGAGCAGGCGAAGGCCGTGCCGGAGCGACGAGAGCACGCGCTCGCTGGTCCGGAGTTCGCCCTCCGGATCGTGGACGCGAAAGCTCGAGCCGTGGTCGGCGAGTTCCGGAACTGCTTCCTCGTGGAGCCGGGCGAGCAGGTCGCCGCCGGTCTCGAGCTCTCGGATCAACACTTCGATCTCGATCAGAGCTTGGACGGGCGTCATGTCGCCGCTCGCGAGGCCGTCGCCGAGTTCGTCGACGAGGGCGGTAACGCGCTCCTCCTCGGCGACGCGGTCGTTGATCGTCACGTCACCGTGGGCGTACTTCGAGACGGCGCTCTGACTGATTCCAAGCACCGTGGCAACTTCGCTCTGCGTGAGACCCCGTTCGCGGAGTTCGCCGGCGAGCAACGAACGGAGCGTCGGCAGGAACTCATCGACCACGATCTCTTCGACGAATTTCATCTCTCGAGTGGGGGTACGAACGCTGAGGGAATAACTTGTGGGTCCTGCGATGGCGCGCTCACCGCGGACCGGCGGCCGAATCGGTGCCCTCGGTTATCGCGCGGCCGAAACCGGATCGCGATCGATGAGCTCACCGAACGATCGTCACCGGAACGGGTGACCGTCGGGCGACGGTCTCGGCAATACTCCCGAGGAGGACCCGACTCACGCCGCTTCGGCCGTGGCTTCCGACCACGACGTGGTCGACCTCGTGTGTCTTCGCGTACTCGTTGATCGTTCGTGCGGGAGCTCCCATCTTCAGTTCCGTCAGGACGTCGCGTCCGTACTCGGCTGCCGTCTCTCGAGCGCTCTCGAGAAGCTCTCTCCCTCGCCTTCTGGACCACACGTCGATTTCGTCCGCGTAGATGTAGCCGTCCGTATTTCCGTACCAGTAGCTGGAGGGGTCGATCACGTGCAGAACGGTGACCTCCGCGTCCGGGAAGGACTCCAGTGCGTACTCGAGCGCACGATCCGACTGGGGGGAGTGGTCGAACGGGACGAGGACTCGCGAATTCATGCTATAAGTTAGCACTCGAGCGCACAAATCGGCGCCGGTTCGAAGGCACACGAATCGGCCGCGGTGACTGCCCTAGTGCGATGGTTAGGCGTACTCGGCTCGCAGGTTTCTCGAGCGCTCGGGCCGACGACACGACACACGATTTATACGCGTGTCGGCGAAAGGTACGCGAAACTGATGACCGATCGATTTATCGGACTCGTACTCGGCTCCGGCGTCGCGACGTTTCTCATCGTCGGCATCGCCGTCGCCGAACTCGCTCATTACGTGATCGGCGTCTCACTGCTCGTCGGTCTCCCCGTCGGTGCGCTGGCCGGAGCGATCGCAGTAGCCAGCGTCGCCACCGGGCTCTCCGAGGAGGCCCCGCCCCGTCACCGGCGTCTGACCGGCGGGTTCGCCGGCTTCAGCATCGGCTTCGCGATCGGCGCCGCCGTCACAACCGTGCTCCTGGAGTTCGATCTGAGTTCCGCGGTCGCGATGGGCGCGGCGGTCGGGTTGCTCTTCGGTATCTGGATCTCGAGTCGCGTGTAACGAGACGTTTCGGAACACGGCCCGTCTATCCCGTTCCGGCCGGTTCCGCTGTCAGTCCTCGCGCGAGAGCTGATCGCCGCCGAACTCGTCGTCGCTCTGGATCCGCGACGCCTGCGGGCCGTCCTGGTCCTGGTACTTCGAGCCGCGGTCGTTGCCGTAGGGGCGCTCGGCTTCGGTCTTGAGCTCCGTGAAGGTGAGCTGCGAGATGCGCATCCCGGGCGTCAGTGCGACGGGTGCCGACCCCA
Organism: Natronococcus sp. CG52; assembly: GCF_023913515.1. Classification (NCBI taxonomy): domain Archaea; kingdom Methanobacteriati; phylum Methanobacteriota; class Halobacteria; order Halobacteriales; family Natrialbaceae; genus Natronococcus; species Natronococcus zhouii. The sequence continues at coordinate 859,129 of NZ_CP099391.1, forward strand.
GGTTCGAGAGTTCGAGCGTGATCTGGCCGCGATAGCCCGGATCGCACAGGCCCGCCGTGGCGTGGACGACGACGGCGAGGCGGCCCAGCGAGGAGCGGCCCTCGACGTGGGCGATCAGGTCCGCGGGGATCTCGACGCGCTCGTAGGTCGTCCCGAGCACGAAATCGCCGGGATGGAGGATGAAGTCGTCTCCCTCCTCGACGATCGTTTCGCTGACGTACTCGTCGACCTCGTTCTCGGAGTTCGGGTGGATGCAAGGGATGTTCGTCCGCTGGAACTCGAGGAACTCACGTCCCAGTCGGAGATCGACGCTGGCTGGCTGGATCTGCAGTTCCGGATCGTCGAGCGGATCGACGACGAGGTCGCCGTCCTCGAGTCGCTCGAGGATGTCCGCGTCGGAGAGGATCATTACGCGGCCAGTTGCGTCGACCGTTCGTAAAAGTTCGTAAAACCGCTCGAACCGGATCACCGAGATTATAGACGCGCACCACGTCGGTGTCGCCATGAAACAGGCCATCGTCGCCCGCACCGACGTCGGCATGGGACAGGGAAAGCTCGCCGCACAGGTCGCACACGCCTCGCTGTCAGCGTACGAAAAGGCCGACAGTCAGTTACGGAGCCAGTGGAAGCAGGGTGGCCAGAAGAAGGTCGTGCTCAAGGGCGAGAGCGAACGCCAGCTCCACGAACTCTCGGCGATCGCCGACAGCGAGGGGATCCCGAACGCTGTGGTTCGCGACGCCGGCCACACCCAACTCGAGCCCGGTACCGTCACCGCGCTGGCAGTCGGGCCGGCCGCGGACGACCGCGTCGATCGGGTCACCGGCGATCTCTCGCTATTCTGACCGCCGAAATACCACTTCGTGACCCCTCGTGCTCCCGCTTTTCGTCACAAAAAAGTGGGACCGCCGCCTTCCTCGCCGGCTCACCAACGTCTTTTCCGCTGGAGCGCGTTCGCCACGGTATGACCGACGATCCGCACGCGAACCAGTCGATCGAACGCGCCGGAGCCGGCCTCGAGGACGCCTCCGCGGCGATGATTCTCGTCCACGGCCGCGGGGCGAGAGCGCGCGAAATGCTCGGACTCGCGAACGAGGTCGGACGCGAGGACGTCGCGTACGTCGCGCCCCAGGCCCAGCGCGGAACCTGGTACCCGAACTCGTTTCTGGCAGATCTCGAGGCGAACCAGCCCCATCTCGGGTCGGCGCTCTCGCTCGTCGGCGACGTCGTCGAGAGCGTCACGTCGGGAGACGGCGGAAGCGTGCCCCTCGAGCGGACGATTCTGCTCGGCTTCTCGCAGGGCGGCTGTCTCGCGACCGAGTACGCCGCCCGGAACGCCGACCGGTACGGCGGCGTCGTCGCGCTGAGCGGCGGCCTGATCGGTCCCGAGGGGACGCCCCGAGAGTACGACGGCTCGATGGAGGGCACCCCAGTGTTCGTCGGCTGCGGCGATCAGGACCAGCACATCCCGGTCGGTCGCGTCGAAGAAACCGCTCGCGTGTTCACGGATCTCGAGGCCGACGTGGAGAAGCGGATCTACGAGGGCGTCGGCCACACGGTACTCGAAGACGAACTCGAGTACGTGCGGGAACTGGTTGCGGACGTCGCGGAGTGACGCAGCGAACCCGTTCGGAAGTATTTCAGTGTCAGTACTTCTATCAATCACATCAGTGGCCCAAAATAATGGGGGGACGATTTGATTTCCAGCGAGTGAGTATCCGGAACCGGTAATGAACGCTCGATGTCCGGAATGCGACGATGGGTTCGGCGAACTACTCCAAAAGAACAGCGGCGACGGCGTCGTGACGGCGGATTTCGAGTGCGGTGATTGCGGACACGAGTGGTCGGCTCCGGTCTGACTGTTCGTCGTCCAGCTTCGGCCGGCGATCGATCCGAACGGAGGGTTCGGCGCCGAGAACGAACCGATTTACCGCCGGCGATCTAACGGTCGGCAACGAGCATGCGTCCAGCCCATCCAACGGAGCGGGCCGTCGGTATCGAACAGTACGTGAGCGACACCGACGGCGTCGGCGGTCGGTTGCGAGCGGAGGACGACCACTTTCGGGTGCGCGAACTCGAGCGTTTCGCGACGGAGCCCGTCGACGCGCCGACGGACGCCTATCCTCACCTCGTCTTCCGGGCGACTCTGCGCGGATGGGATACGAACGATTTCGCCTCCCGGCTGTCGGACGCGCTGGGCCTCTCGCGAGAGCGCGTCAACTGGGCCGGGACGAAGGATAAGTACGCCGTGACGACGCAGTTGTTCTCGGTCTACGGCGCGGATCCCGAGGACCTGCCCGACGTCGACGGTGCCGATCTCGAGGTCCTGGGTCGGGCCGGGCGCAACCTCGAGTTCGGCGATCTCGCGGGCAACGCGTTCGAACTCGCGGTCGGCGACGCCGAGCGGCCGGAGAACGCCGCGGCGATCACCGACGAACTCGCGCAGTTCGGCGGCCTCGAGCGGCGAGGCGACGCGAACGGCGACGAAGTGACGTCCGTCGGCGTTCCCAACTTCTTCGGCCAGCAGCGCTTCGGCAGCCGACGCCCGGTCACGCACAAGGTGGGCATCGAGATCGCTCGCGGCGACTGGGAGGGTGCGGTGATAGCCTACCTGGGGAATCCGACGGATGCGGAACCGGAGGGGACGCCGGCGGCCCGCGAGTTCGTCGAAGAGACCCGCGACTGGCAGGAGGCCCTCGAGCGGTTCCCGAACCGCCTGCGCTACGAGCGATCGATGTGTCACGCGCTGGCAGAGCGCGAGGGCGAACCCGGACCGGCGGACTTCCGCGCCGCGCTCGAGCGCGTCCCCTCGAATCTGCAGCGACTGTTCGTCCACGCCGCCCAGTCGTACGCGTTCAACCGGATGCTGAGCGAACGCCTCGAGCGCGGCCTGCCGTTCGACCGTCCGGTCGCCGGCGACGTCGTCTGCTTTTCGGATGCCGACGCTCCGGAGGGACTCGAGTTGCCCGATACGGATCGACTCCAGCGCGTCGACGAGCGCCGAGTCGACTCGGTGACGCGCCACTGCGAGCGCGGACGGGCGTTCGTGACCGCGCCGCTGGTCGGCACCGACACGGAACTGGCTGACGGCGAGCAGGGTAAGATCGAACGCGCCGTGCTCGAGGACCTCGATCTCGCGCCGACTGATTTCGACCTCCCCGGGGAGTTCCACTCGACTGGAACCCGGCGGGCGATTCTCGTTCGAACCGATCTGGAACTCGAGGACGAGCCGTTGACCCTGTCGTTCGCCCTGCCGAAGGGATCGTACGCGACGGTCGTGGCGCGGGAGTACCTCAAGGTCGATCCGGTGGATCTCGGCTAGTCCCGACGGTCGAGACTACGGGTTTCGAGCGGCACGCTCTCGGGCCGCCGATGCTGTCCGCGTAGAAGGCAGGATGCGTTGGCAGGGACGACCACTGTGTATGGCGCAGTTCTTAGTGCGGGTTGCGCCCTGCGCACTCCTCGCTAACGGTCGGACGAGAATACGTCTACTCCCAAACTGTGTTGGAGTCGACGAGCAGCGCTCCGGATCCGCTATCCGAACGGCGTCGACACTCGCGTGCAAACGTTCGGATGTGGCGGTTCGAGAACGTCGGAGTCAGAGGAATCGAAGACGACTCAGTCGAGCAGTGGTGTGTCAATAGGTTGCTCCCTCACCGACCTGCCTACCCCCTCTGATGTCCGACAGTTGCAAAGAATTATTCGCGCGATATAAGTGAATTGTTTTGTCGAGTAACCGAATCATTCAACACGGATAATCAGCGATTTCCGTAGCTTCGGCTCGTACACACTCGAGGCCGTCCGTCCGAGGTGTTCGCTGCTCCCGCACTGTTGGATCCGCCAGCCGCTGACAGCTTTTTCTCCGTTCGGGCACTTCACTCGAGTATGCGAAGCAAACGTCTGCAACGCGAGATCGACGATCTCGTCGAACGGGGCTGGAAGATCGAAGACGAGGGCCGAAATCGCGTCGTGATGATCGATCGGGAGTTCGGCTCGGTCGCCTCGCACATCCTCGTCGCGGTCCTGACGATCTGGTGGACGATGGGGATCGGAAACGTCCTCTGGGGGGCGTACAATTACGTTTCGAACTCGCGCCGACAGGTGCTCTGGGAGCGGACGACGGGCTGTCCGAACTGCGGGGCCGACGTCGCCGAGGACGCCGCGTACTGTCCGTCCTGTGGCGCCGACGTCGAAACCGAGATCGCCGACGAGACCGCGGTCGCCTGCCCGAACTGCGAGGCGGTCGTCTCGGCGGGCGCCCGGTACTGTCAGGCCTGCGGAACGAAACTCGCGGACGCGACGGGAACGTCGAGCTAGCCGCACCGGACGTGAACCCCCTCGGCTCGTTCCGCTTGTAGATCCGGCCGGTCGAAAAGCACGTCCGTTTTACACCCGTGTGCCGAATCGCTGACTATGGAGTGTCGCCACTGCGCCTCGCCGCTCGAGAAACCCGGCGACTTCTGTCTGGTCTGCCGGGAAGAAAACACGGAGGCGATCGTGTTAGCGGCGGGACGCGACCGGGCGACGATCACGATGCTCGCCGGCGACGACGTCGACGATCCGGTCATCGGCGAGACGACGATCACCACGACTCCCGAGGACGGCGAGAACGAGGTCGTGGAACTGCGGAACTTCGCGGGCCTGCTCGGCGACGAGATTCGCCGAAAGCGTCCGGAGGAGGTCTACGCCAGCGGCGAGCGGGCGGTGATTCGCGCGGTCAGATCCGACGTCCACTACCCCTTCTACCGCGTCGACGACGAGGATCCCGTCGAGACGGTGCTCGAGCGCCGGGGCAACCGCGCGCTCGAGGTGGTCGAGACCCCGCCGGCGGAGAAGATCGGCGGCAGCCACACGACGCTCATCGGCGGGCGAACCGGCATGCGAGCGATCCACACCGTCGCCGATCACCCCCACGTCAAGAAGGTCATTCCCGGGCCGATCGACGCGGGCGGAAAGGGATCCCAGTCCGGACTCCGCGCGAAGGTGACTCGAGCGGACGACGGCGGGAACGTTCGGATGCTCATCCGGGACGGCTCGAGCGTCCAGGAGAATCGGGTCGTCACCACGGCGCCGAACCGGGAGCTGGGCGAGCGCATTCGCGAGGATCTGAACGACGTGCTCTCCGAGTCGGAGTTCCAGTAGGCCGGAAATCGTTTCGCGGAACGGAAGGCGTCGGCGAATCCGAAACTCGCTCGGCTTCGTCGAGATCGAAAATTACGGCGACGACGACTCTTCTTGCGGCTCTTCGGGTGGATCTTCCGACGTGTCCTCCGGTTGTTCTTCCGGCGACTCCTCCGGTTGGCCCTCCGGAGGATCTTCCGGCGTATCCTCGGGAAATTCTTCCGGTGGATCTTCGTCAGAATCCTCCTCGGGTGGATCGGCTGGTGGTTCCTCACCCGGCTCTTCGGACGGCCCCTCTTCTGGAGGCTCTTCCGGCGGTTCGTCTTCGAGGGGCTCGTCGGCCGGTTCCTCCTCCGAACCGGGATCGAGTACCGCGACCTGGACCGACGCGTCGTCGTCCTCGCTGCGCACGGTCACGTCGAGTTCGCCGACGTCTCCGGACCGGGTCTGATACGCTAGCGTCACGGTTTCGCCGTCCCCGTCCGCGAGTTCGACCTGTTCTGCGTCGACGGCCTGGTTCGGACCGACGTCGAGTGTGATCTCCTGGGACGCCGCGGCGTCGCCGACGTTTTCAGCCTCGACCGTCACCTCGAGGGCGTCGCCAGCGGTGACGGGGTCGGTCGCCTCGAGGATATCGACCGAAAGTTCCGGTTCCGGGTCACGGTATTCGCCGGCGGAGTCCGTTTCGGCCCGGAGCGTGTCGTCGTAGAGATACCGCTCGAGGTCGACTACCCAGACGAGACGCTCGTCGTCGGTCTCGGGCGTCCACCCGACGGTGAACGAGTGGGTCCCGGGCTCGAGTGCAGGCGGTTCGTCCGCCGTCGTTCCCGCGACGAACTCGCCGCCCAGCATCTCGAGGGCGTTCGGATTCTCGTACTCGAACGTGACCTCAAAGTCGTCGCTGGTGGTATCTGTTACGTCTTCCAGGGTAATCGTCGGTCGGTCGGGGCGACGTTCGTCCACGCAGTCCTGTGGATTGCTTTCGCGGAGTTCGTCCGGTTCGTACAGGTTGACGATGACCGACCCGATGGTCGACCCGAACCCTTCGTCCGCCAGCTCGACGGCGACTTCGTCGTCGGTTCGATCGGCAATCCGGTTCTCCCCGCCGATCTCGAAGCGAACTGTCCCGGAAAACGGTGCGTCGATTCCGTCGCCGACCGTGAGCCCCGGGTGTGCGTTGCCGACGCCTGCCGAGTCGACGAAGAGCGTTTCGACGGAGATGCCGTCGCCCTCCTCGAACGCGCCGGCGACTGCAGCCCGCGTGCAGTCGGTGAAGTCGAACTCGAGTTCCTCGTCGGTAGTTCCGCGGACCAACACCGTTCGGTCGTCCCCGGCGACGGCGCTCTCGACCCGCACCGGAAACTCCTGGTCGTTCTCGACGAACGCCGTCTCGAAACTCATCTCGACGGTTTCGACCTCCCCGGGCTCGAGCCGTACTGAATCGGTATCTTCGACCGTCGGATCGTGACCGACGACGAACTCGAGGTCCTGCGTGACTGCGACCGCACCGGCGTTCTCGACTTCAGCCGTTGCCTCGAGGACCGCCCCTGCGGCGACGGGATCGTTCGTCTCGGTGATCGTCACGTTCACGTCCGCGCCGTCCGTTCCGATCACCTCGACGTCGCGGACGGCCGCGTCGTCGTCACCCCCGACGCGAACGGGGAACTCCTGGGTTCGCCGGACGACCGCCGTTTCGAACTCGAGACCGACAGTTTCGGCCTCGCCGCCGTCGACCGTCACCGACCGGGAATCGACGAGCTGAGGGTCGTGGCCGACGACGAGTTCGATCTCCTGCGTCGTCGCCGAATCCGCGTCGTTCTCGAGCTCCGCGGTCACCTCGAGGAGATCCCCCGTAGTGACCGGGTCGTTCGTCTCCAAAATCGTCACCAACAACGGCGGCCCGTCGACGTAGACGAAGACGGGAACTTCGTCCGCGTCGCCCTCGAGTTCGACCCGCGCCGGGAACTCCTGATCCGTCCCAACGAGCGCCGTCTCGTACCCCATCGTGACCGTCTCGGTTGCGGCCGGTTCGATCGAGACGACCGCCGTATCGACCACGTCCGGATCGTGACCGACGACGAGTTGCGCCTCGCGACGGAGTTCCGAGTCGCGGCCGTTCTCGAGTTCGGCGGTGACCTCGAGGAACTCGCCCGTCCGGACCGGCGCGTTGGTCTCGACGATCGTCACGTCCAGCGCGACGTCCTCAATTCCGATCACTTCGACCGTCCGTTCGTCGGCGCCGCCTTCGGTTTCGACTCGCGCGGGGAACGTCTGGGTTCGCCTGACGTCCGCGGTGGTGAACTCCAGTTCGACCATCTCGGTGTCGCCGCCGTCGACAGTTATCGACCGACTGTCGACCAGTTCCGGGTCGTGACCGACGATCAGGTCCACGTCCCCCGTTCGCTCGGAGTCGGTCGCGTTTTCGACCGTCGCGGTCACCTCGAGGACCTCGCCGGCGTCGACCGGATCGTTCGTCTCGGTGATCGTCACGTCCAGGACGTCGTCGGGCTCGTCGCGAACCTCGTCGATCACCCACGGATTCTCGGACGCGACGACTCCGTCCTCTCCGATCACCCAGACGACGATCGGACAGGTGTGACAGCCTCCCTCGAGTTCGATCGCCGCCGTGTCTTCGGTTCCCCCGACGTCGGTCGTCTCCAGTACGGTGTCCGAGTGACCGAGCCACCAGACGACGCGCTCGAGCGCGCCGTCGGGATGGCTCACGTCCAGTTCGAGTTCGGTCGGTTCGCCGCGGACCACCTCGAGCGAGTCGTCGGCCGGACGGTGCGCGTCGAGGGACGGGGCTGCGACGCCGGTTTCCGTCACGTCGATCGTCCACGCCGTCCGGAGCGTTTCGTCGTCGGCGTCGACGGCCGCGGCGATCTCGCGAGTTCCCGGCGACTCGAACGTCTGTTGCCAGTAATCGGCACCCCGGTGGCCGTAGTACGCGCTGTACCAGGGCCCCATCGACCAACCGACGTACTCGCCGTCGACGAACCACTGCGTTCGGCCGCCGTACTCGCCGAGCGCGTCGGACTCGACCTCGAAGAGAACCGACGTCCCCGGTTGAACCGCGATCTCCCGGTCCGGCGTCGTCTGCGCGGGATCGAGACCGTCGACGGCGAGTACGTCGACCGTCCGCTCGTCCGCGTCGTCGTCGGTTTCGACCCGTACCGTTACCCGATCGTCTCGTTCGACCGGATACGTCCGATAGCCGCCGAGGTCGAACGTCTCGGTTTCGCCGGCGTCAACGGTCGTTCTGCGACCGCCGCGTCGATCCCCGTCGACGAAACTCTCGACCGTCGGTCGTGCCGACGTCGTGCCGGTGTTTTCGAGTTCGACGGTCACCTCGAGCAGCGCGCCGCCCTCGACCGGGGCGTTCGTCTCGAGGATCCGAACTTCGATCCTCTCCTCGTTTTCGAGAACGTCTCTCACCCGGTTCGCGAGACCCCGTTTGATCGCTTCCACACTCCCCGTAAGCGTCGCGGCCAGGCTTCCCCCGGCAGCGAGATACTTCCGTCGCCGCATATTCGAACGAACGCCAGCCAAAACCGTAATACATTGTCACGACCGCGCCTAGTGTCATTACTTACTACTACGATGGAGTGAAAATATGATTCCTCATGTATTCGTCTCGAAATTCTCTCTTGGGGTACAACGGACGGAAATCGGGTGCCATCCGGTAGTTCGATCGAAAAATGAACGGTCGGTCACAGGTATACCGCCGGCTGGAAGTCAGTGTAGTGGCATCCGCCGCGACCGTCAGGCGAATCCTACAACAGTTACAGCCGGCGGTATACTCTCACGATCCGATGGAAGCGACAGTCTCTGCTGGTTCTCAGCCCCTTATCCGGACGGCTGTAATTAGATATAATTAGCTATGCTCGAGCGCGCCGACGCGGTCCTGGCTGCGATTCCGCTGCTCGCGGTGAGCGGACTCGCGCTTCGATCGCTGATCGCGGTAACTGGCGTCGGGACGGGACTGCTCACCGCACCGCTCACTGCCTTCGGTCCGTTCGTCGCACTCGCGCTCGTCTTTCGCGAACTCCTCGTCGGTCCGGTCGCCGAACGGTCGGAAGACGACCCGCCGTGACTCAACAGGTTTAAGAATCAGGTGGCGATAGATAGCGGTACTATGGCCAATCAAGGAATCGGCAGCGCGGGCCGCTTTGGCGCACGCTACGGTCGCGTCGCTCGACGCCGTGTCAGTGAGATCGAAGACGACATGGAGAACGCCGAGGTCGACGGTGACGACGTCACCCGCATCGGTACCGGCATCTGGAAGAACGAGGAGACCGGAGAGGTCTTCACGGGCGGTGCCTACCGTCCGGAGACCCCCGCCGGCCGAACCGTCCAGCGCTCGATCCGCGCCGCGCTGGCCGAAGACGAATAACGACGTCTCTCACTCTCTCACGCATGAGCTACAAGTGCTCCCGCTGTAAACGCGACGTCCAGATCGACGAGTACGGCGGTGTCCGCTGTCCCTACTGCGGTCATCGCGTGCTCCTGAAAGAACGCAGCCGCGACGTCAAGGAAGTCGACGTCAACTAACGCCGTGGATTCTCACGACGCGACGCTCGAGTTCGAGTACGAGACGCCGTCTCGCGCCCGACTCGTGGCCGAGAGCGTCGCCCGTGAGATCGGTGAGATCGACGACGAGCGCTCGCGAACGAATATCGACCGCGACGGCTCGGTCGTCCGACTCGAGATCGACGCTGCCGACGTGGTCGCGCTGCGCGCGGCGTTGAACACCTGGTTCTCGCTGATCGACGTCGCCGAACGAACGGCCGATATCGGCGACGCCGTGCGGTCGAAGACGTAGCAGTCGTCGGCCGATCGTTTTTCCTCGCGGCCGTCGAGAGTGACAGTATGACGACGGACGCCGGAACGCGACGCCGTCGACGGCTCCTGATCGCCGGCGGAACGGTCGGATTCGGATTCGGAGCTATCATTGACGTCGTGATCTTTCACCTCACGATACAGAGCCACCACCTGTTGTCGGGGTTCTACGATCCGTACAGTCTCGACGGCCTGCGGACGAACGTCATGTTCGACGGGCTCTTCTTGCTGCTCATGCTCGCCGTCGTGGGGATCGGTCTCGGACTCACCTGGCGGCTCGTCAACGGAACCGACGCGCGATTCTCGACGCGCTATCTCGTCGGTTCGGTCGTCCTCGGTGCGGGTGCGTTCAACGTCTTCGACGGTGTCGTCAGCCACTACGTGCTCGACCTCCACAACGTCGTCCACGGCACCGAAGCCTGGAACCCTCCCTGGCTCGTCGTGAGCGTCGTCATGCTCGCGCTCGGAGTGCTCCTGCTTCGTAGCGCCGACGGCGCCATCGTTTCCCAACGGACCTGAGGAGGCTACTCGAGGTCGACGCCGACCGTCACCGAATCGACGTCGAGAAACGCCGTCTCGTATCCCTCGTGACGTGATACCTGCGGCGGCGCGTCGACGGAAACGGTGATCTCGTCGGCCCGCTCGAGCACCTCTCGCTCGATAGCGGCCCCGTAGTGATGTCCCAACGCGGCGTCGAGCCGTTCCCGGAGCGAACCGCTGCGTACGGATGTTTCGTCTCGGTCGACCGTGATCGAGAGCGACGCGAACGGAAGCGGATACCGGTTGTACCGCGTCCGCGGGGCCACCGCGAGGACGTCGTTGTCATCGTCGGTTCCGGAGGCATCGATAACGCCGCAGGCGAACTCGACGTCGCCGCCGGTCGCGGAACCGATCCACGCGTCGGCGACGGTCTCGAGGCGGTCGTCCTCGCCCGCATCGTCCATCGGCTCGACCGCACCGGCGTCCCCGCGGCCCTCGTCCGCGTCGATCAGTCGGCGCTCGAGGGTCTCGATCTCGTCCGCGTCGTACTCGAACTCGAGGTCGACAGCCGTCGCGCTCGCGAGCCGATCGGCGGCCGCGTCGGGTACTGCTGCGCTCGTCGGCTCGACGCGGACCGTCGCGACGTAGCGTCCGTCGCCGTCGAGCGGGACGTTGTCGCCGTAGTGAAACCCCATCCGCTGGGACAGCATCGGCCAGAGGGTGCGCTCGTCGACCGGTTCGCCCCGGCGCCGGATCGTCGTCGTGACAGACGTCGGAACGACGATTCCGGTTTCGGCGTCGTGGACGCTGGCCATCAGGTGAACCGCGTGGTAGTCCCGGACGTCCGCACGGGCGCGTTCGGTTCCGGACACCGTCCAGAACGAGTGCGGACGGGTCGCTGCGAGCGAAACCGTCCGACCGTCGACGGTCGCGGTTCCGTACGCCGTCATCCCGTCGACCTTCGGCGGCACGTAGACGCCCTCGGGCGGGTCGACGACAAGTTCTCGCCAAGCGTCCTCCCGCTCGAGCGTCTCGAGGCAGCCGGCCGACAGCGAAAGCACGAGTCCGCCGGCGGCGAGCGCGTCGCGGCGTCGCATTCACGGTAGCCACACCGCCGACCCGTATAGTCGTGCAGGCTGCACGCCCAACCCGCGGGAACGGACCGACGAGAGCGGGTCGATCGGGCCGGTTTCGTCGCGAGTGACAAAGCTTGGCTTTATCAGTCCGGAGGGCTACGGTCGAAGTATGCAAGGAAATCTGCCGCCGGAAGCGCAGGAGAAAATCGAACAGCTTCAGGGTCTGCAGGAGACCGCACAGGAAGTCGCCGTCCAGAAGCAGCAGGCGGAGACCAGCCTGAACGAAGCCGAGGGCGCACTCGACGAGCTCGAGAACGTCGACGAGGAAACCACGATGTACCGGAACGTCGGCGAGCTCTTCGTCGAGACCGACTACGAGACGGCTCAGGACGCCCTCGAGGACAAGGTCGACTCCCTCGAGATCCGCCTCGAGACCCTCGAGAAGCAAGAAGAGCGCGTTCAGGATCAGTTCGAGGACCTCCAGGAGGACCTCGAAGAGCTGATGGGCGGCGGCATGGGCGGCGGCCCAGCAGGCCCGGGCGGCCCGGGCGCAGGCGGCGCGTAAATGACAGGCGATGAGCCGACGGACGAGGAGATCGTCCAGACGGCCTCCGACGCCGCGGAGGGGCTCATCTTCTCCCGGTACAAGCAATCAAACGTTCGCGACTACGACGTTACGGTGACCTTCGAGGAGGGCGTCCTCGAGGTCGACGTCTACCTGAACGCTCCCGAGGACGGGGCCGACCCGGAACGGGTCGCCGACGACGCCGCGCTCGCCGCGCGCGAGGCCGTCGACGAACTGTTCGGGGAGTGAGGAGCGTTCGACCCGCTTTTCGTCGACGACTCGAGTTAGTAGCGACGGCGTTCGTCCGAACTCGCGCACTGTGTCGCCGTGTAGCACACCTGCACAACCGATTAGTACTACGTTCCGGAATACACGGTCACAGCCATGGAGATCCTTTTCGTTCGGTGAGTCGGGCTCGCTCTCGTCGTCCAGCGGGCGACGGTTCAGCCAGCGCGACGCACTCCGCCTCGTCCACGGTTCGAACGGTCCGCCGCGGACTCGAGCCGAAATCGCGCACCGTACTCGAACAGCGACCATCGAACGCGCTATGTCACCATCAGTAAACACGCAGCCGTCGAACGCGGTACTCGCGAAACGTTCATCGAACACACCCGTCGAGACCGACGAGATCGAGCGTCTCGTCCGGGCAAACGGGGACAGCGTCGTAGCGGAGGTAACGCAGGTCGGCCCGGACGACTCCGGAACGTATCTCGGGCGAGGGAAACTCGACGAACTCGCCGCCGTCGTCGAAGACCGGGAGGCGGGTCGCGTCGTCGTCGACGGCGAACTCACGCCCGACCAGCACCACACCGTCGAGCGCGCGATGCCCGACGGGACGGTCGTGGTCGACCGCTACCGGCTCGTTCTCGAGATCTTCGAGAGCCAGGCCGGGACCCGGCGGTCCCAGCTCCAGGTCGAACTGGCGCGCCTGCGGTACGATCTGCCGCGGGTAATCGCGGCGGCGGACGAAGGAATGCTCAACAAACAGACCGAGAAGGGATCCCGCGTCTACGACGTGGAAACGCGAATCGATCGCCTCGAGGGGAAACTCGAGGAGCTTCCGGACCCGGCCGACCAGTTCCGTAAGCGTCGTCGGGAGGAGGGGTTCGACCTCGTCACGCTGGCCGGCTACACCAACGCCGGCAAGTCGACGCTGTTGCACCGCCTCGCCGACGAGATGTCCCTCGACGAGACGGCGACGGATCGCGACCCCGGCTCCGAGAAGGACGCGACCGCGGCGATCGAGGATCGGCTGTTCGAGACCCTCGAGACGACGACGCGGCGAGCGACCTTCGAGGGCCGGCCCGCCCTCGTCACCGACACGGTCGGGTTCGTCGACGACCTGCCACACGACCTCGTCGAATCGTTCAGTTCGACGCTGTCGGAGGCGGCCGCGGCGGACGTCGTCGTCCTCGTCGTCGACGCGAGCGATCCCCTCGAGACGTTCCGCGAGCGACTCTCGGTGTCGATCGACGTGCTCGAGGCCCAGGACGTCGACGAGGAGCGGATCGTGACGGTGCTGAACAAGGCCGAGTCGCTGTCCGACGCCGAGCGCCGGCGCCGGTACTCGACCGCGACGGATCTCGTCCCCGAGCCGGCGGCCGACCCGATCCTCGCGAGCCTGCTCGAGGGGACGAACTGCGACGCGCTCCGGTCGGCGATCCGGGAGCGGTTCCCCGAGGAACGCACGACGCTTCGGCTGCCGAACAGCGACGACGCGATGTCGCTGGTGTCGCGGGCCTACGACCGGACGACCGTCGAGTCGATCGACTACGAGGGGGAAACGGTCGAGATCGAGTGTCGCGGCCGGCCGTCGGTGCTCGAGCAGTTTCGGGGGAGGGCCGAGGAACTCGAGTAGGATGACGGCGTTCGGTACCGCCGTTACGTAGAGAGTGCGAACGTAACGCTGTTACTACTATCTGATGTTAGTGATTTTTCTGAACCGTGCCAAAGAGAAGGCGTGTCGGTTATAGCACTACCGCTACCTGCGCCCAAAGAATCGACACGAACAGCGTATAGTAGCCGCTGAAAGTCGGTGCACACCCGATCGCACGACGGCTGTGCGATCGGTGTGGAAACCGTTCCCGTTGGTACTATAAAAACGATGAGAGGAAAACTTGTAGCGGGTGCGTGCTGAGAGTGTTTTTATGACCACGGCCACGTTAGTCGTTGTATGGCTGATAAGAAAGTCGCAGTAGTGACAGCGGCGGGAAGCGGTATCGGGGAGGCCTGTGCTCGGCGACTACGCGAGAATGGATACACGCCGGTTCTGTTGTCACGGTCAGGGAGCGCCGTTGAGGTTGCGAACGAACTCGGCGGAGACGGGTTCGAAGGCTCGGTGACCAATCCTGATGACTTGGCAGCCCTCGTCGAGACGACGCACGAGCGCTACGGGCGTATCGATGCGGTGGTGAACAACACGGGTCACCCGGTGTCTGGCGACCTTCTTGGAATCTCTGACGAGGAGTGGCACGAGGGGCTAGATCTCGTTCTGTTGAATACCGTCCGGATGGCGCGACTCGTCACGCCCATCATGGAAGAACAAGGTCACGGGTCCATTGTGAATATCTCCACCTTCTCGGCATTCGAACCGTCGAGTGAGTTCCCCGTGTCATCGGTGCTTCGGGCTGGACTCGGGAGTTTCACCAAACTCTACGCCGACCAATACGCAGCGAACGGCATCCGAATGAACACGGTTCAACCCGGATTCGTCGATAGTTACGACGTAGACGAGGAAACGAGAGAGCGAATCCCAATGGGACGACCGGCACAAACCGCAGAGATTGCAGACGCAGTCGCGTACCTTCTCTCACCTGCGTCAAGCTACGTCACCGGCCAGAACATCCGCGTCGATGGGGGGCTTACAGCGTCCGTCTAGACGCCACAGGTTCTCCCGCGTCTCGTTCTGTAGCAACCGTCCGCCGCGTTGACTACACCTTTTCTCAGTACGGTAGTACCGGGAGGTATCTGTAAAATCGGTTTCCGCACCGTTACCTACTCGGTCTGTACGTAACGCTGCGTCTTCTCGAGTTGATCCAACTGTCTTACTGCTGTATTCGGAGGAGGAGTGAGAACTCGAGTGTCCTGCTCAGACTGGCAACAGGGAATTTCCACGCCCTCCCCAGCCGACTCGTTCGCTCACTCGTCCCTCGCACACCGCCGTCGATCGGTTCTCGCTGTCGCTTAGGGTTCCTCTTGGTCGCCGTCTGCTCACGGGTGCGGAGCACCCGTTCACATAGGCCGAAGGATGCGGAGCGTCCTTCGCTATTCGCCTTTCGAGGTGTTCGCAGGTTCGCACCTCGCTACGCTCGAACGCGAATCGACAGCGCGCGCCACGGCGACGTGGCTCGGTTGATCCGAAACGGTCCGTAGCTCGGTTACAGTACCAATTAAAACGATTTACACACCGATCGCCAGCCGTCGTGCGATCGGGTGTGAATTGACTTTCAGTGGCTACTATAGTTCGCGCCTCCGTCGGCAGCGGGGATCGTAACCGGTCCAGTCCGGATCGAAACGGCGTCGTCTGGTGATTGCATTACGTTACCTGATTCGTACAGTAACCCATACATCAGTTTCTCGACATTCAGGATACCACGTAACATCGATGTTATCAGAAGCGTTCAGGAGCATCGTCGGTGAAAATACAGCGCTCACTCGACGCTTCAGAGTGCTGTGCAGTAGCGAGGTTGTTCTGGAGAAGGGACGGCGGAAAGCCGCGTCGATGGTCGGCTGGCTACTCGGCGTTCGCTTCGCAGATCTCGAGGAAGTTTTCGAAGATCTGCTCGCCCTCCTCGGTGTGGGCGACCTCCGGGTGCCACTGGACGCCGTAGAGGTTCCGGTCGGAGTCGCTCATCGCCTCGACGTCGCAGACGTCGCTTCGCGCGGTCAGTTCGAATCCCTCGGGCAGCTCCGTGACCTCGTCGGCGTGGCTCGCCCAGACGCGGGTTTCGGGGTGCAGGCTGCCGGTGAGGGGATCCTCGTCGTCGACGATCTCGACGGTGACGTCGGCGTAGCCGCCGTAGTCGCCGCTGCCGACTTCGCCGCCGAGTTCCTCGGCGATCAGTTGCATGCCGAGACAGATCCCGAGGACGGGGATATCGGCCTCGAGGTAGTCGGCAGAGTGACCGATTCGGTCCATGTCGGGACCGCCGGAGAGGACGACGCCGTCGGCGTCGACCTCCTCGGGGTCGGTATCGTTGTCGATCAGTTCCGTCTCGACGCCGAGGTCGCGAAGCGCTCGGTGCTCGAGGTGGGTGAACTGTCCGTGGTTGTCCACCACGACGATCTTCGTCATTGGAGGTCTCTAGCCAGTCGCCCGGTAAAAGCGGACCGGAACCGCTGGCTGGTCGGTACGTTTATGGACTCGTCCCCGGATCGTACTGGTATGGCAGCGGATATACGCGAATTCGACCATCCGGCCTGGATCACCGCGGCGAGCACCGGTCTCGGATATCTGTTGATTCTCGCGGTGCTCACCGTGGCGCTGTTCGTCGTTCCGTGGCTCGTGTTCGCGGCGCTGTAGACTCGAGAACGAGACGTTTGACGAGCAGTTCAGTGCTGATCGCGTTCGGAAGCGACGCGTCTCGAGTTCGGCGGTAAAAGCAAACGCGAGCGAGGCGACCGGCAGGAGAGCTTCAGGCGAACGTCTTCGAGACGTCCTCGGTCTCGTCGCTCTCGGCCTGGACCTTGTCCCAGGCGCCCCGGAAGTCCTCCATCCGGATCTCCGTGCGGTCGTCGCGGATGGCGAACATCCCGGCCTCGGTACAGACGGCCTTGATGTCGGCACCGGAGGCCTCCTCGGCCTCGGCTGCCAGTTCCGAGAACTCGACGTCGTCGGCGACGTTCATCCCGCGAGTGTGGATATCGAAGATGATCTCGCGGCCCTCCTGGTTCGGCTTAGGTACCTCGATGAGGCGGTCGAACCGACCCGGCCGGAGGATGGCTCGGTCGAGCATGTCGAAGCGGTTGGTCGCGGCGATGATGCGGATGTCGCCGCGGTCCTCGAAGCCGTCCATCTCGGAGAGCAGCTGCATCATCGTCCGCTGGACCTCGGCGTCGCCGGAGGTCTTCGATTCCGTCCGCTTGGAAGCGATGGCGTCGATCTCGTCGATGAAGATCACGGCGGGTTCGTGCTCGCGGGCGACCTTGAACAGATCACGGACCAGCTTTGCACCCTCGCCGATGAACTTGTGGACCAGCTCCGAGCCGGCCATCTTGATGAAGGTGGCGTCGGTCTGGTTGGCGACGGCCTTCGCGAGCATCGTCTTCCCGGTGCCCGGCGGGCCGTACAGCAGGACGCCACTCGGGGGTTCGATCCCGACGTCGTCGAACATCTCGGGCTTCTCGAGGGGCATCTCGACGGTCTCGCGGACCTCCTGCATCTGCTCCTCGAGACCGCCGATATCCTCGTAGCTGACCTCGGGGCTCTCGGTGACTTCCATCACGCGAGCGCGCACGTCGGTTTCGTTAGAGAGCGTCTTGACGATAGAGAGGGAGTTGTTGACGGCCACGCGGGCGTCGGGCTCGATATCGTCTCGCATCTCCTCGGTAACCTCGGTTAGCGCCTCCTGGTTGTTCCCGTGTTGTTTGATAATGACGCCTTCGTCCGTGAGTTCCTGGACCGTGGCGACGAACAGGGGAGACTGCTTCAGCTTCTTGTTCTCGTGAGTCAGCCGTTCGAGTTTCTGCTGGTACTTGTTGTTCTCGGCGTTCGCATCGAGGAGCTTGTCCCGCATCTCCTCGTTTTGCGACTCGAGAATCTCTAACCGATCCTCGAGCGCCTGAATTTTCTCCTGTTGGGACGCCTCGTCCTCGTCGTATGGGAGGTCGACGTCGTCCACAGTGTCGCTCATCACCCGTGGTTTAGGTGTTGGCTCATAAGAGGCTTCGGGTAGATGAACTCGGCCCGGTTGTATAACTACTAGACATAAAGCGGAATAGAAAATATTATCAAGCCGTATTTGGAATGGGTGTGTACGATGAGTGCTTCAGAGTCGCTGCACCAGGAAACTACGCAACAGGGGTCGTGGGACGACGTCCGCGATCTGCCGCCGAGTGCCAAGCTCGTCGCGAAGGTCCTCGAGTACAACGACACGATGACCCAGCAACAGATCGCCGACGAGTCGCTCCTTCCGGCCCGGACGGTCCGCTACGCCCTGAACCGCCTCGACGAGGAGAACGTCATCGACTCTCGGTTCTCGTTCTCGGACGCTCGCAAGCGCCTGTACAGTCTCGACATCGAATCGTAACCCTGCAACCGCCCCCACCAGTCGCCGCGACCGCCGATCGCCGCCCGCCGCGACGGTCGCGAACGTGACGCGCTCCGCTCACGTCGGCACACTTTACTTTCAGGTCGGTCACGGAACGCCTTTAGGCCCCGCAGACCAACCTCCGGACAGATGACGCGGGTGATACACACGGGCGACACCCACATCGGGTACCAGCAGTACAACTCGCCCGAGCGACGACGGGACTTCCTCGAGGCCTTCCGAAACGTAGCCGAGGACGCGGTCGACGCGGACGTCGACGCGGTGATCCACGCCGGCGACCTCTTTCACGACCGCCGGCCGGGACTGGTCGACCTCCAGGGAACCGTCGAAATTCTCCGAACGCTCTCGGCGGCCGACATCCCGTTTCTCGCCGTCGTCGGCAACCACGAGGGGAAACGCGACGCACAGTGGCTCGACCTGTTCGCCGACCTCGGTCTCGCGACCCGACTCGGCGCCGAGCCTCAGGTAATCGACGACGTCGCGTTCTACGGACTCGATTTCGTTCCCCGCTCGCGGCGCGAGGACCTCGAGTACGAGTTCGCCGCCGTCCCCGAGGAGGCGGATCACGCGGCCCTCGTGAGCCACGGCCTGTTCGAGCCGTTCGCTCACGCCGACTGGGACACCGAACGGCTGCTCTCCGAGTCGACGGTCGAGTTCGACGCCGTTCTCCTCGGCGACAACCACCACCCCGACACCGCTGAGGTGCGCGACACGTGGGTCACCTACTGTGGCTCGACCGAACGCGCGAGCGCGAGCGAGCGTGAGGACCGGGGCTACAACCTCGTCGGGTTCGAGACCGGCGAGGAGCCGGCGATCCGCCGCCGGAGCCTCGAGACGGCCCGCGAGTTCGCCTTCGTCGACGTCGAACTCGCCGAGGGCGAGGGCGTCGACCGCATCCAGGAGCGCGTCCGCCAGCACGACCTCGAGGACGCGGTTGTCATCGTTACCATCGAGGGCGAGGGGCGCCCGATCACGCCCGCAGCCGTCGAGGAACTCGCGATCGACCGCGGGGCGCTCGTCGCCCGGGTGAACGATCGGCGGGAGCTCCCCGACGAGGGCGAGGAGATATCGGTCAGTTTCGCCAATCCCGACGACGCGGTCCGCGAGCGGGTCCGCGAACTGGGGCTCAGCGACGCCGCCCTCGAGATCGATCGCACCGTCCGCGAGGACGATCTCGCCGACGCCAACGTCCGCGAACGCGTCGAACGACGGGTGCGCGACCTCCTCGAGGAGGATCACACCGCGTTCGAGCCGGCACCGGAGCGAGAGGCGAGCGACGAGGACGTGACGACGGTCGCGGATCAGCTCTCGGACGAAGATGCGGCGGAGACGGCCGCAGCGCCGTCCGACGACGCTACAGCCGCGGCCGACGACGCTACAGCCGCGGCCGACGACGGGTCGAGCGGAGATCCCGAAGCCGACGACGGATCGGACGGGGACCCCGAGACCCCGGACGAAAGGGAACCCGCTGACGAGACCGCAACGACGGCGGCGAGCCGGCAGTCGGTGGACGACGGCACCGAGGCGGATTCGGGGGATGGCGAGTCGAAACCGAGCGCCGACGGCGAGTACACCTCGCTGGGTGATTTCGAATGAGGGTCGACCGCGTCCGCCTGTTGAACTTCAAGTGTTACGGCGAAGAAGAGCTCCGCCTCGAGCGGGGCGTGACGGTCGTCCACGGCGTCAACGGCAGCGGGAAGTCGACGCTGCTCGAGGCGGTTTTCTTCGCGCTCTACGGCTCGAAAGCGCTCGGCGATCGGACCCTCGACGACGTGATCACGACCGGCGAGGACGAAAGCGAGGTCGAACTCTGGTTCACCCACGACGGTCGCGAGTACCACGTTGAGCGCCGGCTCAAGCTCCGCGGCGATCGGGCGACGACCACGAGGTGCGTTCTCGAGACGCCGACGGAGACCGTCGAGGGCGCGCGCGACGTGCGCCGGGAGGTGACCGAACTCCTGCGGATGGACGCCGACGCGTTCGTCAACTGCGCGTACGTCCGCCAGGGCGAGGTCAACAAGCTCATCCACGCCTCGCCGAGCGAGCGCCAGGACATGATCGACGACCTCCTGCAGCTAGGTGCGCTCGAGGAGTACCGCGAGCGCGCGAGCGACGCCCGCCTCGGCGTCAAGTCGGTGCTCGACGGCCAGCGCGAGGTGCTCGAGGATCTCCGAGCCCAGGCCGAACGAAAGGAGGAACAGGACCTCCACGACCGCCTGAACGAACTCGAGTCGCGCCACGCCGACGTCGTCTCCGAGATCGAGCGCTTCGAGTCCCAGCGAGAGGAGGCGAAGAACACGCGCGACACGGCGGCGGACGTCCTCGAACGCCACGAGGAGACCCGCGAGGAGATCGCGGAGCTCGAGAGCGAGATCGAGGAGCTTCGCTCGAAGATCTCCGAGACGGAGCGCAAACGCGAGACCGCGGCCGAGACCCTTCGCGACCGCAAGGACGAGCGCGAGGAACTCGCCGACGAACGCGACGCGCTGCTCGAGGACGCGGACACCGAGGCGAGCGACGAGGACGCGATCGAAACCCGGATCGAGGAACTCGAGAACCGGGACGAAGAGCTTCGGGACGATCTCGAGGACGTTCGCGTCTCGATCACGGAGTACAACGGCGAGATCGAGCGACTCCGCGAGACGGCGTCCGACCTCGAGTCCCAGGCCGAGGAGGCCCGAAGCGAGGCCGACGAACTCGAGTCGGCGCTCGAGGACGGCGCGGACGAGATCGACCAGCGGAAGTCGAAACTCGACGAACTCGAGGGCGAAACCGAGTCCGCCCGATCAGCGTTCGACGACGCGCCGGTCGCGTTCGGCGAGGCCGAGGCGCACCTCGAGTCGATCCGGTCCGAGCGCGAGGACCTCGTTTCGACGATCGGCGACGTCACCGCGGAGATCCGGACGGTCGAGAGCGCGATCGAGGAGGGCGAACGGCTGCTCGAGGAGGGGAAGTGCCCCGAGTGCGGCCAGTCCGTCGAGGACTCGCCCCACGTCGACGTGCTGGACGACAAACGCGAGGAGCTGGCGGAGCTCGAGGAGCGACGCCAGGAACTCGAGACCGAGCGCGACGAGCTGAAGGAGCGCATCGAGCGCGCCGAGTCGCTCGTCGAGGCCGAACGACGGGTCGACCGGCTCGAGGAGAACCGCGAGAACGTCGCCCAGCTGCTCGACGAGAAACGCGATGCGCTCGCGGAGCGCCGCGACCAGCGCGATCAGCGCCGGGAGGAGGTCGACGAGTACGAACGGGAGGCCGAGACGAAGCGCGAGGAGGCCGACGAACTCGAGAGCGAGGTCGCGGACGCGCGGGCCGACCTCGGCGAGATCAACGCCGAGCGCGGCGAGATCAAGGCGACGCTCGAGACGCTCCGGCGCGTGACCGAGATCGAGGCCGAGCGCGCGGAACTCGACCGCGAGATCGAGACGCTCCGGGAGCGCAGGACCGACTGGGAGACGCTGAACGACGAACGTCGCGACCAGCTCTCGGCGAAGCGCGACCGCAAGCGCGACCTCGAGTCGGAGTTCGACGAGGAGCGCGTCGCGGCCGCGCGAAGCGACCGGCAGAACGCCGAGCAGTACATCGAAAAGGTCGAAGAGAAGCTCGCGGAGCTCGAGGAACGGCGCGATCAGCTCCAGGGAAAAATCGGCGGCGTCGAGGAGAAGATCGATGAGCTCGAACGGCTCCGCGACCGGCTCGAGACCGTCGAGGCCCGGTGCGAGCGGCTCGACTCGCTGTACGACGAGGCCGAGACGCTCCAGACGACCTACGGCGACCTGCGGGCGGAACTGCGCCAGCGAAACGTCGAAACCTTAGAGCGGCTGCTGAACGAGACGTTCGATCTGGTCTACCAGAACGACTCCTACGCGGCGATCGACCTGGACGGAGAGTACCGCCTGACGGTCTACCAGAAGGACGGCGAACCGCTCGAGCCGGAGCAGCTCTCGGGCGGTGAACGGGCGCTGTTCAACCTCAGCCTGCGGTGTGCGATCTACCGCCTGCTCGCGGAGGGCGTCGAGGGGACGGCGCCGATGCCGCCGCTTATCCTCGACGAGCCGACCGTCTTCCTCGACTCGGGTCACGTCACGCAGCTGGTGTCGCTGGTCGAGTCGATGCGCGACCTGGGCGTCGAACAGATCGTCGTCGTCAGCCACGACGAGGAACTCGTCGGTGCGGCGGACTCGATCGTCCGCGTCGAAAAGGACGCGACGTCGAACCGTTCGCAACTCGAGTGCGGCGAGCCGCCGGAGGCGGCGCTGCTGGCATCGGAGTAGTCGACTCTCAAAAATTGGAGATACACCCGGTCAGGGACCGGATGCGTTCGCGCTCTCCTTCTGGTTCTCGGACGCCTCCACGACTCTCGCACCGATCGCCTCGAGTGCGGTCTTCCCGTCGTCGGTGAGCCGATAGCCCCGTTCGCCGCCGACGTCGGTCTCCGCGATCAGGTCGGCGGCGGCGAGAACCGTGAGACGTCCGTGTAGATCACTCTCACAGCAGTCGTAGGCGTCTATCATCGCGCGAACGCCCAGCGGACCGCGCTCGCCGAGTTCGACGAGCAGTCCCAGGCCGTCCTCGTCGTGGACGGCCATCAGCAGGGATCGCACGGGAGAACTGACGGTGCGTGCGGCCGTCTCGAGGAACGACTCGTCGGCGACGGCCTCGAGACGGTCGTTCTGGACGTAACATTCGTTGCCAGTTTCTGGATCTCGAACGAGACTCGCGTGGTCGGACCGTTTGAGAAGGACGTATCGCTTCCCGGTGTCGTCTTGAACGGATTTCATGTTCAGTCTAAGTCGTCCGACGATCGGTGTTCGGCCTTGGGGGCCGAATTCGTTTCGCCGGTAGGAGACTGCGCAGCATCGGATCCCGCGCCCGATTCGGGCGGTTCACCGTCGTCACTGTCGTTATCGTCGCTATCATCGCCGTTCGTCGTCGCATCGCTATCGGATGCCCGGTAGCTCCGGTATCGACGTACGGCGGAGCCGAAGAGGATCGCGCCACCGACGACGAGCGCGACGCTGTGGTACGACACGCCCTCGAAGATCAGGAAAAGGACCCCCAGCGAGAGGGCGAGAACGGCGGCGTTGACCACGAGCACGATCGACCAGAACGTCTGGAGCAGGTCGCCCGAAACGTCCGTTTCGGCGGTCGAAATTTCAGGGGTCGCTGGCGAGCCGAACTCCGAGCGCATGTCCGACCGGAGATCGGAACCCGCGTCCTCGGTGGGCACTCGTGGGATCGTCAGCGAGTCGCTGTCGGGATCCGCGTACTCCTCTTCGGGATCCCACTCCTCCGGTTCGTGCTCGCTTCGATCGAATACCACGAGTGATCGAACGGCAAGCGGAAGGAAAAGGATTCGCGTTCGCGCACTCGCGGAAGACTCAGGCGAGTTCCTCGAGCTGTAGCGTTCGGGACGTCTCTACCCAGGCAAGCGGGTTCTCGGCATCGTAGAAGACGACGCCGTCCTCGGTCTCGTAGGCCTCGATCGTCGCGGTGCCCTCGGGTTCACTACTCGGTTCACTGCGATCCGTCATCTCGTCGTTAGCACGGGTTGACACGTCAGTCACCTCTGAGTATGGTATGTGTTATCACGTTATATGCTTTGTTGCCGCTTCAATATCTCGTCGTACCGATAGCGTGTGACCGCGGTCGGGACGTCGATCGCGAGTGCGTTGTCATCGAGGGATGGGAGTGCAGGGTTTTTATCCGGCCGCTGCAAACTCCGACATCATGACTGAGGCGGGCCAGACCGGACTCGCGGAGTTCTCGGGCGAATCCTCCGATCGGCCGGACGAAGAGGCGGCCGCCGTCGCCGGCGACGGCGGAGGGGACAGTACAGCGGTGATCGACGTTCGCGAGGAGACGCTTCCCGAACCGACCGGGGAACTCGAACTCGCCGTGATGCAGGTCGACTACACGATCGCCGGCTACGGCGACGAGGAGCGGCCGATCGTGCACGTCTTCGGCCGCACGTCCGCGGGCGAACTCGAGCACGTTCAGGTCGTCGGCTTTCGGCCCTACTTCTACGCGCCGACGGAGACGCTCGAGCGCCCGCCGGAGGACGCCTACGACCGGCTTACCGGGAGCCGCGAGGTCGGCGAGGACGGCGAACCCTACGAGAGTATCCGGGGCGAGAAGCTAACCAAGATCTTCGGTCAGACCCCCCGCGACGTCGGGCAGGTGCGCGAGGACTTCGAGCACTACGAGGCGGACATCCTCTTCCCGAACCGGTTTCTCATCGACAAGGACGTTCGCAGCGGGATCCGCGTCCCGGAGCGACGGGCCGACGACGACTCGCTGATCGTCCCCCACGAGGAAGTCGAAGCCACGGGCGTCGACACCGAACCGCGCGTACAGACGTTCGACATCGAGGTCGACGACCGCTCCGGCTTCCCCGAGGACGGCGAGGAGCCGATCGTCTGTCTCACCAGCCACGACTCCTACCGCGACGAGTACATCATGTGGCTCTACGAGGCGCCCGTCGGCGACGGCGAGATCCCCGCCGAGATCGAGGAGTACGAGCCGATCGAGGGGCCGATCGACCACGAAGTCCGCACGTTCGACGAAGAGGAGGAGATGCTCGAGGCCTTCATCGAGTACGTCGACCGGACCGATCCGGACGTCCTGACGGGATGGAACTTCGAGGACTTCGACGCGCCGTACCTCCTCGATCGGCTCGAGGTGCTTCAGGGTCCCCACCACGAGTACGACCTCGAGATCGATCGCCTCTCCCGCGTCGACGAGGTCTGGCGCAGCAACTGGGGCGGCCCCGACATCAAGGGCCGCGTCGTCTTCGATCTGCTCTACGGCTACCAGCGGATGGTCTTCTCCGAACTGGATTCGTACCGACTGGATGCTGTCGGCGAGGCGGAACTGGGAGTGGGCAAAGAGCGGTACGCCGGCGATATCGGGGACCTCTGGGAGGACGATCCCACGCAACTGCTCGCGTACAACCTGCGGGACGTCGAGATCTGCGTCGAACTCGACCGCCAGCAGGAGATCATCCCGTTCTGGGACGAGGTGCGCGCCTTCGTCGGCTGTAAACTCGAGGACGCGCCCACGCCCGGGGATGCGGTCGACATGTACGTCCTCCACGAGGCCCACGGCCGGTTCGCCCTCCCCTCGAAAGGCCAACAGGAGGGCGGCGAGGAGTACGAGGGCGGAGCAGTGTTCGAGCCGATCACGGGCGTCAAAGAGAACATCACCGTCCTCGACCTGAAGTCGCTCTACCCGATGTGTATGACGACGATCAACGCGTCGCCGGAGACGAGGGTCGATCCCGACGAGTACGACGGGGAGACCTACGTCGCGCCGACCGAGCCCGAGCCGATCCACTTCCGCAAAGAGCCCGACGGCGTGATGCGCGAGATGATCACGGAACTGCTCGCGGAGCGCGAGGAGAAGAAATCACTGCGCAACGAGTACGAGCCGGGCGATCCCGCGTACGAGCAGTACGACCGCCAGCAGGGCGCCGTGAAGGTCATCATGAACTCGTTGTACGGGGTGTCGGGATGGGAACAATTCAGGCTATATGACAAGGAAGCAGCGGCCGCGATTACCGCGACGGGGCGAGAAGTGATCGAGTTCACCGAGACCGCCGCCAACGAACTGGACTACCGGGTCGCCTACGGCGACACCGACAGCGTCATGCTCGAGCTCGGTCCCGAGGTCTCGAAAGAGGAGGCGATCGAGCAATCCTTCGAGATCGAGGAGTACCTCAACGATCGGTACGACGACTTCGCGCGCGAGGATCTGAACGCCGAAGAGCACCGCTTCCAGATCGAGTTCGAGAAACTCTACCGACGGTTCTTCCAGGCGGGGACGAAGAAACGCTACGCCGGCCACATCATCTGGAAGGAAGGAAAAGACGTCAACGACGTCGACATCACCGGCTTCGAGTACAAGCGATCGGACATCGCCCCGATTACGAAAGAGGTCCAGCACCGCGTCATCGAGATGGTCGTCCGCGAGGGCGACATCGAGGGTACGAAGGAGTACCTGAACGAGGTCATCGAGGACGTTCGGACGGGGGAGGTGTCGCTCGAGGAGATCGGCATCCCCGGCGGGATCGGCAAGCGACTCGACAACTACGACACCGATACGGCCCAGGTTCGCGGCGCCAAGTACGCGAACCGCCTGCTCGGGACGAACTTCCAGCGCGGGAGTAAACCGAAGCGACTCTACCTCGACCGGGTCGACCCCGCGTTCTTCGAACGGCTCGAGGCCGAGAAAGGGTTCGACGCCCGCACCGACCCGATCTACGGCGCGTTCAAGCGCGATCCGGACGTCATCTGCTTCGAGTACGAGGACCAGATCCCGGAGGAGTTCGAGGTCGACTACGACACGATGCTCGAGAAGACGCTCCAAGGGCCGATCGAGCGCATCCTCGAGGCGCTCGACGTTTCGTGGGACGAAGTGAAGTCGGGACAGGAACAGACCGGACTGGACCAGTACTGGTAATCCGGTCGACCCGCACTCGCCGTCACACTCATCTGTCTGGAGGGCGTCACATCCGACGAGAGCGATCGCGTACTCGTCGAAATACGGCGCCTCACCGGGTGAAGCGCTCCCGTCTGCCGATCGCTGCGGTTCTCGGTTACCCCGTGGGGATTCTCGTTCGGGAAAATAATCTTCGTCATTCGAAATCGTATCCAATCGGATACGAAACCGTTATCACGCAGACGACCCACGATTCAAACGACAGAACACTATGGCACGCCTCGAACTATCCAACCTGCACGCGGAAGTGGCGGACGGTGACGAGAAGATTCTCGAGGGGGTCAACCTCGAGGTCGAGTCGGGCGAAATCCACGCCCTGATGGGGCCCAACGGCTCCGGGAAATCGACGACCGCGAAGGTCATCGCCGGCCACCCGGCCTACGAGGTCACCGAGGGCGAGGTCCTGATCCACCTCGAGGAGGGCGAGTTCGGCGAAGATATCGAGATCGACGAGGACCAGCGTACCTGGAACCTCCTCGAACTCGAGCCCAACGAGCGCGCGGCACTCGGTGTCTTCCTCGGCTTCCAGTATCCCGCCGAGATCGACGGCGTCACGATGACGAACTTCCTCCGGACGGCGCTCAACGCCAAGATCGAGGAGCGCGAAGAGCTCTTCGAGGACGAGGAAAGCGAGGAAGAAGAAGCGGACGAAGGCTTCGAGACCTCGCCGATGGAAGGCCCCGCCGACGAGGGCGAGGTCGGCGTCGCCGAGTTCCAGCAGATCCTCCAGGAGAAGATGGAGCAACTGGACATGGACGAGAAGTTCGCCCAGCGCTACCTCAACGCCGGCTTCTCCGGCGGCGAGAAGAAACAGAACGAGGTCCTTCAGGCGGCCATCCTCGAGCCCTCGATCGCCGTCCTCGACGAGATCGACTCCGGGCTCGACATCGACCGCCTGCAGGACGTTTCGAATGGCATCAACGCGCTGCGCGACGAGCAGGGCACCGGCATCCTCCAGATCACCCACTACCAGCGCATCCTCGACTACGTCGAGCCGGATCACGTCCACGTGATGCTCGACGGCCAGATCGCCAAGAGCGGCGGTCCCGAACTCGCCGAAGAGCTCGAGGACAAGGGGTACGACTGGGTCCGCGACGAGGTCTACGGCACTGCGTAACCGAATCTGGCTAGAACAACGGTAATAACGCTACAGCCGTAACCATATACACAATCACATCATGAGTTCCGATCAAGACCACCTAAAAGAGACAGACACTGAGGCCCGGTTCGAGTTCAAGAAAGAGGAGAACTCCGCAGTCAGATCCGACAAAGGCCTGACCGAGGAGGTCATCCGTATGATCTCCGAGGACAAGGACGAACCCGACTGGATGCTCGAGCGCCGTCTCCGCGCGCTCAAGCAGTACCAGAACATGCCGATGCCGACGGACTGGCCCGGCCAGCCCGACCTGACCGAACTCGACATCGAAGAGATCGTCCCCTACATCCGCCCGGACGTCGACAAGCGCGAAGGCGTCGACGACTGGACGGAGCTGCCCGACGAGATCAAGGACACGTTCGACAAGCTGGGCATCCCGGAAGCCGAGAAGAACGCACTCTCCGGCGTCGGCGCCCAGTACGAGTCCGAGGTCGTCTACCAGAACATGCAGGAGCAGTGGGAGGAGAAAGGCGTAGTCTTCATGAACATGGACCGCGCCGTCAAGGAGCACCCGGAGCTCGTCAAGGAGTACTTCATGACGACCTGCGTGCCACCGAGTGACAACAAGTTCGCGGCGCTCCACGGCGCCGTCTGGTCCGGCGGCTCGTTCGTGTACGTCCCCGAGGACGTCACCGTCGAGATGCCGGTTCAGGCCTACTTCCGCATGAACTCGGAAGGGATGGGCCAGTTCGAGCACACGCTCATCGTCGCCGAGGAAGGCTCCGAAGTTCACTACATCGAGGGCTGTTCCGCACCGAAGTACGGCACCCACAACCTCCACTCCGGCTGTGTCGAGGTCTTCGTCGGCGAAGACGCCCACGTTCAGTACTCGACCGTCCAGAACTGGTCGAAGAACACGTTCAACCTCAACACCAAGCGCGCGATCTGTGAGGAGAACGCGACGATGGAGTGGGTCTCCGGCAGCATGGGCTCGAAGGCAACCATGCTCTATCCGTGTACGATCCTCAAGGGTCGCGGCTCGACGGACACCCACATCACCATCGCCTTCGCGGGCGAGGGCCAGAACATCGACACCGGCGCGAAGGTCTACCACAACGCGCCCGATACCAGCTCGACCATCGAGTCCAAATCGATCTCCAAGGACGGCGGCCGCACCAACTACCGCGGTCTCGTCCACATCGCCGACGGCGCCGAGAACTCGAGCACTGCCGTCGAGTGTGACGCGCTGATGTTCGACAACGAGTCCACCTCGGACACCATGCCGTACATGGAGATCGAGGAGTCGAAGGTCGACGTCGCTCACGAGGCGACGGTCGGCAAGATCGGCGACGAGGACATCTTCTACCTCCAGTCGCGCGGACTGGACGACGACGACGCCAAGAAGATGATCGTCGCCGGCTTCATCGAGCCGATCACGGAGGAACTGCCGATCGAGTACGCGGTCGAACTCAACCGCCTCATCGAACTCGAGATGGAAGGTAGCCTCGGATAATATGAGCACGCAGGTACACGCCAATCTAACGGAGGAACAGGTACGCGAGATCAGCGGAGGACTAGACGAGCCCGACTGGCTCCTCGAAACCCGCCTCGAGGCCCTCGAGGCCCTCGAGGAGCTCGACATGCCCGACGTCATCCGGACGCCGGGTCGCAACTGGACGAACCTCCACGAGCTCGACTTCGAGTCGCTCGTCGACCCGCTGAACGCCGCCGAGAACAAGGACCAGGTCGGCCCGGAAGAGGTCGACGTTCTCCCGTGGTCCGAAGCGGTTCAGGAGCACGAGGAGCTCCTGAAGGAGCGCTTCGGCAGCATCGTGGACCCGCAGGAGAACTACCTGACGGCACTCTCCACGGCGCTGTTCAGCACCGGAACGGTCGTCTACGTCCCCGAGGGCGTCGACGCCGAGGACGTCACCATCCGGACCGAACAGAACTCCCGCTCGCTGTTCAACTACACGCTCGTCGTCACCGAGAAATCGAGCTCGGTCACGATCCTCGAGCGCCAGTCGACCGGCGAGGAGCAGGAGGAACAGTACTACAGCGGGATCGTCGAGATTGACGCCGGCGAGAACAGCAACGTCCAGTACGGCAGCCTCCAGAACCTCTCGGAGGACGCCTACAACTTCACCGTCAAGCGCGGTGACACCGGCACCTACGCCACGATAGACTGGATCGAGGTCAACCTCGGCAGCCAGCTGACCAAGGCGGGAGTCTCGACCGAACTCAACGGCGAAGGCTCGGAAACGCAGATCGTCGGCGCGTTCTACGGCCACAACGACCAGCACTTCGACTTAGACGCGAAGGTCTGGCACCGCGCCGAGCACACGACCGCCGACCTCGTCACCCGCGGCGTCACCGACGACGTCGCCCGCTCGGTCTACGAGGGCGTTCAGGACGTCGGTCGCGACGCCTGGGACACCAGCTCCTACCAGCGCGAGAACACGCTGATGCTGAGCGACGAGTCCGAGGCCGACGCCTCGCCGAAGCTGATCATCAACAACCACGACACCGAGGCCAGCCACTCGGCGACGGTCGGCCAGATCGACCAGGAGGACCTGCTGTACATGACCTCCCGCGGCATCGATCCTCGATCCGCGCGCAACATGCTCGTCGAAGGCTTCTTCGTGCCCGTGCTCGAGGAGATCGCGGTCGACGAACTCCGCGAGGATCTCGAGGACCTGGTCGAAGCGCGACTGCGACAGCGCGACTAACTTCTCGAACGAGCGTCTCTCTGCCGTTCTTCTCTCAGTTCCCGTTCGATAGCCGCAGCACTCCACCGGTGCCGACCGACGGAGGGGAAGCCGGCGTCTGACGAGCCTTTTTGTACCGAAGCGAAGTACCGGTGGTCGATGCGGGAACTCCCCGTCGACCTGGACGAAGACACGCTCGAGGCCCTCGAGGCGGAGCGCCGACTGATCGGGTTCGAGAGTCGGGCCGCGTACGTCCGGTGGATCGTCGACCACCGAGGATCGATCAGTGACGCGTCGAGCGAGGGCGACGGACTGCTCGAGGCCTATCGACGGCGGGTCGAGAGCCTCGAGGGACGGCTCGAGGCTGCGACCGACACCGGCGAGTCGGAGACGGTAGACGCGGACGCAGCGGACGGGTCGACGAACGAGCGGAGCGGTCCCGAATCGGAATCGGAACCCGGTGAGGACGACGCGTGGCGGCGCTGGGAGCAGGATCCGACGATCGAAGTCCGCGGCCGACCGCGACGGACCGTCAGGCGAGCCGCGGACGACGAGCAGTCCGCGGAGGCAACCGTCGGCGGTTCCGCCACGACCGCAGTGGAGCGCGACCGTCCCGCTCGAGCCGAATACGATATCCGACGGGAGGGGGAGAGCGAAACCCCGCCTTCGGCTGAGACCGATTCGGCGACCCTCTCCCCCGAGCGCGTCGTTCGCATCGCCGAAGATCCGGTCTCGGCCGACGCGGACGTCCTCGACACCGTCGAGGTCGAGCGACTCGACGAGTTCTCTCGACGAGCGGTCGCGAAAACTCGAGAGCGGCTGGATCGGGACGTCGAAACGGGGCTCGACTACCGGTCGACGACGCCGCTGACGAGCGCGGACGTTCGTCCCGGCGAGGACCTCGTCGACCTCGAGACGCTGTCCGTCCCCGGCCGCTCCGAAGCGGAACTGGCGCGACGGCGTGCTGTCGCCGGGCGGGCGCTCGCCTTTCTCCGAGACGAGGGCGGAGCGCGAAAGGCCGACTTCGCCGAGCAGTTTTACGAGACGTCTCCGGCCGGCTACGCGACTCCCGAGAGCTGGTGGTCGTTCCTCAAGGAAGTCTTCAGGCAGGTCGAGGCGGTCGACGGCGGCGACGGCGCTCGCACCTGGCGATACACCGGTTGAACCGAACCCGAAGACGGAGATGCCGGAAGTTAAGTAGCATGCTCACCCACGAATATCTATGAGTCTGGGACAGCGTGTCTCGAGCGACCACCAACTAGCCCGACTCCTCCAGATCGGGGTCGTGCTGGAGGAAGTCGTCGAGTCACGCGCCGCCCACCACCTCGAGTCGCTGCCCGCCGACGAGCGTCAGGCGATCGACGACGACGTGCGGGAACTGCTCGCCGAGGCCGCCGAGGAGTCGGCCGGCCACCGGGAGCGACTCGAGGCGCTGGTCGACGAACTCGACGCGGAGACAGTCGCCTACGAGGAGATCAACGCGCTGGTCGACGCGCAGTACGGCCCGCCGGAGGATACGGACGGCGTCCTCTACGATCAGCTCTGTAACGAGGAGACCGCCTACAAGTTCTACGACGATCTGATCGAGGCGGTCGAGGCCTCCGACGCCGAGTTCGCGATCGATCGCGACCGGCTGCTCGAGACGCTGTACGACATTCGAGAGGAGGAACGGGAGGGCGTCGAGGAAGTGACCGAGATCATGGAGCGCAGGGCATGACCGGAACGCGAAGCGATCGGGGTCGACCGGCAGTTTGCAGCCAGACGGCGACGGACGGAGGGACGCAATGAACACCGCAGATCAGTATCTCAAGGCGATCTACCTCGCACAACGTATCGAAGACGGGCCGGCATCGACTGGAACGCTCGCCGATCTACTCGAGGTCAGCCCGGCGAGCGTCAACGAGATGATCGGGAAACTCGAGGGACGCGACCTCGTCGAGCACGAGAAGTACAAGGGAGCCAGCCTGACCGAGGAGGGTCTGGAGCGCGCACACGACGCCCTCCAGACCTACTGCATCATCGAGCGGTTCCTCGCGAACGTCCTCGAGGTCGAGGAGTTCCGCGACGAGGCCCGCGCGCTCGAGAGCGTTATCGACGATACGGTCGCGGACCGACTCGATACGATTATCGACCGGCCTAAGGAGTGTCCGGACTGTTTCGATCCCGAACTGGACTGCTGTGAACGGCTGGAACTCGTCGACGGCCGAGCGGACTGACTCGCAGACAGTTACTCCGCGCCGAAACGAACGTATCGCCGACCCACGAGCGCCGCACAGACGAGTACGCTGATGACCGTGACGGAGAGTTCGATCGGGAGTGACCACGTCTCGCCCTCCCAGTCGCTCTCGAAGACGTCCGCGTAGTAGCTCGCTGCCTCCGAGCTGTGCAGGGCGAGCAGCACTTCCCGATTGTGCTGCAGCGAGTTCTCGTTCCAGTTGGCGCTGCCGACGACGGCGGTCTCCCGGTCGATCACGACCCCCTTGGCGTGGATCTTTTCGAAGTCGTCCGTCTCGTCGACGAGCCTGACCTCGAGCGGAAGCTCCTCTGCGGCGACGGTTCGCTCGAGGTCGGCGGCCAGGGCTTCGTTCTCGTCCTCGACGTACCACGTCGAGTCGAGCAGGATTCGAACGTCGACACCTCGACGAGCCGCGTCGACGCTCGCCTCGAGCAGCGAGACGTCGGCGTCGATGCTGGCCTGCTTGATTAGAATCTCGTCGTCGGCGCCCTCGAGCAGTTCCCGTAGTCTGGACTCGGCGTTCTCGGGCGCGAGCAGGAGTTCGACCGAGTCGACCGGCACCGTCGCGGGATCGTGGCTCGTCCGGAAGTCGCGGGGCGGAGCGGGGTCGTCCTCGACGAACGAAGTACCGTCTCGGAACGCCGCACCCGACTCGGTGTCCCACCCCTCGAAGTCCGCCCGGAAGACCGCGGCCAGATCGGCCGCGAGTTCGGCGTTTTCGACGTGGACTCCCCAGCCGCGGCTCGACTCGCCGCCGACGCCGGAGGGCTTCCAGTTCTCGGTCGTAACGACGACCGCGTCGTCCGCGACGGCGTACTTGGGGTGGTGGTACCGGTAGCGCGCTCCCTCCCCGCCGATGACGCGAACGTCGACGCCGCCGTCCTCGAGCGTCTCGAGCACCGATTCGGTCGCGCGCGGCGTTCCGCCGACGGGTCCCGACTCGAGCAAGACCGCCACCTCGACGCCGCGGTCGGCCGCCCCGACGAGTTCCGCGGCGATCTCGTCGTCGGTGAACGTGTAGCCGGCCAGCAGGAGCCGTTCGTCGGCGTCGCGGATCGCTTTGCGCGGGACCTCCGGCGAATCGGGGAGGACGAACGCCGTCGCGTCGTCGACGTCCGCGGTCGAAACCGGGAGACAGGTCGCGTCGCGCGGCCACCACGATCCTCGGCCCGCTCCGTCGGTGGTTCGGTTCCGTTCGGTCGCGTCTCGCTGGCGGTGCCAGCGTTCGGCCGTCGGCGCGCGGTCGTACGACACCGCGTCCACCGTTTTCGATCCGTTCCGGAGTTCGAGTTCGTCCCCGTCGACGGCGAGTCGAAGCGTCCCCTCGAGTTCGACGACTCGATCGTCGGTCAGCTCGCGGGTCTCTTCGGGCGCAGTGCTGAGGGCAACCCGACCCGAAACCGTCTCGCTCGGGAGGTGCGCGGTCGTGTGGCCGTCGGTGATCGTCCAGTTTTCGAGGCTCGTCTCCGGCGGCGTCTCGACCACGAGAAACTCCCCGACGTTCCCGCGGGTCGTGGGATTCGGGTAGAGTTCGACGATCCGCGGCTCCGGGACGGCCGTCACGGATTCGGTCGGCCGGGGGCAGACGAGGTCGTCGGTCCCGTCTCGTCGAGGAGTCTCCGCAGCCGGTGGCTGACGCTCGTCGACCGCCGCTGGAGTCGCTTCAGATGACGAGACGACGGTGGCGCCACCGGCTGCGAACGGAAGCGAGATCGCGGTGACGGCGAGGACCGCCAGTCCGAGCGCGACCTCGACTCGCCGACGTGACATCGGCTCGTCTGGCCGCTCGTTCGTACTTAAACTCGCGGAAAATGCGGGCGTGAGCGAGTGTGAGTTACGCTGCCGGCTCGAGGTCGGCGCGCTCGGCCTCGGCCTGGACGAGGTAGGCGCGGTCGTCGGCGTACTCGGCGACGATCTCGAGTGCGTCTTTCGTGGCGATCTGGTTGAGCGCCCAGGCGGCGCTGGCCCGGACGCGGTCCGCCTCGTCGTCCTCGAGGAGGTCGGCGAGCGGCTCGATCGCTCGCGCGTCGCCGATCATCCCGAGTGCGCGGGCGGCGTTGCTTCGCACGTCCGGTTCGTCGTCGACGAGCTGGTTCGCGATCGGCTGGACGGCGTCCTCGGCGCCGATCTCTCCGAGCGCTCTGAACGCGGGCTTCTGCAGTTGCGGATTGGAGTCGACGTAGTCGAGCAGGGCGTCGACCACCCGTTCCTCGTCCGATCCGATCTTGCCGAGGATGCTCATCGCCTGCGTATCTCGGCGGTTCGCCTTCTGGAGCATCGGGTCGATGGCCTCCTCGGGGCCCATTCGTTCGAGAGCCTCCATGCAGTGGTCTTCCATGAACTCGGAGCCCAGCGAGTCGAGTGCGAGCAGGATCATGTCGACGTTGCCCCGCTTCTCGTGAACCTTCAGCGCGTGCCACTCCGGCGGGAAGTCCTTGACGTGGTCGAGCACGTCGTAAAATCCCTCGCGGCGGAGCTGTTCGCGGACCTCGAGGTCGGTCCACTCGGTGGCGTCGTCGACGTCTCCCTCGAACTCGTCGGTCGCCTCGAGCAGGTCGGCGATCGTCTCGGCGTCGTCGTCGGGGTCGAGCTCCGCAGCCTCGACCGCCTCGACGACGGCATCGAGCGTCGCGTCCAGTCGTTCAGGGACGTCCTCGCCAGCGTCGGCGATCGAGAGGTCGGTTCCGAGGATCGAGTTAATCGAGACGAGGTAGTCCTCGCCGGCCTCGAGCAGTTCCTCCTCGCCCTCCGCGGTCCAGCGCGTGCCGGTGATCGTGCCGCTGACGCCGTTTACCTCGCCGGTCACGTCTTCGGCGTAGGGACCGCGCTGCTCCTCGAGGTCGTCCTCGAGATCGTCGACGTCACTTTCGATCTCGTCGTACCGATCCTGAAGCTCCTCCTCCGGATGGACGACGTCTTCGTCCTCCTCGTCCTCGCCTTCCTCCGGCGGCTCCGGAATCTCGACGCTCTCGAACTCCTCGCGGAACGCCTCGATGTCCGTCTCGACGACGTCCAGATCGTCTTCGGTCTCTGCGGCCTCGAGATCGGCCTCGAGGGCTTCGACGTCGTCCTCGAATGCCTCGAGTCGACCGCGAATCGTCTCGAGGTCGACCGGTTCCTCCTCCGGTTCTTCCCGTTCCGACCCTTCGGGAGTCTCGTCACCGTTCGCTTCGTCCTCGCTCATGGAATCACCCGGGGACGACGTCGACGTGTGACTGCGTTCATACGCGATTATCGTGTCAGCACGTTCCTAAGCGTTTCCATGCGCGTCTGTTTCGGCGGGCCGGGGCTCCGGCCGCCAGTAGAACCAGGGGCTGAGCGTCATGTACGCGATCCCGAGCGTCAGCAGCGCGTACGGGAACGTTCGGCCGGCGACGTTCGGGACCAGAATCGCGAGCGCGTGGACGACGCCCATGATGGCCGCGTCTCGAGCCAGCAGGTCCGGGTACGGGATCCGCGAGACCATGAGGTAGGAGAACGCGGCCGTGACGCCGAGGACGAGCAGCGGGTCGTCGACCGGGTGGCCGGCGAGGATTGCGGCCCCGATGATCGTCGCGGCGAGGGTCGTCTGGACACCCTCGGTGTAGCTCCCCGTCGTGTCGTAGGCGGTGTACAGTCCCAGTCGGGCGACGGCCATCGCGACGAACAGTCCACAGACCGCCGTCACGACCAGTAATTCGGCGGAGACCGCGTCGAAGCCGATCCCGAGGCCCTCGCTGACGACGACGAACGCGAGGACGGCGGGGGCGACGGCGAAGGAGGCGACGTCGGCGAGCGAGTCGAGGTAGGGACCCGCCTCGGTCCCGCCGTATCGGCGCGCGAGGAGTCCGTCGAGTCCGTCGGCGATCGCCGCCAGCAGGATGAGCCGTGCGGCGAGGTCGATGTCGACGAACGCGACGACGATCGCGACGAACCCGAGCGTCGCGTTGGCAATCGTCACCGCGTCCGCGACGCCTAACCGGCCGACGAACCGCGGAAGCATACTCTCCGATTCGGGTAGCGGATACCTTACGTGTTTTCGTTTCGAGAGACCGGGCTCGATTCTCGATAGATTCCTGTGGTTCACGAACGTGTTCGATGGAGCAGCTTCACTGCTCCGGGCCATCGCTCGCTCCGTTCACGATGACGCCGCAGCAAATCCTCGTTCGAGAATCGAACCGGGGCCGTTATAGTGCGACTCTCCCAACGCCAACGTATGAACCGGCGCGTCTACCTCGCCGCCATCGGGACCGCCGCCTCGGCCAGTCTGGCCGGTTGCTCGTCCGTTCTCAGCGTTTTCGACGACGACGACGGACCGTGTGC
Organism: Natronococcus sp. CG52; assembly: GCF_023913515.1. Lineage (NCBI taxonomy): Archaea > Methanobacteriati > Methanobacteriota > Halobacteria > Halobacteriales > Natrialbaceae > Natronococcus > Natronococcus zhouii. Next base: position 896,314 of record NZ_CP099391.1, read on the forward strand.
CGGCGACGAGTGCGATATCGGCATGAGTCGCAACGAGTTCCTCCCCGAGAGCTACGAAGCGAGCGTCGGCGAGACCGTCGTCTGGAAGAACACGAGCGGCGCCGCCCACACGGTGACCGCCCTCGAGAACCAACTCCCCGACGACGCCGACTACTTCGCGAGCGGCGGCTACGAGGACGAGGAGACGGCGATCGACGCCTGGCACGAGCACCGCGGCGGCCGCCTCGGTACTCGAGACACCTACGAACACACGTTCGACGTCCCCGGCACCTACGCCTACATCTGCGAACCGCACGTCGAGGGCGGAATGATCGGCGAGATCGTCGTCGTCGAGTAGCCCGGACTCGCGAGAGCCGCTCGCTCGAGCGACGGGAGAACTGGCTTCTCGACGAGATCGTTTTGAGCGTCCGGTCCGCCGGTGCGCGTATGAACGTACGGCAGGTCGCTCCGTAGCTCCCCCCGAGAACCGGCGCGTCGGCTCTTCACGCGCACCTGACAGGACTATCACGGTCCCGATGTGTTCCACTCGTCGTCGTCGCACCGATAAAAATCGAGTCGGCGTCGAGGGCTGCGCTACTCGTCGGCTGCGACGTCTTCTTCGTCGACGTCGACGGACGTCGCTTCCTCCTCGGCGACTTCCTCGGGGTGGGCCTCGAGGGTCGTCTTCTGGATCTCGACGCGGCGAAGCGGGTAGATCGTCTTGGCCTCGCCGTAGATCCCCGAGGAGAGCCGTCCCTCGACGATGCTGTCGATGAGTTCCTCGAAGGTTCGCTCGGCGGCGGCCTCCTCGATCATCGCGACCATCTGCTCGCGGATGGCCTTCTCCTGGCTCGCGTCGGCCTTTTTCGTCGTGAAGGCGACGGGCTGGATCTGGACGCGGTAGTCGTCCGTCGTGAGGACGGTGACGTAGGCCTCGATCTTCGAGGCGCCGCGGCGAACCAGCGAGCGCAGGTAGTCGCGGGTCAGCGAGTGCTCGACGAACTCCGTGTACGCCGAGTCGCTCCCGACGTCGGAGATCTTGAACGTGAGCTTCGTGTTGTTCTCGCTGGCGTTGTTCGTCAGCTCGCCGAGCGTCGTTTCGATGGTTCGGTCGTAGACCTTTTCCGGTTCGTCCGCGGGGGTCTCACCGAGTTCCTTGCGGTCGAACTGCTCCGGTGCAAGGACGGTGTACCACCGCTTCTCCTGTTTCGCGCGTGAAACTGATCGTTCACTCATGATTCTGTGTTGTCTGGGTGTCGGACACAGCGCCCGTGTCCGTCGGTTCTGCGTGCTGTGCTACGTCGATCGCAACGTCGAGGTTGACCACGTAGTCGTCGACCGTCGAGTGGAGCCCGGACGTCGTCTCGCGTTCGATCCGCGTGACGACCGCGTCGTCATCGGACTGCGTCCGATCGCTCGAGGGACAGTCTCCCTCGCCGCCGTCGATCGTCGTCTCCATCTCGTCCGTGTTGTCCGGTGCGATCGCCCGAGCGATCAGTTCCGGATCGTCGTGTGTCGTCCGGATCGTCGCTCGTCGACTCACTGGAACTCCCTCACTGTCGCGATGATCGTCGACTCGTCCACGTCGGGGCCGTACCGCAGGTAGGCGCGTCGCCGGCCGTCGTCGTATTCGACGGCACCGTCGGTTTCGCCCTCGAGATCTCGGGCGACGGCTTCGACCGTCGCCCCGAGCGGCTCGTCGCCGCGGGTCGCGATCGCCGCCTCGCCGGTGGCGTCGTCGGACCGTGGCTCATCGATCGAGGGATCCCCCTCGTTGACGACGAGCACGGTTGGTTCGGGCGACCGGTAAGCGACGGCCACTTCGACGATCGTCTCGACGGGACCGTCCTCGACGGCGAGGACGAACAGCCCGTCGTACCGACCGGTCGTCGCCGTCTCGAGCGCCGCGTGGGTGCGTCGGCCGTGCGCTCGCCAGGCCGCGAGAGCGGCCTCCGAGACCCCGTGACCTATCGCGAGCGCGGTGCCGGTTCCGGGTTCGGTTCGGGCCGTCGCTCCGAGCACGTCGGCGTAGCCGCCGAGCGTCGCGAACGGAGCGTCGGGCGTCGCGTACGGCTTCAGCGCGCGCTGGATCGCGGTTGCGCTCTCGTCGGTGGCGTCCGGGCACCCGACCGTCTCGAGTGCGACGAGCGAACCGATCGCGCGGTGATCGTCGGCGTCGAGCGCGTCGGACTCGGGGAGCCCGAGCGGTTCGAACGCCTCGCGAACCGCGTCCGGATCGCCGGACCACGGCGCGCGAAGTCGCGTCGAGTGTGCGAGACCGTCGATCGGGTCCGCGGTCGGCACCGCGACGCCCGGCCGTCTGTCGACGAGGCCGCGGTCGCGTGCGGCCTCGAGCAGCCATTCGCTCTCGCCGGCACCGGGGTCGCTCCCGGCGGCCACGAGACCGCCGAGCGCGAGGACGGGGTCCGGCGTTTCGCCGAGATCGCGAACGAGCGAGACGGCCTCGAGCGTCGCGGCGCGGTCGGCCATCCCGAGCTGCGTGACGTCGGCGTCTGCGCTGCCGACGACGATCGTCACGTCGCCGCTCTCGGGTTCGCCGGCCGTCGCTCGCGCGGTTCGCTCCGCGACGGTACGGCCGACGGTCACCTGGAACGGGACGCCACGTTCGCTCATCGCCCGTGCGAGGAGCCCGCTCGCGGCGAGCGCGTCACCGTCGGCTCGCGTGACGAGCCGAACGAAGTTCGCGCTCTCGAGCGGGGCGGCCGTCGGCTCGGCGGTTCGACCCTCTGTGGACATCGGTTACTCTTCGAGGAGCTCGACTGCCACGTCGTAGGAGTACGCGAAGTCGGCCTCGAGTTCGTCGCCGCGATAGTAGTTGACCAGGCGACGCACCTTCGACTCGGTGTTCTGCAGGGCGCGCTTGTTCTGGGCGTCCTGCGGGTTCTCCTGAACGTGCTCGCGCAGGCGGATGGCGCGCACCATCAGGTTCCGAAGGTCCTCCGGGAGATCGGCTTTCGCGTCGTTCTCCTCGAGGATCTCGGTGATCTTCTTTCCGGTCGCCAGCTTGACGTCCGGAACCGGGGTGCCCGTGACGCCCTCGTCACGCAGCTTGATCCCGATCTGACTGGGATCGTGCCCCTGCTCTGCCAGTTCGACGACGCGGTCTTCGATCTTCTCCGCGTCGACGTCGCTCCACTCCGGTGGTTCGTCTGCCGCCGGCTTGTCCGAACCGGACGAGCCGCGACGGCGGGTGTGCATTCGTGCCATTGGTCGAGGATAGGAATCGCACTGACCGCACGTTACTCGGCTCTCGCCGTGCACTTCCGCAATCCCAAGCTGCCCGAAAGAGTGGACAGCGAGTCAGATTTGCGGCCGTGCGCTTCCCACCGGGGATATCGGGAGCAGCGACTAAAGGGTTGCGTCATCCGCCGCGACAGCGAGGAGGAGCCGACTATCCCTGTCCGACCATTACCTCTTCGTCCTCCCACTCCCGCTCGCGGAGTTCGTACTTCTGGATCTTGCCGGTCGCCGTCTTCGGGAGTTCGTCGACGAACTCGACGTGGTGGACGACCTTGTAACCGGCGAGCCGTTCGCGCGTGAACGCGGTCAGGTCGTCCTCGGTAACCTGTGGATCGTCCGAATCGCCGTTCGCCGGCACGACGAACGCCTTCGGCGTCTCGCCCCACCTCTCGCTCGGCGACGGGATGATCGCAACGTCCCCGACGTCGGGGTGGTCGAACAGGGCGTCCTCGAGTTCGATGCTCGAGATGTTCTCGCCGCCGGAGACGATGATGTCCTTCTTGCGGTCCTGGATCGCCATCAGCCCGTCCTCGTCGACGACCGCCAGGTCGCCGGTGTGGAACCAGCCCTCGCGCTTGTCGTCGAACGCCTCCTCGGTCTCCTCGGGTTTCTCCCAGTAGCCGTCCATCACCTGGTTGCCGCGGACGACGATCTCGCCGATCGTCTCGTCGTCCCACGGCACTTCGTTCCCGTCGTCGTCGACGACTTCGACCTCGGTCGAAAGCGGCGCGATCCCCTGGCGCTTCTTCAGCGCGAACCGCTCCTCGCTCTCCTCGTCGATCAACCGTCGAGTCGCGGACGTGCCGATGAGCGGCCCCGTCTCGGTCGCGCCGTAGAGCTGGCGGAAGTGCCAGCCGAACTCCTCCTCGACGGTCTCGATGATGCTCTCGGGCGGCGCGGCGCCGGCCGCGGTGACCCGCATCGGCGCGTCGCCCGTCGTCGGCACGTCGTGATCTTCGAGATACTCCTCGAGCAGCGTGAGCACCGTCGGTGCACAGCAGAGGAACGAAACGTCTTCCTCCCGGATCTGCCGGAGGTTCTCCTCGGCGTCGACGCCGCGCGTGCAGACGTGTTTCGCGCCCATTCCCGTGATGGCGTAGATGTGTCCCCAGCCGTTGACGTGGAACATCGGCAGCGTCCAGAGGTAGACGTCGTCGTCGCTGATCTCGTGGTGGATCGTTACGAGCTGGGCGTGGAGCGCTTCGGTGCGGTGGGTCCGCATGACGCCCTTCGGATCGCCCGTCGTCCCGGAGGTGTAGTTGATCGTGATGACCTCGTCCTCGCTCATCTCCGGCCGCTCGTACTCGGTGTCGGCGTCGTCGATGAGCGCCTCGAAGTCCTCCCACTGGCCTTCCACTGCGTCGGCGTCGGTCGTGATGAACGTCTCCGTCGGCACGTCGTCGCGGACCGCCTCGATCTTGTGGGCGTAGTCGTAATCAGCGACGACGGCGTCGACCCCAGCGTCGTTGAGCATGTACTCGTAGTCCTCGGGCGTCAGTCGGTAGTTCAGAGGCGTGTGGACCGCGCCGGTCTGCATGATCCCGTAGGCCGCCTCGAGGTGGTAGTGGGTGTTCGGATCGAGCACCGCCACGCGATCCCCCTTCTCGATGCCCCGCTCCTGGAGTACCGCGGACAGTCTGTCGGCACGATCGCCGAGTTCGTCGTACGTAAATCGCTCGTCCGTCGCGGCGACGACGGCTTCCTCGTCGCCGTAGTACTTGCGCGCCCGGTCGAGAAAATCGGTTACTAAGAGCGGAACCTCCATGCGGTGGGTTCTTGGGAATCGATCATTATCTTTGTTGGGGATCGGTCAATCGGTGCCAGCACCGAAACCGGCCGACGGCGAGGGTACCGCAGGGCGCTACTGCTGGCCGACCCGTCGCTCCGCGTCGTCCCAGTACTCCTCGCGGAGTTCGTACTTCTGGACCTTCCCGGTCGCGGTTTCGGGAAGGTCGTCGACGAAGTCGACGCTGCTCGGTTTCTTGTAGCCGGCCAGGTGCTCCCTCACGAACTCGACGATTTCGGCCTCGTCGGGATCGGATCCTTGCCGGGGGACGATCAGCGCTTTCGGCGTCTCTCCCCACTGCTCGCTCGGGACGGGGATGACGGCGGCCTTCTGGACGTCCGGGTGGTCGTAGAGGACGTCCTCGAGTTCGATGCTCGAGATGTTCTCCCCGCCGGAGATGATAATGTCCTTCTTGCGGTCCTGGATGGCGACCATGCCGTCCTCGTCGATGGTGGCGAGGTCGCCGGTGTGGAAGTAGCCCTCAATGCGCTCGTTGAACGCCTTCTCGGTCTCCTCGGGCTTGTTGAGGTAGCGGTCCATCACCTGGTTGCCGCGGACGACGATCTCGCCGATCGTTTCCCCGTCCCGCGGGACGTTCTCGCCGTCCTCGTCGACGACCCTGACGTCGGTACAGAGCGTTTCGAAGCCCTGCTTGACCTTGAGTTCGCGCCCCCGCTGGGCGAGCCGGCGCGGCGAGTTGCTGGTCGTGATGATCGGCGCGGTCTCGGTGAGCCCGTAGATGTGGATGATCCGCCAGCCGAACTCGTCCTCGACGGTCTCGATGGTGGCCGTCGCGGGCGCGCTCCCGGCGGTCGCGATCCGGACGTCGCGGTCGCCGGTCGTCTCGAGGTCGTCTCGATCTTCGTGGTACTGGATGAGGTTGTTCAGCACCGTCGGCGCGCCGCACATGAACGTGACGTCGTACTCCCGGACGCGGTCGAGGACGCCCTCGGCGTCGAACGTCCGCTGGCAGACGTGGGTTGCGCCGGTACCCGTGATGGCGTAGGTGTGCCCCCAGCCGTTGCAGTGGAACATCGGCAGCGTCCAGAGGTAGTTGTCGTCGTCCCGGATCTCCATGTGCTGGTTGAGCACCAGCGCGTGCCAGTGTTCGGTCCGGTGGGTCCGAACCACGCCCTTCGGGTCGCCCGTCGTGCCCGAGGTGTAGTTGATGCTGGCGTCGTCGTCCTCGTCGATCTCCGGCCGGTCGGGTTCCTCGGTCGGCCGGCCCTCGAGGAACTCCTCGTAATCGAGCCAGTCGCCACCCTCGATCTCGTCCGCCCGATACCCGACGTACGTCTCGGCCGGGATCGAGTCGCGAACGTCCTCGACCTTCTCGGCGTAATCGTAGTCCGCGACGAGCGTGTTCGCCTCGCAGTCGCCGAGGATGTACTCGTACTCGCCGCTCGTCAGGCGGTAGTTCAGCGGGACGAACACCGCCCCGAGTTTGTTCGTCGCGTACAGCGTCTCGATGAAGTAGTGGGTGTTCGGCGCGAGCAGCGCGACCCGATCACCCTGCTCGACCCCGCTGTTCGCGAGCGCGTGCGCGAGCTGGTTGACGCGCTCGTTCACCTCGGCGTAGGTGTACTCCGTGCCGTCGTGGGCGATTACTCCCGCGACGTCGTCGTAGAGGTCGACGGCCCGGTCGAGGAAGTCCGTCGTGAGCATCTCCTGTTTCATTGGTAGACACTAACAGACAACCACGGGACCTGCTTAATTTTTTGCTATCGATCGGCGGCCCGTCGTGGGAATGATGTTCGAGGGATGAAGCGACTCGAGCCGGTACGGGACCGCGTCCCACGTCACTGCGCCCCGTCGCTGTCGCCCGATATCGAGGGGTTTATACTCACGTGTGCAAAAGCAGGGAGTGCGTACGAGGGCTCGTAGATCAGCGGTAGATCATCCCCCTGGCACGGGGAAGGCCCCGGGTTCAAATCCCGGCGAGTCCATCCGAATTCTACTTCCGTATCCAGGGAATTAAAACCTCGAGTAGCGTCGCTGTCCGTCTCGAAATCGCCGGAATATCCGTTTAGAGAGTCTCCCTACACAGGTGAGTTCATCCGGACCCCGCACGCACCCCTTCGGTGTCTTGCGGTTAGCAGAGGGAGGTGGTCGGCATGACGGTCGCTCCCTGGCCGTCGACCGACAACTCGAGTTGTCGCAACTGTGGCACCCACGTTTCTGACCGGTTCCGTCGCGTCTACGGCGACAATGGCAACCACGCCCACCGCTGCGGCGAGTGCGATACCTTCGCTCGGCTGAGCCGCGGTTCTGCTGCTGGAAGGGATGTCCCGATCCCGGATCCCGAGACGTCGCCCGGCCGTCACGGAGGTGAGGCCGATGTCTGAACGCCTCGAGTGGCCGCCGGAGTTCGACCGAACGCCGACGGACGAGCGAACCCGGAACAACAGCTTCGACGTCTCGCTGGCGAAGGCGTTCGACGATCTCGAGGCGGAACTGTCGCGACTCGACGTCGACGACTTCCGCTACTCGTTCGACGCTCAACAGCGCAAGCGAGATCAGCGACCGTACGCCCGTGCGAACCCGAACGATCCGAGTTTCGTACTCCACTGGAGTATGGGCGGGGAGCAGTACGCGGTGGCCTGCGACCGGTTCTCGCAGCTCCGCGACAACGTGCGAACCGTCGGGCTGTACGTCCGCGAGAAGCGGAAAATGGAGCAGCGGCCGGTCGTCACCGGCGAGTCGGAGTTCGCGAACGCGCGGCTACCGCCGGCCGACGAGGAACCGATCGCCACGGAGGTGCCGCCGCATGAAATTCTGGACGTCGCTCCGAACACGAGCGAGTCCGATGTCCGGAGAGCGTTCCGGGAAAAGGTCAAAGACGCCCATCCCGACAACGGCGGGAGCACGGCGGCGTTCCGTCGAGTCAAGGACGCGAAAGAGGCGATGTCGGTCGACGGGTCGGGAGGTGGCCGATGACGGAGTTCGTTCCGGCGAGTCGGCTATATCACGTCGAGAGTCGGACGCCCATAGCCCATCCGACGGAGCAAGCGACCGACGAGCAGGTTCGGTGCGCGCTCGAGCGTCGCGAATTTGCACAGTCTGAGAACTCTACGCGAAATGCAGGGGGTCGGCGATGAGTTCCGAGGTTCGACGTGACGGTCGCGACCTCGAGGAAGAACTCGCGAGCCCGGCAACCGGACACATCGGGATCCCCGTCGACGCCAAGTGCGTAGGCTGTGGGCGCGTTCGCGTCAAGCGCGTACGTCTCGAGGAACTCGACCAGAAGCCGACCGTCGAGCCAGCGACGCTCGAGGCGGCGGAACTCACGTCGTTCAAGCACGTGTGTTACCCGTGCGAGGGTGCGACGTGGTGGAACCCGGTCGCGGTCCTCTCAGGACTGCTCGAGAACGGGGGTGAGTCGCCGTGAGCGACGATACTTATCGATCAGCATATTCGTCGAAGCGTCGCAATCCCTCAGAGATTGCTACAGCAATAGTAATCAATCCTCCAACGACAGCCAGTAGCGTCAATTGCGGGATCACTGCCGCGAGTGCGGTCAGTTGTATTACGATAGCCATCAGAATTAGATCCTTTTGCCGTTCTCTTTGCCTATCCATACGGGCAGTCATATCAAACTCTACACAAGTATCTTTTCTTTCAAAGCATTCAGACCAGTCACTACAGCCGGATACTAACCACGAGCGGGGTGCGTAGCCGTGTCCCAGGTCGACACGACGCCGCACGAAGTCGAGGGCCGCTGGAAGTGGCCCGACTGGGGCCGCGGACCGTACGACGCGCTGTCGTCGGTGATGCTCGGGCCGCCGTTCGAAGGCTACCTCGAGCTGGACGTCGAGATCGACGGCGAGCCGTGGCATATCAAAGTGAGCTACAGCAAGTCCGGGTTCGCACCGCGGCTGTCCGACGGGATCAACGCCGAGCGGCTGTACGAGTGGGATATCGTGGGCCGTGGGCGCGGCGAACGGAAGGCGTCGTACAACGTCTCGCCGCGGTTCCCGAACATGCGCCACTGGGAAACCGGTGATCCGGTGAACCTCCCGTGGGAGAACCAGGTCGGCGAGGTCGACGGGGTCGACGTCGAGTTCCACACGAGTAACGTCGAACCCGAGCGCGGGCTCGAGTTGCTACCCGAGTTCTTCGCGGCGATCTTCGAGGAAGCCGGCGAGCGGATCCACTCGGAGTACTTCCGGACGGATCCGCACCCGGCGAGTCGGATGTGGGCGTACGAACGGTACGTCCGGATCCGCCGATCGTGGGCTGAAAAGCTCTCGTCGGCCGGCGTTCTCCAGAAGGTCGTGCATCACCTCGCCGACCTCGAGGGCGTCAAGGCCGAGTTGCACATCGACAACAAGGAGGTCGTCAACCACCAGAACCGGCTCTTTTTGAACCCGGCGTCAGCCGGCGAACTCCTACCCGGTCACACCTACGGCCGGAAGCTCGAGATCTACCAGCTGGCGGATCCGGACGCGGTCTCGAAAGATCACCCGTCCTACCACCCGAAGGTGGAGGTGCTAGTGAACAAGAAGATGAACGCCGGCGAGGCGTGGGCGTGGGCCGATCGACACGACGTCACCGAGCAGATCGAAGAGACGCTGTTGAACGCGCTGCACTGGGAAGACATCCCGCTCGCGCCTGACGGAAACGGCGTCTACGTCGCGGACGATCACTTCGACGCGGTGGCTCGAGAGCAGCCCGTCGAACTGTACGAGGATCCGACGCCGCGCCTCGAGGCGAAGACCGATCACCTGTTGATGACGACGCTCCGAGATATGGGCGAGACGGCACGCGACGTCACGGAGTCGGTCGCAACCGACGGCGGTTCGACCGTCGACGGTCTCGCCGACCAGCTGGGGAAGCACCCGGCGACGATCTACCGGGCGATCGAAGATCTCGGCGACGTCCTCGAACTGGACCAAGGCGACATCTCGTTCCGCGTACGGAAGTACCGCGACGAACTCCGGGCGCTCGTCGAGAGCGCGGAGTACGCGATCGAAAACTACGCTGATCGGATCCAGCACGTGATGGGCCTCGCCGATCACATCGCGGAGTCCTCGCCGTTCCAGCAGTGGCTTGCGGAGAACGGCGCCGAGATCGAGTTCGACCAGGAGGGCGAACCGAAGCGGATGCGGATCGACACGATTCTCTCGAATCTGAAGGCGAGTAGCTTCGAGAACGTGTGGGCCGTCGCTGCGGAAGCGCTCGAGAAGTGGTCGAAGTCAGGTAACGATCCGGCCGTCCTTCGGCGAGCGGAGCTGACCTGGAAGACGCCCGGTGGCGGAACCGAACTCGGATTCGTCGGCGCCGTCGCCGACCGCTAAACCGACCTCGGTAGTGGCAACGCTCTTTTGGACCTTCTTTTCAGCAATTCAGATTGTACTATAGTCGCGACTGTCCAATTCTGGTTGTAGTTCTCGCCTCGAGGGCGGGATCGGCGCCGCGATCGCGCCGCGAGGCTGCGGGTCGGTTTCGCGCGCAGCGCGAAACGCCCCTTGCCGAGTGTCCCCAAGGGGACAGAGTCAAAAAATTACACCGCCCCGCCCCCGCCTTTGCCCAGCAGATCTCCAGTTGAAGCACATGAAATAGTGGTCCAGATAACTACCCTTTCAGTATATATGGAGGTAGTATCAAAGAATATAAATAATACAAATCTCATTTCAAAATATGAATCAAGAGTTTACTGATGACCTATATGCAATAATAGACGATATTGAAGATACAATTAATGAAAACATTGATGGTTTTCCTGAAGTTGAAGTCACCTATTGGGCTAATAATTGTGACAAGTATGACTATGATGAAGTAGTGGACACATATATGAGGAATGGCGGTTCTAGTGGGAATCCTGTCAAACTATCTCAGGAAAAGGATACAAAAGTAAAAATACCTCGAGAGGCCAAGCATGAGAACACTATTTCAATAATTGAGGAGTCAGATCAATACCAAAATGTACTCGATATATTACAGAGGGAGATGTCTGAGAGAAACAACAATGAGGCTACAAGCCAGCAAATACCATCTTATTCCGAAGAGCGACCTGAGTCATTGCTAAGTAAATTTGTTACTGTTGTAGTTGATGAAATAATTGAGTCTGAATCTGGTGAAATAGGCAATAAAAAAAGAGCTAATTTGATTTCCTCTTTTAACAGAGAAATTGAAAAACCTCTAATTAGCTATAATATGGATATATTCTTTTATGGTATAGCATGCAATTTTGAATCCACAGAGTTAGAAAATGGTATGAACATATCTCAAACTAGTAGTTCTGATTTAGAATATAGAACCCATTTGGATCGACCAATGATAATGAATTTGCGATTAGCTCCAGTTAAGCCACCAACTCTGAAATTATCATACGATATAAAATCTGAAGACATGAATACAGTATATAAGGAGATCGATATTATTTCAGCTCTTCTGAGGCTTTATTCTGTATCTACTGCAACGGTTATAGGGCACGATATTAATGCACAATCGCCTCTACGAAGAGGCACCCAACGTTGGGTTGATGCAAATAGAAACTATCGGTTTGTATCTACACTGGAAGATGGTGATCAAGAGCATATTAATAATTTCATGGAAGTAATTGAGAGAAGATTCCGAGAAGAAATAATGGAAAGACCAAATCAAAATCATCTGACCATAGCACACGATAGATATGAAAGTGCACTTACTGGAGATAGTACTGAAAGCGCAATAGCCTCTACGATTATGAGTTTAGAAGCACTATATCTAAAAGAAAATGAAAAAGGAGAACTTTCAGAAAGACTCGCTCAACGCACTGGAATGCTACTAAGTTGTTTGGATTATCAACCTATGGAAGTATATTCTAAAATCAAAAAAGGATACAGCGTGAGAAGTAGTTATGTCCATGGAACTAAGACAACAGATAATTTCTCTGATAAGTTATCTATAAGAACAGCATCATTTGCACGTAAATCAATGATAATGTTTCTTCAAATGAAGTCTGAATATGAGAAAGAAGAATTGATCTCAAAACTCGATAATGCAATCATGTCACCAAACGCTCGACAGCAATTTGAAGAAGATCTTGATGAAATCTGTGGTTATAAGCCTCTAAAAAGTCACTAACAGTATTGCTCAACGCTTTCTTCATCCACCCCCAGGGGTTGCACGTCGCCAAATCCGGTTGCCCGAATATGCACACGAGACGTGAACTGCCGTGTGCATATCTCGAGTTGATTCGCCGTTCGAACCACTGTTCTTCTACGATGGAGTGAGAGGTTCGGCCGGTTTTGGGCCGAAATAGGCCGTTCAGTGAGTCGAAAAAACTAGGATATCGCGGGTCGTGTGTACGAGAGTATGCGAATCCGAACCGACGGCGATTACGCCTATCGACGAGACGCGATCGAACGAGCAGCTGAGTTCTACGACTGTAACAAGACCAAGGCCGTAGTTAGTGCGTGCGACGACGTTCCTCACTTCGTCCGCGCTGCTCGCCAGGTCCTCGAGCGCGACGATCTCACTCTCGAGCAGCGCCGGGAGATCGCCGAGACACTGAGCACTCGAGCAGTCTCCTTCGGAATTAGTACTGAAATTAATACGAGATCTAAGTAAGGGGCCAAATTGATCGATTTTCCGCTTGAGTTTTCTGGAGGATTTCTTAGAAAGGGTCATTAAATGGCTATGCGGGAGCGAATTCAAACAACATCAATGTGAAGAAAAAGAAGAGGAGAACTAAACCAACAGCAATGAGCATCACTAAAAAAGCGATTACCCAATGTTTGTCTCCGTCCACTGAGGGCCCTCCAGTGGATATGCTGTGAGTTCCAACTTTGAGTTCAACTCCGTATCCGATAAGAGAAAGAGCCAACGCCACGAAGCCCATTGTGAGAAAGAGAGTGACCGCTGCTGCAGCGTTCAAAGCTGCGTAAAAATATCCTGGTACGGTAGCAGGAGCGGATTCATCTACAATTGGCTCCTCCACTACTGGTTCTTGTACAATCGGTGCATCTACTGGCTCTTCCACCGCTGGTACTCCTTCTCCTGGCGGTGGTTCTTCGACTTCCGGTTCTTCCTCGTCATACATTACATCTTCATTGTCCGCCTCATCCTCCTCGTCGGATTGTTCATCGTCCGCCTCGTCCTCCTCATCAATTGGCTCTTCTTCCTCGTCAATCGGTTCTTCTTCGATTGGCACGAAGCCTCCAATCAATATTCCAGCAAAAAGGAACAGTGAGAAAGACAATATAAAAATAGAAGTTAACTTCCATTTCCTTCGAAGACCGTATTTTACCGCAAGTATTGCAGATGATAGAAATCCACTAATCAAGATTAGAAGTACTAACCATCCCGGAATTGCTATCCAACCTATAATATAATAGATCGGTAATGTTGTTACGTTCATATCTTATACTAACATCACATAGGTTAAAAATGAGGGACCATATTCCAGCGATCGCTTAAAATACTAAATACATTATGGTACATAAAACCATTATATCACGTTTTCAGCACATATATTGTGAATAGGGAGAAAACCGCGCGTCGAAGCATGACTAGCGCTATTTCTAGTCAGTGCTATTCAACGCTGTTGACAAGCAGTGATTCGATCTATCCTGTCGAAAACCAGTGAATATTCGAAGACATGGACCAGATTAGTATGGCTACTATAGCTGGACTTACCTTATCAGAATATAGTACCAACTGAAACCTTCGCCTGAGCGGTTCCCCGGTGATCACCGCCGCCATGCCACCGAAGTAATGGAAGGTCACTTGACCGAACCATCTTATCACAAACCACCGTGCATCCCGATCGCCCATGTGGCCGATACACCACGAAACAGTACCACCCGTCTGCCTGCCGTAGTTTCTCGTGGTACTTTCGATAGACCTTGAAGTTTCCCGGCTGCCCATCGCTGTGTTCGAGCATCGTACTCTTAATCTCGACCGGCGTTCCGTTCCCGAACTTGGCGTCGTGCCAGCTTGAGCGCTCCAAGTCGAACCGTCGCTTCTTCGCCATCCGTTTCTCGCAGATTGTTCCGAAGTGGTTCGCTCGCTTCGAGCGATTCATACACACCACGCGCATCGCGCGCCGATATATATCAACTCCTCCTCACGTCTCGACGAGCGCCCATCGGTCGCCTCGCTCCCCGCGGGAGCGAGCGATGGGCCGGTTAGTGTAAAGGGGGGTGTCTTACCGTAACCAACTAACCAACTCGGCTCCCTCATGCGATTATCTCCTCGACCCTACCAAGCGTCTCTCGGTGCTGTCCGTCGTCGCGGTACTCCTTCCACCGCGTATTGACCCATCCGTGGCTGTACGGCACGAACGTGGCGGTTTCACGGTCCGTCATTCCCTCCTCTTTGCACCTGATCGCGGTCCAGATTGCGGTCATCTTCGCGGCCTCATCAGCCCCCAGCTCGTCCGATTTCTCGCCGTACTCCGACCAGCGCCAGTCGCTCGCTTCCTTCGTGTTGTACCGGAGGTCGGTCGGGGGAACGCCCTCAATCTGTCCCTGGATATCCGCGAGTTCTGCATTCCGGATCGAGTCGGCGATAACGGCCTTCTTCTTGCTGACCTTCTTCACGATCGTGCCGACGCGCCACAGCATCGGGTGGATCGATCGCTCGCCGTGCGCGATGTAGATGAGTGCCCCACCGTACTTCCGGATCTTGTAGACGAGCGGCGCCATCTTCTGCCGGGTTTCGTACCCCTGCTTTCCGGTCCCGCTCGCGGAACTCGAGAACTCGTCGCCGATGAACAGCTTCGGCCGTTGGCTGTGCTCGAGCGGATCGCCGTCCTGTTCGACCCATTCCATGAGGGTTCCGTAGTCGGGGATCCAGCCGTCCTGGACGTCGCCGTCGTCGTCGACCCAGCGGTTCTTCTCCTCGAGCGACTGGATGTTCGTGCCGAGCAGCGAGTCGTTCTGATGGAGAGCTCGCCACCGTTGCGCGAGCAGACAGGCGAAGTCGGTCTTTCCGGCACCCATCTCGCCCAGAACGACGATCACCGGTGCCGGGCCGTTAATCAGTTCGTCAACTTTCCCGATTGCTTTCAGTCCTGAGACGTCCGCTCGCTGTGACGTGTCTCCAACCATGTGCTTGATAGTCGGCATATCGCTGTTCTCCATCGCTTTCCGGAAGGTTTCGGTTCCTTCCATCATTCGAATCTGTTCGTTCTTTCGCAGATCCTTCGCCATTCCTGGCATCTTGTCGGGCCGCTCGGCCTCGCGAGGATCGTAGTGGATCTCCCGCACGGCCATCGCTCGCGAGACCTTCTCGTCGCGAACGATTGCACCGTGGTCGGCGATCTCCCGGTTATCCCGGTCGCTGTATCCCTCCTGGTGTTCGCGCGCCTGTGCCGCCGTGAATAGCGCCTGCTGGTCAGCCTGTTGGTCACTCATAGTTTTCTCGAACGTCTTCGTCGGTCGCTTCCTCGAGCTCGGTTCCGCCGTCGGTCTCTGTATGGCGCCCATGTCCATCGCGGCGATCGCGGCCGCCGTCCCGGTCCCGCCGGAACGAATCGACGACGACGAGCAGAACGACGTTCATGAACAGACTCGCGCCCATGCCCACCGCGAAGACCGTCGCGACGTCGATCATCGCTCGGTTCCTCCGTCGGTTTGCATCGGCTCCATCGTCACGTCGGCATCGCTGCCACCCGGATTCTCGACCGGATCGTAATCGTGTTCGTAGTTGCCCAAGTCGCTGATCTCGTCGGTCGAGAACTCGTTCGCGTCCGTCTCAGCTGCCTCGAAGCGTTCCTTCACGCTGGTTCGCTGCGTCATGAGACCGCGTTCGTCGGCCTCCGCCTGCGCGTTGATCGAATCGCGTTCGATCTCGACGCCCATCTTCGAGATCCTGGCGCGGAGCTTGTTGTAGGCGATCGCCGTTTCGATCAGCTCGCCGTGGATGTCCTCGAGCATCGTCTTGACCGTGACGAGCTTCGAGTCCGCGAGCTGCGAGAAGTAGCAGCCGGTGACGATGAGCGTCCCGTTCTCTCCCTGATCCGGATGCCAGTCGAACTCTCGAACCTCGAACGCCTCCTCGTCGTTGCATCGGTATGGGCTTGGGCCTTCGACGGTCTTGTTTTCCCAGACACCGGGTTCAACGTAGAGCTTCTCTCGAACGTCCTCGACGCCGTTGATGTGGTGCACGGTCACCATGTTCCGCTGCCGGAGCGCTCGAGCCCCGGTCACGAACAGACCGAGCAGCGGCGGCCCCAGGAGCAGAGCGGCGGCGAACCAGCCGAAGACGATCGGTGGAATGCCAGGCACGGACGGCCGAAGCCAGACCAACGCCGCGCCGAGAGAGACGAGAACGCCGAGAACGACCAGTTGGCCCTCGGCCGCGACGTAGGTGATCCGGTCGGACCAGCCGCCGAACGTGGCGCTCGTCTCGTCGCTCATGCTTCGATCACTCCTGATTCTTCGCTTTGGACGACGTACCACGCGCCGATTCCGGCCGTCCCGACGGTCATGATAACTCCGGAGAACAGACCGGATTCACCGCCGAAGTGACGGAACGGGTTTTGCTCAACCTGTCCGGAACTCACACGCGCACCTGTGCCCTGTTGGAGTGATCGCCTCGTCGCGATCGCGACGCCGGCGCCCTGCGTATCGGTGACCGCGAACGTGACCGTATTCTCTCCCTCGTCCAACTCTACCTCGTCGTAGTTGAACGAGCCGGTACCTTCCTCCCAGTCGCTCGCTTCGGTCATCGAAACCTCCGTTTCCTCGTCGGCTTCGATCGTGATCGTGAACATTCCCGGCGCGTACTCCCAGTCCGTGATTCTCGTCTCGCTGTCGATCTCCTGCTCGTAGTCGTCGCGCGTCTCGGCGACCGTCTCGTTCGCTTCCTCCTCGAGCGGGTCGGCGGCCTTGTCGGTCGCGTTCTCCTGCGCCGCGACCGGGCCGGCGCCCATGCCCATCGCTAAAAGCAGGGCTGCTACCGTGGCAAAAATAAAAATGCGTTTCATGTTGGTTAGGTCCAGGGGAGTAGGTCGGTCACCGCGCCGACGACCGCAAGAACCACAACGCCGATGATCGCGACTCCGGCGAATGTGTCGCCTCCGAAGCCATCGCCACCGAAGGTCGGGAGTCCCCAACCATCCTCCTCCTCGTCGTCACCGTCGTCATCGTCATCATCTTCGTCTTCGTCATCAGTGATTTCGCCACGGCGTTCGTCAGACTCCTCAAGCGCCTGGATGAACGCGTCGGCGTCGTACGATTCGTACTCCGGTCCGCTCATGTCGATCGAATCGACTTCGTTTCCGTCAGCGTCCCACAGCGTCGTGACGGTGAACTCGCCCTCGAGCAGCCGAACCTCCTCGCCACCGCCGACGACGATGGACGGGTTTCCGGGGAGTTCGTCGATTCCCTCGTTCTCTCCGCCCGCCTCGTACGTCGATTCGTCAAGGACGGAAACGCGATCGTCGAACGTGACGTAGGTCGTATCCGCCTCGATTATCCCGCCGGGCGGAGATCGGGCGAACATTACGCCCTCGTACGTACTTCCGTCGACTTCGACGGGTTCATACGTGATCGTTCCGTCCGGTTCCTCGGTTCGTTCGACGTCGTTGGCTCCGGTGAACTCGATCTCCATGCGGGATTGCAGATCGTCAGGGCCCTCGAGGTCGAGCAGGTGCCGGAGTGCGAGGGTCAACTCCTGCCCGGAGTCCTCGGCGTCGCCGGAAAGGTGCCGGACCATCCCCTCGGCGCCGCGGACGTCGTTCGGGTCGAGATCTCCCGCGTCCATCGCGGCGTACAGGTCGTCGGCGAGCCCGTCCGGGTAGGCGTCGCGAACTGTCTGCGCCTGCTGCTCGAACCGCTCGAAAACTTCCACGACGGGGCGGTAATCGTACACGTACTGGCTCTCGAGGCCGGACGTGGTGTTTTGGACCATGAAGTTACCGCTCCAATAGATGTCCATGCTCCCGCCGTCGTAGCTGGAGTACGTAACGAACTCGTTCGCGACGTCTGCTCCCTGCCAGTCGCCGAACGGTTCGAACTCCATGAGGTAGTCCTCGCTGTCGTAGTCGGTGTTGAGGATCATCGTCGCCGCGACGACTTCCTCCTGGGTTCCGTCGACGAGTTCGACGGTAGACGCGTGGGTATCTCCCGTCAAGCGCGATCCCTGATAGCTGCCGGCCATCTCGGCGTCGTCTGGAAGCCCGATGTGAAAGAACTCCTCGGGGATGTCCGCGTAGTCGTTGGCTGTCCCGGCGAGGTACGCCAACTCCGCCATGTGGGCGTTCGCCATCTGGAGCGTCTGATTCTGTTGGTGGGCGAAGTACTCGAGAATGGCGGCCTTCGCGTCGGCGTCGGCTTCCGTCGCCGTCTTTCCGTCCTCGTACGCGTTCGCGATCGCGTTTCGAGCGTCGAGGCTGGCGAGCGTCTCCGTGTCCTCGAGGTCGTTCTCCTTCGCCGTGATCTCGCGGAGCAGGCTGTCGTGAAGGGATTGGCCCGAGACGTGCAGGTCGTGCTCGATCTCCTCTACTGTCCCCTCTTCGTCGATCTCCGAATCTGGATCGGCGAACCCGCACGAAACCGGAAACGCAAATCGAAGTTTCGAGTCACAGGTGCCCTCGAAACTGAAGTTGTCACCCAGTGCCCTTTCGGAGCCGAGCGTTACCCCCGCTGCTGAAGCCCCGGCTGCAACTGCCGTCGATTGAAGAATCTGCCGCCGCGACAGCGTGCATCCAGGTTCGACCTCGTGGGCTTTGGGCTGTGGGCTGCTACTGTCATCCGAAGCCGACATCAGCTACCCCTCCGTGCAGCGAGCGCCCCGGCCGACGCGATCGCCGCGATCGCCACCGCGACGCCGAAGCCAGGCGAAGCGTCCATCGTCTCGGTTCCGAACTGGGCGCCACCGATCGACTCGTCGTCAGCCGCGACGAACCCGCTCACGATGTGGTTCGCATCGTGTTCGACCTCGATGATGGCGCGGTATTCGGTCTCCGGGTCCAGCTCGTCGTCGGTCGTCGTCCCGACGCTGTACTCGTTCGTGACGGTCTCGTTCGGCGATCCGATCACGGTGTCCTCGAGCACGGGAGTCTCGTCGATCTCCGAATCGTTGTATTCTGTCTCGTCGTAGATCGTGAGCTCCACCGTCTCGTTTCCGGTGTTCGTGAACTCCTCGGCGAACTCCAGATCCAACTCGACGTATTCGGTCTCGTTCGTCGTCTCGACTGTACTGTTACCGATTTCTTCCCATTCGGTCCCGTCGGTCTCTTCGGCCGCGCCGATCGCTGCGAAGCCGCCGACCGCGAGCGTCAGTAGTGCCAGTGCAACTGCCGCCGTCGTGATTTTCGAAAATTGCATTGTTGATGTCTCTCCGGTGAGTTTTACTTGTAAGCGATAACGTAGAACGCCGCCGCGTTCAGGATGACCGAGAACCAGCCGAGGTACCACATGGACTCCATAGTGATCTGAACGGCCGGTACGAGCGCGCCGAGCACGTTCAGCAGCACGGCCAGAAGCACAACGACTGTCTCAACGTCGGTCCATTCCTCCGGCGTACTCTCGTTCGTGAGCCACGCCGTGATCAGCACCCCGATCGAGATGATGAAGGCGTACGTGATCTCCGTCCCGTGGGCGGCATAGAGCGCGTCGTTAAGCGAGACGTTCAGCGGAGCGCTGAACTCGAGCGTGCCGACCGCGCCGATCGAGAACGACGCCAGGACGAACAGCGGAGCGAGCAGGCTGTCTGTAAGGTCGATACCGTCTTCCCGACGTACTGAATCGGGAACGTATTTCGCTGGTAGGCTGAGTGCCATCCCCGCTGCCTGCTTTCCGCCGCGACGAAAGTGTCAGGAAAACCACCGGGAACCATAGGGAAAGGAGATAGTCACCAAGTTTTATGGGAAGTGGGGTTGCCCGCCGTGTATGGCACTGAACAAGTTACGCCAGTTGGACCAGGATTCGGTCGGCGTCACGCTCCCGAAGGACGATATCCGCATCGAAGGACTGCTTGACGAGGATGGAACGCTCGAGGGTGATCACCACGTCCACATTCGGCACGTCGACGAAGGCGAATGGGCGCTCGAGCTCGTCGACCTAATCGACGTGTGAGTGAGTTATTTCCGAAATTTACAGATACTCATTTCTAAGAAGGGAATCTTGTTCGAATCAGCTGCTATGTAGACCTGCGAACTGAACGGCACATTCACTTCCATTCAGACTGAAAACGAGTTATCGGTTTGCAATAGCAACTGCTAGTGCTTCTAATTCAGAATGACCATGATACCGTACTATGTCGCTTCTCTTGTCGTACTCAAGATATCCGACCTCTGCCAATCGAGGGAGCACTGAGTGGTACAACTGTCCAGATACTTGTTCTCTGTCTCCATGTGCCTCTTTTTCGAGATGGTCAATGAGATCGGTGAGTTGTACAGTGTCTTCCGATGAATTCCGGAAATACGAGAGGATAGGACGACAGTGCTGAGTGGCACAGATAGTTAGCAGGTCGTTCGTCTCGTCAGCCTGTCGTGGGTTTCCCATTTTCGTGGTTCGCTTGTTGCAGCACACGTTTGGACTGGGTATGCGAACCACGTGAGAACTCACGGGAATGGACGACGGCACGCCGTCGTCAGAACGTCCACTGCGTATTAGAGCAGACGCACACTATGTAATTTCGGGCGCTGTACTTTAGATAAGGGGGTGTCAATAATATAAGGGATTTGGTAGTATGTCTGTCAGTAACTGACAAGCGAACACTCGCTAAGTCTGTCTCCTGTACGTAACACGACTACCGAATCTAAATCAAATAAACAGACGCAGGAGTTTCACGTCACGACCCCGAGCGACCGTGCCGCATCCGCTGAAATGACGATGTACTTTTCGCGGAGTTCGACCCCTCCACCGGCGACGTCAGAAATCAGCTCAGCCAGGTTGGAGAGATAGGTTCGGTTCCGGTCCTCTCGAATCGTGAGCGTGTCTCTCCCTTCGTGTTCGACGGCCCTATTCTCGAGATAGGCGTACACGAACGTCTCCCGAACGTCGGCCGGTGCGTCCTCGAGGTACGACGGGAGTTCGAGTCGCTGTTGGGCTTTGGGCCCGACTGGCGCACCGAGCACGGCGAGCACGCGCCCCAGAACGATCCCGTCCTCGGTCGGTCGAACTTCGTCGGCCCGGCCGTCGCGATCGTCGTCGATCTCGTAGTCGACGTTCGCGAGTTCGAGGGCGTCGAAGACGTGCGAATCCTCACCATGGTGATTGAGCGTAAACAACGCTCGGTAGTTCTCCTCTGCGATCGATCCGCCCGAGAAGACGTTCGCGACGAGCGCGTTCAGGCCGGTGAACTCCGGGTCGTCGTAATTGACGTCGAGCCAGCCGTGGGCATGGGCGGCTTCGATCGCTCGGACCGAGTCGGGTGCGCCGCCGTCGTCGATCCAGGTCCGAAGTCGAGATCGCGGAAGGTCTAGGGCGCTCGCGGTCGCGCTGGATTTCGTGTCGTGTTTCGAGGCGTACCTGGTGGCCCGGCGGTACTGCTCGACCGCTTCCCAGGCGTCAGGGTAGGCCCCGCCGTCGTAGGTGCGCGCGAGTGCGCGGTCGGTTACGAAATCGGTCATGCTCGAG
Organism: Natronococcus sp. CG52; assembly: GCF_023913515.1. Lineage (NCBI taxonomy): Archaea > Methanobacteriati > Methanobacteriota > Halobacteria > Halobacteriales > Natrialbaceae > Natronococcus > Natronococcus zhouii. The sequence continues at coordinate 917,857 of NZ_CP099391.1, forward strand.
TCGTGTAATTCCAGCAATATATTGGTTGCTTTCCGAACCTATTCCGGATAATCGCAAGCAGGGGTCGACTTCAAGACGGTGCTGTAGACCTTCTATCACTCACTGATTATCAGTTCTGAAAGTCTTATAGGATGTTTTGATATTCACGATACTATAAATATATATGCAAGCAGTTTCGTCGTAACTAATAGCACCAAACGGCGGAAGGATGGAAGGGCGCTGTGGGTTGGCTGACCCCAATCCCCACATACGCATGTCACGGGTCCAGACTCGAGACGATAATCCTTGCGACCGTTCATCGGTGCGGAAAACAACAATGTTCGACAAACTCGGAAAGAAGCTCCTCGGAAACGAGGAGGAACGTGCTGTATCGCCAGTGATTGGCGTCATCCTTATGGTGGCCATCACTGTGATTCTCGCAGCTGTGATCGCTGCGTTCGTCCTGGATATGGGTGGTAGTCTTAACGAAGAAGCACAGGCAGGCGTTAATCTTGATGTCGACAGTAACGAACGCGACATTCAATCAACGTGGACTTCTCAAGGTAATTCTGATGAGATTGACGTAACTATTGAATATACGGTCATGGAGTCGGGAACTGAATCTGATCAGATAACGGTGAAAGAAACGATTAGCTCCGTTGGAAGCTCAGAAAGAGTTGATTGGGCCGCTCTAACTGATGATGCGGAACATTCCGAAATCACGGATAGCACTGATGTGACCGACGCTGAAGGCACTATTACTGCGACCGCATCCATCGATGGTGGTTCAAGTACGGTCGTGGCTACCGAGAGCTTCGAATTCGACGAGCCGTAACTGAATAGTCTTTCAATCACTCGTTTTCGCGCTCTAACTACAAGATTAGGGAGTCTACAGCTGCAGATCTTCAGAATTTAACTCGCCTAAGAGATATGCTTGGCCATGGTCAGTGATTTGGTAAAGTCCACGATCTTCATCGTAGTATTCTACGAGGTTTCCCTCTTGGAGTGCTCGAAGCCGACGCCGAACATGAGAGATCTTGTAGTCAATGTTTGCCTCGACGGTGGTCGGGTTCGCCACAAGTGGTTCGTTTCCTTCGTTCAGTAAGAACTCGAGGATTGCATCGTCAGCTCGCGTCATCCAGTCCACCCGTGGCCGTCGCATTCGAGTAGCAAGACACACAGCACCGTGATAGCTGTCGTGATACCGTAGCGTATCAGCATCGTTCACATCTCTATAGTGCATTGTTTGATGCACTAGATTGAAGTACCCGCCGTTCCTCGGTGAGCGCAACGGAAGCCAGACGGACCCGCCGGTACCCGGTCGGGTCCTCGAGAAAACACGCGGACCCGGTGTTAGGGGCACCGGCCCGCCTGGCTCCCGTATCTAAGGTACGGAAGCATGACAGCAAATGATCCCGCGGGGAATAAAGACCCCGCTCGAGCGCATCGATCGGCCCGGTGCCCACGGCCCACGAGAGGTTCGGAAGCCGGGTTCGGAAACATCGGAAACGGCGGAGTCCCGCCGAGACCGGTCTACGGACGTGTTATTCACGATATTCTGAGTTTCGGAAACATCGGTACCGATGCTCTGACCATTAAGACGGCTGACTCGAGAGGGTATATTACGCCGACGGACAGCAGCCGCACGCGCCCCAGCTCCTACACTACGGCGCGTGCGGTTCGTCCGCGGTCCCAAGACTACTGAGACCATGACAAGCGAGACACGCAACCACGGTAAACGTACTGGATACTGTACTGAAAGCGAGAGTTTCACCCTCGTCGGTAGCTGCGACGTGCCGACGTGTGACGGCCCCGCCAGGAAAATCACCCCGGAGGGATACGTCTGCGACGCCTGTGCATCGGCGGTCACCGCCGAGTACGGACGGGTTCGCGATCGAGATCTCGAGGCTGCAGGTGAACGATGAGCCAGGACCTCGAGCCGATCACTCCCGCGGAAGCGGTGAACCTCTACATAAATCACCGCGAGCCGGAACTTTCGGACAAGAGTCTCCAGAATCACCGTTACCGGCTGAACTCGTTCGTCGACTGGTGCCAGGAAACCGGCGTCGAGAATCTGAACGATCTCTCGGGTCGAGATCTGCACCGGTTTCGAACCGCGCGCCGAGATGAGGGTATTGCGAAGGTCACGCTTCGCGGCCAACTGGCAACGCTTCGCGTGTTCCTCGAGTTCTGCGCGTCGATCGACGCCGTCGAGTCGGGAATGCGCGAACGCGTGTTACTCCCCGAGGTCGGCGCCGACGAGGAATCGAAAGACGAGAAACTCGACGAAGAACGCGCAACCGAGTTACTCGACTATCTCAACCGGTTCGCGTACGCCTCTCGCGAGCACGTGATCGTTGCGATCCTCTGGCACACCGGAATTCGACTCGGGAGCCTCCGCGCGTTCGATCGCGGCGACTTCGACGCCGACGAACAGTGCCTGGATCTCGCCCACCGACCAGAGACCGACACGCCGCTGAAAAACGGCACCGCTGCCGGGCGGTCGATCGCCGTCGGTGAAGAGTTCTGCCAAGTCATTCAGGACTACATCGATACGCACCGCCACGACGTCACCGACAAGTACGGTCGACACCCGTTGATAACCAGTTCCCAGGGCCGGCTTTCTTCGACGGCGATCCGGCGGGCGATCTACAAGACGACGCGGCCGTGTCTCCATAGCGAGTGTCCGCACAATCGCGAGCGAGAGAACTGTGAGGCGATGCTCCACGATCAGGCGAGCCAGTGTCCGAGTTCGAGGTCTCCCCACGGTCTTCGCCGTGGTTCGATTACCAGCCACCTCCGCGACGGGACGCCGGAGGAGATCGTCACGGACCGGATGAACGTCTCCGGTGACGTCCTCGACCAGCACTACGACCGACGCACAGAGCGCGAGAAAATGCAGCTCCGACGCCAGTTTATCTCCGACGCATGATGACCGAATACGCCACGTTCCGACCGCACACGAATCGTATCGCCGAAACCGCTACTGAGTCCGTTCAGAAAGTGAACGAACCCTCGTATTCCGCACCCGGCGCGGGGGTGCCACCCCGGCGAGTCCATGATTCTTGCGCGGCTCACAAATTCGTGAGCAGCGCGAATCGTCGTCGAAGGAGGGATTCGTAGCCCTGGAAGTCGCGGTTCGAAAGACGCGTAACGTCTTTCGTCACTGAGCGGGATCGAAGATCCCGCGAGGTACGCGAACCCGAAGGGTCCGCTTGATCACGAGAGAGCGAAGCGAATGATCGTCTTCCTTCGGGTTCAAATCCGACAAGTCCTTTCACTCCCGTTCGTTCCGTTCACTCCAGTCCACTCGAATTTCTGCCGTAGTACGGTTCTATACCGCAAAACGGGCCTCGGGCCGACCGAATTCGCTACGTTCAGACTGGCGACTGCCCTCTCGCGGAAAGCGCTCGGCAGACGTCCGAACGCGGAGTAGCGTCTGCCCCCGTTTTTCTGAACGGACGGATGTAGGTAGCGCGAACGGCCGCCGGCTTCGACTGTCGGTCACCGGACGTTCGGGTGTTGTTCCGGTTCGTCCGGGTGCGGGTCCGCGAAGTACTCCCGCGTGACCTCCATCGACTCTCGCTCCCGTCGTCGTCGTTCCTCCTCGTCGATCTCTTCGACTCCGGGCGGGACGTTGATCCCGCGCTCGGTGAAGTAGCCCTCCGGGGCGACCCAGTCGTGGAAGAAGCCCCCGCCGTGGTCCTCGAGCAGCGTCACGGCGACCTCGGCGCCGTGACCGGCGGCGACGATCGTCTGGTGCGGCTTCGCCGCGAGGCGTCCCGCCGCGTAGAGCCCGTCGACGCCCGTTCGGCCCCGTTCGTCGGTTTCGACGAATCCGTTCCCCTGCTCGATGATCTCGACGCCCTCGATGCCGCTCAGGTAGTCGGTCGCGTTCTTCGTGGCCGCGATCACGTACGCCGCCGAGCGGTCGTCGCCGGACGCCGTCTCGATCGAAAATCCGTCGTCGATCGGTTCGATCCGGGTGACGTCCGCCTCGTGGAACGTACATCCGGATCGCTCCGCCTGATCCCGCATCATGTCGAGAAGCAGTCGGGAATTCACCCCGGCCGGGAACCCGGGGTAGTTTTCCAGGTGGGCGTTGCGTCGAAGGAGCGGACTGCCGGCGGAGAGGACGACGGTATCGAATCCGTGTCGGGCCGCGAAGATCCCCGCCGCTCGTCCGGCGACTCCGCCGCCGATTATCGCCACGTCGGAGTGAACGGTCTCGGACATGCGTGGTGGTACTCCTCGGAGGCTGATCAAGGTACATCCGCGTGCGGTCGCGACCGCCGCGAGCGTCGCGGGATCCGTCGCGTCGCTCCCCTGGACGGGCGTCGACGCCGAACGGACGACATCCGCCGCGCGGATTCGATACCGTCGTCTCGACGGCCGGAACGCCGACGACGAGGTACCGCGCCATCAGGTGACGTCGGCGTCTTCCGGTTCGATCCCCTCGTACGCTCGTTCCTCGAGAACCCCCACAAACTCCTCAACGACTCGATAAACGTCTTCGAAGCTCGTGTACAGCGGGGACGGACAGACCCGGATCGCGTTCGGCGCCCGGAAGTCTACCACAACATCGCGCTCCTTCAGCGCGCGGCTCACCCCGTAGGCCTCCGGGTGCTCGAGCGCGACGTGGCCGCCCCGCCGATCCGGCTCCCGCGGCGTCCCGACGGTACACTCCGGCAGTCGCTCGTCGGCGAGCGCGACGAGGTACTCGGTTAGCTCGAGGGACTTCTCGCGGATGGACTCGATCCCCGCGGCCTCGATCGTCTCGAGGGCGCCCTCGAGCGGCGCCATCGCGAGCACCGGCGGGGTTCCGATCTGGTAGGCGCCGGCGTCCGGCGCCGGGGTGTACGTGGAACGAAGCTCGAACTGCGTCTCCTTCTCGTGGCCCCACCAGCCCGGCAGCGCCGGCCGCCGGTCGAAGTGGCGTTCGTCGACGTACAGTCCCGCGGGCGCACCCGGCCCGGCGTTACAGTACTTGTAGTGACACCAGACGGCGAAGTCGACGCCGACCGACTCGAGCGCGTGGTCGACGACGCCGACGGAGTGGGCGAGGTCGAACCCCGCGAGCGCGCCGTGGTCGTGGGCCGCGCTCGTCAGTCGCTCGAGGTCGAGCAACTGTCCCGACCGGTAGAGCACCGAGGGCATGAACAGCACGTCGACGTCGTCGGAAAGCGCGTCGACCACGTCGTCTTCCTCGATCGTGCGACCGTCGCGAGACTCGACGACGACCAGGTGATCGTCGGGATCGAGGCCCCGCCGTCGCAACTGCGCCCGGATCGCGTAGTGGTCGGTGGGGAAGTCGAGTTCGTTGACGACGACCGTCCCGTCCTCGAGGAAGGTGTCGATCAGCGCGTGGATGTTGACCGTCGTCGAGTTGGCGACGCTGACTTCGGAGCCCTCGGCCCCGACGAGCGGGGCGAGGCGGTCGCCGAGCGTCTCCGCGTACTCGAACCAGGGCGGATCGCCGTCGGTCCAGCCGCCGATGGCCCGCTCGCGCCACTCCTCGCGGACTCGCTCGAGCGTCCGCTCCGCGCCCTCCGAAATCGGACCCAGCGAGTTCCCGTCCATGTACAGTCCCGGGACGTCGAAGCGGTCGGCGAACGGCTCGATCGGATCCGCCGCGTCGCGTTCCCGCGCGGCGGCACGACTCGTATCCATACTGGAGCAACGAACGGCGCCAACGAGGAAAGTTCCGTCTGTTCTTTCGATTCGCGCCCACCACCCGCGTTCAACTCGGGTCCTCGTCGATCCCGCTGAACGGCTGCCAGACGCCGAGCAGGACGGCGAAGAAGCGGACGCCGAGCCCGATTCGCAGTCCGATCTCCTCCCAACCTGCCGTTTCGAGACGAGTCACCGGTGCCGGCGGGAGAACGAAGCGCTCGGAAGAAGATCGACGAACGAGTCGCGAGGCTACTGACGGGGTCGCACCGACTCGACGTCCGCCAGTCGGTAGTACTTCGTCGTTCTGTCGCCGGCGTGGTGAGGTTTCGTCTCCGTCCGCGGACGGCTACACCTGAGCCAGCCCGCCTCGAGCCGTTCGACGGTTTCGAACCGCTTCCGGACGCCGCTGGTCAGGTCGACGATGAAGTTTCCCATGGGCGAGATCACCGACCACGCTCGTCGCCGGTCGCGCTGTTGAACAGTTCGTGACGATCGGTTCCGTCTCCGGAGGAGCCGCTCATCGGTCGCGATGGGGACGTGCGTAACGCGTCGTGATACATTGCCCGCGAATCCAGCCAGGAACGGTATATGTCTTCCGGTCAGCCGTCCGAGTGCGGGACACGTCAGGCGGGCGGCCGGCGGTCCACGACCGATCGAGACGTCGATTCTCGCCGAAATAGCTCGCCGGGACCGTCACTCGTCGTCGTACTCGGCCAGCGCCACCGGATCGGGATACGACTCGAGGTCGGTGACGGTCTCGTCGAACCGTCCGCGCTCGGACTCGGCGTACTGGTAGCGCTGGATCCACTCCCGGTGGCGGTTGTATCGAATCTCGATCCGTTCCCAGAGCTCGCCGCGGTCCGGATCGGTCCGGATCGACACCGTCTCGTAGGCGCGAATTCGGTAGTCGCCGTCGGCGTACCCGGTCACCTCGAGCGTCGTGCGCTCGGGTTCGAGTTCGTTCGCCGCGTGCTCGAGAACGCGCTCGGCGAGGTCGTCGAGCAGCGCCAGCCGTGGAATGTCGCTCTCGCTCATCGGTCAGCGCTCCTGATCTGGTCCGCGACGATCGGCATCCGGTCGGCGACCCGCGAAAAGATCGACGCGGTCAGTCGTCGCTCGGAGCTGCGGCGCCGCCGTCGCCGGTGCTGACGCCGGTTCCGGGACCGATTTCGATCTCGAGGTCTGCGAGTTTCTCGTCGGGAACGACGCCGTCGACCCAGCCGCGGTGGTCGTAGTACTCGTCTTTCATCTCCTCGAGTTCGCAGTACTCGCCCTCGCTGGCGCCCTGGCCGCGGATGCCGTCCTCGAGGAAGCGCGCGGGCAGCGAGTCGTCCGCGCCGTCGAAGCCCGCGAGGTTGTTGTAGTAGCGCTCCAAGTTGTAGATGCGCTCGCCGGTCTCCATGAGTTCGTCCTCGGTGACGTCGAAGCCGGTCATCCCGTTGTACTGGGAGACGTACTCCTCGATCCCCTCGGCGAAGGCGTTGAACTTGCAGATGTCGAAGCTGTCGGAGATGGCGTGAAGGTCCTGGAACTCCGCGGTGAGTTCGCCCTTGCCCTCGTACTCGTAGGGGTCGACCTTCTCCGGGATGCCGAGAATCTCCGCGGCGGGGGTATAGCCCCGCAGGTGACAGGCCCCGCGGTTCGACGTGGCGTAGCCGATTCCCATCCCCTTCATGCAGCGCGGGTCGTAGGCCGGGATGGTCTGTCCCTTCACGGCCAGGGAGTTGTCTTCGGCGCCGCGGGCCTCGGCGACCCGTGCTGCACCCTCCGCGAGGAGGTCTGCGAGGTCGTCCTCGCGGCGGGCGATGCGCTCGATCATGTCGACCATCGTCTCGGAGTCGCCCCAGTCCAACTCGCCGACGTCCTCGAGTTTACCCTCCTCCGTCATCTCCATGGCCATCGCCATCATATTGCCGACCTCGATGGTGTCGACGCCCATGTCGTTACAGCGGTCGATCATCAGCGCGATGTCGTCGCGCTCGGTGTGGCCGGAGTTCGGGCCGAGCGCGAAGGCGGACTCGTACTCGTAGGACTCCATCCGGACGTTCATCTCCTCGCCCTTGTGCATCGCCTGGACCTCGACTTCCTTCTTGCAGGCGACCGGACAGGAGTGACACGTCGGCTCGTCGACGAGGATGTTCTCCCGGACGTTCTCGCCGCTCACCTTCTCGGCGTCGAACTCGTCGTCGGCCCAGCCGTCCTCGACGGCGTCACCCGTCGAGGTGTACTTTCCGTTGCGCGTCGGCAGCCCGGACATCTCCTCGGTGATGTTCATCAGGACGTTCGTCCCGTACATCGAGAGGCCGCCCTCGTTGGGCGCCGTGACGTCGGACTCCGTGATCGCCTTCATCGCCTGCTGGTGGCCCTCCTTGAACGTTTCCGGGTCGGCAGGCTGGGGCATCTTCGTGTTCGACTTGACGACGATCGCTTTGAGGTTCTTCGAGCCCATGACGCAACCGGTGCCGCCGCGGCCGGAGGCCCGGTCGTCCTCGTTCATGATGCAGGCGTAGCGGACCCCGTTCTCGCCGCCGGGGCCGATCGCCATGAGGCTCAGATTCTTGCCGTAAGAGCCGTCGACTTCCTCTTCGAGCGTGTCCCGCGTTTCGTGGACGCCCTTCCCCCAGAGGTGTGAGGCGTCCCGAAGTTCGACCTCGCCGTCCTCGACGACGGCGTAGACCGGTTCGTCGGCCTCGCCTTCGAACAGCAGGCCGTCGAAGCCGGCCCACTTCAGCCGGGCACCGGACCAGCCGCCGTGGTGACTGTCGGTGACGGTACCGGTCAGCGGCGACTTCGTACAGACGGCGATCCGACCGCTCATCGTCACCTGCGTCCCCGACAGCGGGCCGTTCACGAACGCCAGCAGGTTGTCCGGCCCGAGCGGGTCGACGTCCGGCCCCTGCTCGAAGACGTACTTCACCCCGAGTCCGCGCGCGCCGATATACTTCTTCGCGTCCTCCTCGTCGATCGGGTCGTGGTTCACCTCCCCCTCATTGAGGTCGATCCGTGCAACGTTGTTCTGAAATCCGCCGATCTCGGTCATTGTAATGTACGTCCAGTATATTCACTGCCTGTCGTGTTAGGTGTTGTCGTGTATTCGTAACCGATATCGGTTACCCCCTCGAGTTGCAGATCCGTCCCCTCGACTGGCGGATCGGTGCTTCGATCGAGGACTCGAGCGAGCCGACCGACTCGGTAGCGACGAATCCGCTACGAGTAGCTGGCAGAGCCGTATCACGGGTTCGAGCGCTCCGCAAAAGCTGACTCGAGTGAGTCGATTCGACTCGGTACGAACTGCCCTCGTCGCGAGTCTAAAAGAGGAGCGAGACGACCCCGAGGACGAGAAACGCCAGCACGATCCATTCGGCGATCGACGTGGTGAGTCCGGCGACACGTCGTGCCGAGGGTACTGGCAACGATCGCGATGACGAAAAACACCGGTGCGAGTCCGGGTACGCCTCACCAGTAGATCACCGATAAATACGAGCGTGGCTTTCATACGCCGTCGCATCCGCGCCCGAAGGTTTCACCTAATCGCAACGTTACCGTTCGCCGTCGATATCGTACGATTCGGTCGCAGTCGGCGGGCTCTCTTCCGGGAGGAGACGTAGAACACGACCGCTGCTCGAGGCTCACTCGTTCAGGTGCGAGCGGTATCCCTTGGGTTCGAAGCCGCGACGGCAAATCACGCGTTTCCGGCCGACGGTGATCGCGCTGACCTGGTCTTCGTCTTCCATGCGGTCGATGACGCCGGCCAGGTAGTCCTCCGACCAGCCGGTTTCGTCGAGAACGGTCGACTCGTCGACCCGTCCGCCGCGTTTGACGAGCAGTCGGAGAATCTTGTCGTCGTCCGGGAGCTTCCGTTCGTCGGTGCCGTACTCGATCTCTTCCGCGTAGCTCAGCGTTTCGTCGTTATTTTCTTCGATCGATTCCTCCCGCGCTTCCGTCGTAGACTCCGCTCTCGTCTCGTTGTCGGCAGAATCGCCGGACCAGAGAGACGAGAGACGCGTCCAGAGTGTACTGAATACCATATGTTGGTCACCCTCGTTGAGACTACCGCTGCTTGAACGCCCACCTACCTTGCTCTTATGTTCAACCCGTTATATACTTGGTCTGCTGTCGAGTTCGGTTTGTGTTCACACCGCCGCCGTGGAATAGCGGCAGCCTTGCGAGCCGCAAGTTGGTTATCTCCATCACGAGTCAGTGCGGATTCAACCGCGTCACACGTACGCACGAACCTCGCGAACGAGCTCGTCGACGTCGTAAGAGTCCTCGCTCTTGTCGAACACGACCGTGTCGTCGACGCGAACCAGGAAGACCCCGTCGTCGCCGGTCCGGAGCGTAACTGCCTCGAGGTCCTCCCGGAACGTCGTCAACAGTGCGTGCTGGACGTCCTCGGCGCGGGAGAGGAACCCGCACGGAACGCAGTACTCGATTTCGACGCTCGTCACACGCCACGGTTGAGCGGCGACGTACAAATCTTCCCTGTTCCGGGACGCCGGGCGGGGTCGATCGAGGTGTCAGTGGTCGGCCGCGACGACGGTCTCGAGGTAGGTCTCCGCGAGCGCTTCGAGGATCTCGTGGTGGTTCGTCGTGTGAGGCGCGGTCAGCGGGGAGATACTGATCCGACCCTCCGCGACGGCGCGACGATCCGTTCCGTCGGGATCCGGTATCGTCTCGGGGTCCATCGACTCCCAGACGCGGTCCGTGAGGTGGATGACGTCGCCGTCGCGTCTGGCACCCATCTCGTAGCGCTTCGAGGGCTCGGTGATCTCGATCGGTGCCGGATCGGCGTCGGGGAGCGGCACGTTGACGTTCAGGTACGCGGCGTGCTCGAAGAGTTCCGTCTCGAGGGCGTGCTCGACGAGGTAGGACGTCACGCGGGTCGCCTCCTCGAAGTCCGTCTGGGTGAGCTCGATCTCGTCGAACGGCGTGTCGTCGACGGGGACGTACAGCGACGTCGCGATGGCCGGGACGTCGAAGAACGCGGCCTCGACGGCCGCGCTAATCGTCCCCGAGCGCCCGAGGACGTACTCGCCGAGGTTCGCGCCCTTGTTACAACCCGCGACGACCATGTCCGGTTCGGGGCCGAGTTCCGCCAGCCCCGCGACGACGCAGTCGGCAGGCGTCCCGTCGACGGCGTAGCCCAGTTCGTGCTCCCGGACGTCGACCTCGTGGGAGATCGACCGACCGCAGGCGCTCTGGTCGTCCGCCGGCGCGACGACGGTCACGTTCGCGCGCTCGGAGAGGGCGTCGTGTAGCGCCCGAATGCCGGTGCTGTCGATCCCGTCGTCGTTCGTCAGCAGGATCTCGCGGTCGTCGCTCATACCGACGTCGTCGGACGGGGGCGCGAAAAACGCACCGGAATGCCGGACGGGTCGGGTAGTGACTCAGCTGACCCGGTCGACGATCGTCTCCTCGTCGACGACCAGATTGTACGCCTCCTCGTCGTCGTTCCAGAGAACGAGAGCCTGCTCGAAGGAGAGCACGTCGCCGTAGTCGGCCTCGAGCAGCGCCCGATTGAGCGACGTCTCCCGGGTGAGGACGGCGTAGTGGTCGACGGTCTCGCTGCCGTCGCTGATCTTGAACAGCGGGTTCGAGTTGCCGGATCCCGGTCGGTCGCCGCCGTCGTCGCCGGTCTCCGACAGCGATCGGCTGAGTTTCGCCGCGGCGAGGTCGATCCGGTTCGTGACGTGGCGCTCCATCTCGGCCATCTTCGCCCGCTCGCTCGTCTCGAGGTCGACGTCGATCCGGCGGCGGCCGTCGAGCCGCAACAGCGAGTGGGAGAACTGGACGTCGACGTTGACGAACTCGCCGGGGGAACGCTCTTCGTCGTGCTCGGGCGTCGCCTCGTCGAGTCGCCGCTGGAACGCGGGCACGGCGAGGTCCGGACGCACGTCGAACGACCAGCCGCGATCCGACGGCGTCTCGCCGGGCCAGAGTCGGACGGTCGGTCCGTAGACGGTGACCTCGCTCTGCGGCGCGTCCGCGGTTCCGTTCGCTTCGTCCGCGTCGCTCGGTCCCGCGTCGATCCGCGTTCCTTCGAGGTCGCGTTCGATCTCCCGGAGCTGGACGCTCGTGTTCCTGTCCGCCGGCGCCATCGCCAGTAGCGTGCCGTCCGGCGCGAGCGCCTCGAGGTACGATTCCGTGACCGCCCGGGGGTCCTCGAGTTCGCTCAGGACGTTGCAGGCGAGCACGAGGTCGAACCCGCCCTCGCCGTTCCCCGGGAGGGTGTCGGGATCGAACGCCTCGGCCGTCGTCCGGTGGACCGTCGTGTGGACGTTGCGGTCCGTCTCCGCGAGCAGCTCCTCGAGGACGTCAGCGGCCGCGCTGGGTTCGATCGCGTGGTACTCGAGCAGGGCGTCGTCGGGGAGGTAGTCACAGAGTCCGAGGGCGGGGCCGCCGACGCCAGCGCCGACGTCGAGCACGCGCAGGTTCCGATCGAGAAGGCCGCGTTCGGCCAGGTCGTCGAGCGCGTACTGGACGGCGGCGTAGTAGCCCGGCAGGTGGTAGATCGCGTAGCCCGCGGCGACGTCGTCGTCGTACTCGACGCGACGACCCTCGAGGTAACGCGACTTGAACCGGCGGATGGTCGATCGGAGGAGATCGCCCGCGGCGTCCTCGTGCCAGTTCACGCCGTAGCGCTCGACGAGCAGGTCCTCGAGTCGCCCCTCGTACGACTCGGGGAAGCGCTCGACGGGACCCCGGTTCGGTCGAACCGGTTCGTCGCCGACGGGGACGAACGTGCCGTCTTCGCGCTCGATCAGGCCCAGGTCGACGGCCTCCTCGCGGAGGTGCTGGCGCACGACCGCCGGATGCGGGCTGCCGTCGACGTAGTCGCAGATCTCGTCGGGGTCGATCGGTCGGACGTTTCGCAGGTACTTCGCGTTCGAGCGGATGGCTTCGCGTTGATCAGTCATGTGTTCTCACTCCTCACTCGCGTCGTCGCCGTGCACTCGTCGGGCGGCCTCCCGGTACAGCGACTCGAGTTCGTCGGGGTCGGCGTCGGCGATCGCAGCGGCGGCGTCGGCGACGTCCTCGGCGCCGTCGAACGTCCGCTGGATGTCCGCGTAGACGCGCGGCGTTCCCTCGGTCATCCGCGCCGCGAGCGCCCGCAACTCGTCGTAGATCGGCGTCTCGAATCCGTCCGGAACGCGGTCGGCGGCCAGCGCGAACGAGAGGACGGCGGCGTGGGTCGTCGCCTGAACCGTCTCCATCGCCTCGTCGTGTTCCGTCGCCGTCGTCTCGACCAGCCCGTTACCCCGTCGCTCGAGGGCCTCGAGCAACGCTTCGGTCGTCGCTCCCTCGTTCTCGCGAACGACGGCGATCGAACCGGGGGCGCGCTCGGGTGCGAACAGCGGGTGGAGGCTCGCGCGCTCGAGGTCCGGCGCGTGGCGGGCCATCGCCTCGAGCGGTTCCGCCATCGCGCCCGAGACGTCGACGATCGCTCGCCGCGCTCGAGGGGCGTGTTCGGCGATCGCCGCCGCGGCGTACCCGAGCGGCACCGCGATGCAGACGACGTCGTAGGCGTCGTCGCGCTCGAGATCGGTGACGTCGCCGCTGGTCGCGTCGGCGGCCGCGGCCGCGACGTCCGGATCGACGTCGGTAAAGGTGACGTCGGCGTCGACGGCATCCCCGAACCACGTCCCCATGGATCCCGCACCGACGATCAGTACGTCCATTGGGCTGTGTTACCCGTCGGCGTTGCAAAAGGCGTTCGATCGATCGGTTCGCGAGGTCGTCCGCGACCGCTCCGCCTTCCGGCGACCGTACACCGTCGCAAGCACGACCGATATGCCTCCGAGTCGAGAACTATCGACGGGATTCTATGACCGAGGACTCACTGACGGAACTCGACCGACGGCGAACGCTCGAGCTTTCCGGCCTCGCCGCAGTCGGCTCGATCACCGCCCTCGCGGGATGTAGCGACAACGACGACGGCGACGGGGACGACGAACAACCCGAGCATCCGGACGAAGTCGACAACGGTTCGGACGGCGGCGGTGGCGGTCCGATCGACGAGGAGGAGGAGACCGGCGGTCACCCCGAGGAGGGCGAGGACGACGAACCGGACGAAGACGGGGAGAACGACGGCGAAGGCGGCTGATTCACGCATCCCGTTCACCGATCGCGCCGCGGACGCTTTTCGAACGAAACGTCGATATACTCGGAATGTCCCGGTAGCAGTAGTATCGGCTGCGAACGACGGCCCGGTTCCTATTCCCGTAGGCTGATCACTGCCCGTATGGTCGATATCGGCAATCCGTTCGGCGTCGATCTGGCGACGATGATGTTCGGGGCCGGGTTCTCGCTGCTCTTTTCCGCGGGTGCGATGCGGTACGAGGAACAGCTCGCCGGTTGGACGTCGGCCGAGGTGATCGGCGCCGCCGGAGGAGTGCTTCTCGCTGCCGGAACCGTCCTCGGTCTCGGCCTCGTGATCGCGGGCCTTCGGTAGCCGAAACGCGACGCGAGGGAGCGATTCCCGGTTCGCTTACTCTCCGTCCCGGAATCGTGCTGCTGACCCGATTTACCGGTTCCTGACGGTGTCGCGTGCAGGAGGTCGAACCCTCGCCTACCGCGAGGCACGATCAGCTATATGATCGTTCGTGTGGAACCGTGCCGATGTGAACCATGGTGGCAGTTAACGAATTACGGTCCATGTTCGAGGACATGGTTACGGCGAGGTACTACGAGGAGCGCCTCCAGGAGGAGTACCTGGAGGGAAAACAGCCGGCGTTCGACATCTCGGCCGGCCCGATTCCGGGCGAGTTGCACCTCGCGGCGGGTCAGGAGGCCGCCGCTGCGGGCGTCTGCCAGCACCTTCGCGACTCGGACACCGTGACGGCGCCGCACCGCCCGCACCACGTCGCGATCGCGAAGGGCGTCGACCTGAATCGCATGACCGCGGAGATATTCGGCCGACGAACCGGTCTGAGCAAGGGGAAGGGCGGTCACATGCACCTGTTCGATCCGGACGTGAACTTCGCCTGTAGCGGCATCATCGCGCAGGGCTGTCCGCCGGCGGTCGGCGCGGGACTCGCGGCGACGAAGCGGGGCGAGGACAGCGTGGCCGTCGCCTTCCTCGGCGAGGGCGCGATCAGTCAGGGGGCGTTCCTCGAGTCGCTCAATCTGGCGGCCGTCCGGGAGCTTCCCGTCGTCTTCGTCGTCGAGGACAACGACTGGGCGATCAGCATGCCGAAGGATCGCGTCAGCGACGTCGCCGACGGCTCCCGGCGCGCCGACGGCTTCGAGATGCCGGGAGCCCGCGTCGATTACGACGACGCGACGGCGGTCTACGACGCCGCGAAGGAGGCGATCGGTCGGGCGCGGGCGGGCAACGGCCCGTCGCTGCTCGAGGTCCAGGTCCACCGCCGGATGGGTCACTTCATGGGCGATCCAGAGAGCTACCGGCCGGACGAGGACAGGGAGGCCGCACAGGAGCGCGACTCGATCGAGCGGCTCGCGGCCGACCTGCGGAGCGAGGGCGTCGAGGACGACGACCTCGAGGAGATCCGCGAGCGGGCCCGCGACCGCGTCGACGAGGCGATCGAGTGGGCCAAGGAGCAGCCGAAGCCCGACCCCGAGGAGGCCCACGAGGACGTCTTCGTCGACCCGCCGTCGGGCGTGACGACGGACGAACCGACCCACGAGATCGCCGGAGGTGACGACTGATGGCACAGAAAGAATCCCAGCAGGCGGTCGAACGCGAACTGACGATGAGCCGCGCGATGGTCGAGGCGATCGGCCACGAGATGCGCGAGGACGACGAGGTTTTCTACATGGGCGAGGACGTCGCCGACTACGGCGGCATCTTCGACAGTACTCAGGGGCTACTCGAGGAGTTCGGTCGCGACCGGATCATGGACGTCCCGATCAGCGAGACGGCGTACATCGGCGCCGCCGTCGGCGCCGCCCAGCAGGGGATGCGGCCGATTGCGGAGCTGATGTTCGTCGACTTCTTCGGCGTCTGTATGGACCAGATCTACAACCAGATGGCGAAGAACACCTACATGAGCGGCGGCTCGGTGAGCGTTCCGATGGTGCTGACTGCGGCCGTCGGCGGGACGTACAACGACGCGGCCCAGCACTCCCAGACGCTCTACGGCACCTTCGCCCACCTGCCGGGAATGAAGGTCGTCGTCCCCTCGACGGCCTACGACGCGAAGGGACTGATGCACAACGCCATTCGCGACGACGATCCGGTCGTCTACATGTTCCACAAGCGCCTGATGGGAATCGGCTGGATGCCGGCGCCCGACGGGCCGAAGACGCCCGTTCCGGACGAGTCGTACACGATCCCGTTCGGCAGCGCCGACGTCAAGCGCGAGGGCGACGACGTCACCGTCGTCACGCTCGGCCTGCACGTCCACCGAGCGCTCGAGGCCGCCGAGACCCTCGCCGAGGACGGAATCGACGCCGAGGTGATCGATCTCCGGACGCTCGTTCCCCTCGATACCGAGACGGTCCTCGAGTCGGTCGAGAAGACGGGACGGCTGGTCGTCGTCGACGAGGACTACCGCTCCTACGGCGTTACCGGCGAGATCATCGCGCGTGTGGCCGAGGACGGACTGGCCGACCTCGAGGCCGTCGAGCGAGTCGCCGTCCCGGACGTTCCGCTTCCGTACGCCCGGTCGATGGAAGACGAGGTGATTCCGGGAACGGATGATATCGAAGCCGCGATCCGCTCCGTGCGATCCTAACTATGGGCGGAAACGAAGACCGGGTCGCCGTCGCGGCGGCGGACGTCTGGCCGGACGACGTCGAGGCGGACGAGACCGGCGTCGTCGTCAACTGGTTCGCACGGGAGGGTCGGCGGGTCGACGAGGGAGAGGCGATCTGCGAGATCCAGATCGAGAAGGTCAGTATCGACGTGCCGGCCCCGATAACGGGGGAACTCGTCGAGATCGAACGAGGCGAGGACGACGAACTCTCGCGGGAGGATACGTTGGGCTGGCTCGCACCCGATTGAGTGACTCCCGTCTGTCTCGATGGAGGTAGTAGACTCCGTGTTCGTATGGTCTCGTTCTTCTTTCGGCGGCCGAGATGGTCAGTAATCTCCCAACTTCTCCGATCGTTTCGGTCGGGACGGTGAATTCGATGACGAGTTTCGAGTCGGCCGCCTCGATGTTGTCGGGGGAAACCGAATCACCGTTCGAATTCCGCTGCGTATCGTTGGTGCCGGAGGTCATGGTGAGCGTGACTCGAGTTGCGGAACGCGGGTTGTTCGACGTGAGACCCGCGTAACGGCCACGCGAATGGATCAGCGTCACGGCGGCACGACGATGCATCCACCATCTCCTCCGTGATCGGAAATGGAAACACGGTGCGCGATCGTTCCGTAACGGGACGACGAACTGCCGGTCGGATATGCCTGTGGCCAGAATTTGTGAACACGCGAGTGACAGCGCTCGACGATCGAGTCGTCGTATTTCGGGGACGGCGTTGTCGCTTGCGAGTCGGTCGCGCGTGCCGTACCCGTAAACGAGCGAGGCGAGCGAACGCGACGAGCCGGCAAACGGCGCCGGCTGCGTGAGGGTACTTCAGCGTCCGACTCGAAGGGGACGGTATGGAACGGATCGGGATCGCCGGCGCGGGCGCCGGCGCGGCCGCGGCGGCCTTCGAAATCGAGGAATCGACCGCCGACGTCTCGGTGACGGTGCTCGAGAAATCCCGCGGACTCTGCGGTCGGGCGGCGACCCGACGGCGAGACGGTATCGTCTACGACTACGGCGCGAACTACGTCAAATCGGACGACGAGGGCGTCGCCGACCTCCTCACGGAGACGCTCCCGAGCGACGGCCTGGTCGACGTCACCGACCCGGTCTGGACCTTCGACGGCGAGGGCGAGATTTCGCCCGGACGCGACGCCGACGAGCACAAGTGGACCTACCGGGAGGGGCTGACGCAACTCGCGAAGCGGCTGTTCGACCGCACCGGCGCGACGATCCACCGGGAGACCCGCGTCGAGCGCGTCGTGCGCGACGCCGACGCCGGGACGTGGAAACTCGAGGACGCCACCGGGAAGCGCTGGGGACCGTACGACGCCGTGCTCCTCAATCCGCCGGCGCCGCAGACGGCCGACCTGCTGCGGTCGGCCGCGTGGGAGTCGGACTGCCGCGAACCGCTGGTCGAAGCCGTCGAGGACGTCCCGTACCGTCGGATCTGGACGGGAATCTTCCACTACCCGTTCGAACTCGAGGCGCCGTATTACGCGCTGGTCGACACCGACAAGACCCACGAGATCGGCTGGATCGGCCGCGAGGAGTGCAAACCCGGACACCTTCCCGACGGCGAGTCGCTGCTGGTCGTCCAGGCCAACCACGAGTGGTCGGTCGATCACGCGGACGAGGATCCCGAGCGCAACCTCGCGGAACTCGCGGCGCTCACCGCCGGATTGCTCGAGGACGACCGTCTGACCGATCCCGACTGGACCGATCACCAGGACTGGCGCTACGCGCTGCCGGAGGCGGGCGTCGCGAGCGATCCCCTGCAGCGCGCGGAGAGCGAGGGACTGTACTGTCTCGGCGACTGGGTCGCCGGCGAGGGGCGGTTGCACGCGGCGCTCCGGAACGGACTCGAGGTCGGCGAACGCGCGGCAAAAGACAGCTATAGTACCAATTAACGGTTTCCACACCGACCGCACTGTCCGCGGTTCTCGCTTGCTTCGCTCACGGGTCGTTCCTCCCCGTTCGCGTCCGCGGTTCTCACTCACTTCGTTCGTTCCGAACCGCGCTCCCTCCGACCCGCGCTCCCGTCGTGCGATCGGGTGTGCACTGACTGTCAGTGGCTACTATCGGCTAGCGCTCCGGCGTTACCTGGCGATCGGCTCGAGTTCCACCCGATACTCGGTCAGGTTCTCGTAGCCGTCCTCGGTGACGACGACGAGGTCCTCGATTCGGACGCCGCCCACCTCGGGGTCGTAGATGCCGGGCTCGATCGTGATCACGTGGCCCGGCTCGAGTTCTCCGCCCGTCGGGGCGACGCTCGGCTGCTCGTGGATGTCCAGCCCGACGCCGTGGCCGGTGCTGTGGATGAATCCCGTCTCGGCGTTCGGATTACTCCGGAGGCTGTCGTAACCGGCCTTCTCGATCACGTCGCAGGCCGCGTCGTGGACGTCGGAGCCGGTAACGCCCGCCTCGATGGTCTCGAGTGCGGCCTCGAACGCCTCCTCGGTAACGTCGTACCGCCGGCGCGCCTCGTCGCTCGGCTCGCCGCGGGCGAACGTGCGGGTCATGTCGCCGAAGTATCCGGTCTGCTTGTCCCGCGGGAAGATGTCGATCACGATCAGCTCGTTCGCCTCGAGCGTGCCGCTGCCGCGGTTGTGCGGGTCGGCGCCGTCCGGGCCGCATGCGACGATCGTTTCGTCGAGCGCACAGCCGTGACGCAGGAGGGTGATCTCGATCTTCTCCTTGACGTCCTCGCTGGTCAGCGGTTCGTCGCCGTGGACGAGGACCCCGTCCTCGACGGCAGCCGTCGCGATGAGTTCCTCGGCGACGGCCATCGCGGCCTCGTTGGCCTCCTGGGTCGCCCGGATCTGGTTCGTCTCCCAGGGGGTTTTCGTCGCTCGAATCCCCTCGACGACGCCTTCGGTCTCGGCCGCGACCGCGAGCCCCTGCTCTCGAAGACCGTCCGCGGTTCCCGTCGGGAAGTTCCGGGGCACCGCGATCGAGTCGACGTCGCGGTCCGCGAGGAAGGCGGCGATCGTTCGAATCGTTCCCTCGTACGAACCGTGTTCGGCGAGCAGTTCCTGGTAGTCGTACGCGGCGCGTCGCGTCACCGAGTCCGCCGTTGCCTCCTTCGTCGCCCGGCCGTACTCGAGGCCCGAAACGAGGAGGTGAACGTCGCCCTCCGCGGTCACCAGCGTCTGGTAGGCGTCCGGTGCGGTAAAGCCGGAGACGTACCGCTGGTCGGAGTCCGAGGCGTCGTCGTCGATGAGGTAGCCGTCCGCTCCCTCGTCCTCGAGGGCGGCGAGAAGCGGCGCGAGGTCGATCTCCATGTGGTGGCTTGTGCAATCACTCCACATAATTGCGCGGGTTGCGGAACGGCGGTCCGCCGGTTCCGCTAATCGCGTGCGAGACGGCCGGCCGCTACGTTCCCGTTCGCAGCGAAACGAGGACGAGCGTCAGTCCGACCGAGACGAGTCCCGCCTGCACGAGTCCGGCCGCCGAGATCGAAACCCCCGCCAGATCGTAGAGCATTCCCTCGCAGATCGCTCCCGTCCCGATAAAGACGAACCCGCCGGAGACGTACAGCATCGGCTCGTTGCCGCTTCGGCGATAGCCGTGGTAGGCGATGTAGGCGATGGTGAGGCTCAACGCGAGCACGACCAGCTTCGCACCGTACGCGATCGGGAGACTCGACGCGATCCAGGTCCGCGTCGCCGGAACGGTGTCTGAGGCCATCAGTCCCCACCTCGGAGTTCGGTCCAGAGGTCGGCGAAGTTGTCGGCGAGTTCGTCCCGAGTATCGACGGCGACGGTCAGTTCGTCGCCGTCGAACGTCGCACGGACGGACTCGACCGTGGTCCGGTAGACGCTTCGGTGTGAGCCGTCGGGATCGACCACCGTCTCCTCCTCGAGCAGCCCGTGATCGTCGAGCGCGGCGACGCGGCGGTAAATCGTCGGCAGCGACGCGTCACACGCCTCGCTGAGTGCCTTGGCGGTCATCGGCCCTTCGTTGGCTGCAGTCAGAATTTCGCGCGCGTACGGATCCGCCAGCAAGTCGAGAATCGAACCGGAATCACGACCACGATCGGTATGCACGGCTGGTGTTCGTACGGTATGGCGTATATAGCCGGCGTTTTTCTGGCCGAGAGAATTTTCGAGGGGATTTTGGATCCTCCTCGCCGAGGGGGTAAACGAGCCCTCCCGTACGTATGAGTATGCCATCGTATACCCTCGCCTGTAAACCCGCGATCGGGCTGTACGGCCAGCACGATCCGAGTGCCGTCCTCTTCGAGAACGGAACCCCGATCTTTGGAATCGAAGAAGAGCGGCTGACGCGGGACAAACACGCCGTCGACACGTTCCCCGAGAAGGCGATCCGTGCGTGTCTCGAATACCGCGATCTCGATCTTCCCGATCTCGAGCGAATTCTGCTGCCGTACGACCCGCAGCTGCGCTCCCGAATCCGGCGCCACTACCTCGTCGACGCGGTTACGGCACCCGGGATCGCCAGAAAGGTGTCCGCGCTCGAGCGAACGATCATCGACGAGGTGCGAAGTCAGTTCCTGCCGACGCGGCAGGTCGAGTCCCGCCTCGAGTCGATCGGAACGCCGGTGCCCTCGGTCGAGTGTCGCTCGCACCACCGTTGCCACGCGGCGAGCGCGTTTCACCCGTCCGGGTTCGACGACGCGCTCGTGCTGACGATCGACGCGAAAGGGGAGTACGACTCGACCGCCATCTGGCGCGGCACCGAAGACGGGCTGTCGCGGATTCGCACGTACGAACACCCGAACAGTCTTGGCCTGTTTTTCGCGATCGTAACCGAGTACCTCGGCTACCGCATGTTCAACGGCGAGGGGAAGGTGATGGGGCTGGCACCCTACGGCGAACGGCGACCGGAGATCGAACGAACGCTTCGCGGGCTGATCGACACCGGGGTCGATTACGACGTGACGGCACTGACGAAGCGGTGGGGGACCGGCTACGGCGTCGAGCAACTCGAGGAGGCGTTCGACCGCCCGCGTAACGACGATCCCGGCGAGTTCGACCGGTGGCAGAAAGACCTCGCACACACGGCCCAGAAACTCCTCGAGGAGACGGTCTGTGAGATCGTCGAGGCCTACCTCGGCGCTTCCCGGTCGAACCGCGTCGCGCTGGCGGGCGGCGTCGCGCTGAACTGCAAGCTCAACAAACGCGTCAGGGAGCTCGAGGCCGTCGACGAGACGTTCGTCCAGCCGGTGGCACACGACGCCGGGCTCGCGCTCGGCGCGGGCTGGCTCGACCGGCGCCCCGCCGACGTCGAGCCGCAGTCGACGGTCTACTTCGGCCCCGAGTACGAGACCGGCGAGATCGAGTCGCTGCTCGAGACCAACAAGATCGAGTACGCGAAGCCGGACGACCTCGAGCGATACGTCGCCGAACGGCTCGCCGACGGCGCGCTCGTCGGCTGGTTCCAGGGGCGACTCGAGATCGGACCGCGCGCCCTCGGCGGTCGCAGCATCCTCGCCGATCCCCGGACCGCCGAGTCGCGCGACCGGGTCAACCGGTACGTCAAACACCGCGAGGAGTGGCGACCGTTCGCCCCCTCGATGCTCGAATCGGCGGCACCTGAGTACCTCGTCGACGGCCAACGGGCACCGTTCATGATCGACACGTTCGACGTCCGCGAGGAGAAACTCGACGAACTCGAGGCCGTGATCCACCCGGCAGACGGCTCGACGCGACCCCAGACGGTCGACCGCGAGCAGCATCCGCGCTACCACCGGCTGATCTCCGAGTTCGAGTCGATCACCGATGTCCCGGCCGTGTTGAACACCTCGTTCAACGACCACGGGGAGCCGATCGTCAACACGCCGACGGAGGCGATCAAGGACTTCTACGGGATGGGCCTGGACGTGCTCGTGCTCGAGGACTGCGTCGTCGAGAAGCGGGCGGCGAAGACGGACGACGGCGAGCGCGAACGCGACGCCGTCGTCGGCGGGCCCGGGCGGTAGCGTACGTAATACAACGTCGTCGATTCGGATCCCGAAAGGCAGCCACCGTATCCGATACCGTCGCTCAAAAGCCGAAGACCGGCACGTACCGGAAGGTGAGAAACGCGCCGATCGTCGCGAGAGCGGGGACGAAGTTCTGGATGACGATGACGCGAGCGGTCGTCGACGGGTCGAAAAGATCCGACGCGTACGGGATGCTCTCGACCGCCTCTTCGCCGATTTCCGGCGCCGACTCGCCTTCTTTTTCGATGGTCAACGAACCGACGGAGACGGTCGCCTCGCCCTCGCCGTGTATCACCTCGGAGGCCGTTATCGTTCGAGTCGCCCGACCCCAACCGAGCCCGATAATGCTCATCGTCGCGACGACCACCAGTTGAACGGGGATACCGATCGCCGATAAGAGCGTGACGATCGTCGCCGAGACCGTCATCACGACGACCGCCGCGGTCAGCGGCAAGTTCGTGATGTCGTTCCCCATCGTTTCGAGCGTTCGCCGGGCGATGGTGAACGCGCCGATGGTGACGGCGACACCCGCGAGGATCACGCCGCTCTCCATCGCGAGGGCGCCGCTGCCGACGAGCGGTGCGACGGCGTTCGCGACGTTCGAAGCGCCGGAACTGAACGCCATGTAACAGCCGATGGCGACGACGACCAGTGAGCCGGTGATTTCTCGGCGGCCGGTTCCCTCGGCGATCCCGATTTTCGGGACCGCCGAAGAGCGATCGACCACCCAGAGGTGGGTCTGTCGACGGGAGATGGCGATCCGCTCGTTGATCGTCGTGTAGAGGTACCGGCCGACGACGGCGCTGATCCAGAACGCGACGATCGGGGCGACGATCCACCAGGAGACGATCTCGCCCATCGTCGCCCAATTGAGCGTGTCGGTCGCCAGACCGAGGCCGGCGATCGAACCCACGGCGGTCATCGAGGTCGACGCGGGTACCCCGAAAAGGTTGCCGAAGAACAACGCCAGACCGATGAAAAAGAGGATCGCGATGCCCGTCTCGAGCGTCAGAAACCGCTGCTCCTCGATGATCCCTTCGCCGAGCGTCTCGACGACGGCCGGGCCGACGATCCACCCCCCGAGGACGAAGAAAATCGACATCAGTACCGCCGCGCCGAGTTTCGAGAGAACGCGTGCGCCGACCGCCGGACCGAACGAAACGCCGGTCGTCGCGCCGCCGATATTGTATCCCACGAAAACCACTACCAGAATGCCGATCAGTAAGAGCGTCTCTATCACGGGTTAGAGAACGGAACGACGCAGAATAAACGTCCCGCGTGGTACCATAGACCTTACGTAATATCGGAGAGACAATCGGCGCTCTAACGGACGATTCGAAAGACGCTCATCACTCCTCGCATCTCGAGGTGGCTCTGGGTACTGAAGCTGAGTTATATTCAACACGCGTTTTCTCGCGGAAGATATCGTAGCCGGTGTGTGTCTTGGAGTCCTCGACGAAAATCCGGCGGTCACCGGTGTTCGACACCCGCTCGAGATCGAACGGCACGTAATCGGGTTCCGAAAGAAGAGGATGAAACAGCTTCTGCGCAAGGGATGTTATTCGTTACCGTGGTTCTACGCGGCCACGAGCGCGTGAAACGTCTGAGTCTGTATCTCGAATCCGTCCGATTTACCGATCTGCTCGGGCGGGTCGTCGCACCCGACAAATCCCTGCTGACCCGCCAGAACCTCGCTCATACCGCGTACGCTGGTACGATCCGTGCTTCGGTTGGAGCGATACTCTTGGCGTTCTCGTCCGTTGATCCGCTTCTCGGTATCGGAATCTTTTCCGTCGGTTTTTGGCTCGTCCTCACGGTCGGACACCTCATCGTCGGACTGGCGTATTTCCGGTCGATATCGTACGCTGCGAGTACTCTCGATCGAGAGGAGTACGAGTAATAATCACCGCTCTCGAGACCCGACGGATATCCGGGTTCACCGTTCGAGAGGCGGCCGGGGAGTCGATTCAGTACCCGTAGCGTCACGTTCGAACGCGCCGCGTAACGGCCGCCTCGGAGAATCTATCGCGGTCCGAACCCGCACATCGGGCGGTCGGTTCGTTCGAGCGCGCGCCACCTCGGAATATCACCAGCATCGGTACCGTGATAGGGCGGCCCTTCCCAGAGGCCAGTATGGACGTCACGATCTCGCCGTCTCGAGTACAGGGGCGGGCGCGGGCACCGCCGTCGAAGAGCTACACGCACCGAGCGATCCTCGCCGCCGGCTACGCGGACGGCGCGACCGTCCGCGACGCGCTCTGGAGCGCCGACACGAAAGCGACCGCTCGCGCCGTCGACCTGTTCGGCGGCGACGTCGATCGAACCGCCGACGGGACCCTCGATATCGAGGGATTCGACGGCCAGCCCGGCGTTCCGGCGGACGTCATCGACTGCGAGAACAGCGGGACGACGATGCGGCTGGTGACGGCCGCAGCAGCACTCGCCGACGGAACGTCGGTCCTCACCGGCGACTCCTCGCTCCGAAGCCGGCCACAGGGGCCGCTGCTCGAGGCCATCGCGGACCTCGGCGGCGACGCCTACAGCACCCGCGGAAACGGGCAGGCGCCGCTGGTCGTTACCGGGCCGATCACGGGCACCGAGGTCTCCATTCCCGGCGACGTCTCCTCGCAGTACATCACCGCCTTGCTGATGGCCGGCGCCGTCACCGAGGAGGGGCTCGAGATCGACCTCGAGACCGAACTCAAGTCCGCACCCTACGTCGATATCACGCTCGAGATGCTCGCAGACTTCGGCATCGAGACCGAACGGACCGAAACCGGATTCGCGGTCGAGGGCGGCCAGCGCTACGAACCCACGGACGGGGAGTACCGCGTCCCCGGCGACTTCTCGTCGATCTCCTACCTGCTCGCCGCGGGCGCGATCGCCGGCGACGAGGGTGTCCGCGTCGAGGGAGCACAGCCGAGCGCGCAGGGCGACACGGCCATCGTCGAAATCGTCGAGCGGATGGGTGCCGACGTCGACTGGAACCGCGAGGACGGCACGATCGACGTCTCGGCGACGGCCCTCCAGGAAGTCGAGGTCTCCGTCGAGGACACGCCGGACCTCCTGCCGACGATCGCGACGCTCGGCGCGATCGCCGACGGCGACACGCGGATCGTCGACGCCGAGCACGTCCGCTACAAGGAGACCGACCGAGTGAGCGCGATGGCCGAAGAGCTGGGCAAGTTGGGCGTCGAAACGACGGAAGAGCAGGACGCGCTGACGGTCCACGGCGGCGAGTCGAATCTCGAGGGGGCCCGAGTGGACGGCCGCGGCGACCACCGCATCGTGATGGCGCTCGCGCTCGCCGGTCTGGTCGCCGACGGCGAGACGACGATCGCGGGCGCGGAACACGTCGACGTCTCCTTCCCGAACTTCTTCGACGCCCTCGAGGAACTGGGGGCGACGCTCGAGCGCGACGACTGACGGCGGGACGCGATTACGGGCGACCGGCTCCGTCAGAACGCGTACGCCATCAGCACCTCGTCGACGAACTCCTCGTCGATCGTGTAGTGATTCTTGCGGATTCCTTCGGTGTGCCAGCCGTGGTTCTCGAGGAACGCGAGCGCTTCGTCGTTGGTCGCCGGAACGCTGTTGTACACCTTCCGGTACCCGTTCGCCTCGGCCCAGTCGACTCCTCGAGAGAGGAGCGCGCTGGCGACACCCCGTCTGCGATGATCCGGTCGAACGCCGACGGTGAGCTGGGCCGTCTCGTGGAGTTTCTCCACCTGGGGCAGATCGAGGTGAACCCATCCGGCGACGGCGTCGTCGACGGTGGCGACGAAGAAGACCCGCGACTGGACGGTGTTGTGGCGCGTCACCGCGTCCTCGTACAGCAACTGTTCGGCGACGGTCTCCGCGACGACGTACGTCTCCGTCGAGGTCACTTCCCGGATCGCGTCGACGAGGTCGTCGAAGTCCCTGTGCTGTGCGGGACGGATGGTGTAGGTCGCCTCGGTGGTGTCGTACTTCTCGACGGAGCCGACGTCGAGCGCGAGCCGGACGGTACCGCCGGTCTCCTCGAGGTACCCTTTCGCTTTCAGCTCGCCGAGTTCCGACCGGAACCGCTCCGGCGGGAGCGACGCCATCTCCCGGACCCGGTGTCGAGCCGCCGTTCCGTGACGTTCGACGTACTGGTAGATCTCTTTGCTCGCCTGGCTCTCGAACGTCGGCCGTTCGGGTGCGCGCATACGGGTGCTCTCGCAGGGAACCGGCATAGTAATTGCTATTTGGTAGCAATCACCACGATGATTTGCCGACCCCGCTCGATCGCCGAGGGGACTTTCTTCTGCGGCCCCGTCGAGACGAGTGTGCGTACCGATCTCGAGTCCCAGCTTCGCGAGCGTCTGACCCAGGGAGGATACCTGTTCCCCGATTACGACGGGTACTGCTTCGCGAACGTCCCCGAGACGGCGGTTTCGGTGCTCGACGACGGCTTCGACCGACGGCTCCCCGACGATGTCCTCGCGGGCGTCGAGACGGACGTCGATAACGTCGTCCTGTTCCTCCTCGACGGCTTCGGCTACGAGCACTGGAAGCGCTACTGCGAGGAGCGGGCGCTCCTCTCGGCGCTCGCCGATCGCGGCACGGTGACGCCGCTGACGGCGATCTACCCCTCGGAAACGGCCGCGGCGCTGACGACCGTCCACACCGGTCGGCCGCCGGTCGAGCACGGGCTGCTCGGCTGGTTCCAGTACCTCGAGTCCGCCGGGCGAATCATCGAAGCGCTTCCGTTTCGGACTCTCGAGGGCGAATCGCTCGCCGACGCGTCGCCGGGGTCGGACGCTCGAGAGCTGTTCGAGGGGGAGACGGTCTACGAGCGCGCACGAGAGCGCGGGATCGAGAGCTACGCGATCCAGCCGAACGAGTTCGTCGACTCGGGGTACACGCGAGCGACCGCCGTCGGCGCGGAGCGGGTGGGGTACGACACCGCGGCGGATCTCGCGGTGACGATCCGACGGACTCTCGAGGACTCCTCCGATCCGACCTACGTCTACGCCTACGAGCCGACGATCGACGCCATCTCGCACGCCGAGGGGACGGGGACCGAACGCTACCGGGCGAACCTCGAGGCGATCCTCGAGCGCCTGCGCTACGAACTGGTCGACCGACTCGACTCCGACGTCGCGGAGCGAACGCTGCTGCTGGTGACGGCCGACCACGGGATCGTCGACACCGTCCCCGAGGAAAACGTCGAGATGACCGAGTGGAACGACTGGCCCGCGCTGCGGGAGACGTTCCGCCGCGATGGCGCCGGCGAGCCGCGTCTTCCGACCGGCAGCCCCCGGAACGTCCACGTTCACGTTCGGCCGGATCGAGTGCAGGAAGCGCGCGAGATCGTCGAGTCGAACGCGATAAGGACGTTTACGCGCGAGGAGGCGCTCGAGCGCGGCCTGTTCGGCCCGGGGACCCCGTCGTCGCTGTTCGAGCGCCGGTGTGGCGACCTGATCGCCGTCCACCGGAACCGAGGAATGTGGTGGTGGGAGATGGCGTCGATCGGGATGCACGGCGGGCTCACGCGCGAGGAGATGCTGGTTCCGTTCGCCGCAGCACGGCTCGACGCGTTGCAGCGGTAACGCCCGATCTTGCGCGTATCCTTCACCCATAAGTACGCGCGCCTCCGAGGGGGAGCCAATGAACGGCAACCGTTTCGGTCGCCTCTTCCAGGTGACCACGTTCGGCGAGAGCCACGGAGAGGCGATGGGCTGCACCGTTTCAGGGTGTCCCGCCGGCCTCGAGCTTTCCGAGGAAGACATCCAGGCGGACCTCGATCGGCGCAAACCGGGTCAGTCGATGATCACGACCAGCCGCGGCGAACCCGACGACGTCTCGATCAAGTCGGGCGTCCAGGACGGCTACACGACCGGGACGCCGATCGGGCTCGTCATCCAGAACAAGGACGCCCGCTCGGGCAAGTACGAACCCTTCATCACCGCGCCGCGGCCCTCCCACGGCGACTTCACTTACTCCGCGAAGTTCGGGACCCGCAACTGGGGCGGCGGCGGGCGCTCCTCGGCCCGGGAGACGGTCAACTGGGTCGCCGCGGGCGCGGTCGCGAAGAAGCTGCTCGCTCGCGAGGGGATCGAACTCAAGGCTCACGTCAACCAGATCGGCGACGTCGAGGCTCCCGAGGTGAGCTTCGAGGAGATCCTCGAGCACAGCGAGGCAAACGACGTCCGCTGTGCCCACCCCGAGACGGCCGCGGAGATGCAGGAACTGATCGAGGAGTACCAGGACGAGGGCGACTCCATCGGCGGCTCGATCTACTTCGAGGCCCAGGGCGTCCCCGTCGGTCTCGGCGCGCCCCGGTTCGACTCCCTTTCGGCGAGACTCGGGCAGGCTATGATGGCGGTTCCCGCGACGACGGCGTTCGAGTTCGGCCTCGGGCGCGAGGCCCGCGAGTGGACGGGCAAGGATCGCAACGACGACTGGGAGTTCGATTCCGAAGGGAACCCGACGCCCGTCGAGAACGACCACGGCGGGATTCAGGGCGGGATATCGAGCGGCGAACCGATCTACGGCGAGGTGACCCTGCACGCCCCGACGTCGATCCCGAAGAGCCAGCAGACGGCCGACTGGGAGACCGGCGAACTCAAAGAGGAGCAGGTTATCGGCCGACACGATCCGGTTCTGCCGCCGCGCGGCGTCCCGGTCGTCGAGGCGATGCTGGCGCTGACGCTCGTCGACTTCATGCTGCTGTCGGGTCGGCTCAACCCGGATCGCGTCGACGGTCAGCCCGGCGAGTACGACACTGAGTACCACCCGAGCAACCCGCGAAACGAGTAGCACAGCACCTCGATCAGTCGCTCTCCCGAGCCAGGTTCCGGTCCGAGATACCGCTCCGTTGCACCTCTGTGTGGTAATCACTAGCATTTATAGGTCGGGTTGTAGTACTGTGCGCCGCTATGGGAGAGATTAACTTGCAAACCCCGGAGGGACGAGCCGAAGCCTTGCGTCGGATGCTGACGATCCGTGCGTTCGACTCGGAAGCGGGCGACCGGTTCGCGGACGGCGAGATTCCGGGGTTCGTCCACCTCTACATCGGAGAGGAGGCGGTCGGCGTCGGGACCTGCGCGGCGCTCGAGGACGACGACTACATCGCGAGCACGCACCGCGGCCACGGCCACTGCATCGCGAAGGGACTGGATCCGAAGTACATGATGGCTGAGCTCTACGGGAAAGCCGAGGGCTACTGCAACGGGAAGGGCGGATCGATGCACATCGCCGACGTCGACGCCGGAATGCTCGGCGCGAACGGGATCGTCGGCGCCGGACCGCCGCTCGCGACCGGCGCGGCGCTGTCGATCGACTACCAGGACCGCGATCAGGTCGCCGTCGGCTTCCTCGGCGACGGCGCCGTCGCCCAGGGCCAGGTACACGAGGCGATCAACCTCGCGGCGACCTGGGATCTGCCGGCGATCTTCGTCGTCGAGAACAACCAGTACGGCGAGGCGACGCCGGTTGACAAACAGCACAACGTCGACAACCTGAGCGACACCGCACAGGCACACGACATCCCGGGACTGACCGTCGACGGGATGGACGTCACCGCGGTCGCGGAGGCCATCGGCGAGGCTCGAGCGCGCGCCCGGAACGGCGACGGGCCGACGCTCGTCGAAGCCGAGACCTACCGGTATCGCGGCCACTACGAGGGCGACGAGGAGCCGTACCGGGACGACGAGGAGATCGAACGCTGGCAGGATCGGGATCCGATCGAGTCGTTCAGGGATCGGCTGATCGATCGCGGCGAGCTCACCGCCGAGGAGTTCGACGAGCTGGAGGCCGAGATCGAAGCCGAAATCGAGGCGGCGGTCGAGTACGCCCAGGAGGCCGACGAGCCGATGCCCGACGAGGCGTACGACGATATGTTCGCCGAGACGCCGCCGGAGATCGAACGGTTCGCGACGGCCGCCCGGACGGACGGCGGTGAGCGGACCGCCAGTTCGCGATCCTCGTCGGAGCCGCGCTCCGACGGCGGCCGCCCCGGAGGTGACCGACGATGACCGCACAGACCGAAGCCGAACTCGAGACCGAAACGGAGACGATGACCGTCCGAGAGGCAATCCGGCAGGCCCTCCGAGAGGAACTCGACCGCGACGAAGACGTCTACCTCATGGGCGAGGACATCGGGCTGTTCGGCGGCGTCCTCGAGGTGACCGGCGACCTCTACGAGGAGTTCGGCGAAGAGCGCGTCCGCGACACGCCGATCAGCGAAGCCGGCTTCATGGGCGCGGCGACGGGCGCGGCGGCGACCGGCACCCGACCGGTCGTCGAACTCATGTTCTCGGACTTCGCGGGCGTCTCGATGGAACAGATCATGAATCAGATGGCGAAGATGCGCTACATGTTCGGCGGGAAAGCCGAGATGCCCGTGACGGTTCGCACGACGGAGGGCGGCGGGATGGGCGCCGCGAGTCAGCACTCGGGGACAATCCACACCTGGATCGGCCACTTCCCCGGCCTGAAAGCTGTCACTCCCGGCACCGCCGCAGCCGCGAAGGGGCTGACGAAGGCCGCGATCCGATCGGACGATCCCGTCTTCGTCTTCGAGAACAAGATGATCTACGAGCAGAAGGGCGCGGTGCCGACCGACGAGGAGTTTACGGTGCCGATCGGCGAGGCCGCGGTCGAACGCGAGGGCGAGGACGCTACCGTCGTTGCGACTCAACGTCTCGTCGGTGAGTCCCTGCAGACCGCCGAGAGTCTGGCCGGCGACGTCGACACCGAGGTGATCGACGCCCGCTCGCTGTACCCCCTCGACACCGAGACGATCGTCGAGAGCGTCCGGAAGACCGGGCGACTCATCGTCGCCGACGAGAGTCCGCTGTCCTACGGCACGCACGCCGAAATCGTCGCGCGGGTCCAGGAGGAGGCGTTCTTCAGCCTCGACGCGCCCATCCAGCGCGTCGGGACGCCCGACACGCACGTTCCGTTCAGCCCGCCCCTCGAGCAGGAGGTGCTGCCGGACGGCGACGACGTGCGCGAAGCGATCGAGCGAGTGACCTGACTCGTGGCTCGCGTCGGACTGATCGGCAACCCCGCCGCCGGTCGCGACATCCGTCGTCTCACCGGCGGCGCCAGCGTCGTCGACAACTACGCGAAGCGCCGGGTCGCGGAGTGCGTTCTCGCCGGGCTAGCGGCGGTGGTCGAGCCGCCGGACGTACGGGTCATGCCGGATCGGGCGGGGATCGCCGATCACGCGATCGACGAATCGCCAGCGGTGATCGACGCGACGACTCTCGAGGTGCCGGCCGAGGGAACGGCAGCCGACACGCGACGGGCGGCGGCCCGGTTTCGCGAGTCGGCCGATGCCGTCGTCGTTCTTGGCGGTGACGGGACGACCCGCGACGTCGCGCGCGAAATTGGCGACGTTCCGGTCGTCGCCGTTTCCACCGGAACGAACAACGTCGTGCCGACGCCGGTCGACGGGACCGTCGCGGGAGTCGCCGCGGCGCTCGTCGCGACGGGCGCCGCGCCGCCGGACGCCGTAACCGACCGACACGGGATGGTCGAAGCGCGAGCCGAGACGGTGACCGGCGACCGGCGGCTGTCGGCGCTCGCGGCCGCCGAAATCTCCTCGTGCTCGTTCGTCGGGACGCGAGCGCTGCTCGATCCGGGGGATCTGCGCGGCGGCGTCGTCTCGCGGGCCCATCCGGGGGACATCGGTCTCGCCGCCGTCGCCGGAGCGGTCGAGACTGTCGCGCCCGAGGACCCCGGCGGCGTCGCGCTCCGGCTAACCGACCCCGCCGACGCCTCGCGAACCGTTCGGGCGGTTCTCGCACCCGGCGTCACGGCGACCGTCGGAATCGCGTCGGTCGAGCGCCTCGAGTGGAACGACTCCGTTCGGTTCGACGTTCCGGACGGAGTCGTCGGTGCCGACGGCGAGCGCGAACTCGAACTGACGGAGACGACGGCCGAACTGCAGGTGGTTCCTGACGGTCCGCGGCTCGTCGACGTCGACGCGGCGCTCGAAGCCGGGGCCGACGCCGACGCGTTCGAACCAACCCGTCGGCTACCGTCGACCGAGGACTGAGGCGGGTCCGAGAGCCCGGATCAGGTTCGCTCCCAGGTGATTTCGACGGAGAGATCGTCCCGAAGCAGTTGCGAGACGTGACAGCCCCGCTCGCCGAGGTCGACGATGCGATCCACCGTCTCGTCGTCGGCGTCGGTCTCGAGTCTGACCGTCGCCTCGAGGCGCTCGACCGAACCGCGTTCGGGGTCGGCGTCGGTCGTGACGTCGATCGCGTCGACCGAGGCGTCGCGTTTGTCCGCCTGAAACCGGACGCTCAGCGAGAGACACGAGGCGAGGGCGCCGAGGAAGACGTCGACGGGCGTCGGTCCCGTCTCCGAGCCTCCGGCGTCCTCGGGCTCGTCGAACGACCACTCGAACGAGCCGGCTTCGATCGTCCCGCCCATCCCCTCGGGATTACGCGCAGTGACGGCCCGTCCGGGCATTTCGGGGCCGTCGATCGCTGCGCTCTCGGTGCACTCGCGTCCGATTTCGTCCGGGAGCAGCGGCCACGGATCCTCGAGGTGATCGACCAGAGTCTCGAGGAACCTGGCGGCGTCGGCGCCGTCGACGACGCGGTGGTCGAAGGAGAGATCGAGTGGAAGTCGTCGTTGCCACTCCACCTCGTCGGTCGCGTCCTGAACGGGCGTCTCCGCGACGGCGCCGACGCCGAGGATGGCGACCTGCGGCGGGTTGATGATCGGATCGAACGATTCGACCCCGAGAACGCCGAGGTTCGTCACCGTGAACGTCCCACCCTGTAACTCGTTCATCGTGTACGCCCCCTCGGTCGCCGCCCGGACGAGGTCTCGGCGCTCGGTCGCGATCGACTCGAGCGATTTACCGCCGACGTCCCGGAGCACCGGCGCGATAAGCCCCTGGTCGATATCCACGGCCACGCCGACGTTGTGTTCCGTCCAGATGCGGTGTACGTCGTCCTCGAACGTCGCGTTGAACGCGGGATGTTCCTCCAGCGCCGCGGACACCGCGAGCAAGAGCACGTCCTGGACGGAGACGTCCGTCCCGAGACTGGCGTCAGCGGCGTCAGCGGTGGCGAACAGCTCCTCGGCGTCGGCTTCGCGGTGAACCGTTACGTGAACGGCTTCCCGATAACTCTCGCCGAGTCTCGAGGCGATCGTTCGGCGCATTCCGTCGAACGGGCGCTCCTCGACGAGGTTCCGTCCGAAATCGTCAGTCGAACCCGCCGCGTCCTCGACGTCCGCTTCGGTAATCGATCCCTGAAAGCCCGTTCCGTCGACGGTTGCGAGGTCGACGCCGAGTTCCTCGGCGCGTTTTCGCGCCCGCGGCGACGCATCGACGTCCGGTTCCCCTCGTTTTCCGCCGGATCCGGCCGCGTTCTCGACGTCGTCTTCGGTAACCGCTCCGTCGTATCCGGTTCCCTCGACGCGATCGAGGTCGACGTCGAGTTCCTCGGCGCGTTTTCGAGCTCGCGGGGAGATCTTGCGATCGGCAGCGGTCGGCTGCGATCCGGTTGCACGCTCGATTTCGGCGGCCGGGTCTCTCTCGTCGTCGGTCGCGGAATCAGACGGATCGGTGCTCGCCTCGTCAGTTGCCTCGAGATCCGCCGTCGCTTCCGATTCGAGGTCGCCGGTGTCGCCGTCGGCGGGAGCGACGATCCCGATCGGCGTCCCCGGTGGCACGGACTCGCCCTCCTCGAGATAGGTCCGGTGGAGGACGCCGTTCTCTCGGGCCTCGACTTCGGCGACGCTCTTCTCGGATTCGACTTCGGCGATAACTTCTCCCTCCTCGACCGTAGATCCCTCGCCGATTGTCCACTCCAGTAACTCTCCGCGTTCCATCTCCAATCCGAGCTTCGGCATCCTGACAACGTATCCCATGACCCAAAATGACACAACCACCGCATAAAGCGTATCGATGGAACGAACGGGCGGTACTCCGCTCCGTCACCGAACTGTGATCGAGGTCTTCGAAACCGCCGATGTTTGCCCCCATCGTCGATTATAGATCGTTATTTTTGTAAACAAACTATAAGGGAGGGAGAGATAAATTGGATGATTGCTCATTCTTCACGATAGATGCATGGCAATCTATAGCAAAGGCTTTAGGCACGGTGAGACCAAATTTTGGATACCGCTGGCCAACTGGCCACTGATCTCAATGAGCGACGAAGAACTCATCTGGCGAGTCTCAGGCGGTTCCGGAGACGGAATCGACTCGACGAGTCAGAACTTCGCGAAGGCGCTGATGCGCTCGGGGCTCGACGTATTCACACACCGACACTATCCATCACGGATCCGTGGCGGCCACACGTACGTCGAGATTCGAGCCGCAGGCCACGAGGTACAGTCACGGGGCGACGGGTACAACTTCCTCCTCGCGCTCGGGGACTCGTTTGCCCGCAACCCGCAAGAAGAAGCATACTACGGCAACGAGGAGATCAAGCCGCTCTCGGAGAACCTCGACGAACTCCGGGAAGGGGGCGTCATCGTCTACGACGAGGGTCTCCTCACCGAGGACGACGTCGCGGAACTCGACCTCGAGGAGCGCGCCGAGGAGAACGACTGGCACGTCTACCCGGTCGATCTCCGCGGTCTCGCCAAGGAGCACGGCCGCGAGGTTATGCGTAACACCGCCGGCGTCGGTATCACGGCGGGACTGCTCGACATGGAACTCGAGCACATCGAGGACCTGATGTCCGACGCGATGGGCGGAGACGTCCTCGAGGCCAACCTCGAGATTCTCCACGAAGCCTACGAGATGGTGGGCGACGAGATCGAGGTCGAACACGACCTCCGCGCCCCGACGGGCGAACACGACACCGAGCAGGCGCTGCTGTCCGGGTCGAACGCGATCGCCTACGGCGCGATCGACGGTGGCTGTCGGTTCATCGCCGGCTACCCGATGACGCCGTGGACGGACGTCTTCACCATTCTCAGCCAGAACTTTCCCGACATCGGTGGCGTCTCCGAGCAGGTCGAAGACGAGATCGCCGCCGCCGCGCTCGCCGTCGGTGCGAGCCACGCCGGTGCGAAGGCCATGTCCGGTTCCTCCGGCGGTGGCTTCGCGCTGATGAGCGAACCGCTCGGTCTCGCCGAGATGACCGAGACGCCGCTCGTGCTGGTCGAATCGATGCGCGCCGGTCCCTCGACGGGGATGCCGACGAAGCCCGAGCAGGGCGACCTCGAGTTCGTCCTCTACACGAGTCAGGGCGACTCCTCGCGCGTCGTCTTCGCGCCCGGAAACATCGAAGAGGCCTACGAACAGACGCGTCTGGCGTTCCACATCGCCTGGGAGTACCAGATTCCCACGATCATCATCTACGACCAGAAGCTCTCGGGTGAGAACAAGAACGTCGACGTCGAGTTCTTCGACCGCGAACCCGAACCGGGTCTGGGATCGACGCTCACCGAAGAGGAACTCGCGGAGGCCGCACACGACAACTCTGGAAAGTTCAAGCGCTTCCAGCACGAGAGCGAGAACGGCGTCAGCCCGCGCTCGCTGCCCGGCCAGAAGGACGGTCGCTACCTCGCAACCGGTAACGAACACAGTCCCGTCGGTCACATCAGCGAGGACCCCGACAACCGCGTCTACCAGATGGACCGTCGGATGCAGAAACTCGAGTCCATCCGGACGGAACTCGAAGAGGAACACGAGTCCAACCAGACCTACTTCGGCGAGGACGACGCCGAGTACGGGATCATCACGTGGGGCTCGAGTCAGGGCGCAGTTCAGGAAGCCGTCGAGCGCCTGAACGAGCAGGGCCACTCCGTAAAGGGTCTCAGCGTCTCCGACATGATGCCGTTCGCCGAGACCGAGGTGACGGAATTCCTCGAGAGCGTCGACGAGGCGATGGTCGTCGAGATGAACGCGACCGCCCAGTTCCGCGGCCTGATCCAGAAGGAACTCGGTCGCTTCGGCGAGAAGATGACCAGTCTCCTCAAGTACAACGGGAACCCGTTCGAACCTGCCGAGATCGTCGAGGGTTACGAGGTCAACGTCGCCGACGAGGACCGCGAACCGACCGCACAGGTACGAATCGAACCCGCTGCAGGTGACTAATCATGAGTGCATTCAACGCAATCGGTGAAGAACGAGAGATCGACCGGGACGAGTTCACTCCCGGCGTCGAACCGCAGCCGACCTGGTGTCCGGGTTGTGGCGACTTCGGCGTCCTGAAGTCGCTGAAACAGGCGCTCCCGGAGGTCGGCAAGAATCCTGAAGAGGTGCTGACCGTCACCGGGATCGGCTGTTCGGGCAAGCTGAACAGCTATCTGGACACGTACGGCTTCCACACGATCCACGGCCGTTCGCTGCCCGTGGCCCGCGCCGCGAAGCTCGCGAACCCCGAGGTCGAAGTGATCGCGGCCGGCGGCGACGGCGACGGCTACGGTATCGGCGGGAACCACTTCATCCACACGGCCCGGGAGAACCACGATATGACCTACATCGTGTTTAACAACGAGATCTTCGGGCTGACGAAGGGACAGACATCCCCGACCAGCCCCAAGGGCCACAAGTCCAAGACCCAGCCGTCCGGCAGCGCGAAGTCGCCGCTTCGTCCGCTGTCGCTGTCGCTGAACGCCGGCGCGACGTACGTCGCGCGAACGGCCGCCGTCAACCCCAACCAAGCCAAGGAGATCATCAAGGAAGCGATCGAGCACGACGGCTTCGCCCACATCGACTTCCTGACCCAGTGCCCGACCTGGAACAAGGACGCGCGTCAGTACGTCCCGTACGTCGACGTCCAGGAGTCCGACGACTACGACTTCGACGTCCACGACCGGGAGGAAGCCGCGCGGATGATGCGCGAGACCGAGGACGTCCTCAACGAGGGCACCGTCCTCACCGGCCGGTATTACGTCGACGACGAGAGCCCCTCCTACACCCAGGAGAAGCAGGCCGTCGGCGAGATGCCCGAGCAGCCGATCGCCGAGCGCTACTTCGACGAGGACGGCGAGTGGGAGCGCAGCTACGACCTGCTCGACCGGCACAAGTAGACTCGCGTTGCGATCTCTCTGATTCGTTTTCGCGGTTTTTTCGAACGCTACTCCCGGTAGCCGACGCCTCGAGCGAACAGCTTCGAGACGTAGCTCAACACGAGCAGCGCGACGATCAGCGCTCCGAGGGCGTACGGTTGGAATCCGTAGAGTATCTCGCGGATCGCGTAGCCGAGGACCAGCAGTCCCATGAGCAGCGCCGTCCCGCCGGCCCAGCGAGAGACGTACGCCGGATCGACAGACTCGTCGTAGTTGGAGTGGAGATCCGCACGTCCCCGGAAGGCGATGAGATAACCCAGATAGCAGATTGCGAGTCCGCAGAGCAGCCAGACGCCGCCGCTGATGAGGTTGTAGTCGACCATGCCGTTTCTCGAACGTGCGATCAGGGACCGAATAAGTCCGCCGGTCGGGATTGACGCGGCGGCTGAGATCCCCGTCTCGGACCGTCTTCGGTCACGCGAGCCGACGTTTTCGGATACAAAAGATATTTTCCCGCCGGAGCAAAACAGAGTAGTATGAGCACACAGGCGACGGAGGATCGCATCCTCGAGGTTCTCGAAGAGGATGCACAGGCGTCCTACGCCGAGATCGCCGACCGCGCGGGGGTCTCGAAGCCGACGGTCCGGAAGTAC
The DNA here is from genome assembly GCF_023913515.1 of Natronococcus sp. CG52. NCBI lineage: Archaea > Methanobacteriati > Methanobacteriota > Halobacteria > Halobacteriales > Natrialbaceae > Natronococcus > Natronococcus zhouii. The sequence goes on from NZ_CP099391.1 coordinate 955,785, forward strand.
ATCAACCAGCTCGAAGAGGAGGGGGTCATCGTCGGCTACTCGGCCGACGTCGACCCGAAGAAGCTCTCGAGCCAGACCATCGCGCTGGTCGGCGTCGACGTCGCGAGCGAACGCTACGTCGAGGCGACGAAGGCGATCAAGGAACTCGAGGAGATCGAGGCGCTGTACAGTTCGAGCGGCGACCACATGCTGATGGCCGAGGTCCGCGCCGAGGACGGCGACGCGCTCGGCGAGATCATCGCCGACGAACTGCTCGAGATCGAGGGTGTCACCGCGGCCCACCCCTCTTTCCTGCAGGAACGACTGAAGTAACGATCACCGGCTGCACAGGACGCCGAACTGCCCCCGTCGCTCGTGAACCGTCGATTTCGTTCTCACCCGCTCGTCCCGCCGGATCCATACCGTGCCGGAGCGTACGCAGATAGAGAGGACAATCGTGACGAGTCGATCCGACGCGATTCTGTTCGACATGGACGGCGTACTCCTCGAGGGGCCGGGCACTCCCCCGCGGGTCTACGACCGCGCGGTCGACGCGGCGATCGACGCGCTCGGACTCGAGCCGACGGAACGACAGCGCCGCGACCTTCGAGACCACGGCTACGAGAGCGTCGAAACGGCGTGTACCGCCCTCGGCGTCGACCCGACGGCGTTCTGGCGCCGAAAGGAGGAACGGGCGTCTCGGCTGGCGGCCGATCGGATTCAGTCCGGGGAACGGGGCATCTACGAGGACGTCACCGCGCTTTCGGAACTCGGCGAGCGGGCGACGCTCGCGCTCATGAGTAACAACCGCCACGAGACCGCCGCGTTCGTCGCGGACTACGTCTCGGTGTCGTTCGCGACCGCCAGGGGACGAGACCCCACGCCGGCCGGGTTTCGCCGACGGAAGCCGAAGCCGGACTACCTCCTCGAAACGCTCGCGGAACTCGACGTCGAGTCGGGGCTGTACGTCGGCGACCGCGAGACCGACGTGATCGCTGCCGAGGAAGCGGGCCTCGAGCCGGCGTACCTCCGTCGCTCGCACAACGCGGACGCGCCGCTTCCGACGGACGCGACGTACGAACTCGAGTCTCTCTCCGACCTGGCCGGGATCGTAGACGAGCGCCCCGACGGGTAGGATCGACGGGCGGCCTCGAGTTTTTCCGCGCGGCCGTCGTACCGACGTCCATGCCGTCGTACGAACGCGAAATGCGGGTCGAAGCGCCGCTCGAGGAGGTCTGGGACTTTCACTCCCGCGTCTCCGGTCTCGAGGCGCTGACGCCGGAGTGGATGGGGCTGCGCGTCGAGTCGGTCGTCGGTCCGGACGGGGAGTCGGATCCGGGGATCCTCGAGGCCGGCTCCGAGGTGACGCTGTCGACTCGCCCGTTCGGCGTCGGCCCCCGCCAGCGCTGGACGTCGGTGATTACGGAGCGCGAGCGAACCGACGGCACGGCGTACTTCCGCGACGAGATGGTTCGCGGCCCGTTCGATCGCTGGGTCCACACGCACGCCTTCTACGCGGACGGCGACGAGACGCTGCTCCGCGACCACGTCGAGTACGAACTCCCGCTGGGGGAACTCAACGCGGCGGCGACGCCGTTCTCCCGGATCGGGTTCGAGGCCGTGTTTCGGAAGCGACACCGGCTGACGAAAGAGCGCTTCAGCCGCGGGATTCGATGAGAGAACCACGCTTGTTTTGATTACGGAGGGGCAATTCGAAGGCGAATGAGTCAACACGACGGGCGATCACACACGCGGCGGCGGCTCCTCGGCGCGATCGGAACAGGAGCGACCGGTGCCGTTGCAGGGTGTCTGGGAAGAAACGGTGGCGGCGAAGATGAGGGTGAAGACGAGGACGACCGCGAACATCAGTACGCGACGTCCGTGGAACACCCGGGGGACGAGCCGCTCGATTTCACCGGCGAGTACAACTGCCCGGTCTGTAACATGACGCCGGCAGATTACTCGGTCTGGCAGTCCCAGCTCGCTCACGAAGACGGAACGGGTGCGGTCTTCGATACGCCGGGCTGTCTGTTCGCCTACTACGCGGTTCCGCCCACGGACTCGGACGTCGTCGCTGCCTGGGTGACCGACTTCGAGACGGGCGAACTGATCGACGCGACCGAGGCTTTCTTCGTACTCGTCACGGACGACGAGCCGGTGCCGGACGAAGTGATGGGGCTCAACCCGCGACCGTTCGAGGATCGGGACGACGCAGTCGCCTATCTCGACGAGTGGGACGCAGAGGAACTGACCGAGGACGATATCATCGGACTGACCGACGTCGACCGCGAGGTCGCGGCGATCTACCGCGGGAACCGGCTCCCCGACGAGTAGCGTCCCCGACGCCCCTTACCCCCGCCTCGTCGACCGCGCCGGGATCGGCGGTCTCGACGACTCGCCTCGAGATCGTGACACCGCGACTCGTCCTTCAGCTGTCACTCACGTGCCTCGAACGGCTTCCGGAACGCGTTTGTCCCTGTCCCGTATTGTGATACGACGTGAAGGCGTCCGATCTCGAGGTCACGCCCCTCGTCGCTCTCGCGTTCGCGGTGTTCGCCGCCAGCACCAGCGCCATCCTGGTGCGCTGGAGTGCGGCCCCGAGTTCGGTCGCGGCGTTCTACCGGGTGCTGTTCACGACGGCGATCGTCGCGCCGGTCGCCCTGGTGCGGTACCGCGAGGAGTTCACCCGCCTGTCGGGACGCGATCTCGGCTTCGCGATCGTCGCCGGCGTCGCGCTCGCGGTGCACTTCGCCGCCTGGTTCGAGAGCCTGAACCACACGAGCGTCGCCGCCAGCGTTACCCTCGTCCAGACCCAGCCGATCTTCGTCGCGCTCGGTGCGGCGCTCGTCCTCGGCGAGTACGTCAATCGCGAGGCGGTCGTCGGAATTGCGATCGCGATCGTTGGCGCGGCCGCGATGTCGTTCGGCGGCGCCGGCGAGGCTCCCGTCTCGGACGCGACGATGTACGGTAACGCCCTCGCGCTGCTGGGTGCGGTCACCGTTGCAGGTTACGTTCTGGCCGGGCGATCGATCCGCCAGCGCGTCTCGCTGTTTCCCTACGTGACGGTCGTCTACACCGCCTGCGCGCTCACCCTGTTCGTCCTCGTCGGCGCGCAGGGCCACGACTACGTCGCCTATCCGGCCCGCGAGTGGCTGCTCTTTCTCGGGATGGCCGTCGGCCCCGGCGTCTTCGGCCACACCGTCGTCAACTGGGTCCTGAAACACCTCGAGTCGGTCGTGGTGAGCGTCACCTGGCTGGGCGAACCCGTCGGCGCGACGCTGCTCGCGCTCGTCCTGCTCGCGGAGGTGCCGGACGCGATCACGGTGGTCGGCGGGTGCGTCGTCCTCGCCGGGATCTACGTGACGACGATCGAGCGGGAGCGGCGACGGGGCTGACGGATCACAGCGGTCGAGTCAGCCCTCGAGCGTCTCGAGGTACGCCTTCCCCTCATCGGTTATCGCGTAGACACCCCCTGCGATCTGGCGGACGTGACCGTCGGACTGGAGTTCGTAGCACCGCTGGGTTATCGTCATCGGATGCGTCTCGAACTCGCTCGCCAGTGACGCCATCTCGACTGAACCCCGTTCGGCAAGCATCGCTAACAGCGCCTGGTCCGAGCAGCCGTTCATGTGTGATAACATCATGCACGATAATCGGCTACATAGTGGTTTCGCTCGTCGGGGGAGCGCGGATCAGAGATCGAGTATCGACCGAGCCTGCGCGGGCGTCGCGATCTCCCGGCCGAGTTCCTCGGCGAGACGGGCGATCCGCTCGACCAGTTGGGCGTTGCGCTCCGCGAGTTCGCCGCGGCGGTAGTAGACGTTGTCCTCGAGACCGACGCGCACGTGACCGCCGAAGAGAATCCCCATCGTCGCGAACGGGAGCTGATGCTTGCCGAAGCCGAGCGTGTTGAACAGCGCGCCGTCGGGTAAGTTGTCCACCGCGTTCAGTAAATTCTGCGGTCTGGGCGGCGTGAGCGTTCCCGGCCCGAAGATGAGCGTGGCGTAGACGGGATCGGCGAGATCGCGGCGCTCGAGCAAACCGTGGACCTCGTTCAGGTGGCCGTCGTTGAACACCTCGAGTTCGGGTTTGATCCCGCGGTCGACCATCTCCTCGTGCAGCGAGTCGACCAGCCCGCGGGTATTCTCGCTGGTGAGGTGGTCGTAGCGGTTCAGCGGTCCCATATCGAGCGAGGCCATCTCCGGCGGCGGATCGGTTCGCAGCGGGAGGTGGCGCTCGGCGTCCGGCGCGCCGGTGCCCCCGGTCGAGTGCTGGATAACGACGTCGGCGGCGTGCCGACGAACGGCGTCGTCGATCTCCTGGAACCGCTCGGTCGCGAAGGTGCGCTCGCCGTTCGGTCGGCGGGCGTGCAGGTGGACGACGGACGCGCCGGCATCTTCGACCTCGGCGGCGGCGCGACCGATCTCCGCCGGCGTCTCCGGCAGATTCGGGTTCGCCTCCTTCCCGTGGACGCCGCCGGTCAGCGCCGCGGTGACGATCAGCGGCTCGCCGGCGAGGTAGTCCTCGTAGCTCATCGCTCGGTCGCCTCCGTACCGTCGTCAGCGTCGTTTTCCTCGTCGCGATCCTCGTCCCCGGCGTGTTCGAGGAAGATCTCGCAGTGGCGGTCGTGCTCGAGGTCGTAGCGGTCGTTGCAGATATCCGCGCGCAACGGCTGGACGAACCGGTCGGCGACGGTGCAGTAGGCTCGAGCCTCGTCGAATCGCCGGTCGTCCGCTCGGTCGCGGTACTCGAGGTGCGGGCAGGTCACACTCGCCAGTACTTCTCGTTCAATGGTAACTATTCGCATCATCGTAGCCTCTCCGAACACCAGCCCGGTGAGACGCCCGCTCCCCCCCAAAACGCGTTTCGGTGGCGCGCGCTGTTGATCAGGGCGAGCGACGGCGAGATCTGATCGACGACACTGTGTGAGGTCTTCGCGAACAGTGCGAGCGAAGTCGTTCTAGCAAAAATAATTCACGCTGGTGCTGCGGTCGGCGGCATGACTTCAGGCGTCTCCGTTCGGAGGTAGTGGCCGACGAGTACGATCGCGGCACAGAGCGGGAAGATGGCGATCAGGGTGGCGATCAGTCCGACTCCCAGCGCGAAGCCGACCGGTCCTGCGAGCAGCGTGGCCGGGAGGACCGCGATCAGCAGTGCCGCGAAGGGCCGCGACACGATCGACGCTCGCAGGAGCGCGATGCCCATGAGGAACGTGCCGAGGTTGATGCCGACCATGAGGCCGAGGCCGATACCGATGTTCGCGGGCGTGACGATCCCGATCGCGCCGACGGCCGGTGCGGCGGTTGCGAAGACGAATCCGACCGCGGCCATCCCCGATCCGATCGCCGCGAGAAGGGTGCCGGCGCGTAGGAGACGTCCCCCCGCCCCGGAGAGTCGAACGTGCATCGCCGCGAAGCCGGCGAAGACGAGGAACCACGTGATCATCAGCGAACCTTCGCTGGCGTAATACCAAGAGGTGCCGACGCCGTCTACCGGATCGGTCCCATGGAGCGTGAGGAACCCGAGCAGTTCCAGCACCGTTGTGATCGTAAAGTACGCGAACAGGAGGGTTCCGCCGGCGATCGCGGCGAGACCCGCAGCGCGTACTCGCTGTGGCGTCCACCAGCCGGCCGCCGCTCCATCATACTGCGTAGTGTGCGTTGACATTGTTACTCCGATTGTCGATGTAGAAATCGAGAATCACTATTATCTACGCGTAATAGTATCATCAACACAACACCTGATGAGTCAGGCTTGTCAGACACTACTGATCGATCCCAAACACGCTGTCTCCCGTATGGAATCGTGCGCGGCTAATTTCTACATAACGAATCACTCGACTCAGACACGCAGACAGTTCGACACTGAGAAACACCCTTCCGATAACGTTCGTGTCACCCCGTGACGCCAGGGTGAGGGAAGCGTCCTAAGGACGGAGACCGTGCTACCGATAATGGCACCTGACACACCCGGACTCCACCACGTGACGGCGATCGCCGGCGATCCGCAGCGGAACGCCGACTTCTACGTCGGCACGCTCGGACTCCGCTTCGTCAAGAAGACGGTCAACCACGATGACACAGGGACGTACCACTTCTACTTCGGCGACGAGGAGGGGACGCCCGGAACGAACATCACCTTCTTCCCGTGGGCCGACAGCGGTCGTTCCGGACAGTTCGGCGCGGGACAGACGAAGACTACGGCCTATCGCGTGCCGGCCGACTCGGTCGACTACTGGCTCGAGCGACTCGAGTCGAACGGGATCGACGTCGAGCGCGAGGAGCGCTTCGGCGAGACCGTCCTCCGCTTTTCGGATCCGGACGGAATCGGGCTCGAACTGATCGCAGCCGACGGCGAGTCGGACGCGACGCCGTGGGACGGGAGCCCGGTCCCGACCGATCACCAGCTCCTCGGGTTCCACAGCGTGACGCTCGCGGTCGACTCGTTCGATGCAACGGCCGGCGTGCTGACCGACGTTCTCGGCTACGAACTCGAGGCCGAGGCCGAGAACCGTCGGCGGTACCGGAGCGCGAGCGGCGGTCCCGGCTCGGTCGTCGACCTGATCGAGAGCGACGCCGGGCGCGGGCAGATGGGCGTCGGAACGGTCCACCACGTCGCGTTCGAGGCCGAGAGCGTCGAGGAACAGCGGGAGTGGCGCGAGGCCTTCGCCGACCACGGACTCTCGCCGACGGAGGTGATCGACCGAAAGTACTTCCGGTCAATCTACGTGCGCGAACCCGGCGGCGTCCTCTTCGAGATGGCGACGATGGAACCGGGATTCACGGCCGACGAAGACGTCGAGGAGCTGGGCTCGCGGCTCACGCTGCCGGAGTGGCTCGAGGACGAGCGCGAGCGGATCGAAGCGCAGTTGCCGCCGTTCGAGGGGCCGAGCGTCGAGTCGGGCGGCGACTGAATCGACGTCGACCGATACCGGCGCCACAATCGCTTTTATCCGCGCTTCCCTACGGGAAGTATGAAATTCGCCGTATTCGGTGCCGGTGGCGTCGGCGGCTACCTCGGCGGTCGCCTCGCCGACGCGGGCCACGACGTCCATCTCGTCGCGAGGGGAGACCACCTCGACGCGCTCCGGTCCGACGGGCTGCGCGTCGAGAGCGTCGCCGGCGACACGACGGTCGATCCGCCGGCGACCGACGATCCGACCGATATCGGCGCGTGCGACTACGTGCTGTTCTGCGTGAAGTCGCACGATACGCGGGACGCCGCCGCGGGCCTCGCACCGCTGATCGGCGCGGACACCGCCGTCGTCTCCTTCCAGAACGGGGTCGACAACGAGAGCTGGCTCGCCGAGGAGATCGGCGCGGACCGCGTCGTCGGCGGCGTGGCGTACATCTTCTCGACTATCGCCGAGCCGGGCACCGTCGAGCACACCGGCGGTCCGGCCCGGTTCGTCTACGGTGAACTCGACGGTCGACGAACGGACCGGATCGAGGCGCTCGACGACGCGCTGTCGGCCGGCAAGGGGATCGACGCGGTCCTCGCGGACGACGTCGACGCCGAGCGCTGGCGGAAGTTCGCGTTCATCTGCGCGCAGGCGGGGATGACCGCCGCGACGAGAGTGCCGCTCGGCGAACTCCGCGAGACCGAGGCGTCCTGGACGATGTACCGCCGCATCGTGGAGGAAGTCTGCGCCGTCGCGCGTGCGGAAGGCGTCGACCTCTCCGAGGACACCGTCGACGAGTGGCTCGCGTTCGCGTCCGATCTCGACCCGGAGATGACCTCCTCGCTCCACTACGACCTGACCCACGGCAAGCGACTGGAACTGGACGCGCTCCACGGCTCCGTCGTTCGACACGCGAGCGACGTCGGCGTCGACGTCCCGATGAACGAGGCCGTCCACGCGATCCTGCGCCCCTGGGCCGTGCGAAACGAGCGGTAGCGCGTCGTGGAAGGACCGAATCGTCCCGCCGTCCGCCGAACGTTCCGCGCGAACCGAACGAATCGCCGCTGTGTTCCCTTTTAACATCGATCCGCTCGTACGGCCGTCTATGTCTCCGTCCGATTCGAGCGACCGCCTCGCGTCGTTCCGATTCGAGTACCACCCGGCGACGATCAGGTTCGGCGCGGGCTGCGTCGGCGACCTCTCCGCCGAACTCGAGCGACGCGGGCTCGAGCGCGCCCTGGTGGTCTGCGGCTCCACGGTCGGGAGCACGCCCGAGGTGATCGAGCCGGTCAGGGACGGCCTCGGTGACCGGCTGGCCGGCGTCTTCGACAAGACGACGCCCGACAAACGGCTCGAGACCGCGCTCGACGGCCTCGACCGACTCGAGGACGAAGGGGCAGACGTCCTCGTCAGTCTCGGTGGCGGGAGCAGCCTCGACGTCGCGAAGGTCGTCAGTATCCTCGCCGCCAGCGACCGGCCGCGCAGGGACGTCGCCGACGAATTCGCCGAGACGGGGACGATCACCGTCCCCGACGAAGGACTGGTGCCGATCGTCGCGATTCCGACGACGCTCGCCGGCGCCGATCTCTCGACCGGCGCGGGTATCAGCGCGTCTCCCGAGTCGGGGCTGGTTGACGACGAGATCAGCGGCGGGGTCGGGGGTACAGACCTGATGCCGACGGCGGCCGTTTACGACCCCGAACTGGTTGCGACGACGCCCGACTCGATTCTCGCGGGTTCGGCGATGAACGGCTTCGACAAGGGGACCGAGACGATCTACGCCGCCAACGCCACGCCGGTGACGGACGCGACGGCCAGACACGGCCTCGAGAAGTTCGAGGACGGCCTCCGGGCGTTCGGTCGGGGCGACCGCGACGTCGAGACGTTCGAGACGCTGCTCGAGGGGCTAATCCTCGTCCAGTACGGGATCGCGCGAACCGACGGAACGACGCTCTCGGTCGTTCACGCCTTCGGCCACGGGCTGCGGGACGCCTACGGCCTCCAGCAGGGCGTCGCCCACGCCGTCGTCGTGCCCCACGTCCTCCGCTATCTCTTCGAGCAGGAGGGCGTCGACGCCCGGGCGGGGCTGCTCGCGGACGCGCTCGGCGTCGGCGAGGCCGCCGACCGCGGCGCCGCGGTCGTCGACGCGGTCGCGGAGCTGCGGGACGAACTCGGGCTCCCGTTCCGCTTGCGGGACCTCGAGCCCGTCGAGGACGACGACTTCACCGACGTCGCGGAGGCGATCCTGGCGGACGGCTTCATGACGAACGCGCCGCCGGGGCTCGAGCCGACGGTCGAGGAGATCGAAGGCGTGCTCGAGGAAGCCTGGTAGTTCGCCGTTCGATCCCCGTCGTCGGTCCCGGCAGTAGCAGCACGTGTCTCCGGAACCGCGGAATATTCCGGTCCGACGCGCCTCGCTCGAGACGAGATGGCTACCGAGATGACCGCATACGTCCTCGAGGAGTACGGCGATCCTGACGGCTTTGCGGAGACAACCGTCGACGTTCCGGAACCCGGATCGAACGAGATTCGCGTCGAGGTCGCCGCGACGAGTCTCAATCCCGTCGATTACAAGATCCGCCGGGGCGACCTGGCCGACATCGGACCCGAGATGCCGGCGACGCTGCACTGCGACGTCGCGGGCGTCGTCGACGCGGTCGGCGAAGCGGTCGAGGCGTTCGAGGAGGGCGACGAGGTGTACGGGATGCCCGGCGGCGCGGGTCGACAGGGTTCACTCGCGGACTTCGTCGTCGGTCACGCAGGTACGTTCGCTCACGCGCCCGAAACGCTTCCGCTCGAGGAGAGCGCGGCGCTGCCGGTCGTCGCGCTCACCGCCTGGGAGATGCTCGCCGAGAAGACGACCGTCGAAATCGGCGACGAGGTGCTCGTCTACGGCGCCAGCGGCGGCGTCGGCCACGTCGGGGTCCAGCTCGCGAAGTGGTTCGGCGCGGACGTCACCGCGACGGCCTCGAGCGAGGACAAACGCGACTTCGCCGCTGAGCTCGGCGCCGACGCGACCGTCGACTACAGCGAGACCGACGTCGAGACGTACGTCGACGAGCACGCGAGCGGCGACGGCTTCGACGCGGTCTTCGACCCGGTCGGCGACGACCACCTCGAGACGGCCTTCGAGGCGGTTCGGCCGTTTGGAGCCGTCGTGACGACCGAGTCCAGCGCGGCCGAGGAGCTCGATCTTTCGCCGATGCACCTCAACTCGCTCGAGCTCGGTGTCGTGCTGGTGATCCTGCCGGTGCTGCTCGGCGATCGCCAGGAGCGAATCGGCGAGGAACTCGCTGATATCGCGACGCTCGTTGACGCCGGCGCGCTCGAGCCGCACGTCGACGATCGGTACGGCTTCGACGAGGTCGCGAAAGCCCACCGCCGCGGCGAGGATGGCGACTTCGTAGGGAAGCTGCTGCTTGTCAACGAGTAGCGCCCTCCCGGCGAGCAGCGTGTTCTCGAGACCGGTTGAGACTTGTGGATCCACCGACCTACGGTGCGGTGGCGGCGCTGTCGATTCGCGTTCGAGCGCAGCGAGGTGCGAGCCTGCGAGCACCTCGAAAGGCGAATAGCGAAGGACGCTCCGCGTCCTTCGGACCGTGCGAACGGGCGCTTCGAACCCGTGAGACGACGGTTTCACCGTTTCACGGCGCCCGTGAGCAGAAACCGGCTGGGGGAGGACGTGGAAATCCCCCGTCGTCAGTGTGAGTCGTGTATCTGAATGAGGTACTGTGCTACATACTGGTGAAGGCGTTACCGCTGCGGTCGAGCCACGAGTGCTGCACCCGCGAGCGATCGACGGGAGCGAGCGGCCTTGTTAGCGTAGATTTTTGGAGGAGAGGTGAGCGAGCAACGCGAGCGAACCCGACGAGAAACAGGTACTTCCGCACTCTCTACACAACAAACCGGCTAATTTGAAATCGAGATCGAGTCCGCGCGACGAAACCGACTTTTCGACTATCGTTACTGCTCCGGTTCGCCCTCGAGATAGGACGGCCGTTCCTCGTACGCGATCGGATCGCGAACGCCGATCCGCTGGAACGCCTGCAAGCGGAACGCACAGGCATCGCAGGTACCACAGGCCGGTTCGTTCTCCCGATAACAGCTCCAGGTGTGCTCGTAGGGGACCTCGAGGTCGACGCCTCGTTCGGCGATGTCGGTCTTCGACCGCTCGACGAACGGCGCCTCGATCCCGATCTCGGTGTCGGGTTTCGTCCCGACGTCGACGACGGTCTCGAAGGCGTCGAAGAACTCGGGCCGGCAGTCGGGATACCCCGAGAAGTCCTCGCTGTGGGCGCCGATGAACACCGCTTCGCAGTCGTTGGCCTCGGCGTAGGAGGTCGCCATCGCAAGGAGGTTCGCGTTGCGGAAGGGGACGTACGAGGAGGGGATCTCCTCGCTTTCCATATCCGCGTCCTCGACGTCGAGTTCGTCGTCGGTCAGGCTCGAGGCGCCGATCGCCGAGAGGTGACCCGTCTCGATCCGCAGGAAGTCCGCCGCGTCGATCTCGTCGGCGAGGCGGCGCGCGCACTCGAGTTCGCGGTCCTCGGTGCGCTGGCCGTACGAGGTGTGCAGCGCGTAGATCTCGTAGCCGCGCTCGAGCGCCTCGTAGGCGGCGGTCGCGCTGTCCATGCCGCCGGAGAGGAGGACGACGGCGCGTTTCGCTGTCGATTCGTCGGCCGGAGGGATGGTATCGGTGTTAGACATGGGTAGCAGCGTTCGATCGCGCTACGTTTCCGGCGCGTCGTTCCAGAGGTCGACGTGGAGCCGCGGCGTGTAGCGAAAGCCGCGTTCCATCGCGAGGTCGGCGACCCGGCTCCGAGTCTCGGCGAGTCGCTCGCGGGTCGCCCCCTCGGGCATCAGGAGGACGTCGTCGTCTCGGATCGGCACGCTCGAGACGTCTCGAAGATCGTCGAGCAACTCGAGTATCTCGGGCATATCGTCCGCGTCGGTGACGACGAACTTCAACTGGAAGGGATACTCCTCGACGAGGCGGGCGAGCGCCTCGAGGTCGATCCGGTCGTTCTCGTGGCGCTCTTCCCACTCGCCGTCGCCCTTGGGATCTCGCTCGGGCGTCGGCGTACTGCTCTCGAGTTTCGGGCTGATCGACGCGAGATCGATCGGCGCGTCGCGACGGATCGTCCCGTTGGTCTCGACGGTGGTGTGGTAGCCGCGGTCGTCGAGTTCCTCGAGGAGGTCGACGCTTCCCTCGTGGAGCAGCGGTTCGCCGCCGGTGAGGACGACGTGGTCGGCCCGCTCGTGGGACTCGACCTCCGCGACGATCTCCTCGATGGTCATCCGGGCGTGGGTCGGCTCCCAGGATGTGTGGTAGGAGTCACAGAACCAGCACCGAAGGTTGCAGCCGCTCGTGCGGACGAACACCGACGGAACGCCGGCGAGCGTTCCCTCGCCCTGCAGCGAGTAGAACAGCTCGTTGATCGGGAGCCCGTCAGTCGACGCGCCCTCCCGCTCCGCGTCGTCGACGTCGCGATCGACCGAGTCGGAGACCGGCATCTCAGAACTGACTCCCTCCGCAGAGTTCGCTCGTCTCGTTGACCTGGACCCCGATGTCGGTCACGTTGTCCGGCAGGGCCTCCTCGAGCTTTCGCTCGAGGATGACGCTCATCACCTCGGCCGTCGGCGGCTGCTCGAGAACGACGACGCCGTCGTCGTCGCCGGCGTCCTCGAAGGCCTCGACGAGCGGATCGCCCCGCTCGAGCAGGAACATGTGATCCCACTCGGAGATTACGTCGGTAATATCTCCCTTGTCGGCGACCCACCCCTCTTCGGTGAGTTCGCCCTCGAGGGTGACGGCAACCTCGTAGTTGTGACCGTGCGGACGAGAACACTTGCCGTCGTGGTGGAGGATTCGATGGCCGGCACTGATCCGGATCGGCCGATCCCGACCGACGTGGAGGGTACGGCCGGTCCCGACGACGGCATCGGCGGGCTCCTCGCGGGCGGCGAGCTCCTTGGTCATACCGTGGTATTCGCCGGCGAATACTTAACTCTGGTCGATCCGGATCCCAGGACTCGTCGATAGATCGAACGCCGTCCGGTACTCTCGGTTCGGTCGATCGTCCGGAATCGCGAAAAAGCGAACGTGCACCCGGCCGTGATCGGATCAGTGAGCGCTGACGGAGCGGCTCTCACCGTCTGAAATCCGTCGGGAGATCCGGGCCGTTTAACCCTCGAGTTGGTCCTGGATCCTGTTTTTCGCTTCGGTTCGCCGCTTCTGCGAGAACGTCGGTTCGTCGGCCGAGAAGCTAACCCCGACTTCGTCGACAGTCCGCCGGTAGATGTTCGTTCGGCGTCCCTCCTCGGAGAGCCGTCGCCCCTCGCAGGTCAACAGTCCGGCGTCGACGAGTTCCTCGATTCGCCGATAGCAGGTGGCGATGGGGATCTCGATGTCCTTGCTCAGCGTCTGTGCCGACTTCGGCGTGCCCGCTGCACAGAGAATTTCCGCGCTGTACTTGTTGCCGAGTGCCGTGAGGACCGTCGTCGAATCCGACTGGTCCTGTGCCGTCCAGCCACGAGACATAATCCCACTATAGCTATTTATCAAAATTGAATCTTTCGATTATATTGAGTATCTTTTTTGCTTTAATTTCGTCCGGGTGGAGTAGTCTCGATCGAGGGCCGGGAAGGGCGGGACGCATTTGAATCGTCGAGTCGAACGGTCAGTATGAACGTCGCGGTCGTGACGGTCGGAGACGAACTGCTCGCTGGACGAACGACGAACACCAACGCCACGTGGCTCTGCGAGCAACTCGCCGAGCGCGGCGCGACCGTCGAACGCGTGACGACCGTTCCGGACCGCGTCGCGGATATCGCACGGGTCGTCAACGAGTATCGCGCCGAGTACGACGCCGTCGTGGTCACGGGGGGACTCGGCCCGACGCACGACGACGTCACGATGGACGGAATCGCCGCCGCCTTCGGCCGCTCGCTCGAGACGCACGACGCCGCGCTCGAGTGGCTCGAGGATCACGGTTACTCGCGCTCTGACCTGACGGAAGGGACGGCAGAGTTACCGGCCGGAGCCCGGGCGCTACACAACGAGGAAGGAGTCGCACCGGGTGTGGCGCTCGAGGGCGTCTACGTACTCCCGGGCGTGCCGGCGGAGATGCGAGCGATGTTCGAGACGATCGCGACCGAGTTCACCGGCACGAAAACCTACCGGGAGACGGTCGTCGCGGACGAACCCGAGAGCGCGCTGCTCGATCGGTTCGACGAGTTGCACGACCGATTCGACGTCTCGGTCGGGAGCTATCCCGGCGAGTCGGTCAGCGTCGAAATCGTGAGCGACGACGAAGCGACGGCCGCGGAAGCCGCGGCGTGGCTCCGCGAGCGGGTCGATACGCCGTCGTAGCCGACCGACTACCGGTAGAGGTAGGCCAGCCAGACGACGGTAACGAGCAGGCTCACGAGCAGGGTTCCCCAGCCGACGATATCCATCGGCAGCGCCGTTTCCGCCTCGAGTACGACGCCGATCAGTTCGTTCATACTCGGCGATCCGTTCTCAGCCCTCTTAATTTTTCAGAAAGCGTGTCGATCGGTGCAAAGCCACACGGATTTAGCGTCGGCTGTCGAACCGTCCGACATGGATTCCATCGGCGTCGTCGTCAATCCGATCGCCGGGATGGGCGGGCGGGTCGGATTGAAGGGAACTGACGACAAGGTCGAGGAGGCGCGTCGACGCGGTGCAGAGCCGCGAGCACCCGAGCGAGCGCGAACGGCATTCGCATCGTTGCACCGGCGGGCGCCCGACCTCACGGTCTACACGGCGGCCGGCGTGATGGGGGAGAACGCGGCTCGAGACGCCGGCTACGAACCCGAGGTCGTCTACGATCCCTGGTCGGAGACCGGAAACGAATCGGCGGCGGAGCCGCCGACGGATCCCGCAGCGTCCGAGACGACCGGCGCAGACACGCGGGCCGCCGTTCGGGCGTTTCTCGAGCGCGGTCATCGGACATCGTCTGACGACGGCGTCGACCTGGTTCTCTTCGTCGGCGGCGACGGAACGGCGGTCGACGTCGCGACGGTACTCGAGGACGTCGGCGACGAGACGCCGATGCTCGGGGTGCCGGCCGGCGTCAAGATCTACTCCTCCGTGTTCGCGGTGACGCCGGCGGACGCCGGTTACGTCGCCGCCGAGTTCGACCGCGTGGAGAGCCGCGAGGTCAACGACATCGACGAGGAGGCCTACCGCGAAGGCGAGGTTCGCACCGAGCTGAAGGCGGTCGTGCCGGTGCCGGTCGCGCCGGACGTCCAGTCGGGAAAACAGGTCTCGAGCGGCAACGTCGACTCGCTGGCCGCCGGATTCGCCCGCGAGGCGGACCCCGATCGAACCTACGTTTTCGGTCCCGGCGGAACCGTCGGAGCGATCGAGACGGAGCTCGGAATCGATCCCTCGCCGCTCGGCGTCGACGTCTGGCGCGACGACAGACTCCTCGCTCGAGACGCCGCGGAGACGGAGATTCTGGCGGTCCTCGAGGATCCCGTCTCGATCGTAGTCTCGCCGATCGGCGGCCAGGGTTTCGTCTTCGGCCGCGGAAACCATCAGATCTCGCCGCAGGTCATCGAGCGGGCCGACGAGATCGAGGTCGTCGCATCGGGAGAGAAACTCGACGATATCAGTGCGTTGCGGGTGGATACCGACGACGACGCGGTCGACGACTCGCTTCGCGGCTGGATGCAGGTCCGGACGGGCCGGTTCACGACGCGACTCGTAAAAGTCATCTAGGATCCCCGCACATCCCCGTGTGGCTCTCAACCATATTAGTATCGGTCCGGAATGTAATGTGTGTATAGTCAAGACTAAGGTTGGCTCCGGCATACGGCCGTCCATGGAAACGCGGAAAGTCCAACGGCTCGGTCCGTCGACGCTCGCGATGACCCTGCCCGCGGAGTGGGCGTCAGAGCACGGCGTCGAGAAGGGCGACGAAGTGACGATTCGAACCAGCGGCAAGGGCACGCTAACGGTGATGCCCGAGTCGGCGAACACCGAAGAGACGGAGGCGATCATCCACGTCGACAGCCTCGACGCCGCCGCCGTCGAGCGCGCCATCGTCGCCCAGTACGTCCTCGGGCGGCGCGTCATCCGAATCCAGCGCGAGGACGGTGCGCTCGACTCTGAACACATCAACGCGGTCTACCAGGCCGAGACGCAGTTGATGGGACTCGGCGTGATCGAGGAAACCCCCGAGAGCATCTCGATCCGCTGTTCGGTCGATCCCGAGGACTTCACGCTCGACAACCTGCTCGAGCGACTCGAGCGGACCGGACGAACGATGCGCGGCGAGGCGATCAAGGCGCTGGCCCACGGCAACCCGGATCTCGCTCAGCGGGCGCTCAACCGCGAGCGTCAGGCGAACAAGATCTTCGTGCTCCTGCTGCGTCTGATCTTCACGGCCTATCAGAACCCGAACCTCGCCCGGGCGGTCGGCCTGAACAGCGGCTTCCCGCTGATCGGCTACCGCTCGATCGCGAAGAACCTCGAGTTGACGGCCGACAACGCCGAGGACGTCGCCGACATCGTCATGGAGATCGAGGGCCACACCCTCGACGTCGACACCTCGATCATGCGCGACATCCGGGAACTGAACGAGGTCGTCGACGAGATCACGTCCCTCGCCGTCGAGGCGGCGGTCGAGCGAGATTACGACAAGTCCAACGAGGTTCGGTCGCTGTTTCACGAGATTTCCGATCGAGAGCACGAGATCCTCGCCGAACTGCCGGAGATGGCCAACGAGGACCTGCTGCGGGTGCGCGAGGTGCTCGTCAGCCTCCAACAGACCGCACAGTACGCGATGCGAAACGCCGAAATATCGGCCAATCTCGCGCTGAACGAGGAGTCCGAGCACACGACGATCAAGTGAGCGACCGACTCGAGTCGCCCCTGCCGCCGGTGCGGCGCGCCGTACTGTCGGTTTGCGCGAAGGGATGCAGTTAAGGGACCCTGCACAGAATCCTCGAGCATGGCTACGCAATCGGAGTCGACGGACAAGGGTCTGGGCCTGGCGCTCGCGCTCGGTGCAGTCGCGACCATCGGTGCACTCCTGATGCTTACCGGTGCACCGAATATCGAAGCCGCGTGGGGATTCGCCGGGGCGATGTTGTTTAGCTCGCTCGCGGTCGTCGGTATCCACCTCTACTGGGACTGACGACGACTTCTCGTTTTCGCTCACAGTCACACGTCGGACCCCGACACTCGATACCACGCTCCACGCCGTTTCAGGTGCGGTATCTGCCGTTAAGAGTTAAGACCGACGGCGACCTAGAGCGGGTACGGACGATGACCGACTACTCCGACGAAGAGCAGCGTATTCTCTCGTACCTCCGCGAGAGTGCCGCCCGCGGCGAACAGTACTTCCGGGCGAAGAACATCGCGGACGCGATCGGACTCTCGTCGAAACAGGTTGGTGCTCGCCTCCCTCACCTCGCGGAGAAATCCGACGAGGTCGACATCGAGAAGTGGGGTCGGGCCCGCTCGACGACCTGGCGAGTCACCGTCAGTTAAGCCGCCTCTCGTCTCCCGGTCCACGGTCTTTTTACCGACGAACGACCCAGTTAGTGGCATGACTGTACGTGTCGACCGGTCGTTCGAGGTGCCGGCGCCTCCCGAGCGCGTCTGGGAGTTTATCTCCGATCCGGCGAACCGGGCGCAGGCGATCAGCGTGGTACAGGAGTACTCCATCGACGATGCGGACGGTCGCCGCGCGACCTGGCACGTCGAGTTACCGATTCCGCTCGTCCGGCAGACGGTCGCCGTCGAGACCGAAGACATCACCCGCCGCCCGCCCGAGTACGTCAAGTTCGTCGGAAACTCGAAGGGGCTGACGGTGACGGGCGAGCACGAGATCGTCGAAACGGAGGGCGGCAGTCGTCTCGAGAACCACTTCGTCGTCGACGGAAAGCTCCCGGGCGTCGAGAAGTTCTTCAAACGGAATCTGGACGAGGAACTCGAGAACCTCCGCCGCGAACTCGAGCGGGATCTCCAGACCACACAATGACCGCACAGCAGACGGAATCCGAAGCGGAGACGTTCCGGCTCGCACTCGCGCAGATCCGGGTCGAGTCCGGTCAGGTCGAGGCGAACGTCGAGCGCGCGCTCGAGGCGATCGGCCGAGCCGCGGCCCGCGGCGCGGATCTGGTCGCCCTCCCGGAACTGTTCAACGTCGGTTACTTCGCGTTCGACCGCTACGAGCAGCACGCGGAGCCGTTCGGCGGCGAGACGTTCACCCGGCTCCGCGAGGCCGCCGTCGAGCACGACGTCGCGGTGCTCGCCGGAACGATCGTCGAGGATCTCGCAGCGACGGAAACCGTCGAGACGCCGGCCGACGAGGGACTGGCCAACACCGCCGCGCTGTTCGACGCGAGCGGCGATCTGCGGCTGATCTACCGCAAGCACCACCTCTTCGGATACGAGTCGGCCGAATCGGAGCTGCTCGTTCCCGGCGAGCGACTCGAGACCGCGTCGATCGGCGACCTCACCGTCGGCGTGACGACCTGCTACGATCTCCGGTTCCCGGAGCTCTACCGCCGCCTGATCGACGCCGGCGCCGACCTGTTTCTCGTCCCGAGCGCGTGGCCCTATCCGCGGATCGAACACTGGAAGACGCTTGCACGCGCTCGAGCGATCGAGAACCAGAGCTACGTCGCGACCGTCAACGGCGCCGGCCACTTCCCGGAGGCCGACGCCGCGCTGCTCGGCCGGTCGACCGTCTACGACCCGTGGGGGGTGACCGTGGCCTCGAGCGGCGACGACTCGGTGCTCGTCACGGCGGACATCGATTCGGCGACGGTTCGAAGCGTTCGCGAGGAGTTTCCCGCGCTTCGCGACCGTCGGCTGTAGGCCGGTTCGGACGGCGGCGTCAACCGCTGTCTTTTTATTTCAGGGTACCATTGATTCCGATGCCGGTTACAGACGCTTTTCACGTCCGACCGGCACTGCGCGTCGCTCCGGCCGCAACTCGCTCGATTCCCGGGATCGAGCGATCCACTCCCGTCGACTCGTCTTCGACCGCGTCCCACTCCTTTCGCCTCGCTTTCGTCTACCGATGCTCTCGTCACGTCGAGCGAGACGCTACTGGACGAGTAGCTCGAAAAAGCCCGCAGTCGAACGCGGCGGTTAGTCGTCTCGCGTCACGATATCCGCCGACAGCCCCTGTGCCATCTCGATATCCTTGGAGTTGTTCAGCGTCCAGGCGGTGCGCTCGGTGACGGCCTCGATGGCCTCTCGAGCCGAGGGGTAGCCGTTGCCGGATTTCTTCACGCCGCCGAAGGGAAGCTGGACCTCCGCGCCGATACACGGCAAGTTCGCGTACGCGAGGCCGATTTCGGCGCGATCGCGGAAGTAGTTGATCTGGCGGTAGTCCTCCGAGATGATCGCGCCAGCCAGCCCGTAAGGCGTGTCGTTGTGGATTTCGACGGCGTCCTCGATGTCACCCGAGTACTCGATCAGGGCGACGTGGGGACCGAAACACTCCTCCTGGAGACAGCGCAGGTCGGAGTCGTACTCGATCTCGTAGACGAACGGCCCGACCCAGTGGCCGTCCTCGTGACCCTCCGGGATCTCGTCGTCCTCGAGTTCGAACCGGTCGACGAGCACGTTGGCACCCTCCTGCTGGGCGAGTTCGTTGTGTTTGCGGATCTTCTCGACGTGCTCGGCCTCGATGGCCGGCCCCATGAACGTGTCCTCCTCCAGGGGGTCGCCGACCGCGACGTCCTCGGCGATATCGACGTACCGCTCCTTGAACTCGTCGTAGACGTCCTCGTGGACGATCAGGCGCTCGCTCGAGACGCAGCGCTGGCCGGTCGTCTTGAAACTCGACATGATCGCCGAGTGGACGGCCATGTCCAGATCCGCCTCCTCGGTGATGACGATCCCGTTCTTGCCGCCCATCTCGCAGGCCGCGAGTTTGCCGGGTTCGCCGCCGACCTTGCCGGCGATCTCGTGACCGACCTCCGCGGAGCCGGTGAAGAGCACCGTATCGACGCGGCCGTCGTCGGTGATCGCCGCGCCGGCGTCGCCGAAGCCCTGGACCATGTTGAAGACGCCCTCGGGGATGCCCGACTCCTCCATCATTTCGGCGATGATCTGGCCGCACCACGGCGTCTGCTCGGCGGGCTTCCAGACGACCGTGTTGCCCTCGACGAGCGCGATGGCCATGTGCCAGAACGGGATCGCGACCGGGAAGTTCCAGGGCGTGATACAGCCGATGACGCCGCGGGGTTTCCGGCGCATGTAGGCGTCCTTCGAGCCGACCTCGCTCGGGACGAGGTCGCCGTGGGGGTGACGAGCGTTGCCGGCGGCCCACTCGACCATGTGCCAGGCTTCGGTGACATCGGCTTTCCCCTCCGAGATCTCCTTGCCGCACTCCTTGGAGACGACCTCGCCGAGTTCCTCGTGTCGCTCACGGAGCTCGTGGTAGATGTCCCAGAGGTACTCCGCGCGGTCGATGTAGGAGAGGTTGCGCCACTCGTCGAAAGCGTCCTCGGCGGCCTCGAGTGCGGCGTCGACGTCGTCGGTCGTTCCGCGGTGGAACTCCGCGAGGGTCTCTCCCGTCGCCGGGTTCTCGCTCTCGAACGTCTCCGAACCCGTCCCCTTCGTCCACTCGCCACCGATGTAGTGCTCGTGGAGCTGAGCGCTGGTTTGCTGCGACATATCTTCTAGTTAGGTACCGATCCTATGTAATTCCCACCGATCATGGTCTCCCGTGCGCCGGCGCTTTATTTCTCGATCGTGATATTCTAACGAGTTGGTCGGATAGTGGCTTATGGTGATCGTCTCGCGGATCTAGGACGAATGATTCCGCCTATCGTGAACACGTCCGTCGCGGGGGAGACACCCGTCGAGGCACTCGAGCGCACAGCCGGTCAACGAGCAGAGCGTCACCGCGATCTGTAACTTGCTCGGCGATTATCGCCCGTGCCCGGCGGATACACAAAATCACGGGACACCGTACGAGGTACAGATGGTGATGGGCGTCCGGACCGACGCACAGCACGAACTGGCCGCCGAGAGCGTCGACGTCTACCAGTATGTACCCTACGACTTTTAGGTGGTTTTACTACTTCTACCGACAGGTCCGCGAGCGGAAGGCGAATTTCGTCTTTGCCCTCCGGGCGATCCTGAATTGACTGGCGCAACGAGCTATAACGGACTACTGCTACGACTCGAAATATAAACTACTGCTGCGGCGCCTACGGATCCAACAGCTTCGACTCGGCCGTCCGCAGGTGTTCGAGCAGCGTCGACTTCGCGATATCGAGGTCGTCGGCTAGTTCGCGCGTCGTTATCTCTCGGGGCCACTCGTAGTAGCCCGCCTCTCGGGCGTGCTCGAACACCTCGCGCTGGGCCGTCGTGAGCGTGTCGAGGCGCTGGTTGCGGGACGAACGATCGGCCGTATCGGCGGTCGTGATCGAGGTAACGGTAACCTCTGAACCAGTCTCTTCGCGGACGTTGTCCAGAGACTCCTGAATTCCGGACCGGTCACCGGCGAAACACAGGTTCCACACCTCGCTGCCGCCCTGGATGTGAACCGGTGCGCTGTGGACGAACCCGTTCTCGAGCAGCGTCGGACAGATCATCTCGTCGGGATCGTACTCGAGGAAGAACTCGCGGGCGACGTTCCCCGGTGCGTTGCGTGCGCGTCCGAATCGTTCTTGCAGCGCGAACAATTCTCCGGAGTGTTCGGAGTCGCGAATCGCGTTCAGGAGATCCCGAACCTCGGCGGTCGTGTCGCCGAACGCCGTAAACAACCCCTTGACCGTCTTCGGACTGCTTCCGTCCGTTTTCGGAGAATTATAGACCGCGTGAGCGAGCACCCCGCCCCCCGTTCGATCGGTTGCTTCGATGGCCCAGCAGTTCGGATGCCACAGATCGAGGGTCAACCGAACGCTCGATACCTCGCCCTTCGTACTCATGTGTAATCCTGTCTTTAGCAGGGATTTCTATGTTGTGTTCTCGAGGGGAGATCCCCAATCGATGATCGCGTCGGATACGCGTGCGGGTACCGGACGGAGCGTTGCCGTCGAGCGTCCCGTCGCCGATCACTCAAACGATCAGGCTCTCGAGATCGCGCGGATAGTACGTCAGCGTCTCCGTTCCGTTTTCGGTCACCAGCACCGTGTCGGAGTGCCGAAAGCCGCCCAGGTCGGGGACGTAGAACCCGGGCTCGACCGTGAACAGTTCGCCCGGTCGGATCTCGCCCTCCTGATCGACGTCGAGAAACGGCCGTTCGTGACCTTCCATGCCGATGTTGTGGCCGACGTGGTGTTGGGTGTACTCGGCGACCCCCTGCTCCTCGTAGTAGTTGACGACCGCCTCTTCGACGGCGGCGTACTCGACGCCCGGCTCGATCGCGTCGATCGCGATTTCCTGGGACTCTTTCATGATTTCGAAGTACGTCCGCTGATCGTCCGACGCCTCGCCGACGAACATCGTCCGCTCGAGTTCAGTTGTGTAGCCGCCGACATTTGGTTTGACGATGGTGACGATATTGTCGCCGCGTTCGATTCTCGTCGTCTGGTCCTTGTTGTGCGGGAGCGCGGTCACGTCACCGGTTGTAAACATGCATTGCATCGGGTTCGCCCACGTTCGCATCTCGTACCGGTTGCCGAGCGTGTCGAGCATCGTCTTGACGGCTTCGGCCTCGACTTCCGCACGAACTTCGATCGGTCGCCGGCCGACTTCGATCCGTTCTTGCAGGAGTTGGTGACCGAGGTTGGCCCAGACGCTGGCCTCCCGAATGAGTTCGATCTCGCGGTCGCTTTTCGTCTCCCGCATGTCGGTCACGTACTCCTCAACGCCGACGTCCGCGTCGACGAGTTCCGAGAGTGCGGGGCCGGTGTACCCGTTTCGCGCCGGACTCCCGTCAGAATCGACTGCAATCGTACCGTCGGCAATCCCAAGCCGGTCACATATTTCAGCAACCGACTTCATCGGTTCGCCCTGAGGATAATCGAAGTACGAAATCACATCATCGATCAGAAACTCATCCCGGGCGGCGTGCTCCCGTTCTAGACGAGGAACGACCGCTTCGACTCGCTCGTCGGTAAGACCGAGCGCGACCGGCCGCTCCGTCGGAAGATGGTACATCCCGCTTACGTAGTGAATGTTTAACGATCCAAATAGAACGAG
Source organism: Natronococcus sp. CG52 (assembly GCF_023913515.1). Taxonomy (NCBI): domain Archaea; kingdom Methanobacteriati; phylum Methanobacteriota; class Halobacteria; order Halobacteriales; family Natrialbaceae; genus Natronococcus; species Natronococcus zhouii. Next base: position 978,812 of record NZ_CP099391.1, read on the forward strand.
GCCGTCGTATCCATCCGCTTTAGCGCGCTCCAGTAACTTTTGTTTTCGCTCGCGATATTCTGATTTGGGAATCGTGAGATCTGACATCAAGTGCCACCTGGTATGTACCACTATTAAAATTAGACCCGACTATGGACCCGTCCTAATATTATATAAAATCCTATGTATCTAATTGGGAAATTATTGGTCGGCCGTGTATTTAACACCCATGTTTTCTATTCCCACAGTATGGCAGTTGAGAGTAACATTACCTTACTATACATCGTCGGCGCGTATTTGGTCGTAATGCTCGGCGTTGGCGTCTGGGCGTACGGAAAAACGAATACTGCAGAGGACTTCATGGTCGCTGGCCGAAGCCTTGGCGCGGTGATCATCGCCGGGACGCTGCTCGCGACGTGGATGGGTTCCGGAACGATAACTGGCAGTAGGAACTCGGTTGCATATGGTAATGGGCTATTGCCTGCGATGCTCCTCGCAACAGGATCACTCATCGGTATCGGTTGTCTGAAGGCGCTCGCGCCGCGGATTCGGAGTTTCGACAAACTGACGATTCCCGCGATGATTGAGGAAGAGTTGGGCAAAGAAGGCCGAATCATCAGTCTGCTCGTGATTGCGTTCGCATATGTTGGGATCGTTTCTTACCAGTTCATCGGGCTCGGGTTTGTTTTGAATGTCACAGCCGGTATCTCGATCGAACAGGGGACGATCATTGGGGCAGTCATTATCATTGTACTTGCGGCGATAGGCGGACTCATGTCGGTTGCATACACCGACGCAATTAGCGCCTTCTTGATGCTCGGCGGTCTCGTGGTCGCAGTTCCGTTCGTAATCGTCGAGGCAGGGGGTTGGGCGGAAATCACCGCGAACGTACCCGAAACCCACCTCGATACGCTCGGGGATCTCTCTTTCCTCGAGTTCTTCGCGCTCTGGGCACCACCGCTTCTATTGCTTCTCGGCGATCAGAACATGTATCAGCGCATCATCGCCGGCGAAACTGACGAAGGGACCAATACAGGAATCGTTGCTTGGTTCGTCGGCGTTATCGCGTCGGCGATACTGATTCCTGTGATCGCGTTTTCCTCGCGCGCGATGTTTCCTGAACTCGACCCAGGAATGGCCCTGATCGCGACGACGACGGTAATTCCGACCTGGATCGGCGGCATCCTTCTGGCCGCCGCCGCGGCGTTTATCGTCACGACCGGTAGCTCCTACCTGCTTTCGGCCTGTACGAACCTCTCTCAAGACCTTTACGGGGAGTTTATCAATCCCGGCGCCTCCGATGAGCAAATTTTCTTGCTGACCCGAGCGTTCGTGGTGATCCTCGGGATCTTCGCGTTCGTTCTCGGGCAGTACTTCCCGACCGTCCTCGAGGTCCAGATGTACTCGTACACGGCCTACGGAGCCGCGATCACGCCCCCGCTGCTGGCGATCTTCCTGATGCGGGAGCGACTGACCAAACTCGGCGGTCTCTCCGGGATGATCGTCGGCGCTCTGCTCGCGATCACGTGGGACACGGTGCTCGCAAGTCCGTACGGGCTGGATGCGGTGATCGTCGCGGCGCCGATCGGCGGACTGCTCATCGTCGTCGTCAGCTACCTCACGGGTAGTTCATCGACGCCGTCGGCGGCTCGCGCCTGATTCGGACGGCAACCCGTCCGACTACTATCGGCGCTATTGTGCGAGATCCCGTCGGACGACGCTCGGGACGGCGAGCGCGTCGGTATCGACGTCGTTCGTACCCGAAACTCGGAGGCGGAGATCGCTCGGAACCGAAGACTCCTACCGATTCTCCTTCGAACCGCGATCTTTCGTTACCGTCCGGTCGCCCTCCGGCGGCGTGTCCTCGGTTTCGGGGTGGCGTTCCGCGCCGGCCTCGTCCATCTCCTCGGTCGACGGCTCCATAGCCTCGCCGGATCTTCCCGCTTCGTCTCCCGTTTCTTCGGCGTGCTCGGTGTCGGGATCGGTGCTTCCCTCGGCGTCTCCGTCTCGAGACGAGCGATTTCTCTCGAGACGAACCGCGTCGTCGGTGACCGCCTCGACGTCCTCCTCGTCGATCGGGGACGCACCCTCCTCGTCGGTCTCTCGGCCGAACACGGCGTTGATCGCGTCCAGTGCGCTCGGATCTCGTTCGACGTAAGCCGTCGCGCCGTCGACCGATACCACGACGCCGATCGTCTCGCCGCCCGCGGTCTCGACGTGCTTGCCGATCTCGTCGTCGGTGAACATAGACGACGGTACTCTGACGCCGGAAAAGCCTGTGGTGCCTGCATTGGCGTGGGAATCCGAACCACGACGGGCGACCGGTTCGAGCGCCGGTCGACGATCGACTCACCGACGGCCCAGATCCGCCGCCTTCTCGAGTTCGCTCCGCAGCGTCGTCGAATCGAACTCGTGATCCGGTCGCAGTCGGACGAAGTCGAGGAAGCGGCGGGCCGAGAGGAGCGAGTCGGAATCGTACGCGGTCGACGCCGCGTAGACGGCGTCGCGAGCGCCGATACGCGGCTCGAGGACGGCGAGCGCGCAGGCGAGGTCGTAGGCGGTCGTCTCGGCGACGCGGTCCTCGTGGACGCTGGTCGCGTCGATGAAGTAGAGCTCGCCGTCACAGAACAGGATGTTCTCGGCCCGGAGGTCGCCGTGGGCCAGCCCGTTCTCGTGTAGCGTCGACAGCATCTCGAACAGCTCCGGCGCGCGCTTCGTGACGGCGGCGTCGGAGACGTCCTCGAGCGACTCGAACGCCGGCAGATACTCGAGGACGAGGACGCCGAGCCCGTTGACCTCGAAGGCGTCGATCGGCCGCGGCGCGTTGACGCCGATCTCGCGCATCCGTCTGGTCGCCTCGTACTCGTGTTCGACCATCTCGCGGGGCGTATCGAACCGGTCGAAGAAGCCGCCCGTTCCCGAGGAGACCGCACCGACGTTGCGGCCGGTCGTCAGGAGCGCGTGGACGAGCGCGTTCTGTCGAGAGACGATCTTGACGAACCACTCGTCGTCGATGACACACGGCGTCGATAGCCAGTTGTCCGCCTCGAGGAACTCGACGCGAACGTCTTCCCGACCGTACCGATCCGCCAGCGTGTGGATCACGCGCTCGATGCGGCTCCACTCGACGGTCCCTCGAGCGAGCTGGCGGATGTCCATACGTCGGAAGGAGGGCACAAAGGGTTAAATGCCTCCCGAAGTGTCGTGATCGGGACGGGTCAGTCGTGTGTGTATTGGGTAGCGTGAACGTCGTTCTTCTCTTCGAACGACGCCGTCGAACCGGTGCGAAGACTGCCGTCGTACCGATATCTGCCGGTTCGTCGTTCTCGCCCGCTGATCGGTCCCGAGGGAGTTAGAACAGTATTACTTTCAACGGCGCGATGATACGGTCGAGTACGTATGGACGCTGTCGACGACCTCAGAGATTCTATCGACGCGACGAGAAATTTCCTGACGCCGGTACGGGCCGGCGTGTGGCTTCGCCTTGCGATCGTCGCGCTCTTCGTTGGCGGCTTCGGGACGGGCGCCCCGTCGATCCCGTCGGGTGACGTCGGTCCGGCAGAAGAGCGAGCACCGGACGTGAGCCCCGGAGAGATCCCCGAGGAGGCGCTGGCCGCCGTGGCCGTCGCTCTCGGCCTCCTGTTTCTCCTCTGGCTACTCTTCGCGTTTATTTCGGCGGTTATGGAGTTCGTTTTCATCGAATCGCTGCGCTCGACCGAGGTCCGCGTTCGACGGTACGCGAACGAGAACGTCGGTCGAGGGATCCGACTGTTCGGGTTTCGAGTGTTCGTCGTCCTCGCCGGGATCGCGATCGTCGGAACGCCCGTCGCGGCGCTCCTTCTCGGTCTCGGCGGACTCGAGGCGACGAGCGGGACGTTCATCGCCGTGGCGTTGTTTGCGATACCCGTCTACCTGGTGTACGCCATCGTGAACCGGTTTACCTCCGAGTTCGTCGCACCGATCATGCTACTCGAGAACCGCGGCGTTCTCGGCGCGTGGAGTCGGTTCTGGTCGACGTTCAGATCGAACTCGACGGAGTACGTGGTCTACCTGCTGCTGGTCTGGATCGTCCAGGCCGCGGTCGGACTCGCCGTCAGTATCCTCGTGCTCATCGGCGGGATCGTCGTCGCGATTCCGTTCGCGCTGCTCGCCTTCGCGTTCTTCCTGCTGGGAGATATCGGTGCGATTTTCGCGGCGATCGTCGCCGTCGTCGGCATCGTCACGTTCGTCCTGTTCGCGCTCCTCGTCCAGGTGCCGATCGTCTCCTACTTCAAGTACTACGCCCTGCTGTTGCTCGGCGACACCGACGCGGAACTCGATCTCATCCCCGACCAGCGGGCGGCGATCCGGACCGACGGCGGCGAGGGGCCGACCGACGTCGATGGTACGGAGCCGGCAGCCCCGGCCGATCGGTGGGAGAGTGGAGAGAGCGAGGGGAGCGACGATCGGGACGCGACCTCGGACGACGACTGGCAGGCCGACTACGGGTGGACCGACGAGGACGAGATGGACGACTGGGACGACCGTGCGGATCGTTCGGATCGTGAGGATCGGAGCGAGGATGAGGATCGCGACGACGAGGACCGCGGCTGGTAGGCCGCTATCCCTCGATTTGATTACGTTTTCGGAGCGTTTATTCCGGATGCTGGCAAGTATTGCATATGGACTTCGACCTGCCGGACGAGCATCGGATGGTCCAGGAGACGGTCAGGGACTTCTGTCAGCAGGAGATCGAACCGATCGCCCAGGAGATCGAGGACGAACACCGGTTCCCCGACGAGATCTTCGACCAGCTCGCCGAACTGGACATGATGGGCGTTCCGATCGACGAGGAGTACGGCGGTCTCGGCGGCGACACGCTGATGTACTCGCTGGTCGCCGAGGAGATCGGTCGCGTCTCCGGTTCGGTCGGCCTCTCCTACGTCGCACACATCTCGCTGGCGTCGAAACCGCTCGAGTTGTTCGGCACGCCCGAGCAGAAAGAGCGCTGGCTGCGACCGCTCGCGGAGGGCGAGTACATGGGCGGCTGGGCGCTGACGGAACCGAGCAGCGGTTCGGACGCCTCCGACATGGACACGGTAGCCGAAAAAGACGGCGACGAGTGGGTGCTCAACGGCACCAAGCAGTTCATCACGAACGCCTCCGAGGCGGGCTCGGTGCTGGTCAAGGCCGTCACCGATCCCGGCGCCGGCTACGACGGCATCTCGACGTTCATCGTCGATCCCGAGGCTGACGACGGCTTCGAGGTGACGACGATCTGGGACAAGATGGGGCTGAACGCCTCCCCGACCTGCGAGATTACGCTCGACGACGTCCGCCTCTCCGAGGATCGTCTGCTCGGCGAGGAAGGCGAGGGCTGGAACCAGACCAAGAAGACCCTCGACGGCGGTCGCATCTCGATCGCGGCGCTCTCGACTGGACTGGCTCAGGGCGCCTACGAACACGCCAAAAAGTACAGCCAGGAGCGCGAGCAGTTCGGACAGCCGATCTCCGAGTTCGACGCGATCCGGGACAAGATCGTCGACATGCACCGCAAGACCGAACGCGCGCGGCTGCTCACACACCAGTCCGCGTACCGGTACGACCAGGGAGAACCCGTTACGCGGGAGTCCGCCCTCGCGAAACTCGACGCCAGCGAAGCCGCACGAGAGGTCGCCGAGGAGGCCGTCCAGGTGCTCGGCGGCTACGGCTACACCACGGACTTCGCGCCGCAGCGGTTCTACCGCGACGCCAAGCTGATGGAGATCGGCGAGGGGACGAGCGAGATTCAACACCTCGTCATCGGTCGAGAGCTCGGCCTGTAGCGCGATGCTCGTGACCGCTGTCGGAATCGTCCTCGTCGCCGTCGGGATCGCCGGCGTTCGGTACGCGCCCGCGATCGTCGAAACCCAGCGTCGACAGCGGATGGCGCCACTGGAGAACGAGGAACTCGACGAGTCCGATCGCGTTCGGGCCACGAAAGGAACCGGTGTGGTCGTCGTGCTGGTCGGTCTCGCGCTCGTCGGCTACGGCGCCGGGCTATAGCAACAACGTTTCAGCGGCTACGATGATCTAGCTCACTATCGGCGGAACGGACCGAATACCGTCGACGCGATCGATTTTCCGGAGCACTGCCGTTTTCGCTGCCGGTGGATTCGCGTGAGAGAGACGACGAGCGCGTAACTCAGTATCGAAAGGAGAACGGCAATCACCAGGTTGCCGACCAGGAGCTGTCTGACGGCTACTCCTGCCGTTTCGGTGAGCGACGTGCTCGTCGTACTCGAGTACAGCGACCGATTTCCGAGGAGCACGCCGCCCGTCTGATAGCTCGCGACGTAGACGGCCGGCTTGACGAACGGGTTGAGAACGGCGACCGATGCGATGATCGCGGGCTTGCTGATCCACGACCACCAGGCTGCGAGTCCGGCCAGTAGACCGATCCCGAGTCCACCGGTCGGCATGGCCGTCACGAAGATTCCGACCGAGAAGCTCAGCCCGACCTCGTGGGGCGTGTGCTCCTCCTGAAGCGCGCTCGTCAGCTTCTGACGAACGCGGTCGCGATATCTAGCCACCCGTTCTCGGATCACGCTCTGTGGATCGGTATTGTCCAGTCGTCAAAAAGATATCGACGTTCCCGGGATTCGGGTCAACAGTCCGACATCACTTCCCTGGTTGTGGTATGGTATACTGGGGCGCACGTTACAGGAATCTGAGCGGTCCAGACCAGGTCGAGCGAGTCGGTCCGATCCGTCGAATGTAGAGGACTCTTTCACCGAGAGCGAACGATCAACGGAACGAGACGGCCGCCAGGTCGAGGCTTCCTTCCGGTTTAGGGCCAACTGCCGCTTTCGTCGTAGGCGTCCGCGACGCGCTGGATCGCGACGACGTAGGCCGCTGTTCGGGGGTTGTCGAGGTCGCGTTCCTCGAGCGAGTCGACCAGCGCGTCGAAGGCGTCGACGATGAGGTCCTCGAGTTCCTCGTTGACTCGCTCCTCGGTCCAGTAGAAGCGCTGGCGGTTCTGCACCCACTCGAAGTACGAGACGGTGACACCGCCGGCGTTGGCGAGGATGTCCGGAACGACGAAGACGTCGCGCTCGGCGAGGGTGTCGTCCGCCTCGGGCGTCAGCGGCCCGTTTGCGGCCTCGGAGATGACGTCGGCCTCGACGTCCCGAGCGAGGTCGCCGTCGATCGCGTTCTCGAGGGCGGCGGGGATCAGCAGGTCCACGTCCAGCGTCAGGACGTCCTCGTTGGTGAGTTCCTCTTCGCTTTCCTCGTAGCCGACGACGGTGCCGGTCTCGCTCTTGTGGTCTTTCGCCGCAACCGGATCGAAGCCGTCGGGGTTGTAGATGCCGCCGCTCGAGTCGCTGGCGGCGACGACGGTCGCGCCCATCTCGTCCATCAGTTTGGCGGCGATCCAGCCGGCGTTGCCGTACCCCTGGACCGCGACGGTCGCGCCCTCGAGGTCCTTGTCGAGGTAGTCGAAGGCTTCGCGGGCGGCGATAACGGTCGACCGACCGGTCGCCTCGACGCGGCCCTCGCTCCCGCCGCTGGCGAGGTTCTTGCCCGTGACGACGCCCGGTTCCGTGGTGTGTTCGAGCGTCTCGTAGGTGTCCTTGATCCAGTTCATCTCCCGCTGGCCCGTGTTCACGTCGGGTGCGGGGATGTCCCGATCTTCGCCGACCAGCGGACGGAGCTCGGTCGCGAACGCGCGGGTGACTCGCTCGAGTTCCGCCTCGGAGTACTCGCTCGGGTCGATGGCGATCCCTCCCTTCCCGCCGCCGTACGGGATATCCGCCGTCGCACACTTGTAGACCATCCACCCCGAGAGGGCCTTTACCTCGTCGCGGTTGACGTCCGGATGGTAGCGGATTCCGCCCTTGTACGGACCGCGGTCGCCGTTGAACTGCGAACGGAAGGCTTTGAACCGCTCGAGGGTGCCGTCGTCGAGTTCGACCGTGAGGTTCGTCTCGAGGACGCGCTCGGGGTGTTTGAGTCGCTCGATCACGTCCTCACTCACGTCGAGGTAGGCGGCAGCGTCGTCGATCTGTGACTGAAGACTTTCGAATGGATTCGCCTGCCCGGTCATACGAGCACGTTTACTCGACCGGAGGATAAGCGTAGCGAATATCTATCATAGGGGATCGGCCAGACGGTAATTTAGGATATTGTAATTTCATTTAATATGTAATCGACAGTTCAGTCCGGGAGTCGCAGCTTCGGACGGACACAAACCGCCGCGTGACGGTCGGCGAACGCGGGTTCAGCGATTCGCGGCGTCGGCTCGAGCGAGGATTCGTTCGGCCTGCGCGATAAGCGGCGCGTCGATCATCTCGCCGTCGACCTCGAAGACGCCCCGGCCCTCGGCGTCGGCCTCGCGTTTGGCCTCGAGGACGGTCTCAGCCCACTCGATCTCCTCGTCGGCGGGCGTGAACGCCTCGTTGATCGGCCCGACCTGTGCGGGATGGATCGCCAGCTTTCCGTCGTAACCCAGTCGGATGGCGAACGCGGTGTCCTCGCGAAGACGCTCCTCGTCTCCGAAGTCGGTGACGAGCGTGTCGATGGCCACGCAGTCGTGAGCCGCCGCCGCGAGGACGACCCGCTCACGCGCGTACAGCATCTCGGTTCCTTCGGCCGTACGCGTCGCACCGACGTCGGCCGAGAGATCCTCGGCACCGAAGACGAGCGCGTCGGTCGCCGACACGGCCGCGATTTCGGGCGCCGCGAGCACGCCCGCCGCGCTCTCGATCAGCGCCAGCACGGGAATTCCCCGTTCGTACGACTCGAGCGAGTCGGTCAGATTACGGACGTCCTCGGCCGTCGCCGCTTTCGGAAGCATGACGCTGTCGAGCCGGAGCTCTCCGGATCCGCCGCAGAGACCCTCGAGATCGCGGTCGATCGCCGACTGCTCGGCGTTGACGCGTACGCAGACTTCGCAGTCGGGATCGAAATCGGGATCCTCGAGGAGTTCGCGGACGGTTTCGCGCGCTTCGTCCTTCCGCTGGGGGGAGACGGCGTCCTCGAGGTCGAACACGATCACGTCGGCATCAGAGTCGGGCGCCTTCCGAAGCATTTCCGGACGATCACCCGGCGTAAAGAGCACGCTTCTACGTACCATACTGCCGTGTGCGCGTACCGCCACCGTGAAAGTACGGGTCGTCCGCCTCGACAACGCTACCCGGAAGTACGCTGTCGCTCGCTTCGTTGGTCGGTGTTCGACCCGGGCCCCTCGTTCAGAGTGAAAGAGTGTGCGAGGGTGGACGGGGCGAGTGAGCGCTATGTGTCGCTCCGGTCCCCTTCGGCAGACGGGCAAGTACCGGCGTTCCGTCTCGAGGGGTGCTCGCTTCGACAATCGCTCGAGGGGCTCGAGGTTTTCACTCTGAACGAGGGGTGGCAAGCGATCGGATCGGGCGATGGGAGATCGGATTCGAGCATCAGCGACCGTCCGTAGGGAAACTGTCGCCGAGTGGGGTCCCCCACCCCTCACTCAGAGTGAAAGCGACGATTCACTCCGTCGGAATCGAACGCGGTCCGCCGTGGGTATTCACTCGAGGAGTCGTCGGAAAACCACGGAACTGTCGACGCTGCACGACACAGTACTCGATTACTCCGAAGAATCGAGTCGGGCCATACAGACCTCGACTAATTGAACGGAAACCGACTTCGAGTATCCTCGCCGTATGCGGTGATTCGAACCGGATCGTATCTCTGGGTTCGAACCGGATCATATCTCCGGAAACGTAACATACAATGCTATCTCTAGTAGCCTATCTACTAGTAGTATTAGTAGTAACTGTTACGAACGGAGAGCGTTCGCTCTCTGCGAGATACGACTACGCTCGAACAAATCTACTCAGACCTCGTAGAATAGTTTCCGGAAGTCGATCTGTAGAACGATTCTCCGTAATCCGTTCCCTCGATTCTCCTTCGCGAGTACTCCCCTCGGGTCTCGCAGCTGTCACACCGGGTGTTTCGGTCCAGTTTCACTCTGAACGAGGGGGGAGGGGGCGGGGATACCCGAGCGCGTGGCGTCGGACGCTCGAGGCCGCCGCGAGTTCAGTCTGCATCCGGCTCTACTGACGCTAGTCGAGATTTGGTCGAAATACGGGTCGATAGACACTCACACTGCCCGTTATCAGTCTGAGCTACCTTCCATAGTTTTATTATACGACTCTCCAAGAACGAGACATGACCGAGCAGGCGGGTGGGGATCCACTCTTTCAGTCACAGGATCCGATCTTCAATCGGAAGGAACTCCTTCACGTCGGTCACGTGCCCGAAGAGGATCGGATTGTCGGCCGGGACGACGAGATGCAGTCCGTCGCGGCCGAGGTTGGGGCGATCACGCGGGGGGATCCGCCGAACAACGTGATGATCTACGGCAAGACGGGAACGGGAAAGAGTCTCATCTCTCGCCACGTCGCGACCCGTGCCCAGGACGCCGCCGAGAACAACGAGATCGACTGCGGCGTGCTCTACGTCGACTGCTCCGAGGCGAACACCGAAACTCGCGCGACGCGACAGCTGGCGCTCAACCTCGCGGACCAGACCGGATACGAGGATCACATCCCCGTTCGAGGCGTCGGAACGATGGAGTACTACCAGCACATCTGGTCGATCCTCGAGTCATTTTTCGATTCGGTCGTCGTCATCCTGGACGAGATCGACAAACTGGACAACAGCAACATCCTGATGCAGCTTTCTCGAGCCCGCGAAGCGCGAAAAACCGACGCCTACATCGGCGTCATCGGCATCAGCAACAAGGTCCAGTACCGGGAGACGCTCGACGAGCGCATCGACAGCAGCTTCGGCCATCGCGAACTGTTCTTCCACCCCTACGACGCCTCGCAGCTCCGCGAGATCATGCGCAACCGTCAGGACGCCTTCCAGCCGGACGTTCTCGAGGACGGCACGATCGAACTCTGCGCCGCGCTCGCCGCCAAGAAACACGGCGACGCGCGAAAGGCGATCGAGATCCTCAAGGAGGCCGGCGAACTCGCGCGCCGGACCGGCTCGGAGACCGTTTCGGAGCGCCACATCCAGCAGGCCCAGGAGGTCGCCGAGATCAACCGAATCGAGGAACTGACCAGCGGGGCCACCGTCCACGCGAAACTGGCGCTGTACGCGCTGGCGAGTTGTATCGTCACCGGGAAGCGAGAGACGTACAAGACCCGGGAGGTTTACCAGCGCTACGTCGGCATCTGCGAACTGGTCGCGACCGATCCCATCACGGAGAACGGACTCTACCGCCAGCTCAAGGAACAGGCGTTCCTCGGCGTCATCGAATCGGAGAAGACCGGCGGCGGTCGATCGCAGGGGAGCTACCTCCTCCACCGGCTGGTCACCGATCCGAAACACATCGTCAAAGCCGTTCGCCGCGACTCCTCGCTCGAGGAACTGCCGCCGTACGATCGACTCGTCGACAGCAGCGGTTCGACGCGCGAACGCGTCGACCTCTCCTCGTTCTCGTAACTGACGGCCTTCGTTCTCGTAACCGACGACCCCGGTATCGACCACCGTTTCCGTCTCGCTTCCGTCCGAACCCCGGATCCCGTTTCAGCCCGACCTCTCGCATCCCGTTTCAGTCTGAACGAGGGGTGGGCCCCTCGAGAAAAAGACACGCTTCTGCCACCGGCCACGGCCACCGCTCCAGCGATTGAAGATCGGTTCCGCACTCGCTACGGCCAGAGTCCGCGGGACTCGTGGGCTGCCGCGATCCGCGAGAGGGCGACTAAGTAGGCCGCGTCGCGCCAGGTAATATCTCGAGCGTCGTACTCCTCCCGGACGGCTCCCCAGGCGCGGAGCATCTCGGTCTCGAGTTCCTCGTGGACGCGCTCTAAGCTCCACGCGCGGCGGTTAATGTCCTGAAGCCACTCGAAGTAGCTCACCGTCACCCCGCCGGCGTTGGCGAGGATGTCCGGGATGACCGGGACGCCGCGCTCCTCGAAGATCTGATCGGCGGTCGAGGTCGTCGGTCCGTTCGCCCCCTCGATGATCAGATCGGCGCTGATCCTGCGAGCGTTCTCGCCGGTCAGCACGTTGCCGATCGCCGCTGGGATGAGGACGTCGACGTCGAGCTCGAGCAGTTCCGCGTTCGTGAGCGTCTCGGGGGCGTCGTAGCCCGAGACCATCCCCGGCGTCTCGTCGTGGTCCTCGACGTCGTTCGTATCGAAGCCGTCGGGGTTGTAGATCGCGCCGTCGACGTCCGACACCGCGACGATGGTCGCGCCGCGCTCGTCGAGATAGCGGGCCGCGTTGGCGCCGACGCTGCCGAAGCCCTGCACGGCGACGGTCGTGTTCTCGATGTCCCAGTCGTAGTACTCGATCGCTTCCCGTGCGACGATCCCGACGCTTCGGCCGGGCGCTTTCTCCCGTCCGTGGGAGCCGCCGACGACGGGCGGCTTTCCGGTGACGGCTCCCGGCGTGGTCTCTCCCTCCTGCATCGAGTAGGCGTCCATGAACCACGCCATCGTCTCCGGATCGGTCCCCATGTCGGGGGCGGGAATGTCTTTCATCGGACCGATGACCGGCCGGAGTTCTTCGGCGAATCGGCGGGTGAGCCGCTCCTTCTCCGTGTCGCTGAGTTCCTTCGGGTTGACGACGACACCCCCTTTCGCGCCGCCGAAGGGGAGATCCATCACGGCGCACTTCCAGGTCATCCACATCGAGAGTCCGATGCACTCGTCTTCGTTCACGTCGGGGTGATAGCGCAGTCCGCCCTTGTACGGACCCCGGACGCTGTCGTGGTGGGCGCGGTACCCCGTGAACATCTCGGTGGTGCCGTCGTCGCGCTCGAGCGGGATCGTCACCCGATAGACGCTGGTCGGGTAACGCAGCCGTTCGACGATTCCCTCGTCGACGTCGAGGTGCGCGGCGGCACGCTCGAGTTGACGGCGGGCGGTTTCGACGGCGCTCTCTGCTTCCGGTTCCGATGTAGGTTCAGCAACTGTCATTGTGATCCGATTGCTGCACCGCCTGGAGCGTCGATCGTAAGCGACCGTCGGTCGATCAGCCCTCCCTGCTGCGACCGCTCCCGGGTGCAGGTGTGGAGTGTCTGTGGCGAATTATAATCCTTGTCAATCCGCTCCGGTTCGTGCAATACTTGCACACTCGCTCTCGGTTCGGCTCCGATCGAACGCTCTGCGTTGCTCCGTCGAACGGGCCTTTCGTCTACGGGTTTTATCGCTGATTTCGGGGGATTTGGACGCCGTCTAGCGATATGGGCCGTCTCAGGACCCTCGCACAGAGGCATCGCCGTCGTCCGCAGAGAACCGCACGATAGCGTCCTCGAGTCCGGTCCGGTGAAAGATGTCCTCGTGGCTCCCCGCCCTCGCCTCGGGACCGTCATTCGCTCCATCGACGCGCCCCGCTCGTCGCCCGCGACGACGCTTCCGCGGCGGGAACCGAAGCCGACGACGGCGACGTCTGTCCCGTCCTCGCGGGCGAGCTGGCCCAGGTTCAGCTTGCCGCGTCGACCGTGTCGTCGCGGGAGCGTCGCCGACGTGGGTGCTGTGCGCCCAGACAATTCCCGGGCCGTCGTGGAACTCGAGCAGCCGTTCCAGAGTCTCGCTCGTGTGCCGGTCGCGCACGTTCCCGGACGTCCCCCGTCGCGGGCCATCTCGCGGTAGTAGGATTCGGCGTTCTCGGCGACGAGGGCGTTCTGGTCCCCCGCGAACGACTCGAGCGGGGAGCGGAGCCGCGAGCCACGACGGCGACGACCCGCTCGATCCGAGGACGAACGGACTGAGTCCTCGCGCAGCGTCCGGAGCACCTCGAGCGCGACGAACGAGAAGTCGCGATTCGCGAGCAGTCGGGCCGACAGTCGGGCCCGCGGGCGGTAACACTCCGAGGTTCCGTGGGAAGCTTCGCCAAACAGGACGACGTCCGCGTCGGAAACGTCTGCGACGAGGTCGTCGATCCCCGTCGTGACGAACTGCCGGCAGATTCCTCGGGATTGCGACGCGTTTTTGGTGCGTCTTGTCGACTCCGAACCTATGGTGGGATTGTACTACGAGGAGTTCGAAGTCGGCGAACCGATCGAACACGAACGTCGCCGAACGATTTCAGAGAGCGATAATCAACGATTCTGTGACATGACGATGAATCAGCAGCCGCTTCATCTGGACGAGGAGTTCGCTGCCGACACGCAGTTCGAGGAACGACTGGTCAACGGGCTCTACACGATGTCGCTCGCGGTGGGAATCTCGATTCCAGAGACGACCGACGGAACGATCGTCGCGAACCTCTCCTACGACGACGTCGAGCACCCGAACCCGGTCTTTCACGGCGACACCATTCGCGTCCGGTCGACGGTGGCCGACAAGCGCGAGACCAGCGACGGCGAGCGCGGCATCGTCACCATGCACGTCGAGGTCTTCAACCAGGACGACGACCTCGTCTGCGAGTTCGACCGCACCGTGCTCTCGCTGAAACGCGAGCACGCGGAGGACGCGTAACGATGGCGGCCTCGAGGGAACGAAGCGACGAGCGCGACCTCGAGTGGCTCTCGCTCGACGACGGCGAGGAGATCGTCTGGACCGACGGGCCCGACCGTCGAACGCTCATCCCGGCGTTCGCGATCGGCATCCCCCTCTCGATCGTCCTGATCGGGGTGTTCATCATCGTCGGGGAGTACCTCCGGGTGACGAACACCCACTACGTCGTCACGGATAACGCGGTGTACAAGAAAACGGGGATCCTCTCACGCGACGTCAAACGGATCGAACACGAGAAGGTCCAGGACATCTCCTACAGTCAGTCCGCGCTCGGCGCGTTCTTCGGCTACGGGACCGTCGAACTCACGACGGCGGGCGGCTCCGGCGTCGAAATGGCGTTCAAGGCGGTGCTCGATCCGCGGACGGTCCAGCAGCGGATCAGTGAACAGCTCAAGCGGCACCGTAGTCCGAGCGAGACCGGGGCGAACGACGACGTGCTCGAGGAGATCCTCGCCGAACTGCGGGCGATTCGATCGGCCGTCGACGCGCACGATTCCGGCGGGGTTGCCGAAACCCCCGATTCCGACGTGACCGACGCCTCCGGTTCCGATGGGGCGGAAGGAATCCGCTCCGTTCCCGAGGGGAGCTCCATCCCCGGCGCCCCCGCCGATAGCGACCCTGTCCGCGACGACGGCCGGGACGGCTCCCGCGACCCGAACGCGACGCGTGACGAGGTCCAGGCGCCACCCGGGGACGGTGACGGCTCCCGACGATGAGTACCGACGCCGCCGCTCCCGCCGATCGTCCCTTCGACGGCGCCGCTGGGACGACCGACCGACGTCTCTCGTGGCTGGCACTCGAGCCGGACGAGGAGATTCGCTGGCACGGACAGCCGCGGCTCCAGACCGTCTACTCGTGGCTCGTCCTCACCGCGTTCGGAATGATCGCCCTCAGCGCCCTGATCGTCTTCGACGTGCTCTCCGCCCGCGGATTGCTCTGGCTGCCGATACTCGCCGCGCTTCCGATGTGGCAGTACGCCCGGATCGCGAAGACGGTCTTCGTAATCACGGACCGACGGGTCGCGACCAGACGCGGCGTGTTCGGCGTTACCGTCAACACCGTCGCGCTCGACCGAGTGCAGAATACGACCGTCACGCAGGGTTCGATCGGCCGACTGGTCGGCTACGGGACCGTCGTCATCGAGACCGCCAGCGGCTCCGATCTCGCGCTCTGGAACGTCGACGGGCCGCTCGCGGTCCGGGCCGAACTCGAGCACTCCGCCGATCGTCTCGAGAGCGGGGGCGTTCCCGGAACGCCGGAGCAGTGGCGGGCCGTCCTCGAGGAGGTGCGCGGCTGGCGACGCGCGATAGTGACCAGCGAGGGCGACTGAGTGGAGCGACGTCGCCCTCGAGAATGCGAGCGGGGAACGAACGCGACCCGTGAGCGAGCGCAACGGTCCGAATAATTCCCACCGATTTGACGCCCGTCAGATGACCGTCGAGATCATGTAGGCGTTGACGAAGACGGCGATCGTCCACGGGAGGGCGAGGCCGGCCGGAACGATCGCCCGATACGCCCGGGGGAGCATGGGTCGACAGACGAGTCCGACGCCGATCGCGAGCGCCTTCAGGACGATCATTCCTCCCAGCCCGTAGCTGTAGATCGCGCTCCGGGCGACCGGGTTCGACTCGGCGAGGCCGAGGTGAAGTCCGACGAACGTCGTAACGATGTCACCGACCAGCGAGAGGCCGACGAGGATCCAGAGAGCGCGCTCGAGCGCGACCGGCGTCACCTCGACGGGCAACCAGCGGCGGGCGTGTGCACCATCGAAACTCATGAGACTCCCAACCGGAGTCGAACCGGTTTCGTACCACGGGGAGCGTGCGGCCGACCCACACGCCTCCTTTCATCACTCGGGGTATTGTTATGGCAGGCATAGAACGGGATAGGCGGCTGTTAAACGGTCGTACGCGGCTGAATTGCGGCAACGAAGGCTGGTGATCGGAGTGAGAGCGCGAGATCGAGAAGGGCGGCCGATCGCCTACAGAATAGTGCCGTGTTTCTTGTCAGGAAGCTCCTTTTCGACGTCCTCGTAGAATGCGAAGCGTGCCGCGAGCTCCTCGCGAAGCGTGCTCGGCGGGACGATCTCGTCGATGACGACCTCGCTGGCCATCCGGTGGACGTCGATGTCCTCGCGGTACTCCTCGCGGAGTTCCCGCTCCCGGCGTTCGCGTTCATCGGGATCGTCGATCTCGGAGAGCTTGCGGGCGTAGACCGCGTTGATCGCGGCCTCGGGGCCCATGATGGCGATCTCGCCCGACGGCAGTCCGATAACCCCCTCCGGATCGTAGGCCGGGCCGCCCATCGCGTAGATGCCCGCGCCGTAGGCCTTGCGGACGACGACGGTCTGTTTCGGGACCGTCGCCGAAGAGGTCGCGTAGATCATCTTCTTGCCCTGCTCGAGGATACCCTCCTTTTCGACCTGCGATCCGGCCATAAAGCCGGGCGTATCGCAGAGGTAGAGCAGCGGGATGTTGAACGCGTCCGACTTCCAGATGAACTCCGCGGCCTTCTCGGCGGCGTCGGGGAAGATGGCGCCGGCACGGTGGGCCGGCTGGTTCGCGACGATGCCGACGGGACGGCCGTCGATTCGGGCGTAGGCGGTGACGATCTCCTCGCCGTAGCCGGGCCGTAACTCGAAGTAGGACCCCTCGTCGACGACGCGATCGATGACGTCGGTCATGTCGTAGCCCTTGTTGGGCTCCTGGGGAACGATCGAGTCGATCCCGTCGGGCGAGGCAGCCGGCGGTTTCGGCTCCTGTCGGGGCGGGTTTTCGTCGGCGTTGTCCGGCAGGTAGGTGATCAACTGGGCGACGAGTTCGCGGGCGTGCTCCTCGTCGGTCGCGACCAGATCCGCGCTTCCCGACTCGCGGGCGTGGACGTCGGGGCCGCCGAGTTCTTGCATGCTGATGTCCTCGCCGGTGACCATCCGGACCATCCGCGGGGAGGCGATGGCCATCGCGGACATCTTCTCGACCATGATGGTGAAGTCGGCGAACACCGGCGTGTACGCCGCACCGGCGATACAGGGGCCGTAGAGCACGCAGACCTGTGGGACGCGCCCCGAGAGCATCGAGTGGTTGTAGTAGTACTTCCCGATCCCCTCGCGGTTGGCGAAGAAGCCGGTCTGCTGGTCGATCCGGCCGCCGGAGGAGTCCATCAGGTAGAACACCGGCTGGCCGGTCTTCAGCGCCCGCTGTTGCATCCGGAGGAACTTCTCGACGCCTTTCCCGGCCATACTGCCGCGTTTGACCGTGTAGTCGTTGGCCATGAAGTGGACGTTTCGCCCCTCGAACTCGGCTGCGCCCGTGATCAGGCCGTCCGCCGGGAGTCGATCGTCGGTATCCTCGTCGGTGTCGGCACCGCGCGGGTGCCAGTCGTCGAAGGCCGCGAACTTGCCGTCCTCGAAGAGCAAGTCGTCGTTCTCGCCATCGAACCAGAGGTCGAGTCGGTCGCGGACGAACAGCTTCCCCTCCTCCGGGAGCTGTTCCTTGTACTTCTCCGGACCGCCCTCGAGAATGTCCTCGATCTCCTCCCACAGCAACGCCTCGCGTTCGGTCGGGCCGAGATCCTCGTCTCGACCGTCGTCGCTCGCCGAAGGCGTCTCCTCCGGCGCCGAGTCGACCTCGCGGGTCGCGGTCGGTTCGTCGTCGTTACCGACGTACACTTCGACGGTAGCACCGACGTGTTCGGCCAACGCGGCTGCGATCGCCGATGCTTCGTCGTCGGACGCCCCTGCAGCGATACGAACGTTCATGGCAAGTGTTGCGTCGGGGGGCGCTAAAATCGTTTTCCCTCGCTGTCGGCGGGTTCGGTGCTGAATCACGAAATCGCAGGATATCGGGTTCCCTGACACACTCCCGAGAAACGAACAGCACCTGCAGGCACAACTGGTATCCTCAAATTCGGCTAGTTTCCCAGTAGCGACCGACTCTCTGGGTGTACGTGAAGATTAGCTATGACGACCCGGAGCAAACGCCGAACGAGTGCAGTCCCAACGGCCTCGCAGGTGTATCTGGAGTGAAGAGAGAACGTCTCGTCCGTCGGCTCGCAACGATCCGCGACCGACTGAACAGTGAGATGGACCGCCGTGAATTCGTCCGAACCCTCGTTACCGGCGGGTACGCAGTCGGAATGGCACACCTGCTCGGCGTCGAGGACTTTCTCGCAGCCGACGACGGCCAGGTGCCCGTCGTCACCGCGCTCGTCCGGTCGGATCCGGACGACCCCTGGTCACTCGAGGAGCGAGTCCGGGACGTTCCCGCCGAGTGGTACGCCGCGGTCGAGAAGGCGATCGAACTGAACGACCGCCTCTCCAGGACCGCGTTTACAGGGTATCTCGGCAGTGCGGTCGTCCCGGGTTCGTACGGCTCCGGGAGCGCGACGGTCTCCATCGGCGTCTCGAAGGACGCGGGCTCGATTCGAGACGCGATCGGCGACCTCGCGGCTGGGGTCTCGCTCGACGTCCAGACGATCGTCGACGTCGAGGAGGTCGAGGACGGCGCCGACTTCTACCAGCCGCGGATGATCGAGTCGCTCTCCGACGATCGGGTTCCGGCCGGGGTCGCCTGCGAGACGCCGTCGAGTCTGGCGACGCTCGGTCCCGCGTTGTTCCATCCGGACGAACGACAGCAGTACTTCGTGACGGCCGAGCACGCGTTCGAGGGTGAGACCGGCGCCAACGGCGTCCCGCTATCGCTGCCGCTCTCGACGGACGATCCCGTCGAACTGGGTGCGGTTGCGTACGATCACCCGATCGAGGACGTCGCCGCCGTCGAACCCGAGGGCGAACTCGTCCCCTCGACGTGGATCGACGCACCGGAGCCGGTCCAGGTTCGCGGCCAGCTTACCCGCTGGGGGCTCGCCGACCTCATCGCTCGAGACGAACGACTCGAGAAGGTCGGTGCCCTGACCGGCCACACGTCCGGCCGAGTCCAGGGGCTGGACGCGGTGACCTGCTTCACCGACGAGTTCTGTCGCCGCGGCCAGATCCGCTGGGGCGGCGAGATGGATCTGACCGACGGCGACAGCGGCTCGGTGAGCTACCACGCCGACCCCGAAGGAGACGGCGATGACGTGCTCGTCGCGGGATTCAACAACGCCCGCACCTGGTGGCCGGGCCAGAGCTACGTCTGGGGTGTCGCCGCCTACCGGATCACCGAACAGTACGGCTACCACTTCTGAACGCACGGCTCAGCAACGATAGACCCAGACCACCGATACCCGATGACCAACGAACACACTGCGCGGTCGACTCGTTCCGGATCCACTCTCTTCGCGATCGTCAGCGCCGTCGGTCGTCTCGTCGTTGACGCGCTCGTAATCGGACTCTGGGTCCTCTTTCTGACGCTCCTGTTTCTTTCGACCGGCTGGCCCTGGTGGGCGTTCTACGTCCTGTTGCTGGTCGGTGTCGGGCTCTACGTGCAGTTCACCGCCGGCTGGCAGCGATCGTCCGAGACGGAATCCTGACCGAGACCGAGAAGAAGCGTGCTAGGACTCGAGCGTCGACTCGAGTCGATCGATCAGCGCGGTGCTGCCGACGTGGACGGGAGTGCGCTGGTGGAGGTCGTCGGCTTCGACGGACAGCAGCGAGCCGTCGCCGTCCGAGGATTGGCCACCGGCTTGCTCGACGACGTAGCCGATGGGATTCCCCTCGAACTGGAGGCGGAGTTTTCCCTCCGGGCGGGACTCGAGTCCGGGGTAGCTGAAGATCCCGCCGTAGGTGAGCACCTGATTGACGTCGCCGATCATCGCGCCGCCGTACCGGAGTTTGAGTTCGTTCTCGATCTCGCGTGCGTACTCGCGAAAGTCGGGGGTCCAGTTAGGAACGCGGCCGCCGAAGCCGTAGACGGTCGGCTCGTCGGGGAGCGCGAGGTCGCGCTCGAGGACGGTCCGGTCGCCGTCGGCGAGTTCGTACTCGGTGACGGTCTTCCCGGTCGCGACGATCATCGTCGTGATCGGGCCGTAAAGGACGTAGCCGGCGGCGACGAGCGTCTCGCCGCGCGCCGGCAACGCGGCGTCGTAGACGCCGAAGATCGTCCCCATCGCGTTGTTCGACCGCAGGTTCGACGAGCCGTCGAGGGGATCGACGGCGACGGCGTAGCTGCTCGAGTCCGATCCGGGATCGGTCCCGCAGTCGAGCGGTTGCGGCCGCTCCTCGCTCGCGTACTGGCCGATCCCGTCGATCGCGGAGAGCCGCTCCGCGAGCAGGTCGTCGGCCCAGACGTCGGCTTCCATCTGGGTTTCGCCGCTGGGGTTCTCCCCGTCCGCCGCGCCGCGGCGACCGACGAGTCCCTGTCTGATCTCCGTCGCCGACTGACTGATCGTCGTGACGACTTCCTCGACGACTGGATCGGACACCGTCATTCCTCGAGTGCGGCGTCTGCGGTCTCCTCCTCGTAGATGACTCGCTCGAGGCCGTCGAGGATCTTGGTCGAGTCCTCGCGCTGCCAGACGTTGCGTCCGACGGCGAGACCCTTACAGCCGGCGTTGACGGCAGCTTCGACCGTCGAGAGGAACTCGTAGTCCGAGGTCTTCGAGCCGCCGCTCATGACGACCTTCATGTCGCCGGCGGCCCTGCAGGCGTGTTCCATCGCTTCGGGGTCGCCGGGGTACTTGACCTTCGCGATGTCGGCCCCGGCCTCGAGGGCGACCCGCGTCGCGTACGAGATCGTACTGGGCTTGGTGTCGTTCTTCAGACCCTGTCCGCGCGGGTACGACCACATGACGACGGGTAGATCGTACTCCCGAGCCTTCTCCTGAATGTCGCGGAACTCCTCGAACATCTCGACCTCGTGGTTCGAGCCGCTGTAGACGGTGAAACCGACGGCGTCGGCGCCGATTTCGGCGGCGTAGTCGACCGAGCAGTTGACCGCCGAATCGGGTTCGCCCATCCACATGTTCGACGTGCCGTTGAGCTTCAACAGGAGGTTGACGTCGTCCTCGTAGCTGGGGTAGTAGCCCTCGGCGATCCCCTTCTGGACGGCCATCGTGGTGACGGCGTCGTGAGTCGCCGTCTCGAACACCGTCGACGGGTCGAGCTTCTCCGGGACCTCTTCGAAGTCGACCGGCCCGTGTTCGAGACCGTGGTCCATCGCGAGAATCAGTGACTTACCGTCGCGTACGATCGGAGAGTCGTCGATCGGAAGCATCTGATAGATGGTCCGACAAGCGAGTATAAATCTCTGGTGGTCTACCCGATTTAAATTACTTACAGGCGTAGTAATACACGGTCGAACACGACGATTGTCCGCCGCAGTAGAAAAACCTGAAATAGTTTGAAATTACTCCGGTATCCTCCCGAGAACGCGAACCGAACTACTCGACGAGTTCACGCGCGTTGTAGCGCCAGGTTCGAACGTGCAACACGTCGAAGTCGAGCAGGTTCGCGACCGTCGCGGCGTCGATCGTCGCCAGGCGCTCGGCCGAGACGATCCCGGCCTCGGCCAGGACGGCAGCGTCGTCGGCGCTGACGCCGGTGACGGCGGTGATCGGCGTCGGCTTCGACCACGGCCGCTCGTCGGGACCGTCGTTTCTCGCCGCGAGCTGTTCGGTGTGGTCGTACTCGAACGTCTGCCAATCCTCTTCCCCGCTTTTGGCGATCCACTCGCGTTCCGCGTCGCCGAGTCCCCGGACTTCGCTCGAGCGGCGGTCCAGATCGTCGTCGCTCTCGAACGACCAGGGCAGCGAGAACCGTCGGCGAAGTGCGGCCGCGACTCCCTCGTCGACCCCCGCGTCCAGCAGCATGCGGTAGGAGTGCTCCTTGTCCGCGACGGATTCGGGGTCGACCTCGGCCGACGTGAGCGCCGCCCGCTCGTCGGCGTCGATCCTCGAGTCCGCGGTCGACTCGATCGACGGTCCGGACGCGCCGCTGAACAGCGATTCGATTGCGGTCTCGAGCGGCGCCTGATCGCCCGCCTCGAACGTGACACGTTGCTCGGAACCCTCTACGGTGTCCGTTTCCAGTTCGGTGACGACACACTCGTTGCTCACGCGATTCACCGGCTACCCGTATCTCACACCCACCCATCTTGAATATTTTCACTCGCTGAGAGGACGGGAAGCGCTCTTTAGAAAGACCTGTTCGAAGGCGAACACCTATCGGCATATTTACGGGAGCGATCGGAGAACTCGCTCGTATGGTACGGGATCAGATCGATCGAATCGGCGTCGTCGGCGCGGGGACGATGGGCAGCGGTATCGCACAGGTCGCCGCCACCGAGGGCTACGACGTCGTGCTCCGCGACATCGAACGGGAGTTCGTCGAGAACGGGTTCGACACCATCGACGACAGCCTCGGCCGACTCGAGAGCCGCGACGCGCTCGAGGAGGACCCCGAGACGATCCGCGGTCGGATCGAGGGAACGACGGTTATCGACGATCTCGCAGACTGCGATCTCGTGGTCGAGGCCGCACTCGAGGAGATGGACGTCAAGCGGGGCATCTTCGCGGACCTCGAGCGTGCCTGTGCGGAGGACGTGGTGCTCGCGACGAATACGAGCACGCTCTCGATCACGTCGATCGCCTCGGACCTCGAACACCCCGAGCGCGTAATCGGCCTGCACTTCATGAACCCAGTTCCGATCATGGAAGGCGTCGAGATCGTCGTCGGCGAGAAGACGACCGACGACGTGACGGAACTGGCCCGCGACCTCGCCGAAGACCTCGGAAAGACGACCTGGGAGTCCGACGACAAGCCCGGCTTCGTCACGAACCGCATCCTGATGCCCTGGATCAACGAGGGAATTCGCGCCTTCGACGAGGGCGTCGCCACGAAGGAGGATATCGACGCGGGGATGGAACTCGGGACGAACGTGCCGATGGGCCCGCTCACCCTGGCGGACCACATCGGCCTCGACATCTGTCTGCACGCCTCCGAGACCCTCCACGAGGAACTCGGCGACCGCTACAGGCCGGCCTACCTCCTCAAACGAAAGGTCGAGGCGGGCGACCTCGGCAAGAAGACCGGTGAGGGGTTCTACGAGTACGACTGATCGATCGTCGCGCTCGGCACTTTTATCTCAACGGGCGTGAACGTACGCCCGATGCCCTCCGGATACAGCCGCCGCCAACTCGTCGGTACGGCGCTCGGCGGTGCCAGTGCCGTGCTCGCGGGTGGATACACGTGGAACCAGTACGCGACGCGACGGCACCTCCGGTTCCGCCCGCTCGAGGCCGTCAACGAGTCTCCCGACTCCGTCACGCTCGAGATCACGGTCGAAGGCGACGGACGCGAGTCGCCGCGAACGGTTCGGCTGGAAGCCGTGGATGACGGGGACGGGGACACGAGCCACTTGCCGGGTCGCTGGATAAAACAGGCCAAAGAGTGGGCGATTCGGGCGGAACACGGCGACCAGCGCCTCGAACTCGGGGCCGCGACGATCACCGACCGACTCGAGGACTCCGGGTGGGGGCCAGACTGTGCGCACGTCGCGATCGTCGTAACGGCGGCCGGTGACCTCGAGAGTCGGGTCGCGCCCTCGGAGACCTGCTGAGGTCGCGGGGTCAGCGGTGTAGCGGCTTCTCGGACATCTCGCGGCGGAGATCGCGCAGGCGCGAGCGGGAGACGCCGTCCTCGAACTGCTGGATGACGGCGAACACTTCCGCACGGCAGATCTTCACGTCGCCCTCGCGAACGACGTCCTCGGGCCGCTCGCGGAGTTCGCGCATCGTTCCGACGGCGAGCAGGTACGGAATCGCCCACGCCGAGAGCCGGTTGCCGTGGCGCTCCGGGACGACCTCGAGATACCGATGAGCGTCGTCGAGGTAGTTCTCCGCACGGCCGGTAACCCGCCGGATGACGTTGGTGACGCCGCTCCGGTTGGCCTCCGCGGTCACCGCTTCGACGTCGACGTTCTCCTCCGCGAGCCACTCCGCGGGAAGGTAGACGTTGTTCTCATCGTGGTAGTCGCTCTCGACGTCCTTGGCGATGTTGACCAGCTGCAAGAGGAGGGCGAACGAGCGGGCGTTCTGGCGCATCTCTTCGGCCCGCTCGGGTGAGGCACTGCGAGCGACCAGCCCGGTGATGAGCGTCCCGACGGTGCCGGCGGCGTACCAGCAGTACTCCTCGAGTTCCTCGAGGGTCTGGAGGCGCAGTCCGCCCTCGTCGGCGTAGCGATCGGTAAACATCGCCATCCCGTCGACGAGTTCGCGGACGGGATCGCGCATGATCTCCCGGGGTTCCTCGTCGAGGGACTCGAACGTCCGCAGGACGCGCGGCGTCTCCGCGACGACCGTCCAGTCCTCGTCCGGGTCGGCGGGGATCCAGGGTTCGACGTCGTCCATGAAGGCTTCGACCGTAAGCGGATCGTCCGGATCGAGGAGGCGGTCGTACGCGGTCAGCAGTTCGGTCTGTGCCTCCGGCGGAATGTGGCCCGCGTCCTCGATCGTGTCCGCGACCCGACAGAGGAGATAGCCGAGACAGATATGTCTCGACATCGGTTCCTCGAGCCGATCGATAGTGATCGAGAAGGTCCGCGAGACCCCGTGAACCGCCTCGTAACACCACTCGAGGTCGGCGTCGATGTCTGTTTCGGGCTGGCCCGTTGTCATCTACTCGATATCGTTTCGTCCCCATCCCGGAAAAACACCGCGGTCGCGGCGGCATGTTCCGATCGACGAGGGTCACGCGAGAAAACGGGAATTCCGTTGCAATAACAATAAAGAACCGACCGACGAATACCGCGGTATGGAGTTCGCACTCTCGGCCGAGCAACAGCAGATACGGGACATGGTTTCCGAGTTCGTCGACGAGGAGGTCGTCCCCGTCGCGAGCGAGATCGATCACGACGACGAGTTCCCCCGCGACCTCGTCGACGAGATGGGCGATCTGGGGTTGATGGGGATGCCCTTCCCCGAGGAGTACGGCGGCGCGGGACTGGACTACCACTCCTACGCGATCGGACTCGAGGAGATCTCGCGGGGTTCCGGCGGCCTCGGGACGATCGTCGCCGCCCACACCTCGCTCGCGGGCAACATGCTCTACGAGTTCGGCGACGAGGACCAGAAGGAAGAGTACCTGACGCCGCTGGCGGAGGGAACCGATATCGGCGCGTTCGCGCTCTCGGAGGCTGGCGCGGGCAGCGACGTTCCGGCGATGGAGACGACCGCGAAACGAGAGGGCGGAGAGTACGTCCTGAACGGGGGGAAGCTCTGGATTTCGAACGGCTCGGTCGCGGAGACGGTCACCGTCTTCGCGAAGACGGATCCCGAGGCGGGCAACAAGGGAATCTCCTCGTTCGTCGTCCGGCCCGAGGAGGACGACGGCTTCCACGTCGAAGGTACCGAGGAGAAACTCGGCGACAAGGGCTGTCCGACGGCTGAGCTTCGCTTCGACGACCTCCGGATTCCCGAGGATCGCCTGCTGGGTGAGGAGGGCGAGGGATTCGTCCAGGCGCTGAAGACGTTGAACGGCGGCCGCATCACCATCGCGGCTCGCGGCGTCGGCATCGCCCGCGCGGCGCTCGACGAGGCCCGCGACTACGCCAACGAGCGCGAACAGTTCGGCCAGTCGATCGGCGAGTTCCAGGCGATCAAACACAAGCTCGCGGACATGGACACGAAGATTCAGGCCGCGAAGCTGCTGATGCACAAGGCCGCCGACAAAAAGATCCGCGGCGAGGACTACATCAAGGCGTCCGCCCAGGCCAAGCTCTACGCCTCCGAGGTGAGCCGCGAGGTCGCCAACGAGGGGATCCAGATCCACGGCGGCTACGGCTACACCAAGGACTTCCCGGCCGAGCGGTTCTACCGGGACGCAAAACTCAACGAGATCTACGAAGGGACGAGCGAGGTGCTCCGGAACACGATCGGCGACCAGGTGCTCGACGAGTAGGGCAGTTCATTCGGCTTTCTCGTCGGCCCCCGCCGCCTCGAGACAGTTCCGAACCCACGACCCGTGCTCGCGCACCCGCCGCTCTCCGGCCGCCGTGAGCGCGTGAACGTCGTGAATCCCCTCGGTTCGCTTCTCGACGAATCCCGCGTCGACCAGCGCCGAGAGCGAGCCGTAGAACGACTTCGGCTCGAGTCGGTCGTCGTAGTGGGACTCGAGGCGCGACTTGAGTTGCTGGCTGCGCATCTCGCCGTTGGCTGCGAGCAGGAAACAGATGTCTCGGCGACGGCCGCTCTGGAGCCACTTCGTCATACGAGCCACTTGTTCGGGGGGTCGCTCGAACGTTACGATCCGCCCGTTTCCGAGTACCACGTCGTAAAGAGCGCCCACGTGACGCCGCCGCCGAGTGCGATCCCGGCGAGAAGCCGGCCCCCGATCTCGAGCACGGCCGTTCCGTCGGCGCGGAGTTCGTGCCGGAGGAGGATCCAGCCGTTGGGCTCGAGAACGAGGGATCCGCTTCCGAACGCGAGCGACTGAAAGACGAGGCCGACCAGAACCGTCGTACTCGCCGCGAGCGTGCCGACGGTGCCGGTGACGGTCGTCGAGAGGAGGGCGGCACCCGGCAGTCGCTCGACGGACGTTCCGCCCGGGCCGTAGACGGCGAATCCCTGCGTGTCCGCGCGAGGAAGTTCGCCGACGCGCACGCCCGACGGGTACTGACAGAGCACGCCCGCCATCCAGAGATCGCCGATCGAGCCGGCGGCGTTCGCCGCCAGCGGGACGATCAGCAGCGGCGACGGGTACCAGACCATCGCAGTGAGACCGAGAGTGGTGATGACCGTGACCGGTGCGAGCAACACGACGAGCATCTGATTCCGGGTGTAGCTCGCACCTCGCGTCTCGGCGTAGGCGTACGGCAGCACGAAGTGGGAGACGCCGACGCCGTAGGAGGGCGAGTCACCGTAGCGCGCCATAAAGACGCCGTGGAGGAGTTCGTGGGGAACGACCACGAGAACGAGCAAGCCCAGCGCGCCGAGCAGCCAGCGGCCGCCGTCCGGCAGTGCCGTCCCCGTGACGACGATCGGCTCGAGCGACGTCCCGCGGACCACGGCGAGGACGATCCCGAAGCAGTAGGCGAGCGCGAAGAACCCGACCACCGAGGCGAGTACCCACTGGATCGCGACCGACCGGGTGAGCCGGAACGTCGCGATCGGGTCCCCGGAATCGGACGTGTCTGGCACCGAGGCTGGCACGCTCCCAACTCTCGAGGGTACCGAAAAAGGAATGTCGGTGTTCGCCGACCCCGGCGCGGCGGAAACCGACAGGTTCCCGGTGGTCGATTCCGCAGTATCGAGCATGACTGACGGCGATCGAACTGCCGAAGCCAGCGGAATCAGGGCCAGCTACGACGAAACCGAGGCGGAACGTCTCCTCGCGTTCGAAGTGACCGACGCGAGCGCGGGCGGACGGACCGGTGGGACCGCCGCTATCGCCCAGAACCTCGAGGGGTACGCGATGTTGAAGGTGCGGCCGACGGCTGACGGCGACGAACTCGAGCGCTACTACGGCCTCGACATGGCGCTCGACCACGTCGGGGAACTGCTCGGCGTCTCACCGCACGACCTGCCGATTCCGGAGGCGGCCAAGGACATGGGGATGTGACCGGCTGGCGACGGCTGCCGGCGAGCGAACCCGTACGGGCGCCGTTGAAACCCTCCGAAACTGGCGGAAGAACGTCTATCACGGCCGACAAATAGCTTTCCAGTCGTGTTCCGTACCGGTCGAACAGTTCGTAATCTGATCGGCAACGAGTGTTAGCGAAAAGGTGAGGACGGCGTAAAAGAGGGTTCGAACCCCGCCGAGGATCGGCGTCCGGCCGACGGACGCGTCGACGTCCTCGCGGGCAGCGGTGACGAGTGCTTCGTCGCCGCCCAGCGAGAATCCCCGGACGCCGATCCGGTCACCGTTGACGCCACCGATCGTGCGCGCGAAGCCGGCCGCCGCACGCCAGTCGGCGACCACAGCGTGCTGATGAGGGAGACTGTCCGCGACGCGGTATCCAGTCTATTTCGATAGCTGGTATCCAGCGCGGCCGTGAAAACCCGTGTCGAAAAATGAAGGGTCCGTTCAGGCCTCCGCCTTCGTGAGATCCGTCGACGAGGGTAGGATCCCGAGTTGCTGGAGGAATTCCAGACTGTCGGATTCCTCCCGACGTTCGACGATCTTGCCGTCTTCGAGCCGCATGAGGATCATGTTCGACCCCGTGACCCGTTTGCCCGTGGGTTCGAACCCGGCGAACGGTCCGTCGTTCGTTCCCTCGAACGTAAACCGAACCAGGACTTTGTCGTTCTCCGCGATCATCTCCTCGATCGTCACCGTCGCGTCGGAAAACGCCTCGCGCGCGCTTTCGACGTGACGAACGAACCCGTCGAATCCCCTCGCTTCCTCGGGAGCGAGCGTCTCGTCCGATACGGGATCGTGATTGACTACGTTCTCTGCGATCAGTTCCTCGAGCAGCTCGGTGCGCCCCTCGTTGAAGGCGTCTTCGTAGTATCGCCGCACGACTTCCTTGTTCTCGTCTGGTGTCGTCATGGGGACTCACCACATTACGTACGCTTCATAGCAGCATAAACCAGTCTGAAATAGCCGTAGTCAGACCACCGGTTCAGACCGTCTCGGAGATCGGTACCGTTCGGTACCGACCGGAACGAGACGTGCGTCTCCGCACTGAGCGCTCGTTCTCCGCTCCAAATCCGCCGTAGTCCGTGCTGCGTTCGCACCTCGTCTTCAGCACGACCCTCCCGACGCACGTGTAACAGCCGTTTCGGGTATCGTCACCGCTGAACAATGCGATTTCGACGAGGGCGCGATTTGGACAGGGCCGTTCAGGTGACGAACGCGTACAGAAACAGCATCACGAAGTAGACCAGGACGAGCGTCCCGAGCGCGTAGAGCCGGAACCGGCGAATTTCTGCATCCTCCTCGAGGTAGGCGCGCTCGAAGGCGGCACGCTCGCGGTCGGAGAGGCGATCGGGGTGCTCGAGACCGCAGTGTAACGTCCGTAGCCGTCGCTCGTGAAACGGCACTCCACAGTACGGGCAACGGACGGTCGGCTCGCCGCCGCGAACCGCCACAGGCGGCGAGTCGGCGGAGCCGGGCGTGCCGGTGGCTCCGTTCGCCCCGCCGCGTGGGTCATCGACGTCTGGTGTCGCCACAGTAGGCTGACCTACACCCTCCTCGACGGTAGATGTTCGCCTCCGTCGGCCGTGCGCGCCCGGTTGCACCGAGAAATGGCGATAAAAGCGGGAACCCTAAATACGCAGAGTCGAACGGTGTAGACGAGAATAGCCGTGGCAACCGAGTCGTTTCCCCGCCCGATCGGTACGCGACGTCGTTTCACTGGACTGCTCACAGCGACTGCACTCGGCGTCTACCTCCTGTTGATTATCGGTGCGACGACCTCGCTCACGGACGCGGCCGCCGCGTGTTCGACGTGGCCGACCTGCCACGCACCGGCCGATCCCCTGAGTCAAACGGGTCTGGCGATCGCCTGGGGACACCGCCTCGCCGCCGTTTTCGTCGGCCTGTTCGTCGCAGCGAGTGCGGTCGCCGCAACGCTCGGCGACGCCTCGAGTCGCGTCCGGGCCGTCCTGCTCGTCGGCGTCGTGCTGTACGCCGTCCAGATCGGCGTCGGCGCCGCCACCGCCACGCTCGGACCCGCTGCGATCGTTCCCGGGCTTCACCTCGCGCTCGGCCTCGTGATCTTCACGGCCGTCGTCCTCGCGCTCGCCTGGGATCTCGAACTCGCGACCGGACGCGAGAACGACGTCATCGAGTCGCCGGAGCCGCTCGAGGTCGATCCCGCCGCGACGGATGACCGATCGCTACCCTCGGGTGGACTCGCTCGCGCCCGACTCACCGCGTTCGCGTACTTCAAAATGATGAAGCCGCGGCTGATGTGGCTGCTCTGTCTCGTCGCCGCCGCGGGGATGGCCCTCGCCGCCGGCCCGACGATCGACCGATACGTCATCGTCGCCACGCTCAGCGGCGGCGTCCTCGCGATCGGCGCCTCGGGGACGTTCAACCACGTCCTCGAGCGCGACGTCGACCAGCGGATGTCCCGGACGGCCGACCGGCCGCTGGCGACGGAGCTGATTCCGGTCCGGAACGCGCTGCTCTTCGGCTTCTTCCTGTCGGGGGCGTCGATGGCCGTCTTCCTGACGATTAACCCCCTCGCGGCCGCGCTCGGACTCGCCGCGATCCTGTTTTACAGCGTCGTCTACACGCTGTTGCTCAAACCGAACACGGTTCAGAACACGGTCATCGGCGGACTCGCAGGTGCGCTGCCGGCGCTGATCGGCTGGGCGGCCGTCACCAACGAGATCGGCCTTCCCGCGCTCGCGCTCGCGGGCGTCATCTTCCTCTGGACGCCGGCGCACTTCTACAACCTCGCGCTCGCGTACAAGGACGACTACGCCCGCGGCGGGTTCCCGATGATGCCCGTCGTCCGCGGCGAGACGACCACGCGAAAGCACATCCTCTACTACCTCGCCGCGACCCTCGTCGGAACGGTCGGACTCGCCTGGATCACGGATCTCGGCGCGCTCTACGCGACGACGGTCGTCGTCTTCGGTGGCATTTTCCTCTGGACCGCCGTCGCCCTCCACTTCGAGCAGACCGAATCCGCGGCGTTCCGCTCGTTCCACGCCTCGAACGCGTTCCTCGGCGCCGTTCTCGTCGCGATTCTCGTCGACGCGCTCGTGCTCACCACGTCGCTGTTCTGATTTTTCGCTCTCTGTTCCCCGGGCACGTGCAGGCGATACCGTCACTGTCGGTCATCACCGAGTGCAGTCGACGCGTATGGTATTCGCCACCACCTTCGTCATCAGTCTCGTGACCGGCGGGCTGGGAGTGTACCTCGGCGCACGACTCGTCCTCGGGTCGGACGACCGCATCAACGCGCTCGTCACGGGGTTGCTCGGGGCCGTCGTCCTGGTCGGGGGTGGACTGCTCTTCGGCTGGGTGCCGGTACTGGGCCAGCTCTTGCTGTTTCTCGCCTACGTCGCGATGATCCGCCACCGCTACTCGGCCGACTGGATCGACGCGGCGAAGGTTTCGGGTATCGCCTGGCTCACGGTCGTCGTCGTGCTGGCGCTGCTCGCGGTCGCCGGCGTCGTGACGCTCGAGGTCGTCGGAATTCCCGGCTGACCGGCCGCGTTCCGGGTCGCGTCGACCGTCGGCTCTGGAACCAGCGTTAGTGCGCGGCCGACCGCGCGGAAACGGTATCCATAACACCCCCCACCCCATAGCGATTGTCGAATGAACCGCCGTTCGTTTCTCACACTGACTGCCGGAGTCGGCACGTCGCTGGCGCTCGCAGGCTGTACGGCGTTGTTCGACGCCTCGCTTCCCGACGACCTCGAGGACGTCGAACCCGACGCCGATCAGCTTCCGACCCCGACTGTCGGTGGGGGCGACGTCACCGTCGACGTCTACGAAGACTTCGCCTGTCCGACCTGCCAGGAGTTTCAGGCCGACGTGTTTCCCGAACTCGAGCAGCGCCTCCTCGAGGAGGACGAGGCGACGTACCGTCACTACGACTTTCCGTTGCCGGTGGAGGACGAGTCGATCCCGATGGCGAACGCCGCCCGAACCGTCCAGGCCGCGACGGGTACCGGCGACGAGCCGGCCGGCCAGTTTTTCAAATACAAGCGGACGGTGATGGACGCCGACGACTGGAGCGACGAGCGCCTGGCGGACCTCGCGGAAGCCGAGATCGGCATCGACCGGGGTATCGTCATCGACGGCCTCGAGGAGGAAACCTACTACCCGACGCTCGCCGCCGACTGGAACCGGGGCGACGAGAACGGTGTCGACCGCACGCCGACCGTACTGGTCGACGGCGAGGCAGTCGACGATCCGCTCGACGCCGACGAGATCGTCTCGATGGTCGACGGCTCCGCGTGACGGCGGTTTTACGGGAGTTCGAACGCGAGATTGGCGGTTCTAACCTGCGATACTGATTCGGGTACCGATCGGTCGTTTCGAAAACGACGGTTCGATGGCGACGGTTCGTCCGACCGTCGGATCGAGTTCGTTACTCGCCGCTGCCACGAGCCGAATCGATCCGCTCGAACTGCTCGTCGCTGAGGTCCAGTTCGACCGCGCCGACGTTCTCCTCGAGCTGGTCGGTCGACCGCGCACCGACGATCGGCACGCAGGTAAAGCGGTCCTGCTGCACGAGCCACCGCAGGGAGACCTGTGCGGGCGAGGCGTCGACCTCGTCGGCGACGGACTCGACGGCCTCGAGGACGTCCCAGGCCCGGTCCGTCGCGTACCGGTCCTCGAACATGCCGTCGAAGTCGCCACGCGAGCCGTCCGGCGCCTCGACGCTTCCGTCCTCGGCGCGATCGTACTTGCCGGTCAGGAAGCCGCCCGCGAGCGGGGAGTACGGACAGACCGCGAGGTTCTGGTCGGCGCAGACGTCGAGATAGTCGCCGACGGCGTCGTAGTGGGCCGCGTTGACCATCGGCTGGGTGACGTCGAATCGCTCGAGTCCCTCGACGTCGCTGGTCCAGAGCGCCTTCGTGAGCTTCCAGGCGGCCATCGTCGAGGCGCCGAGGTAGTTGACCTTCCCCTCGCGGACGAGTTCCGTCAGCACCGACATGGTCTCCTCGATCGGGGTGTCCTCGTCCCAGCGGTGGATGTAATAGAGGTCGAGGTAGTCGGTCCCCAATCGCTCGAGGGTGCCCTCGATCTGTGCTCGGATGTGCTTGCGTCCCAGTCCGGAGTCGTTCGGTCCGGGTTCACCCCAGCCGTCGAACGGGAAGTAGACCTTCGACGCGATGACGAAGTCCTCGCGGTCGCGGTCCTCGAGCCACTCGCCGATCCACTCCTCGCTGGTGCCGTCCGGGTCGCCGTAGACGTTGGCGGTGTCGATGAAGTTGATGCCGCTGTCCCAGGCCGCGTCCAGCAGTTCGTGGGCCTCCTCGCGGTCGGTCTCGAGTTCGCCGTCGCTTTGCTTGCCGAATCGCCAGGTGCCAAAGCAGAGCTTCGAGACGGTCGTCCCCGTGTTGCCGAGCGTGGTGTACTCCATGTTCGACGGTTCGGCGGCGAGGACCAAAACGGGTCGGGAAGCGGTAGTCGCCCCGCGCGATCGCTAATCGTCGCCGACGACGGCGTCCGTCGACCGTGCGGGTTCCGATGACGAATCGAGTAGCAGCTTACCTGCGACGCCGGCACCGAGCAGCGCGATCACCGAGAGCGACGCGAAGAACGCGCCCGTCGAGACGCGATCCAGTAGGACGCCGCCGACGGAGATGCTCGCCGCTCCGAGGCCGAACATTCCGAGGTACGTGTATCCGTACGCGAGTCCGCGCGTCTCGGCGGACGTGTAGACGGCGACGGCCTCCTGGTAGAACGGTTCGATCGCGAACAACGAGAAGCCGAGCGCACCGCAGAACAGCAGGATCGGACCGACGCCCGTCGACGACACGGGAACGAACGCGAGCGCGAGGAGCGCGAGGAGCGCGAATACGACGACGAGCCCGCGCGCTACGGGGACGCGGCTGGTCAGTTTCCCTGCCGCGTACTGCCCCGCCATTCCGGCTACGAGCAGCCAGACGTAGACGTAGTCACCGAGCGCGAACTCCTCGAAGCCGGCCGGCGCCTCGACCCCGCTCATCGCCGGCAACCCGTTCAGGATCTCCGGCAGGTACGTCAACGCGCCGCGGTAGTAGAGGCCGACGAGCGTGACGACGGCGAACACGAGGAGGAACGCGCCGCCGAACAGTGTTCGCGACGTCTCGACGAGGTCGGACGCCGACTGCGACCGACCGGCGGCGTCGGCCGCGCTGTCGTCGAGCGCGGCGGTCGGGTCGAACCGCACCCGGAGGCCGTACGCGGTCGCGAGCAGTCCCGGGGCGGCGAGCGCGACGGCGACGAGGCGCCACTCGAAGAGCACCAGCAGCGTCGCAGTGGCGAACGGGCCGAGCGCAATTCCGACGTTGCCGGCGATACCGTGCCACGCGAAGACGGTCCCGCGATCTTCGACGCCGGTGCTGATGAGCGCGAGCCCCGCCGGATGGTAGACGCTCGCGGTGACGCCCCAGAGCAGCAGGCTGGCCGCGACGGCGACGATCGAACTCGCGAACGCGAGCGAGACGAAGGCGACGCTCATACCGGCGAGACACACCAGAACGAGGGGTTTCGGCCCGTATCGATCGGTCAGCATCCCGGCGGGTAACGCGCCGATACCGAACGGCGCGTATCCGAGGGCGACGATGAGGCCGATGAGGGCGACCGATACCTCGAACTCCGCGATCCAGACGACCAGCAGGATCGGAATCGCCAGTTCGAACCAGTGGACGATTCCGTGGGCGGTCATCGTGAAGAGTGCGATCGATCTGTCGTTGTCGGTGAGCGTCATTCGTTGCGGAACCGATACCCGTACGGCGCCGGTCCGCCCACTTAGCGGTTCGGAAACGACTCCCGTGTCGCCGGATACGCTTCCCTGACAAACGAGGACGACCGCGCTCAGTCGAACGACGGCAGCACTTCCTCCTCGTAGAACTCGAGCGCCTCTTCCTGTTCCGGGCCGACCTGGTGGAAGTAGACGTGGTCGTAGCCGGCGTCGACGGCCTGCTCGATGCTGTCGATGTGGTCCTGCGGGTCCGGACTGGTCGTGGTGCCGGCCTCGGCGACGTCCTCTTTCTCGACCATCTGGGCGGCCTGTTCGAAGTGCGCCGGCGTCGGCAGCTCCTGGCCGAGTTCGCCCGGGATCGAGCCGTTCGGCCAGTACTCGTAGACCGTCTCGACCGCTTCTTCCTCGCTCTCGGCGTAACAGCCGTGCAGTTGGGTGTACTTCGGGCCGTCGCCGCCGGCGTCCTCGTAGGCCTCGACCGGCTCTTCCTTCGGTCCGGAGCACCAGAGCCCGTCGGTGTTCTCGGCGACCCACTCGGCGGTCTGGGGACCGAACGCGCTCCCGATCGTCGTCGGCTGTTCGTCGGGGCAGGTGTAGAGGCGCGCGTTCTCGACCGTGTAGTGCTCGCCGCGGTGACTCGTCGTCTGGCCCGTCCAGAGTTTGCGCATGACGTCCATCGCTTCGTCCAGCATCTCGAGGCGGACGTCGTGTTCGGGCCAGCGCTCGCCCGTGACGTGCTCGTTCAGGTTCTCGCCGGTACCGACGCCGAAGGTGAACCGGTCGCCGAACATCTCGTCGACGGTGGCGACGGCGTGGGCGACGTTGACCGGATGGATCCGGATCGTCGGACAGGTGACGCCGACGCCGACTTCGATCTCGTCGGTCGCGTTCGCGATAGCGCCGAGCGTCGACCAGACGAACGGCGATTCACCCTGCGCGGAGACCCACGGGTGGAAGTGGTCCGAGATCGAGAGAAAGTCGAATCCCGCCCGCTCCGCTCGTTCGGCGATGTCGACGAGTTCGTTCGGTCCGTGCTCCTCGCTCGAGAGGGTGTATCCGAGTCGTGCCATCGACGCAGTGCTACCACAACCGTGCGTCTAACGGTTCACCCTGCGAAAGCAAGAGCGCGGCCGAGGAGCGGTCCGCCGTACTGCCGAAGGAGAGGCAACTCTCGACGGGGCTCTGGAGGCGTAGTAGATGATCGCCACCGACGGCGGGGACGGAATCGCGAACGCCACGAACTCGGCTCACGCTGTCCCGTACTCGTCCGCCGCGAGCGCGTACAGTTCGACCGAGCGCACGTACTACCCGTCGGTCGGGAATCGAACGGCTTACGCCGGCCGCGCCGATAGCGGCCCGTATGGATACCCCGGTCGTCGCAGAGGGGCTGGAAAAGCGCTACGGCGAGACGGTTGCGCTGTCTGGTGTGACACTGTCGGTCGAACGGGGCGAGGTCTTCGCACTCATCGGCCCGAACGGCGCGGGCAAGACGACGCTCGTCCGCGCGCTCACGGGCACGACGGAGCCCGATTCGGGCAGCGCACGGGTCCTCGACGAGGAGCCGGCGGCCGTCGACCGCGATCGACTCGGCGTCCTTCCGCAGGCGTTCTCGCCGCCGGACCGGCTCACCGCCCGCGAACTGCTCGCCTACTACGCCGGACTCTACGCCGAGCACCGCGACCCCGAGGACGTGTTGGCCGACGTCGGTCTCGTAGACGCGGGTGAGACGTGGTACGAGGATCTCTCGGGCGGCCAGCAGCGCCGAGTCTGCGTCGGGACGACGCTGGTGAACGACCCGACCGTGCTCTTTCTCGACGAGCCGACGACCGGCATCGACCCCGCCGGCCGCCGAACCGTCTGGCGGCTGATCGAGGACCTCGCCGAGGCCGGGACGACGGTCTTTCTGACGACACACGACATGGCCGAGGCCGAGCGCCTCGCCGACCGCGTCGGCCTGTTAGCCGACGGCGACCTCGTCGCACGAGGGACGCCCGCCGACCTCGTCGCCGAACACGCCGGCTCGAGCCGCCTGACGGTCGAGACGGCCGCCGCTCCGGAGGCGTTCGACGACCTTTCGTTCCCGGTCGCCGCTCGAGACGGCGAGATCGTCGTACGCGACGTCTCGCCCACCGATATCGGGACCGTCGTCGACTACCTCGACGACCGCGAGGTCGCGTACTCCGGCCTGTCCTGGTCCGAACCCGACCTGGAGGACGTCTACCTCGCGCTGGCCGACGAGACAGAACTCGAGCGAACCGACCGGACCGGCGAGACGCTCGCTCGTACGGGTGAGACGGCATGAGTGCGGTCGACCGCGTTCGTGCGGAGACCGGCGCCGGCTGGCGATCGTTCGTCCGCCGGCGGACCGCGGTCTTCTTCACGTTCTTTTTCCCGGTGATCCTGATCGTCATCTTCGGTGCGCTGGTGCGGACGGACCCGACCGGCGAGGGGCTGTTCACGGAACCGCCGGCGTACTACGTGCCGGGTTATCTCGCGGTCGTCGTCCTCTTTACGCCGCTGTCGCGCCTGGGGAGCGAGGTCGCTCGTCACCGCGAGGGCAACCGCTTCGAGAAACTCGCGACGACGCCGCTGACCCGCGGCGAGTGGCTGCTCGCCCAGACCGCCGTCAACGCCGTCATCATCGGCCTGGCGAGTCTGCTCATCCTCGCGCTCGTGGTCGTCCTCACGGGCGCCGAGATCGTCTTCTCGCCGCTGCTGGTGCCGTACGTGCTCGTCGGCGTCGTCTGCTTCTGCGGGATCGGGACGATGCTCGGCAGCTACACCGACTCCCGGGACGGCGCGGTCGCCGCCAGCAACGCCATCGGACTGCCGCTGCTCTTTCTCTCCGAGACGTTCGTCTCGCTCGAGCAACTTCCCGGCTGGTTCGAACCGCTCGTCAATCTCTCGCCGCTGACGTACTTCGCCCGTGGCGTGCGGGCGACGACGTATCCGGACGCCGGACCGCAGACCGTCGCCGGGATCGACCCCGCGCTAGCGAACCTGGGGATTCTCGCGGCGATCGCCGTGATTTTCTTCGCGCTCGGCGCCCGGTCGATTCCGCGAACGGACTGAGTGAAACCGTCACTCGAGTCCGTCTTGCTGGCGTTCGCGACGGACTCGCCGATTCCACTCCGATCAACGAGGTTTCGGATCGAATACGAGTTCGTCCGTAGTGCCTGTAATAAAGTGCAGTACCTTTCGATATATATCTTCAGCTCCATTTCAATAACGTCAATCCACGACTATTATTTTATAGCGATAGTCGTACTGTTCGCCCGTTATGTCTCGAGAACAGGAGCAAACGGCTCGGCGAACGGTGCTGAAGGGGTATGCTGCGACCGCTGTCGGGATCGGCGCGCTGAGCGGAACCGGCGCGGCGCAGGGAAGCGGTGACGAGAACCGCAGTCCGCGGCTGGAACTGGTCGGTCACTCTACCCTGGGTGCTCCGGACGGCAACATCACGAACATGGACGTCCGCGAAGATTTAGGCCTCGCAGCGACGGGATCGTTCGTGTTCGGCGATACCGACGTTCATATCGCCGACGTCTCCGACCTCCAGAACCCGGAACACGTCGCCACCACCTCGGCCGGCATCGGCTACGTGAACGACGTGTTCTTCCATCCCGAGGAGCCGTGGATCTTCACCGCCAACGAGGGCGGCGGAGACGCGGGCTGGGCCGTCGTAGACGTCGACGATCCTGCAGAACCCGAACTGTACGGCCCGTTCACCGTCGACGACGGCGCGGGCGTTCACACCGTCATCGCCTTCGACGAGGAGCACGTCATCGTCTCGGGGACGGGCCGCGGAATCGTGATCTACGACGTTACCGATCCCGAGAACCCGAGGGAAGTCGGCGAGTTTCAGGCGACGGATCATTCGGTCGAGTCGTTGTCCCCCGACGATCCGGGCCACACCCATCCCAGCGGATACGTCCACGATACGCAGGTCCGTGGCGACTACGCCTATCTCGCCCACTGGGATCACGGTCTCTACATCGTCGATCTGAGCGATCCGGCGAATCCCGTCGAAGCCGCTTCGTTCGACTATCAGGAAGAGACGGCGGACGTCCCACTCCGGAACGCCCACCACGCGTTCCCGCACCCGGAAGACGACATCTGCCTCGTCGGTGAAGAGGTCGGCTCCGGTAATCCAGGGTACAAACACGTGATCGAGTTCGATCTCGACACCGGTAAGACCGAACTCCTCTCATCGTTCCGTCCGCCGCAGGGAAGCGCCCAGCAACCCACCGGTCAGCAGGGGTTCTGGTGGACCGGCCACTTCTCCGACTGGGGCGTCGGCGACCAGCAGGACGTCCTGTTCAGCGGCGACTACAAGGCCGGCGTCCAGACGTTCGATCTCTCCGATCCGGCGAACCCGGAGCGGATCGACCAGTACGTGACCACCGACGGGGCCGACGAGGTCCGCCGAAAGGATCCAGCGAGGGCGATCGACGACATCCCGATGGTCTGGGGTGCCAACACGAAAGACAGCGAGTACGTGTACGTCTCGGACGCCAGTACGGGGCTGTTCGTGTTCACGCTCGAGGGGTACTGACTGCCCCGGTCGTCACCTCGTCGCGTTCTTCGCGCGGGAGGTTCCGCCCCGACTCCGCCCCGATGAGCTATCGCTCGAGAGGCCCCGAAGGACCGCCGTTTCCGCGTCCGGATCGATCGACGCGGGCCGCAGCCCCAGTCCCCAGCGTACGGCGGCTCGGTCGTCGATTTCTCTGATGTGACTTCCGAATGCTCCGATCCGGGAGGATCGTCGTGTCTCGAGAACGGCCGTGATCTCGTTCCGAGAGCGGGTGCCGCGAATATCCACACCGGCAGTACTCGGCCAGCCCGATCAAACCGTTCGTCAGCGAACCTCGATTCGGTTGGGGGTCGACCCGGTCGGTCCGTCACGGGACGCCAGGGTCACCGTCTCCCGGCTCACCCCCGCGGGTCGACGCACCGTCAGCGTCACCGCGTCCCCGGGCCGCGTCTCCGTGAGCAGGTGGCTGGTCAACTCCTCCGTCGAGCGCAGCTCGCGGCCGTCGATACCGACGAGAACGTCACCGCCGACGGGGACGGACCGGCCGCGAACTCGTCGCGTCGAGTGACAGCCGCCCAGAACGCCGCTCGCCGGCCCGTCTCGAACGTCGACGACCAGCACCCCGCCGGATTCCTCGAGCCCGTTCGCCTCCGCGACCGTCGGCGAGACGTCGAGCGTCGAGACGTGAAGGGTCGCGTGGTCGCACCGGCCCGCGTCGATCAGGTCGGGGACGACGCGAGTGGTTACGGTCGGCGAGATGGCGAATCCGATGTTGTCCCCGCTTCGCGCTCGGTTGACGCCGACGATCTCGGGCGTTTCCTCGTCCGTGAGCGCAACCAGGGGACCGCCGCTGTTCCCAGGATTGATCGGCGCGTCGGTCTGGACGACGTCGGGGATCGTGAACCCGCCGCCGACGGGCATGGTCCGCGAGACGCCGCTGACGATTCCGGTGGTGATCGTCCCGTCGAGTCCCATCGGATTGCCGAACGCCGCGACCGGCGTTCCGGGCTCCGGATTCGCCGCAGCGATCGACAGCGCCGGAGCGTAGTCGGGAAGGGAATCGACGGCGACGACCGCGAGGTCCGTATAGGGATCGGTGCCGACCAGTCGACCGACGCGCCAGTCGCCCTCGCTAAAGCGGACCTTGAGGCGCGTCGCGTCGTCGGAACCGGTCGGCGGACGTTCCGCCCGGTCCGCTCGAGTGAGGTCGGCAACCACGTGGTAGTTAGTGACGATGTGCCCCGCCCGATCGTAGACGAAGCCGGAGCCGGCGCCGGCGGCTCGCGGAGTGTCAGTGGCCAGATAGAGCGAGACCACGGACGGAGCGACGTCAGCGTACAGGCCGGTATAGTTCGGGTTGTGCGTTTGCATCGAATCGTAACGGCCGGTATCGGCCGTAAGTAACCCGAGGTAAGGGGCGCTCAGCAATAACGCGCGTGGTAAGAGATGCCACGACAATTGTCGGAACGACACTCGAGGAGCCCACGGCGATCGGGGATTCGCGCTACTGCGAGTTCGAGAGAAACCGCGACTGGCGATGCGCGGCGTCCGCGATCAGAAAAGTGGAACGAGCATCGACGCGAACTCGTAGCCGTAGACGTGGTTGAGCATCAGGTAGGTAACGATCCCGAGGACGAGACTCAGAATCCACGACCCTGCGGCGATGCGCCCGATTCTAGCGTGGGCGGTGTCGCGCAGCTCCGTCGGCGTGTGGGTGAGTCCGAGGATCAGCGCGTAGAGCACGATGGGGACGGCGACGATCGAGAGGATGATGTGGATCGCCAGCATCGCGAGGTAGAGTCCGTACACCAGGGACGGACCGACGAACTCCTTCGTCCCGCCGCCGCCGACCCTGATCAGGTAGACGACGAGAAACAGGATGATCGTCGCGAACGCACCCGTCATCGCGAGGCGGTGTTTTTCGATCTCTCCGGCGCGAATCCAGTACCAGCCCAGCACCAGCAGAACCGTCGTCACCGTATTGATCGCTGCGATCGCGTGCGTAAACGCGTTTACCTGGGCGTTCGTGAGATCGGGATAGATCGGGATGTCGGCGACGAACGTCCCGATAACCAGCGCGTAGCCGACGATCGTGAACACGATCGTCACGCCGATCGATCGTTCCCGGAGCCGTCGTCTCGCGTTCGCCGTTGCCATTATCCGACGTTAGGAGAGACTCCGTATCTGTCTTGCTGTTCCGGAACGCAGACGGGACGGAGCCGAACCTGATCGGGGCTACTCGAGGGTAACCGCTCCGTGTCGATCGATCGTCACGCGATAGTCACAGTACCGAAACGAAACCTCTCCACCGAATCGCGGAGTACCGACGGCCTTCGGCCCGAAGAGTTTGTCGAGTGCCTCGGGATCGATGACCGCGTGCAGGGGCTCGTACTCCGGCGGACACAGGTGGTCCGGTCGAACGCCTTCCGCATCGGCTACGGCCTCGACGACCGCCAGACTCGGCGCGCTCCAGCCAGTTTTGTCAGCATCGTCGCTACCGCCGTTCATCGTTACTCGCCCTTTCAGACACGGTTGAATAAAGCTGTCCTTCACGATTGATTCCTGACCGCGCTGCGGCTTTGATATCGAAGGTTCGGCGCTCGAGGAGCCCTTTTGATACGTGTTCCCGACGGGCATGTGCCCGCATCAGGTGTTCCGTCGATCGGTTTGCTCGTCGACTCGTGAGCAGAGAGGACCGGGAGTAGAGGTCCGTATTCGATCGGAAGAAGACTCGTGTCGAAGTGGACTTCATACGAGACGGTTCGGACTTCTCACGCGGCATCCCCGCATCCCGAAACGCGACAGCGGGAACGAAAACCATGGCGACCGCGAACGCGATGAAGACGAACCAGCGGGAGGATCCCTCGAGCGCGTGCCCGACCGCGAGCACGCGGAGTCCGACCAGTCAGTAGTCATCCGAGCGCCGCGTTCCGGTGGGTCTCGTCGAGTTGCCCGCCGTGTCGGTCGTCTTCTATCGCCGGTTCCGACGATTCCGTCCCGTTAAACGGATCCCCACGCGTCAGGTTTCCTCACCGACCACGGCGTTGTCGTCGGATTCTCCGAACGCGACCCAGCCGTCGTCGGTTTTGGCTGCGTTCGCCTCGGACGGACCGAACGCGTACGTACCAGTCTCCGCCGGCGCCTCCGGGAAGTAGGTGAACGTGTGCGCCTCGTCCGGAACCGCGGTCCCGAAGTACACGTACTGAACGTCGCCCGCCTCCTCGACGCGCTCGACGTCGCCGTACGCTTCGTCGACCGACCACCCGTCGGGGACGACGTCTCGAACCGTCGCCTCGTGCGATACCGATTCGACTGTCACGTCGACGCGGTTGGTCTGGCCGGCGGTGAACGCCGAGCCGTCGTCCTCGCGAGAGCCCGTCACTTCGAGCGCCTCGGGCGTATCGGAATTGACCAGGTCGACTTCGTCGTGCGTCGCGAAGTCGCCGGTCTCAGCTCGCCGCACGGCCGCCGCGGCATCGACGAAGCCGGCGCCGGCATTCCACGGGGTGGAGGCGGTGTGAACGTCTTCGGCCTCCGCCTCGATCGTATCGATGATCTTCACGGGCGTCCAGTCGTGGCCGTTTTTGCGCGCGGCGTCGACCAGCAGCGCGCAGACGCCCGCCGCGGCCGGACAGGCCATGCTCGTCCCCGTCATCGGCGTGTAGTAGGGTTCCTCGTCGGGCTCGAGCGCGTCCAGCGGGTCGGTCGGTCCGACGGTGCTCATCACGGAG
Source organism: Natronococcus sp. CG52 (assembly GCF_023913515.1). NCBI lineage: Archaea > Methanobacteriati > Methanobacteriota > Halobacteria > Halobacteriales > Natrialbaceae > Natronococcus > Natronococcus zhouii. The sequence goes on from NZ_CP099391.1 coordinate 1,021,779, forward strand.
TTGCCCGGCGTCGCGACGCCGGGACGGTAGAGGCCGACCGGACGGTACCGGTGGGGCTCGCCCACCTGCTCGAACGCCTCGAGGTCGATCTCGTAGGTGACCGCGACGTTGGTCGCGGGCTCGACCTCGATCCAGTAGGTTTCGCCGCCCTCGACGTCGGTGGTCAGGGTCGTGTGCTGGTACACCGGTTCCTCGCCGAGTTTGGCGGTCTCTTCGCCATCCTTCGAGCCGCGGCGGACGATCAGCGTGATCTGCTCGCCGTCGGGGGTCAGCGAGAGGTCGAGTTCGAGGACGTCGGCGTTGTTCGGTGCGCCCCACTCGTAATAGTCGCTGCCGGTGCCGGTGGGACCGAGCTCGCCCGTCCACTCCTCGACGTCGACGACGTACCGGTCGTCGGTCATCGCGGCGTGGAACTTCTCGAGATTGTTCAGCGCCTTCCGGCGGTCGTAGTTGGTTTCGCGGCCCTCCTCGGGCGTTCGTCCGCGAGCGGAGAAGTCCGTAACGTGCTCGTCGTCGCGAGTGGCCGCCGCGCCGATGACGTGGGGCGCCTTCGCGAACCGCGAGAGCGTATCCGGGTCGGGGCCGTCGTTGCCCGCCGCGAAGACGGGTACGATATCTCGCCGGAACGCCTCCCAGGAGGCGACGTTGACGGGATCGTTCGGATTGTACCGCATGTCGCGGGCGACGCCGTAAGAGTTCGACACCACGTCGGGGTCGAACTCGTCGTCGGGATCGTCCGCGCGGGCGAGCACGTGATCCCACGCACCGACGACGAACGGGAGGTAGACGGCCTCATTGGTCGAGTACACCGAAACGCGCGCCTCGGGTGCCATCCCGCGGTACCGTTCGTCGCTCGCCGACCCGTCGCCGGCGACGATGCCGGCGCAGTGGGTGCCGTGGCCGAGGTCGTCGGTGTCCCCTTCGGGGCCGAGGTCGATCCACTCCAGATCGCGTTCGCCCAGCGGGGTATCGACCCACTGCCAGTTCGACTCGAGTCGCCCGTCGAAGTCCGGATGCGGACCCGAGAAGCCCGAGTCGATGACGACCGCGTCGACCGACGACCCGTCGTAGCCGAGATCGGACTGGACCGCGGAGACGCCCGTCGCCTCGCGGGAGTCATCGTTATAGAACCCGAGTTCGACGGCCTTGCGGACCCGTCGAACGGAGTCCCAGTCGGCGACGCTCGAGAGCTGGTCGCCGGTTAGTGCGGTGTAGGCCATCGGCAGCACCTCGTACTCGACGAGGCCCTCCCGCAGGTCGAGGTCCGCGAGGCGGCCGACCGATTCGGCGGCGTCGAAGACGACGATCACCTCCTGGACCTCGTCTGTCGAGGCGTCGAGTTGGTCGTCGAGCACCGACGTGTCGGCCGTGGACGTTCCCGAGAACGGGAGCAGCGACGCCGCGCCGACGGCGCCGGCGGTCGAGAGTACTGTGCGTCGATCTACGAGTCGCGGCGTATCCTCTGACATCGTGGGTGTGAGTTCGTATCGTGGGTAGCGCGCTTCGGTACGCGAGTCACAAACTCGAGTTCGAGACCTGAGTTTCGAGCCGTCGAATCGGTTTCTAAGTGCTCCGGCCGACGACGACGTTGGAGCCGCTGGTTCCCGAAATCGCGACCCAGCCGTCGCCCGCGTTCACCTCGGCCGGGCCGAAGGCGTAGGCGTCGCTCATCAGCAGTTCGTCGGGCGCCTCCGCGAAGTACTCGACCGAGGTTTCGACGTCGGCGGCGGCCGTTCCGAAGTAGACGTACTGGACGCCCTCGCCTTCCTCGACGCGCTCGACGTCGTCGGAGTACTCGATCAAGACGTCCCACTCGGCCGGGACGACGTCCCGAAGCTCGGCGTCCTCGCTCGGGTTCGCGGTCAGTTCGACGTGGTTGGTCTGCCCACCTGTGAAGACGCTGGCGTCGTCCTCGCGGGTGCCGTCGACGAAGAAGCCGTCCTCGACGTCGACCGAACAGTCGAGGTGTACCTGAACGTCGTCACCGTTGACGCAGCCAGGCACGTTCACCAGCTTCGCGACGACAAACGCCGTCCGATCGTCGCTGTCACGGCCGAACGAGACGGACGCTTCGGCGGTTCCGTCGAGCCCCTGCGTCCGTCCGAGCACGTTCGGTTCGCCGTTGTCGGCGGGGTTCTCGGCGTCGTAGACGAACAGATCGACGTGAGGATCGCCTTTGGCCGCCCCCTTATCGCCGCCCGAGAGGTGGCTGACCTCGACGCTGGCGGCGACCGTTCCCGGACCCGCCTGCACGTAGCCCGCCGCGGCGCGCTCGTCTTCGGGGACGTTCAGGCCGACGGCCTCGCTCGAGGTGCCCGACAGTTCCCGCGTCACCGCGTCGATCGCCGTGCCCGGGTTCACTCGGCCGAAGCCTTCGTAGGGGTCGCGGCCGCCGAAGTCGTAGCTGGGCGTTTTCGCACGGTGGTGCGGTGCTGCGGTGAGCGCCGTCTCCGTCGCCGTGGCGAGCAACACCTGTTTGAGGCGCACCACGTCGTCGAACGCAGTCTCTGCGGGCTCGGGGAGCGCGATGCTCGACGGAGCGTCCTCTTCCATCGCTTGTGCGACGAGGCCGGCGGTGCCGCAGGCGTACGGCGAGGCCATCGAGGTGCCGGCCTTGCCGGTGTAGCCCCGGATCGGGGGCTGCTCGTCCTCGGGTTCGTCCGCGACGCCCGTGTCCGCGGCGTTCGCGAGGTCCGTAATGTACCCGCCCGGCGCGGTGACGTCGGGCTTCATGTACGTGTCGTAGTCCTCCTCGTCGATCCCGCCGATGCCGCCGCTGGAGTAGCCGGAGATGCCGTCGAGCGGGCCCGTCGCAACAACCGAAATCGCTTCGTCGGCCACGGCCGGCGAGCCGTTCCCGTTCGCCGGCGTCGCGGCGTTGCCCGCCGCCGCGACCGTCAGCACGCCCGCGTCGGCGATCTCCTTGATGCGGGCGGGGATGCGATCGAGCGTGCCTGCGGCCGCGCCGAGCGGGAGGCCGCCGACGTAGCCCCACGACATGTTGACGGCGCGCATGTTGAACAGGTCGGCGAACTCCTCGGCGTGCCGGCCCAGGTCCTCGGTCGGCCCTGAGAGTCCCTGAAGGCAGACGAGACTCTCGTTAGGCGCGATACCCGAGTGGAAGCCGTCGGCCTCGCCGGTGCGGTCGGCCGCGGTCGCGTCGGGGTCGCGGAACGCCCCGACGGCGACCGAGTCGACGTACGCGGACGTCGCCAGTTCGCCCTCGGCCGTCCGGACGTAGACCGTGTAAGTGCCGGATCGTTCGGTCGGAGCCACCGCGGTCACGTTGTCCTGGACGCCCTCGTCGGTGTCGAGCGTGGTGCGCTCGAGCGTGCGCCCGTCGGGGCCCTCGACGACGACCTCGAGGAGTTCGCCGAAGGCGGAGCCGAAGACGCCCGTGCCGGCGTCGGCCTCGACCTCGTAGGCGAGGTAGTTGCCGGTCACCGCCGAGAGCGCGGTACGAGGTTCGTCCGTCCGGACTGTATCCGGGTCGAGGGCGCTCGCCCGGCCGCTCCCGCCCATGATGGACGCGCAGTGGGTCCCGTGACCGTTCTCGTCGCGAGGCCGGTCGTAGAAGCCGTAGCGGGACCCGGCGTCGTACCAGCCGACCGTCTTGGGCGTGTCGGCCGTCGGGGTGCCGTCGGCCCCCTCGAAGACGACGCTCGCGTCGTAGGTCGTCCGCTCGCCCTCGTACGCGAAGTAGGTCCCCGAGATTTCGTACTCGCAAGTCGTGTTGATGTACGCCTCGATGACGAACCGGTACCGCCGGTCGGGCGCGACCGATGCCCGAATCGTTTCGGGCATATCCGCCGAGGCTGCTCGGGCAGCGGTCTCCCACTGACCGTCGACGTACTCGTCCAGTCGGAGTTCGAGGTCGTTAGTGTTATCCACGTACGGCGACCACGAGAGCGAGGCGTCCAGTTCCTCCGCGTCGCTCGGCGTCGTGAACTCGTGGTACTTCTCATCGCCGGTGGCGAACGTCCCCGGCCCCATCGTGCTGGAGACGGACTTGGTATCGCCGGTTTCGACGCGCTCGAGGTCATTCTCGTCGGGCTTGGTGAGTTTTACCCGGTCGTCCTCGACGAACGCCCGTACTCCGTTCCACGGTCCGAGATCCGGGTGGCGGGAGTCCAGCCCCGAATCGGTCAGCGCGATCGTTCGATCGGATCTGCCGCGATACCCCCGGTCCCAGGCGTGGCGCGCCTCGAGCGCCCGCCAATTGAGGTATCGTCGGTCGACGTCGTCGGCTGCCACGGCGGTGTTCGCTCCGCCGAACAGGCCAGCTCCGAGGGCGACCCCGGTCGCTTTGACGAACGTTCGACGCGAGAAGCCGGTTCTTCCCTTCTGACTCCTATTATTCTCTGTCATGAGACGCGGTCACGTATTTCATCGAGACTAATACAATAATGGATTGTGACAATCCGGTACAAATGACGTTGCAATATTTCATAATACCGTTACGGCTGGTGAGAACGTTCGTTCGGATGTCGTTTCGACGACCGTCCGAGACTCGGACCGCGCACTCGCCACCTACGACGCCGTCGGCCGGGTACCGACCGGTGAGACGATCGAGGACGCACTGTGTCAGACAGAGTGAAACCGAATCCAAACGGATTCCAGCAGGACGTCGAGGACCCGTCCGGTCGGCGACTCTCCGAAGGCACCGACGACTCTCGCCAGCAGGGTTGGCGACGTAACTGAACTCCGGCGGCACGAAAACTCCGTTCACTCGAACGAGACGGCGTCTCCGTCGGTGCCAAACCTTCAGGCCGATTTTCCGGCCGGTAGTCGTCCAAATCGAGTGCCTGCTGTACACCTCCGCAGTGCATCATCACGTGCCACTCGAGCGTCACATGACGTGTGCACGAGACACAGGTAACTGGACGTCGCGAGGAACTCGAGGATTTAGACCGTCAACACGAGGTAAACCCTTCAAAACCGGATCAGACTGCTACTTCTGATTCATAGTCCCGGGCGGATTCGAACCGCCGTCATGGGCTTGCTTCCGTGACGGACTGAACCGAACACGTCCAAAGGCCCATATGATTGGCCACTACACCACGGGACTTCATTCGCTGGATAGGCCGCCGCCGCACAATAGTGTTACTTTTCGTGACGAGCCGTTACTGATATCGCTCCCGCTTCTGCACGCCGGTGACAGCTCCAACAGAGCGTAACAACGTTGTCAATCGTGTGCGCGTCTTCGACCCGATCGAACGACCGAACCGGCCGAATATGGTGGACGTCTGGGTTCCGATCGAGTTCCTCGGCGTCCGTTCCGCAATGCCGGCACTCGTACCCGTCTCGCTCGAGCGCTCGCCGCCGGATCCGCCACCATCGTTGACCGTATTCGATCGGTCCGCCTTCCCACTGATGGTGGTCCAGACCGACGACGTTCTCGGAGAGCCATTCGCCGTAGCACTCGAGCGTGCAGAACACGCCGCGCTTTCGCTTCTCGATGCGAGCGGGACGAACCTCGAGGTCGGTACCGCACGATCGACACGCAACCGTGAGCCGCTCTCCCGTCTCAGCGGGGTTCTCCGGAAGCAAGCCGTCTGCCGCCGTAACGCACTCCGAACAGTAGGTACCCTGTTTGTTGGACGGGTAAAACGAGAAGGTCGTTCCACAGGATTCGCACGACGCGACTTCGATCGCATCCTTCCAGTTCCCGTTGTGTTCTCCCGCGTTCGGGTTACAGTTCTCGCAGAACGATCGGCGAGCCTTCGGATCGTAGAAGTCGGTCTGGCAACCGCTGCAGGTCCGGTTCGGGAGCGGCGCTCCGTGAACCTTTGTGTGGTGTTGTCGCATTCCCTGCTTAGTTCGGAGCGATTTGTCGCACGTGGGGCAGTCCATCGCCCGGTTTCGCCCCGCTATCGCATATCAAATCGCGGTCGCTACGCGCTCGAGAGAACGGTGAGACGGTTCGAGTCGACTCCGACTCGAGCCTCGCCTCGAGAAACGGAACTCGCTCCGGAGCCTACAGGTAGCCTTCGTCGGCCAGCCGCTCGATCCCCTCGCGGAGTCGCTCCTCGCTCGCCGCGTAGGAGATGCGAGCGTAGCCGGGCGTCCCGAACGCGCTGCCGGGAACCGTCGCAACGTGGGCGTCCTCGAGCGCGCCCTCACACCATTCCTGATCGTCGTCGTCGACGGGCAGCATCATGTAGAACGCGCCCTCCGGGACGGCGACGTCGACCCCGTGATCCTCGAGCAGGTCGACGACCAGGTCGCGGCGCTCGCTGAACGCCTGGACCATCTGGTCGACGGCGGTGTCGGTGTTCTCGAGCGCCTCGATGCCGGCGTGCTGGACGAAATTGACGGCCGACGAAACGGAGTGGCTGTGGAGCTTGCCGGCCTGGTCGATCAGTTCCTCGGGGCCGGCGAAGTAGCCCAGCCGCCAGCCGGTCATCGAGTACGCCTTCGAGAAGCCGTTGACCGTGATCGTCCGGTCGGCCATCCCCTCGAGCGTGCCCAGACTCGTCGGTTCGACGCCGTACGTGATCTCCTTGTAGATCTCGTCGGAGATGACGGTCACGTCGTGTTCGACGGCGAGGTCGCGGACGCCCTCGAGCGCCTCGTCGGAGTAGACGGCGCCCGTCGGGTTCGACGGGGAGTTGACGATCAGCAGGTCGGTCTCGTCGGAGACCGCAGCCTCGAGGTCGTCGAGCGCGGGCTCGAGCTGGAAGTCGGAGTCGGAGAGATCGACGCGCGTGAGGTCGCCGCCGGCCATCTTGACCATCGCCTCGTAGGAGACCCACGCGGGATCCAAGAGAACCACTTCGTCGCCGTCCTGGACGAGCGAACTGACGATCTCGTACAGCGCTTGCTTCGCGCCGGGCGTGACGATGATCTCGTCCGTGCTGTGATCGAGACCGTCGTCGGCCAGCTTGTCGGCGATCGCCTCGCGCAGTTCGATGATGCCGGCGGAGGTCGTGTAGCCGGTGTGGCCGGCGTCCATCGCGTCCTTCCCAGCCTGAACGACGTTCTCGGGCGTCGGGAAGTCGGGTTCGCCGACGGAAAGGTCGACGACGTCGACGCCGTCGTTCTCGAGTTCGGTCGCGAGCGCGGAGATGGCAAGCGTTGCGGACGGTTCGACTCGGGTTACGCGGTCGGTGAATTCCATCGTCATTGTTGTGAATCGGGATCCGGAAGTTCGGCGACGAGATCGAGCGCGCCGTCGACGGCCGTCGCCGCGTTTTCGACGCGTTCGCGCGCTTCGGCGGCGGACATGCCGGGGCCCGTCACGCCGAGCGTCACGGGAGTGTCACGCTCGAGACTGACGTCGGAGAGCCGCTGTGCGGCGGCGTCGGTGATCACCTGATCGTGGTTGGTGTCGCCCGTGATGACCGTGCCGATGACGGCCACCGCGTCGACGTCCTCGAGGCGAGCGAGCCGGTCGGCCGCGAGCGGCGCGTCGTACGCGCCGGGGACGTGGACCGTCTCGTACACCTCGGCGCCGGCGTCGCTGGCGGCCTCGAGGGCGACGTCTTCCATCTGCTCGGTGATCGATCGGTTGAACTCCGCAACCACCAGTCCGAGCGCGGTCATACGCGAGCCGTGGTCTGGGTGAGTAAAAGAGGTACCGTTCTCACGTGACCGATCCGGTAGCTGATTCCGGTCGTGCTGCGATCGATCGTAGCCGGATACGACACGTGGGCACCGAGATCACCACGAAAGCCCCTGACTTTCGTAGTGTTCTCGATTGTGCTCAAATTCAAACCACCGGTTCCAGATAGTGAGCACGATCGTGACGTAAAGTGAGAACCCTTAAACGAGCCCGAGGCGAACGAGCGCGCAATGACGACGTTGCAGACGCCAGGACCGACGCTCGGCGTAGTCGGCGGAGGACAGCTGGGACGGATGGTCGCCGAGGCGGCGGCGCCGCTCGGTGTCGAGATAGTCGTGCTCGACCCGACGCCGGACTGCCCGGCCGCACCCGTCGCTCGCGACCAGATAGTCGCGGACTTCGACGACGAGGCCGGCATTCGAGAACTCGCCGCGCGGGCCGACGCGCTCACCTTCGAGATCGAACTGGCCGACCAGGACGTCCTCGAGCGCGTCAGTGAGGACTCGGGGACGCCGGTTCACCCCGATCCGTCGACGCTCCAGACGATCCACGACAAACTCGTCCAGAAGCGGGCGCTCGAGGACGCCGGCGTCCCGGTACCGCCGTTCCGTGCGGTCGAGGACGCCGACGACGTCCGGGAGGCGATCGACGACTACGGCGCGCCGGTGATGCTCAAGGCTCGCACCGGCGGCTACGACGGGCGCGGGAATGTCCCCGTCGAGTCGGTCGACGACGCCGAGGACGCCCTCGAGTCGGTCGCCGGCCCCGCGATGGTCGAATCGTTCGTCGACTTCGAGCGCGAGGTGTCGGTGATCGCGGTGAAGGGCTACGGCGAGACTGCCACGTTTCCGATCGGCGAGAACGTCCACGAGGACGAGATCCTGCGGGAGACGATCGTTCCCGCGGGCTCGAGCGAGGCCGTCGAAGAACGTGCACGGGGGGTCGCGAGCGACGTGCTCGAGGTGATGAACGGCCGCGGAGTCTACGGCATCGAACTCTTCGAAACGCCGGGCGGTGACGTACTGCTCAACGAGATCGCGCCGCGGCCGCACAACTCCGGCCACTGGACGATCGAGGGCGCACACAGCTCCCAGTTCGAACAGCACGTTCGAGCGGTTCTGGGGTGGCCGCTCGCCTCGACGGAACTCCGCTCGCCGACCGTGTCGGTGAACCTGCTCGGCGACGTCGAGGAGACCCAGAAGGCAGCGCTCCGGGATATCGACCGAATCCTCGAGACGCCCGCCGCCCACCTCCACTGGTACGGAAAGCGGCAGGTGCGCCCCTTGCGGAAGATGGGGCACGTCACGCTGTCGGCCCGCGACGGTGAGACGACCGACGAACTGCTCGAGGCCGCCCGCGATCTTGAGCGGTCCGTCACGTTCACGTCGGAGTGAGATCGACTGACTACTATGAGTGACAGCGTGTCAGACCTGATCGACCGATTGCACCGCGAGGCCGAGCAGGACCGACCCGACGCGGAGACCCCCGACGTGGGCATCGTGATGGGCAGCGACTCGGATCTCGAGACCATGTCCACCGGCGGCCGTCGCCCCGGCGCCTACGACGCGTTCGTCGACGAACTCGGTTTCGAGGAACAGACCGAGTACGAGAATCCGCCCGAATCCCGGTTCACCTTCGAGACCTACGTCACCTCGGCCCACCGGACGCCGGACCTGATGACGGCGTACGCCGAGACGGCGGAGGAGCGCGGACTCGAGGTGATTATCGCCGGCGCCGGCGGCAAGTCCGCGGACCTGCCGAACATGACGGCCTCGATCGCCTACCCGCTCCCGGTGATCGGCGTCCCCGTCCAGGAGAAGTCCGTCGACAGCGTCATCGGGATGCCGACCGGCGCGCCGCTGGTCGCCGTCGACGCGGGCAAGTCGTTCAACGCGGCGCTCTCCGCGGCCCAGATCCTCGCCCGACAGCACGAGGCCGTCCGAGAGCGACTCCTCGAGTACCACGAGGGGCTGCAGGAGGAAGTCGGCCGGGTCTCTCGAGCGCTCCACGACGAGGGAACGCCGTCGTTCTCGAGCGAGTGAGAGTCGGGGATGCGGACCGGTCATCTCGTGTACAGCGATGATTCGAACGGTGAACGGTCTTCGAATCGTGAACGGTCACGCGAGCGATCGGTGGTCGGCCGTCAACGGGCTGTATCCCGATTCCTGCCGTCCGTTCGCCGGATTCTGACCGGAGCGTAACTGAACGGTAACCCGTTCTTTACGGACAGATCGGCCAGCGATAGCCGTCCGAGATCATTCGACCAGGATCTACGGCTACGAAAACGGACGCTGATGCTCCTATCGGCCGAAACTCGAAGAATCAACCCTTATATGGATGCGGTTTGAACCACCGAACGTTACGGAGATGAATGATTGGATCGCTATCGGAGCGCTCGCGCTCGTGGGATTGTTGATACCGCTCGGGATGATGGCGGTATCGTACCTCCTGCGTCCGAGCGTCCCCGAAACGAGCAAACGTGCCACCTACGAGAGTGGCGAAGTTCCGACCGGCGGAACGCGCATCCGGTTCAATATCCAGTACTACATGGTTGCGCTTCTGTTCCTCGTCTTCGACATCGAGACCGTCCTGCTGTTTCCGTGGGCGGTCGTCTACCAGGATGCGCTCGCCGCGGAGGAGTACGGCCTGATCCACGCGCTCGGGCCGATGCTGCTGTTCGTCGCAATCCTGCTGGTCGGACTCGCCTGGGCGTGGCGCAACGGTGCAGTAGAGTGGGCCCAGACGCCGCGGCAGGTCGACGCCGGAGCTGATCGACCATGAGTAGTGACAAACCACGGCAAGATATCTACGAGAGTACAGCCCCGTCGACCGGTACCCGGGAATCGCGGATGGGTGCCGGCCCCGACGACCGTTTCAACTCGAAACTTCGCGAGGCGTTCGGCTCGTCGCCGTTCATTCTCACGAAGTTCGACAAGTTCATGAACTGGGTGCGGGGGAACTCGATGTTCATGCTGCAGTTCGGGATCGCCTGCTGCAGCATCGAGATGATCCACACCTACGCGATCAAACACGACCTGGACCGCTTCGGCGCGGGCGTCCCGCGCGCGTCGCCGCGACAGGCTGACGTGATGATCGTTCCCGGAACGATCGTTTCGAAGTTCGGACCCCGAATGAAGCGCGTCTACGACCAGATGCCCGAACCGAAGTTCGTCGTCGGGATGGGATCGTGTACGATCTCCGGCGGCCCGTTCCAGGAAGGGTACAACGTCGTCAAGGGCGCCGAGGAGATCATCCCGATCGACATCCACGTCCCCGGCTGCCCGCCGCGACCGGAGGCGCTCATCTACGGCGTCGCCAAACTGCAAGAGCGGATCCGAAACGGCGAGACCTCTCCCGTCGTGGTCAAACCCTACGAACTCGAGCAGTTCGGCGACCTCCCGAAGGACGAACTCGTGCAGAAACTCGCGAACGACATCGACGAGGACGACCTCGTCATGCGCTACAACTGGGCTGATTCACCATGAGCACGGGACTCGAAGAACAGGTTCCACGGACCGAGGTCACGGAGGACGAACTCGAGGCGCTGATCGGCGATCGAGCGCTCAGACGCGACGATCACCTCAACGCGCCCGGCTTCGTTATTCGGCCGGACGACGTTCAGGACGTCCTCTTCGACCTGCGAGACCGGGCGGGGTTCGACCACCTCTCCTGTCTCACCGCACAGCAGTACGAGGACCGCTACGAGTCGATCTACCACCTGAAGAAGTACAAGGACCCGACCCAGGAGGTGTCGATCGTCGTCCCGACGTCGACCGCCGACCCGGTTAGCCAGACGGCAGAGCCGGTGTTCCGGACGGCCGACTGGCACGAGCGCGAGGCGTTCGACCTGGTCGGCATCGACTACGAGGGCCACCCCGATCCGCGGCGGATTCTCCTGCCCGAGACGTGGCAGGGCCACCCGCTCTCGCTCGACTACGACCAGGAGAAACCCCAGATCGTCACGCTCTCGGAGCACGCTAACCCGATCCAGCCCGACCACCACGACGAGGAGTCGGACACGATGTTCCTGAACGTCGGGCCGCACCACCCGGCGACCCACGGCGTGCTCCACGTCAAGACCGTCCTCGACGGTGAGACGGTCGTCGACGTCGATCCCGACATCGGCTACCTCCACCGCTGCGAGGAGCAGATGTGCCAGCAGGGCACTTACCGCCACCAGATCATGCCCTACCCGGACCGCTGGGACTACGTTTCGGCGGGGCTGCTGAACGAGTGGGCCTACGCCCGCGCGGCCGAGGACCTCGCGGACATCGAGGTCCCGGAGTACGCCCAGATCGTCCGGACGATGGGCGCCGAACTGTGTCGGATCGCCTCCCACATGCTCGCACTCGGGACGTTCTGTCTCGACGTCTACGGCGACTTCACCGCGGTCTTCCAGTACGCGTTCCGGGACCGCGAGGTCGTCCAGGACATCCTCGAGGACCTGACGGGCCAGCGGCTGATGTTCAACTACTTCCGGCTCGGCGGGGTCGCCTGGGACCTGCCCGAACCCCGCGAGGAGTTCATCGAGAAGACGCGGGACTTCCTCGACGAACTGCCGGCGAAGATCGACGAGTACAACGACCTCGTCACCGGCAACGAGATCTTCCAGGTGCGCTGTACGGACACGGGCGTACTCGAGCCGGAAGTCGCCAAATCCTACGGCTGTACGGGACCGGTCGCCCGCGCCTCGGGCGTCGACTACGACCTCCGCCGGGACGACCCCTACGGCTACTACGAGAACCTGGAGTGGGACGTCGTCACCCGAGACGGCTGCGACAACTACGCTCGCGTGCTCTGTCGGATGCAGGAAGTCGAGGAGTCCGCGAAGATCATCGAGCAGTGTCTCGACCTGCTCGAGGAGTGGCCCGAGGACGAGCGAACCGTCCAGGCCAACGTTCCGCGGACGCTCAAACCGGACGCCGACACGGAAGTCTACCGCGCCGTCGAAGGGGCGAAGGGCGAACTCGGGATTTACATTCGCTCGGACGGCACCGACAAACCCGGCCGGTTCAAGATCCGCAGTCCGTGTTACCACAACCTCTCGGCGCTCGAGGTGATGAGCGAGGGTGAGTACATCCCCGACCTGATCGCCTCGCTCGGTAGCCTCGACATCGTGCTCGGAGAGGTGGATCGATGATCGAGGTGCCACTGCAGACCAGCGACACCGTCTTGCTCCCCGAGCGGATCGGCGAGCTAACCGGGCTGGATCAGTTCGGTATGGCCGGCGAACTGCTCGCGACGTTTCTCGCCGCGTTCGTCGTCGGAAACCTGATGCTGGCGATGACCGGCGTCGCCGGCCCGTGGGCGAAACGGAAGATCACCGCCGCGTTCACGGACCGAATCGCGGTCAACCGACTCGGGCCGGCCGGCCTGCTGATCATCGTCGCCGACTCGGTTCGACTGCTCTCCAAGGAGATCATCATCCCCGAGAACGCCGACCGACCGGCCTACGACCTCGCGCCGATCGTCGTCGCGTCGTCGGCGCTGCTCGGCTTCGCCGTTATCCCCATGGGCAGCGGAATCCACCTCGCCGATCCCGAGGTCGGCCTGGCGTTCGTCTTCGCCGTCGCCGGCATCGCGAGTATCGGCCTGGTGATGGCCGGCTACGCCTCCGCGAACAAGTACTCGATGCTCGGCGGGCTGCGGGCGGTCGCACAGAACATCGCCTACGAGATTCCGCTCGTCATCACGGGGATGTCGGTCGTCATCTTCGCCGGCTCCCTGCGGATGAGCGAGATCGTCGCCGTACAGAACCAGACGCTCGTCGACCTCGGACTCGTGACGATCCCGGCGTGGTTCGCGATCGTCAACCCGTTCGCGTTCGTGCTGTTCCTGCTGGCGAACTTCGCGGAGGTCGGCCGGAACCCCTTCGACACGCCCGAGGCGCCGACCGAGATCATCGCGGGCTACCAGACCGAGTACTCGAGCGTCTACTTCGTGTTGATCTACCTCGGCGAGTTCCTGCACATTTTCCTCGGCGGGGCGATCATCGCGACGATCTTCCTCGGCGGCCCGGCCGGCCCGGGTCCGGCGGAGATCGGCATCGTCTGGTTCCTCGTCAAGATCTGGGGCGTATTCTTGCTGACCCAGTGGCTCCGCTCGGCGGTGCCCCGGGTCCGCATCGATCAGCTGATCGAGATCGGCTGGAAGGGACTGCTCGTCCTCGCGTTCGCGAACCTCATCCTGACCGCAGTAATCGTGGGGGTAATAGCATGATCGGACTACTCAAATCGATGGCAACGACGATGAAACACGCGCTGGACGGCTCGACGTTCACCGTCGAGTACCCCGAAACCGCTCCGGACGTCTCCCCGCGGTTCCGGGGCGTCCACAAGTTCAGCCAGGAGCGGTGTATCTGGTGTCGCCAGTGCGAGAACGTCTGTCCGAACGACACGATCCAGATCGTGATGGACGACCAGCGAAACGGCGAGCAGTACAACCTCCACATCGGACAGTGCATCTACTGTCGACTCTGCGAGGAGGTCTGTCCCGTCGACGCGATCCTGCTCACCCAGAACTTCGAGTTCACGGGCGACACCAAACACGACCTGGTGTACAACAAGGAGCAGCTGAAGGCGGTACCGTGGTACAAGGACATCGACCCGCTCGAGTCGCGCGAACCCGACCGGGGCGCGTGGATCGGCGAGGGTGAGGGAGAGGTCGATTACCAGTAACCGGGTCGCCCGTCCCCGAGAACGGGCAGTTTAACACAACAATGACATACGAGCTGATCGCGTTCGCGCTGTTTGCGTTCGTCACGCTCACCAGTGCGCTCGGCGTCGTGCTCCTGGCCGACCCGTGGCACTCGGCGCTGATGCTTGGCGTAACGCTGGTCAGCGTCGCGGTTTACTACGTGATGCTGGCGGCCGAGTTCGTCGCCATGATGCAGATTCTCGTCTACGTGGGCGGGGTCCTCATCCTCATCACGTTCGCCGTGATGCTCACCCAGCGCGACGAAACCGAGACGAGCGAGGTGGCACAGACATGACGACCGGTCCGAAACTCCGACTCGGCGAATCACTGCTTCCCGGCGTGCTCGCCGTCGCGCTCTTCGGCGTGATGGCCCTGGTCGTGCTGAACACGTCCTTTACGACAGCGATGGCCGACGCCGGCTATCCGGAGGGGATTTCGATCACCTCCGAGATCGGCTACGCGATGCTCGATCTCGCCGCCCTGCAGTCGACCGAGGGGAACGTCGCCAACACCGAACCGTTCCTCGCCGCGTTCCTCCTGATCGCGGTCGTGCTCGACGCCGCACTCGACGCCTCGCTCGTGCTCGCAAAGCGCGAGACGGAAGGGGAACCGGTCGCGGCTCTCTCGAGCGTCTCCAGCCCGAGCAACACCGACCGCAGTCAGGTGGCCTCGACGGACGGCGGCCTCAGGGACGAGGCCGGAACGGACACCGTCCGCGAGGACGCCGACGGCGGAACGGAGACGGGAGGTGAGGACCGATGAGCGTCGCCATCGAGTACTACGTGCTGCTGTCGATGGCGCTGTTCTGCATCGGCCTCTTCGGGGTTCTGACGCGCCGAAACGCACTGATGTTCCTGATGTCCGTCGAGATCATGCTGAACGCGGCGAACATCAACCTGATCGCGTTCGCGTTCTACCACGGCAACCTCACGGGGCAGGTCTTCGCGCTGTTCACGATGGCGCTGGCCGCCGCCGAGGTCGCCGTCGGACTCGGGATCATCCTGGTGCTGTACCGCAACTTCCGTGACGTCGACGTCACGGTACCGACGACGATGAGGTGGTAAGATGGAAGGGCTATTCGACTACGCTCCGGCGATCGCGTTGTTCCCGCTTGCGGCGTTCGTCATCGCCCTCACCTTCGGCAACTATCTGCCGAAGAAGGGGGCGATCCCGGGTATCGTCGCGACGGGCGGCTCGCTGCTGCTCTCGCTTACGATGCTCGCGGCCGTCGCAGGTGGTGAGGAAGGATACTATCACGAGACGCTGTACACGTGGGCGGCCGGTGACGCCGCCAGCGAGGTCGGCCCCGAAGGGATCGAGTTCACGTTCGGGATCCTGATCGATCCGCTCGCGGCGCTGATGCTGGTGATCGTCTCGCTGATCGCGTTCCTCGTCCACATCTTCAGTCTCGGCTACATGAACGACGAGGGTGAGACCGGGCTGCCGCGGTACTACGCCGGTCTCGGACTCTTCACCTTCAGCATGCTCGCGTTCGTCTACGCGGACAACCTGCTGATGGCGTTCATGTTCTTCGAACTGGTAGGTCTGTGTTCGTTCCTGCTGATCGGCTTCTGGTTCCGCACCCGCTCGGCCCCGTCGGCCGCGAAGAAGGCGTTCCTGGTCACCCGCTTCGGAGACTACTTCTTCCTGATCGGGGTCATCGCCATCGCGGCGACGTTCGGAACGCTCCAGTTCGCGGGTAACGACTCGTTCGTCGCGGCCGCCGAAGCCGCCATCGACGGCAACGAGCAGCTGTTCGGCTTCGGTGCCGAGACCTGGGTGACGATCACCGCGCTGCTGGTACTGGGCGGCGTCATCGGCAAGTCCGCGCAGTTCCCGCTGCACACGTGGCTCCCCGACGCCATGGAGGGGCCGACCACCGTCTCCGCGCTCATTCACGCGGCGACGATGGTCGCGGCCGGGGTCTACCTGGTCGCCCGGATGTTCGGCTACTACGCACTCAGTCCGACGGCACTCGCGATCATCGCGTTCGTCGGCGGCTTCACGGCCCTGTTCGCGGCGACGATGGGCTGTGTCAAAGACGACGTCAAGCAGGTGCTGGCGTACTCGACGATCAGTCAGTACGGCTACATGATGCTCGGACTGGGCGTCGGCGGCTACGTCGCCGGGGTCTTCCACCTCATGAACCACGCCTTCTTCAAGGCGCTGCTGTTCCTCGGCGCCGGTGCCGTCATCATCCTGATGCACCACGAGCAGAACATGTGGAAGATGGGCGGTCTCAAGGATAAGGCGCCCGTCACCTACTACACGTTCCTCGCCGGTGCGCTCGCGCTCGCGGGGATCGTCCCGTTCTCGGGCTTCTGGTCGAAAGACGAAGTCCTCTACGACGCCCTGATCGTCGGGCTCGAGCAGCCGCTGATTCTCGCGGCCTACGCGATGGGGCTCGTCGCCGTCTTCTTCACCGGCTTCTACACCTTCCGGATGGTATTCCTGACCTTCCACGGTGAACCTCGAACGGAGACGGCCGAGGATCCGCACTCGGTCGGGTGGTCGATCAAGGTGCCCCTCCTCGTCCTCGGCGTCCTCGCGACGGCGGCCGGCCTCGCGAACCTCGCCCCGATCGCCAAGCTCACCGGAGCCGAGATCACGTTTCTCGAGTTCTGGCTCGACGGCGAGTACGGTGGCCTCGAGGGACTGACCTACCACGACTACCACGAGACGGTTCCGTTCGAGGAGGGGTACGTCGGATCCGATACGGCCACCATGCTGCTCGGCGCGGCGCTCTCGCTCGGACTGGCGCTCGCCGGGGCGTTCGCGGCACACACGCTCTACAACGTCCCCGAGCCCGTGCGCCACACCGAGAAGCTCGGCGGCGCCTACGACGTCCTGCGAAGCAACTACTACCAGGACGAGTATCAGGTCTGGCTCGCCGAGGGACTGACGCTGCCGCTGGCTCGAGCGGCCGACCGCTTCGACCAGACCGTCATCGACGGCTCGGTCAACGGCGTCTCGACGGCCAGTCTGTTCGGCAGCGATCGAGTCAAGCGGATCCAGACGGGTATCGTAACCAACTACGCGGCGTTACTGGTGACCGGGTTCATCGTCTTGCTGATCGTGCTCGGGATCCTCGGAGGGTGGTTCGTATGATAATCGAAGCGCTAATCGCGGTCGCACTGGTGGGCGCGCTGGTGACGGTCATCGCGCCGAATCGTATCGCTGGCAAACTGGCGTTCGCCATCAGTCTGATCCCCGCGGCGCTCAGCCTGTGGATGTTCACGGCGTTCGACGGCAGCGGGAACGCCTTACTCGACGGCGAACTCGCCTTCGAGTCCCGTACGGAGTGGATCCAGCTCGGCGACTACGCGATCTCGTGGTTCGTCGGACTCGACGGGATCAGTCTCCCGCTGGTCGTTCTGACGACGGTGCTCACGACGCTCGCGATCATGAGTTCGTGGACGCCGATCGACGAGCGCGAGTCGCAGTTCTACGGCCTTCTGCTGTTCATCGAGGCGAACCTGATCGGCGTCTTCACGGCGCTCGATTTCTTCGTCTGGTTCATCTTCTGGGAGGCCGTTCTGATCCCGATGTACCTGCTGATCGGCGTCTGGGGCGGCCCGCGCCGGAAGTACGCGGCGATCAAGTTCTTCGTCTACACGAACGTGGCGTCGCTGCTGATGTTCGGTGCGTTCATCACGCTCGTGTTCGGTCTCGGCGACGCCGTCACGAGCTTCGCGCTGCCCGAAATCGCGACGGCGATGACCGAGGGCGGCCCGGAAGGCTTCGTGGGCCTCGGCGGCTCGACGCTCGCCTCGCTCGTGTTCGTCGCGATGTTCATCGGGTTCGCGGTGAAGGTTCCCGTGGTTCCGTTCCACACCTGGCTGCCCGACGCTCACGTCGAGGCGCCGACGCCGGCGTCGGTGCTACTGGCGGGCGTCCTGCTGAAGATGGGGACCTACGCCCTGCTCCGGTTCAACTTCACGATGTTCCCGGAGCAGGTCGCGACCTACGCGGTACCGATCGCGGCCATCGCCGTGATCAGCGTCATCTACGGCGCGATGCTCGCGCTCGCCCAGACGGACCTGAAGCGGATCGTCGCCTACTCCTCCGTGTCGTCGATGGGGTACGTCATCCTCGGGCTGATCGCCTACACCCAGTTCGGGGTCGGCGGCGCGACCTTCCAGATGGTCAGCCACGGGCTGATCTCCGGGCTGATGTTCATGGCCGTCGGCGTCATCTACAACGCGACTCACACCCGGATGGTCACGGACATGTCCGGGATGGCGGACCGGATGCCGGTCGCGGTCGGCATCCTCGTCGCCGGCGCGTTCGGCTACATGGGGCTGCCGCTGATGAGCGGCTTCTTCGGCGAGTTCACGATCTTCTTCGGGGCCTTCGGCGCCGAACAGCTCCCGTACTCGCAGGTGTTCACGCCGCTGGCGATGTTCGGAATCGTCGTCGTCGCGGGCTACCTGCTGTTCGCGCTCCAGCGCACCGTCTTCGGACCGTACCACCTGGAAACCGACTACGAAGTGGGCCGCGCGCCGCTGCACGACGTCGCGCCGATGTTCGTGCTGCTGGGCATCATCATCGTCCTCGGCGTGGCGCCCGAACTGATCTTCGAGATGATTACCGACGCAGTCGATCCGATCCTCGAGAACGGAGGTGAACTGTAATGGCGGTGTTCGAACTGCCCGAGTGGACCGCACTCGCGCCGGCGTTGATCCTCGTCGCGACCGCGCTGGTGCTGTTCGCCTTCGACAGCATCAACCCGCGGACGACCAACCGGTCGCTGCTGGCGGGGACGTCGGCGATCGGCTCGCTGACCGCCCTCGGCGTCGCCGTCTGGTTCATGCTGGCCGGCGTCGGCACGCCGTCCGTCGACGGCGGGCGCGGCGTCGTCGAACTGTTCGACGGCCAGTTCGTCGTCGATCAGATGGCGCTGTTCTTCATGATCGTCGTCGCCGTGGTCACCGCGCTCGTCGCGGTGGCGAGCTACGACTACATGGCGGACCACGCCTACCAGGCCGAGTACTACTCGCTGGTTATGCTGGCGGCGACGGGGATGGCCACGATGGCCGCCGCCAACAGTTTGGTAACGATCTTCATCGCGCTCGAGCTGGCCAGCCTTCCGTCCTACGCGCTCGTCTCGATCCTGAAGGACAACCGCGGCAGCGTCGAGGCCGGTCTGAAGTACTTCCTGATCGGCGCGCTGTCGTCGGCGATCTTCGTCTACGGCATCTCGCTGGTCTACGGCGCGACCGGTCACCTGCAACTCGACGCTATCGCCGAGAACCTCGAGGGCGCCGAGGCCTACGGCGGCCTGCTCGGACTCGGCATCCTGATGCTGATCGGCGGCTTCGCGTTCAAGACCGCGAGCGTTCCGTTCCACTTCTGGGCACCCGAGGCCTACGAGGGCGCGCCGGCGCCGATCTCGGCGTTCCTCTCCTCGGCCTCGAAGGCCGCCGGCTTCGTGATCGCGTTCCGCGTGTTCACGACGGCGTTCCCGATCGAGGCGACGACCGCCGTGATCGGCATCGACTGGTCGCTCGCGTTCGTCATCCTCGCGATCGTCACGATGACGCTCGGCAACTTCGCCGCGGCGACCCAGGACAACGTCAAGCGGATGCTCGCGTACTCGTCGATCGGTCACGCGGGCTACGCGCTGATCGGACTCGCCGGGCTCTCCGCCGACGGCGGCGAACTCGTGATGGGCGCGGCGATGATGCACCTGCTGGTCTACGGCTTCATGAACACGGGTGCGTTCCTGTTCGTCGCGCTCGCGGAGTACTGGGGCGTCGGCCGAACGTTCGAGGACTACAACGGGCTCGCGAAACAGGCCCCGGTGGCCTGTTTTGCACTCGGGATCTTCATGTTCAGTCTCGCCGGCATTCCGCCGCTGGGCGGCTTCTTCAGCAAGTACTTCCTGTTCGTCGGCGCGATCGAAGCCGGAATGCTCGTCGTCGCCGCGGCGCTGGTCGTCAACAGCGCGCTCTCGCTGTACTACTACTCGCGGCTGGTGAAGGCAGTCTGGATCGAAGAGCCCGTCGCCGAGCGCGACACGCTCGCACAGCCGACGGGACTGTACGCGGCGATCGTCTTTGCAGCCGTCCTGACCGTCATCGCACTCCCGGTCTTCGGACCGATCGCGGACGCCGCCCTCGAGGCGGCGACCGTGGTCGTGAATTGAGACGGTCGAGCGGACCGGGTTCGGATTTTCGACCGCTCGTTCGGTGAACAGCCGTCGACGAGCGACGCCGGCCGTACGGACCGACCAAGCCGGTAGTTTTTACCCGTCGGGGTTGCAAGCCGCGGTATATGGTTTTCCGGCTCGTACTCGGGTGCGGAACCGTCGGTCGGCAGATCGCCGAGCAGCTTCCCGAGTACGACGGACGATTGCTGGTCATCACGGAGAACGAGAACAACGTCGAGACGCTTCGCGACGAGAGCATCCCGGCTCGCCACGCCGATCCGACGGATCTCGCGGTACTCGAGAGCGTCGAGACGCCGGACGTCATCCTCGTCGCCAGTGACCGAACCGACCGCAACCGTCTCGTGCTCGAGCGCGCCCGAACGCGGTTCCCGGCCGCGTCGATCGTCGCGTATCTCGGCGGAAACCCGTCGCCGGGCGACCGCGAGGCGTTCGACGAACTCGCGGATCACGTCGTCGACGCCGAGCAGGCGATGGTCGACGGCGTCCTCGCGGAGACGACGAGTCCGGCGGCCGAGTCCGCGATCGAACTGCGACGGCACCTGCTCGGGATCGACGGCCGGCTCGCGGTCGTGATGCACGACAACCCCGATCCCGACGCCATCGCGAGCGCCGTCGCCCTGGCCGACATCGCGGCTTCGGTGGGCGTCTCGGCGGACGCCTGCTACTTCGGCGACATCTCACACCAGGAGAACCGGGCGATGGTCAACCTGCTCGAACTCGACTTGCGCAATCTCGACCCCGGCGACTCGCTCTCGGAGTACGCGGCGTTCGCGCTGGTCGATCACTCTCGGCCGGGGGTCAACGACCAGCTACCCGACGACCTCCGCGTCGATATCGTCATCGACCACCACCCGCCGCGCGGGCCGGTGGCGAGCGCCTACGTCGATCTGCGCGAGCGGGCGGGCGCGACCAGTACCGTTCTCACCGAGTACGCCGAGCAGTTCGAGACGTTCGATCGGGCGACCTCGACGGCGTTGCTCTACGGCATCCGGGTCGACACGAACGAGTTCAGGCGGGAGCTCTCGGCGGCCGACTTCGAGGCCGCGTCGACGCTCTGGCCGCACGTCGACACGGACGTGCTCCGGCAGATCGAGCAGCCGTCGCTCGAGGGTGACACCCTGGAGACGATCGCACGGGCGATCAAGAACCGGGAACAGCGCGGCTCGGTCGCGGTCGCGAGCGTCGGCCAGATTGGCGACCGCGACGCCCTCCCGCAGGCGGCCGACCGCCTGCTCACGATGGAGGGCGTCGGGACGACGCTCGTCTTCGGCTTCATGGACGAGATGGTGTTCGTCTCCGCCCGCTCGCGGTCGAACGACGTCGATCTCGGCGAGACGCTGCGGGACGCCTTCGACCAGATCGGCAGCGCGGGCGGTCACGCCGACATGGCGGGCGCACAGCTCGAGATCGGCATTCTCGCCAGCGCGGACGACGAGGAGGAGGTCGAATCGATCGTCAGCGTCGTCGAGGAGGTGATCACGAACCGGTTCTTCGAGGCGATCGAGACGCAACCGGGGACGCCGGTCGGCACCTACGTCCGAACCAGCGAGTGGCTGTTCACGCCGGACAGTGTCGGTTCCGGCGAGTCCACCTGAACACGGCCGACAGCGAACGCCAGCGCGGCGACAGCGCTTTTGCACTGGGGTCCCGTGTGGCTCCGTATGGAGATTGCGTCGGACAGGAGCAAACCCCAGGTCGAGGACTACATGACCCGCGACGTGGTGACGGTCTCGCCGGACACGACGGTCGGCAAAGTCGCGAGCCGAATCGCGGAGAGCGACAACCACAGCGGGTTCCCGGTCTGTGAGCGTCGCCGCGTAGAGGGGTTCATCAGCGCCCGCGATCTTCTGGTGGCAGAGGAGGACGACCCGATCTTCAAGGTGATGACGACGGATCTGCTCGTCGCACATCCGGAGATGAAGGTGACCGATGCGGCCCGGGTCATCCTGCGATCCGGCATTCAGAAACTTCCCGTCGTCGACGACGCGGGAAACCTCGTCGGCATCATCTCGAACGCCGACGTGATCCGGAGCCAGATCGAACGCGCCACGCCCGAGAAGGTCGGGAAACTCGTCCGCACGCTCGAGCAGATCCACGACATCGAACTGCGCCAGGAGCGACGGACGGTCCCGCTCGGCGATCTCACGCCGACCCAAGGACGGGTGTACGCCGACGAACTCGAGGGGCGGCGCTACGAACTCGAGCACGGACTGGCCGAACCGCTGGTCGTGATCGACAACGGTGGGGCGCTGTTGCTGGCCGACGGCCACCACCGGGTGCTCGCGGCCGACCGACTGTCGATCGACGAGATGGACGCGTACGTGATCGTCATCGATCACCCGATCGATCTCGGGATGGCCCGAACGGCGGCAAAGGAGGGGCTGGAGTCGATCGACGACATCGAGGTCGTCGACTACGCGCGCCACCCGCTGGTCCAGACGACGAAGCGGCTCCAGTCCGAGGACTGACGCGACGCGAGATACTCCGTCCGGCTGACCACTGGTGAGGGTTTTCTACCTCGGGCGAGTACCCCGTTCGATGACCGATGAGACTTCAGACCGCGTCCTCGTTGCGGGCGCAAGCGGCGACACGGGGACCGAACTGTTAGCCGTGTTGCGACCGACGGATCTTCTCGTTCGCGCGGCGACGCGGTCCTACGCGAACGTCGAACAACTCGAGCGGCTCGGCGCCGACGAGGTCGTCGTGGCCGACTTCTTCGAACCGGCCGACGCGGTCACGGCCGTCGAGGACTGTGATATCGTCTACTGCGCGCTCGGGACGCCGCCGAGCTACCGCCACACCCTCGGTGGAAAGCTGGTCGACCGAACCGGCGTCAGCAACCTGCTGACGGCGGCGGTGAGCGAGGATATTGCTCACTTCGTCCACCTGAGCGCGATCGGCGTCGGAAGCTCTAAGGCCGGTCTTCCGCTCCCGGCCAGACTGCTCATCCGGGGATCGTTGCGGGCCAAGCGGGACGCCGAGACCGCGATCCGTCGGTCGGGGATCGACTACACGATCCTCAGACCCGGCAAACTCACGAACGAACCGCCGAACGGCGGGGTCGTCGTCGGCGAGGGTGGCAAATCCGTCTCGGGGTCGATTTCTCGAGCCGACGCGGCGCGGGTTATGGCTGCGGCCCCGTTCACGCCGGACGCACGCAACCACACGTTCGAGATCGTGAACCGCGGCGGGCTCTCCGGATCGCCGAAGCGGACGGTCGACGTCGACTGGGCGTTCGATCGAATCAACGCCGATCCGGACCGGATGCGTCTGTAGGCTCGCACCCGGAATCCTTAATGGATCGTCCGGCAAAAATTACGTCATGTACGACGATGAGGATCTCGAGTCCATTCGCCAGGCAACCGAGAAGTGGGAGGACGAGACGCTCGAGCCGACGCTAGACGCACACGGCGAACGCCAGGACCGGTTCGCGACCGTTTCGAACCTCGAGGTGGACCGGCTCTACACGCCCGAGGACGTCGCCGATCTGGACTACCTCGAGGATCTCGGCTTCCCGGGCGAGGAGCCCTACACTCGCGGCCCGTATCCGACGATGTATCGCGGGCGCACGTGGACGATGCGCCAGTTCGCCGGCTTCGGAACGGCCGAAGAAACCAACGAGCGGTTTCACTACCTGATCGACCAGGGCCAGACCGGGCTCTCGACGGCGTTCGACATGCCGACGCTGATGGGGCTGGACTCGGACGATCCGATGAGCGAGGGCGAGATCGGGAAGGAGGGCGTCGCGGTCGACACCCTCCGGGACATGGAGATCCTCTTCGACGGGATCGACCTCGAGAAGATCTCGACGAGTTTCACGATCAACCCCTCCGCGCCGGTGATCTACGCGATGTACATCGCGCTGGCCGACCAGCAGGGCGTCTCGCGAGAGAACGTCCGTGGAACCCTCCAGAACGACATGTTCAAGGAGTTCATCGCGCAGAAGGAGTGGGTGATCCCGCCCGAGCCCTCCCTGGATCTGGTGACCGACACGATCGAGTTCTCGACCGAGCAGACGCCGAAGTTCCACCCGGTCTCGATCTCGGGCTATCACATCCGCGAAGCGGGGTCGACGGCCGTCCAGGAACTCGCCTTCACGCTCGCCGACGGCTTCGGCTACGTCGAGGACGCGATCGAGCGCGGTCTCGACGTCGACGAGTTCGCGCCTCGGCTCTCCTTTTTCTTCAACTGCCACAACTCCTTTTTCGAGGAGATCGCGAAGTACCGCGCGGCGCGACGAATCTACGCCCGCGTGATGGACGAGTGGTACGACGCCGAGAAGGCCGAATCCAAACGGCTCAAGTTCCACACCCAGACGGCGGGCCAGTCGCTGACGGCCCAGCAGCCGCTGAACAACGTCGCTCGCGTGACGATCCAGGCCCTGGCCGGCGTTCTCGGGGGCACGCAGTCGCTGCACACCAACAGCTTCGACGAGGCGCTCGCGCTGCCGGGCGAGAAGGCCGTTCGCGTCGCGCTGCGAACCCAGCAGATCATCGCCGATGAGTCAGGTGCCGCGGACATCGTCGATCCGCTGGGCGGGAGCTTCGCCGTCGAATCCCTCACCAACGAGACCGAGGAGCGCGCGATGCGCTACATCGAGGAGATCCGCGACAAGGGCGACGGCTCGGTTCGCGACGGGATCCTCCAGGGGATCGAGGAGGGCTACTTCCTTCGGGAGATTCAGGAGGCCTCCTACGAGTACCAGGAACGGGTCGAACGCGGCGAAGAGGTCGTCGTCGGCGTCAACGAGTACACGATCGAGGAGGACACCAGCCCCGACATCCTCCAGGTCGACGAGACCACGACCGAGCGACAGCTCGGGCGCCTCGAGGACGTCAAGGCCGAACGCGACGACGCCGAGGTCGCGGCGACGCTCGAGGAACTCCAGGAGGCCGTCGACCGCGGCGAGAACACGATGCCGTACATCATCGACGCGGTGAAGGCCTACGCGACGATGGGCGAGATCATGCAGGTGTTCGAAGCCGAACACGGCGCCTACAGCGAACAGATCGGACTCGCCTGAGACGCCGGCCCGTCTGACCGACGCGGAGCGCCTCGAGGGGAAGCGAGGACGTGCCGATTACGCGGGCGAGGTCCGGACTACAGGGATTTCTTCATACAGGCGGCCGTCGCGGGGCAGAGCTCCTCGAACTCGGTGGTTTGCCGGATAGCGGCGGGAGCGTCGGTCCGTTTGATCGCCGCGTATCCGTGGGTAGCGAAGAACTCGGGAGCGGTCGTCGTGAGCAGGTAAAGCGTCTCGACGCCGCCGGCTCGAGCTTCCGCCTCCAGCGCGTCACACATCGTCGCTCCGAATCCCTTCCCCCGTTCCGATCGTTCGACGACGACCGATCGGAGGAGCCCGTCGGTTCCGTAAATTTCGACACCCCCGATACCGACCCGGTCGTCGTCGCCGTCGTACCCGACGTAGAACCGCTCGGGCTTCGTCCGCACGTCCGCCGACGGTAAGCCGTTCTCCTCCAGCAGGGTTTCAACGTAAGAGAGCGCGGTATCGTCGGCTCGCTGGAGCGTGAGGGGCGATCCGCTCATGTTCTCCACGACGATTCGCCGCGGCTAATACCTTCTCCCGGGGCGTGTACGAGATCCGTGCCGGTTCACTCGAGCGCGTGCTCGTCGAACCGGGACACGCCCCTCACGACGAACAGAAGGGTCGCCAGAAAGGTGCCGACGGACACGCCGCCGTAGAGGGCGAAGGTCGCCGGCGAGACGACGAACGTGATTCCGAGGACGGTAACCTCTTCGAGGCCGCTCTGGACGGGAAGCGCGTAGCCGAGGAGCGCCCCGAAGACGGCCGTCGCGAGGACGAGCGCGAGGCCGAGGGTGAGCACGATGCGCCGCCCCTCGAGCGTTCGACCGGCGTTTCGGTCGGCGTCGGTCGTCACGGTCGACGGTTCGCCGACGTGCTATAGACTTTTGTCGGTTTCTCGCGTCTACTCGGGTATGGAGGAAAAGGAACTGTTCGGCATGCTGCTCGTCGGGATCGCCCTCATGATGGCGCTGGCCGGATTTGTCCTCATCGTCAACTGATACTGTCGACCGGAAGCCGTTTTCGAGACAACCGCAAGACGGTTCGCGGTTGTCCCGGTAACCCGTTGCGGCCGACAGTGTGTGGCGTCACTGCGACTCCGGCGTCTCGCCCCGCGTGTGCTCGTCGCCCTCGATTACGCGCGCCGCGATGTAGGTCGCGAGCGTGAGTCCCCCGGCCATCGACAGCAGGATGGCGAACTGGATTCCCGATCGGAGGGGGTCGAATCCCCACGGGTTGAACGCGGCGAAGATCGCGACGAAGAAGAGCAGTATCGCTAACGGGATCAGGTTGACTGCGAGGTCGAGCGCGACTTCGGCGTCGAATGCGCTTCTGCTCATGGTTGATCCGTGTGTCGGGCGTTTCGGTACCGCAAGACGATCGCGCCGACGATCGTGACGCCGCCGGCGACGGCGATCGCGACGCCGCGGGTTACGAGGCCGAACAGTTGCTCGCTGCCGGCGACGGTCACGAGTTCGGTTCCAACGGCGTACAGCAGCGAACCCAGCGCGACGAAGACGAGCCCCAGACCGATCGCGAGCGGCCACGGACTCGAGACGTGTCCCGATTCGGCGACGAAGCCGGTGACGCTCGCCACGAAGAGCACGATTCCGACGACTGCAATCGGAAAGAGATCGACGAACACCCCGAGCTCGGAGAGAACGAGTCCGACGGCGACGAGGACGGGCCAGGGACTCGAGGTGGTCGCCCCGTCGGTAGCCGCCGAGTGGTCGGCCATACCGGGCCTACGATCTCCAGGATGTAGTACCTAATCCTACTCGTCTGACAGAACGACAGTCGTAGAGTTGGATCAGTCACTCTCCGAACGCACGAGGTCCCTGTAACCGTTAGTAACAGCCGCTCGGTCTCGAGACTAATTCGGGGTGGATTATCCGTCGCGTGCAGCGTGTACACTGCGCGGAACTGTTATACTCGTATATTGGTCACACTGACTGTGGTCTCGAGAGAGAATCGTGTGATCTCGATTGCAATCTTCGTACTCGTCCCCCTCTCACTTCTCGTGTTGAACAGACTCGGGCGGCGGTACGACCTTCCGCTGTGGGCGGGTTCAGCAGTTCTTCTCAGTACCGGTGTACTCCTTCCGCAATTGTCTCTCCGGCAGACGGCCCGAAATGTGAGCCACACCGAGTGATAGCTGAACTTCCGCTATCACGTTCTCTCCGCTCTGTGAAGGGGCGTTAGGTCCGGTGAAGCCTACTCGACTTCTGTCAGACGTCCCGGTCGATGACGAACTCCGTGAACTCGTCGAGTTTGCGCGTGGTCTCCGGATCGAAGTCGAGGCCGTCGATCTCTCCCCGGGCCTCGGCGGCCAGTTCGAGCGCGCGTTCGCGGGCGTAGTCGATGCTGTCGGCCTCCTCGAGGATCGAGAGCGCCTCCAGGATCTCCTCGTCGGTGTTCTCGTCGTCCTCGAGGATCTCCTGGAGTCGGTGGGACGTCTCCGGGTCGGTCTCGTCGATGGCGTGGATCACGAGTAGCGTCTTCTTTCCCTCGCGGACGTCGTTACCGAACTCCTTGCCGAACTCGCCGGCGCGGCCGAGCGAATTCTCGACGTCCAGGATGTCGTCGCCGATCTGGAAGGCGACCGCGGTCAGTTCGGCGTAGCTGGCGACGGCCTCCTCGACGTCTGCCGGCTGGTCGGTGATGATCGCCGCCAGTCGCGCGACGATCCGTCCCAGACAGCCGGTCTTGCACGCGCACATCTCGAGGTACTGCTCGGGCGTGACCCGAACCTCGCGTTCGTTGTGCCAGCAGATGTCCATCCCCTGGCCGAGGTGGGTCCGGTTGAGTTCGTCCATCAGCATCTCGTAGGCGGCCAGCCGTCGGTCCGCCGGGAGATCGGCGTGGTCCCGGGTCAGGATCTTCAGCGGCAGGAAGTACATCGCGTTGCCGGCGTTCAGCGCGACGTCCTCGTCGAAGACGTGGTGCAGCGCCGGCCCCCCGCGGCGCATCGAGGCTTCGTCCTCGACGTCGTCGACGATGATCGTCCCGTTGTGCAGAATCTCCGGAATACAGGCGTACTGCAGGTAGTCGGCCGGCTCCTCTCCGAAGGCGTCGACGAAGACCAGAAAGAGTACCGCGCGCCAGCGTTTCCCGCCCCTGTCGAGCAGTTCCCAGAGGGGGTCCGCCAGCGCTCGCTGGATCCCCGCCGAGTCGTACTCGTAGGTCGGCTCGCCGAAGAACCCCTCGAGGTAGTCGGGGTCGACCTCGCGCGGAACGAGATCGGCGATCGCCTCGTCGATAGCCGGCCGCCACTCGGCAAGCGTCTCCCGCATACCACCCTCGAGTGGGAGCGGGGTAAAAAAGATTCAGTTATTCCTGTCTCTTCCGGGATCGCGAACCTCGCCCGATCGCTCGCCCCTTTCGCGCGGAACCGGGGCCGGGCGTCGACGAAGCCGATACTGTTACCCGACGGTAGATCCACGGTTCGCGCATGTCCACGTGGATCGGTGAACTGTTCACCAGTACCGTCGGCTGGAATCACCTCGAGGGCCTGGTCGATATCGGCGACCGCATGGCCGGCAGCGAGGGCGAGCGCGAAGCTGCGGAGCTAACCCGCGACGCGCTCGAGGACGCCGGCGCCCGGAACGCCCGACTCGAGTCGTTCGACGTCCAGGGCTGGAGCCGCGGCGATAGCTCGATTCTCGCCGGCGAAACCAGCCAGGACTGCATCGCGCTGCCCCGAAGTCCCGCCGACCGCGTCGAGGCGCCGCTGATCGACCTCGGCTACGGCCTGCCGGAGGAGTTCGAGGAGACCGACGTCGAGGGCGCGGTCGTCATGGTCCGCAGCGACATTCCGAACTACTACGATCGGTACGTCCACCGCCGGGAGAAGTACTACCACGCCGTCGACAACGGCGCCGTCGGCTTCGTCTACCGCAACCACGTCGAGGGCTGTCTGTCGCCGACCGGCAGCGTCGGAACTGAGGCGGACCCGATCGGTGACATTCCGGCCGTCGGCGTCTCGAGCGAGGTCGGGGCGCGCCTGGCCCGCCGGTTCGACGGCGAGGACGTCACGGTCTCGGTCGACGCCGACGTCCACCCGGCCGAGAGCCAGAACGTCCACGCCGAACTCGGGCCCGACACCGACGAGCGCGTGCTCGTGACGAGCCACGTCGACGCCCACGACATCGCAGAGGGCGCCCTCGACAACGGCGCGGGCACCGCGATGGTCGTCGAACTCGCGAACGCCCTCGCCGGCCGCGAGGACGACCTCGAGACGCGCGTCGAGTTCGTCGCCTACGGCGCCGAGGAGGTCGGGCTGGTCGGTTCGAACTATCACGCCGACGAGACCGATCACGACTCGATCGAGGCGATCGTCAACAACGACGGCGTCGTCCGGGGTCGAACGCTCGAGTTCACCACGCACGGGTTCGACGACCTCGAGGACGCCGCCGACGAGGTCGCGGATCGGTACGGCCACCCGATCGAAACCGTCCCCCGGCTCGGCCCGCACAGCGACCACTGGCCGTTCGTCCAGTGGGGCGTGCCGGGCTATCACGTCATGTCGACCTCCGACGAGGTCGGCCGCGGCTGGGGCCACACCGTCGCCGACACGCTCGACAAACTCGAGCAGCGCGACCTCCGCGAGCAGGCGATCCTCCTGACGGATCTCGTCGTCACGCTCGCGAGCCAGGAGACCGCTATCGAACGCCGCTCGCCCGAGGAGATCGTCGACGACCTCGAGGCCCAGGACCTCGCCGAGGGGATGCGGATCACCGGCGACTGGCCGTACGATACCTGACGCCCCGCTCGCGAACAACCGTATCCTTTTGGACCGGCCGCGTGAACTGGCGAGCATGGATGCCGCGTGGAGTCCGGGTGACGACGGAGCTGTCGTCGGCGTCGTCGATCGCGAAACGGCGGCCAGCGAGACGCTCGCTGGCGCCGTCGACTCCCTCGAGGCCGGCCTCTCGGACGCCGACGCGACGACCGTCAGCGGCTCGCTCGAGGGCGTCCTCGCCGCGGAGCCGTCGCTGCTGGTCGTAGCCGGCGAAGCGGCGCTGTCGGACGTCGCACGGAACGGAACGGGAACGCCGGTCCTTCCCGTCGGCGACGTCGATGGACTCGAGTCGGTCCCCGTCGATCGACTTCCGGAGGCGCTCGAGGTCGCGCTCGCGGGAGACGCGCGGACGCGGGCCCGCCCCGTTCTCGGCGTCGAACTCGAGGGAGCGACGTACCGCGCCCTGTTCGACGCGACGCTGGTGACGGACGAACCTGCTCGAATCTCGGAGTACAGCGTCCGCAGCGGCGGCGATCCCGTCGACTCGTTTCGCGCGGACGGCGTCGTCGTCGCGACGCCCGCCGGAACGGAGGGCTACGCCAGTGCCGTCAACGCACCCTCGCTCTCGGCGTCAGTCGACGCCGTCGCCGTCGCCCCGATCGGGCCGTTCGCCACCCGAACGCAGCGGTGGGTACTCCCCGACGACGCGGTCGAACTCGCGGTCGAACGCGACGAGGGGGCGGTGACGCTCGTCGTCGACGGCCGATCGGTCGGAACGGCTCCGGTGGGTTCGCCGGTCGGTATCGGCGTCGACGGAACGCTCGAGACGCTGGTCGCTCCGACGGCGTCGCTCGAGGAGCGGTGACCACCGTGCTGTGACCTGCGTACGCGGACCTCAGAACTGATTCTCGAGCGGAGTGAACGGCAAAAAACGGAGTCTGACCGGATTCCAGCCGGGTGAACGGGAGAGAGATGGTCGCTTCGGGCGTCGAACGAACTCGTTAGCCGTTGAACGGCTCTTCGTCCCGGTGATTATCCGGATTGACGTGCTCTCGAGCGTCGTCCTCCCGGTCGTCGGATTTGTGTTCGATGTCCTGTCGTCGCTGCTCCTCGTCCTGCCGCTCGCGGGCCTCTTTTTCCTCCTCCGTCAACTCCTGTTCTTCCTCGTCGGCGTCCGTGTCCTCGTGTGTCAGTTCGACGTCCCGACCGTGCTCGTCCTTTCCGGTCTCGTCGCTGTTGTCGGACATGGTGATTCTAGCAGGGGATTCCGTCGGTTTCGGAAAAGGGATTTGGCTTGCAACGGACGGCGACGAAACCTCGCGGGCGACGCGCCGGCTACCAGGGTTCGCCGGAGGCGAGGTCGATCTCGCTATCCCCCTTCTCGGAGGGACAGACGTCGGCGAGCACGCACTCGCTACAGTCAGGGTTCCGGGCCGTACAGACCGCGCGCCCGTGGTCGATACAGAGGTGGGTGAACTGCTGCCAGTAGCCGTCGGGGACGAGTTCCATCAGCTCCCGTTCGATCGCCTCGGGTCGCTCCTCTTCGGCGATCCCGAGCCGTCGGGAGAGACGCTGGACGTGCGTGTCGACGACGATCCCCTCGACGACGTCGTGGGCGTGCTGGAGCACGACGTTGGCCGTCTTCCGGCCGACGCCGGAGAGTTCGGTCAGTTCGTCCATCGTGTCGGGAACCTCGCCGTCGTGCTCCTCGAGGATCGTCTCGCAGGTGCTCTTGATGTAGCCCGCCTTGCTGTTGTAGTAGGTGATCGAGTTCAGATCCTCGGCGAGTTCCTCCTCCGGAACGGCCGCGTACTCCTCGGCTCCGTCGTACTTCTCGAAGAGGCGTTTCGTCTCCTGGTTGACGCGCTCGTCCGTACACTGCGCCGAGAGGATCACCGCGATCAGCAACTCGAGGCGATTCGAGTACCGCAGCGAGATGGTCGAGTCGGGGTACTCGGACTCGAGTCTGTCGACGACCTCCGCGGCCTGTTCCTCGCGGCTCTCGAGAGGGGTTCCCATTACGCGTCCCTTTCGATGGCGTCCATTTCAGGTGTTCGGTTCGACGGGAAGACGGCGCGACACACCGGGATCGAACCGGCTAACCGACGGGCACCCGGATGCCGTGAGTTTTAAGCGGCCCTCAGCCACCTATCAGGGTATGAAAGCGACCGCGATCGCCCACCCGATCCAGGGACTCGTCAAGTATCACGGGATGCGCGACGACATCGAGCGTCTCCCATACCACGACAGCATCAGCGTCTGTACGGCCCCGAGTCACACCCGGACGACCGTCGAGTTCTCGATGGAGTACGACGGGGACACCTACGTCGTCGACGGCGAGGAACTCGACGGTCGCGCCGCGGAGCGCGTCGACGCCGTCGTCGAGAAGGCGCGAGACCTCTCCGACGCCGCCCACACGGTGTACCCGGTGCGCCTCGAGAGCGAGAACAGCTTTCCGACGAACGTCGGGCTGGGTTCCTCCTCGTCGGGCTTCGCCGCCGCGGCGATGGCCCTCGCGGAGGCGGCCGAACTCGACGCCGACCGGGGGACGATCTCGACGATCGCTCGCGTCGGCTCGGCCTCGGCCTCCCGCGCGGTGACCGGCGCCTTCTCGCAGCTTCACACCGGGCTGAACGACGACGACTGTCGATCGGAGCGCCTCTCCAGCGACCTTCACGAGGACCTGAAGATCGTCGTCGGTCTCGTTCCCTACCACAAGGAGACCGAGGACGCCCACGACGAGGCCGCCGACAGCCACATGTTTCAGGCCCGCAACGCCCACATCCACGGGCAGATCGCCGAGATGCGCGACGCCCTCCGGAACGACGACTTCGAACGGGCGTTCGAACTCGCCGAACACGACTCGCTCTCGCTCGCCGCGACGACGATGACCGGCCCCGAGGGGTGGGTCTACTGGCAGCCGGCGACGCTCGCCATCTTCAACGCGGTGCGAAAGCTCCGCGAGGAGGAGGATATCCCGGTCTACTTCTCGACCGACACCGGCGCCAGCGTCTACGTCAACACGACCGAGGAGCACGTCGACCGGATCGAGGAGGAAGTCTCGGACTGCGGCGTCTCGACGACCGTCTGGGACGTCGGCGGTCCCGCACGGCTGCTCGACGAAGAGAAGCACCTGTTCTAAGCGATCGCGATCCGCTGCGACCGGGGTTTCTCGATCACTCCGCGGCCACTGCTGTCCGGGCGGATTCGTCTCGTTCAAAAAATCGGGTGAGCTACGTCGAATCGGATCGCGTCGTGTCGGTTGCGTGTGAGTTACCAACGGGGTCGTGTGAGACTCATCGCTCGCAGTGCGGCGCCGACGACGATCAGTGCGATCACCGCCACCGCGAGCCACTGACCGGTGTGGGTCGCGAGCGCCTCCCCGATCATCCCGAGGAGGTCGGCGCCGACTGCCTGTCCGACGGCGAACAGCACGACTGCGAGGCCGACGAGTACGACGATCGTCTGAACGACTGTCGAGGCCATCCACGCTCCGGGGGCGAACCGCCGACCGCGCGGCTCTTCTTCCGGCGGTCGACCGTCGTTCGGCTCGGTGCGGGAATTACCGCGTTCAGTCTGTTCGGACATAGGCAATCACCCGATCACGGCTATTTCCGATAGACGGATTATTATGCCCCGGATAACGTTTCGCGTCGATCGTCTGCTATCGCTTCCCGAACGGGAGGTGGATTTCTCACGGAAACCCCACCGTCGTAACCGTGGCGGTATGAAATGGCGTACCATGCAAGCGCGTTCGCTTTTGGCGTCTTTCCTCGAATCCGACTCGAGACGCATTTTACTACTGTTTGTCTGGTGAAACAGTGGGAGTGAGAGCGCTATCGCGACCACTCACGTCCAGCGGTCCAACCCCGTCTGCGTAGCGTGCTCCTCGATCCGATCGAAGCTGCGCTCGACCTCGTCGGCGTGGACGCCCCACTCCTCGACGACGTACTCCCGCGCGGCCGCCAGGTCCGGGTCGATCGTCGGATCGAACTCGTAGTCGTCGGTCACGTTCGGGTCGCGGAACAGCTGGCGGACCCGGTCGCCGTACTCCACGGTGTCGCCGCGGGCCTCGAGGACGCTCCAGAGATCCCCGTGCTCGGTGATCTCGCTGAGCGCCGTCTTCGGGCCGATTCCCGAGACGCCCTCGTTGAAGTCCGTCCCGATGAGGATCGCGGCGTCGATCAGCTGCTCGAGCGTCAGCTCGTGGTGTTCGAGGGTGGCCTCGAGGTCCATGAGTTCGGGGTCGCCCTTGCTCGTCAGCTGGCGGAGCGTCAGCGGCGCGCCGAACAGCAGCGCGTCGTAGTCCTCCGAGCCGACGTAGTCGGCGTCGCCGCGCTTGGCCATGTGGGCGGCCTGAGCCTCGCCCTCGGCGGGGGCCTCGACGACCGGGACGTCGAGCAACTCGAGCAGCTCCCGACTGGTCTCCTGGATCGTCTGCGTCAGCCGCTGCGTGCGGGACTCGAGCCGGGCGATGGCCACCTGGTCGCCCTCCTCGCGGGCGGTCTCGAGTTGGTCCTCGTAGCTCCGTCGCTGCTCGCGACGGGACTCGATCTCGTCTTCTTTCAGCGTGGAGGGGCCGCCGTCGAACACCATCACCGGCGTGACGTCGTGCTCGAAGAACCTCGAGATCCCCTGGACGATGCCGATGAGGTTCGCCACCTCGGTGCCGTCGGCGGTCGTGTACTTCTCGCTCGACGTCCACTTGACCGTCGTCGTCAGGTAGCGGTAGAGCCAGTTGTGGGCGTCGACGGCGATGGTCCCCTCGATCTCGTCGAACGGCACGTCCTCGATGACCGCGATGTCCCGCAGTGCAGCGTTACCCATTACCGGTCCTTGGAGCGTCTCGGATTTGAATCGTTGGCTTCCCGCTCGAGATTCCGATAGCCGAATACGGACTTCGAGATCGGCGTAGTGACTTCGGGTACAGTATCGTAACCGACGGCTTCGAGAACAGCGACTCACACGAACACCAGGGATTCCACGTCCTCCCCAGCCGACTCGCTCGCGTTCGCGAACGCTCGCTCGTCCCTCGCGCTTCGAGCCGCGGCTCGCTGCCGCTCGCCGCGGCACTGCGCGCCGGTGAGAGGACCGACCCACTGCGGTCTGTCGGTCCGGTAGTTCCAGTCTGCTGTTTCACTCGTCGCGCGGCTGTTCGTTCGTCGTGCGGTCTCGTTCGGGCGGTCCGCGGTCGGCCCTCGACTCGAGAAAGTCGACTTCCTCGCTCGAGAGATCCCGGTCCCGAAACTCGTCGAGACCTGCCTGGTACCGGTCGCGACTCGAGAGCTCGTCGCTCGATTCTCCGAGGGGGTCGGGATGCTCGAGGATCAGTTCGGCGATTCCCGTCGTCTCATCGGCGTAGCCGAAGCCGGCTCGGTAGAGCGCCTCGTAGGCGAACGGGTTGTTGACCGCGATGCGGAGGCGGTCGTACCCTCGTTCGGTGGCGTGTTCGCGGACGTGACGGACGAGCGCTGGCCCGATGCCGTTGCCGCGACGATCGCCTGCGACGGTCACGTAGCGCAGCCAGAGGGTCCCCTCATCCGTGCGGTCCTCGTTGAACGCGACGGCTCCGACGATCGTTCCGCGCTCGTCTCGAGCGACCGCCTTTCCCGTGTTCGTCATGACGAACTTCCCGGCGTAGCTGAACCGTTCGTGATCGAGACGCAGTTTCGGCCCGTCGGGCGGCCACCCCAGCAGTTCGTACTTCACACCGCCGTCTACGTGCCGGATACTATAGTAGCCCCTGAAAGCCAGTGCACACCCGATCGCACCGCGGGTGTGAACCGTTTCGGGCGGTACTAGAAGGGCCACGTATCGGCGTCGATTTCGTGCGACTCGGCGGGGTACGCTTTCCAGGAGAATCTCGAGCTAGGCTTTTCGGGTAGGTCTTTTTGCCGCTGTTCGTGGGAGCACCCCTCACCATGAGCACCGAACAGAGCGAGACGGCCGAGACCGGAATCGGAGGAAGTACGGGGTGGGTACTCGGCGGCGCGATCGGCGGCGCGATCGGCGCTATCGCGTTCGGGGCACTCATTTCGGCCCTGGATCCGGCGGTCGTCGAAGTGGCCATTCCAGCGATCTACGGGCTGGATCTCGTCGGTATCGTCGGCTGGGGGATTCACGTCGCTCACGGGATCGTACTCGGCGTGCTCTTCGCCTTTCTCGTTACGCGCGAGTTCATCCTCGGAACGCTGCGGATGACCGTCGAGACCGACGCCCTCTCGAGAACCAGCGTCTGGATCCGCGTCGTCGCTGCGGGGTTCGTCTTCGGGCTGGCGATCTGGGCGATCCTTCCCGTGGTCGTTCTTCCCGCCTGGGTCGAGGCTCTCGGTGCCGACCCGGCCGGCGAGTTCCCCGTCTTCGCCGTCGAGAGCCTCGTCGGACACCTCGTGTTCGGCACCGTTCTGGGGCTCGTCTTCGCCACCGTGTTCGATCTCACCGATCGGCTGGCGCCGCCGCCGCTCGAGGAGTGAACCGGTCCGAAGAGGGGTAGCGAATGCAAGGGAAGGCATAACCCGCGATTCGAGCGTAGTGAATCGTGTGAATGAATAACAACCGGTCCGCCTCGGATCGGTCCTATACCGATCGAGACGTGATCGACGACGCGTTCTCCGTGCTTCGAAACCGGAATCGTCGGTACGCGCTGTACTTTCTGCTCGAGCACGAAACCGCGTCGCTGGAGGAAGTCGCCGACGTCGTCACCGGCTGGACGTGAGCGTCGGAGCACGGAATGGTTGGCCGTGAAACCCGAGATCGGGTCCACCTGAATCTCCGCCACCGTCACGTTCCAGTGATGGTCGAGGCCGACGTCGTCAGGTACGACGAGGTGACAGACACCCTCTCGCTCGCTCCGTGTCCGCCAGCGACGCGATCGTTCGTTCGGCTGGCCTGCCTCACCGAAACCAGTTCCTAAGCATGTCAGGTGAGCTACCGCATGCGCAGGGAGGAACCCGATGACGCTTCGTGAGATTTTCGATCGCTTCGAGCGCACACAGCGGACGATCACCGTGTACGCGTCGAGTCCCCAGCCCGACATCGTCGACCAGTTCGAGACCCGGGTCGTCTCTGTTACGCACGCGCCCCTTCCGTCGGTGTCTCGGGACGACGGGTTTCTCGTCATCCGGGACGCGAACGGGTTCGCCGCCTCGATCGGTCTGCGGGAGGTTCGCGAGTTCCTCGAGCCGCCGATCTATCGGCCGTGGGACGAGGCGTTCGCGGACGCGGAGTATCGAATTCTGCTCGAGATCCTCGACGACACGGTGTGGTACTCACTCGATCGCCGCCAGCTCCTCGCGACGAGCCGGGAGATCGAGGATCGAGCGTGGCGCGTCGGCGAGGGGACGCTACACGTCGGCTTCCAGCGACTGTCGTTACTGCACCACCAGCTCCCGATTTACGAGCGACTGACCGAGGAGACGGACCTCGAGATCCACGTCTACGGGCAAGCCGACGGTTCCTCCCCGAATCCCGACGGGATGACGATCCACACGGTCGACGGCGCCGACGACGAGATCGGAGATTTCTGGCTGCTCGCGTTCGACGGCGGCGGCGACGACCGGCAAGCCTGCGCTCTGCTCGCCGAAGAGTGGGATCTGGACGAGTTCGCCGGCTTCTGGACCTACGACCCGGCCGTCGTCCACGAGATCGCATCGTCCCTCGAGGCGACGTACGGCTGAGCTCGGTGGAACGTTCACCGGCCGGTTTTTTCTTCGATTACATCGTACGCCGACTCTGCGCACCCCTGCAGAAGAGACAGCACGTTTTCGCTCCCCAGACGTATTTCTGCAATAAATCGTAGGGCTAGATCAGCCTTTAACTGCATATAAACAAATTTCGCTACTATCGCCAGAAAACATTTAACTGCTGCTTGGTAAGTATCTCCTGTGTCCTCAGCGTTTCACGAGCAACCAACCGACAACGCTCCCGACTTTCTCGAAGCCATCGTCGAGCAGGTGGCCGAACTCGAGGGCGTCTCCCCGATCGAACTCCATCCGCCCCTCTACAGCGCCATCGACGCCGAGGCCCTGGACCAGCTTTTCCATTCGTTCGACGGGCAGGGCTGCGTGGTGTTCGAGTGGCTCGGGTACGAGATCGCAGCGCATCAGTGCGGCCAGGTGACCATCCTCGATCCACCCCGTCGTACGGACAGTTCTTCGGCCGAGGATACGCTCGAGTAGTGCTGTGCCGCGGAGACCGTGGGTTGGTCAGCGGCGATAACTGGGAAACCACGCTCTCTTGACCACGGTGCGCGGACCGGGACTTGGACCACGCGAAGACGGTCGCGTTCGCTTCGCTCACGCGCTGCGACTTCTCTACTTCAAATCCCTCGTACGATTTCTGCTGCTCGCGGTGTTGCTCGCAGCAGAAATGCGCGGACCGGGATTTGAACCCGGGCCATGAGCTTGGAAGGCTCAGGTCCTACCACTAGACCATCCGCGCGCACTCTCCGGTTTTCGCTCCTCGTTTAAGGCTCTTCCTTTTCGATCCGATCGGTGGGTATCGGCCGCACGTCTCACCGTTCCGAACCGGCCACCGTCGCGTAACAGTTCCCGCTCGAGAGTTCCCACTCGAGCACCGCGAGGGCGCTCGCCTCGAGGTCCGCCTCGAACTCGTCGGGCGCGTAGATGTGGTAGAAGCGATCGACGGCTTCGCCGCCGGGGAGGGTCCACTCGACCGTCGTGTCGAACCCCTCGGTTTCGTCGAAGCGGTCGTGGGCGGTCGACCAGGCGCTGACGAGCGCTCGCCCGTCGGGGGCAAGCACACGGGCGAGTTCGTCGAGGCTGTCCCGACGGGCATCCCGCGTCGGCAGGTGATGCAACGTCGCGACGTAGACGGCGATATCGACGACATCGTCGGCCAGCGGGAGCGCCGCGGCGTCGCCCTGGACCAGCGAGACGTCGAACTCGCGCTCGAGCGCCCGTGCCCGCCCGGTCTCGAGCAGCCCGCGACTCACGTCGAGGCCGACGACGTGCTCGAGCGCCGCTGCGTCGGCCAGCAGTTCGGCGTGACGGCAGTTGCCACAGCCGAGATCGAGACCGACGGAGCCGCCGCGAGCGGTCACCCCGTGATCCCGGACGAAGCGCTCGACTTCCGGCCAGGCGTACTCGCGGGTCGAGGCGAAGTGACTCGCGATTCGGTCGTACGTCTCCCGGACGGTCGTTCGACGGTCCATCTCGGTCGATTCGAGAGCGCGTGCGCGGAAAAATCGTTCGCTACGGACTGACGGGGTAATCACAAATAGCCGCGTGGTTCGATCGCTTCGAGGGTGTCCGACAAGTCGTTCGAAAGATGAGTGACTCTCTATATGTTAGTAGAACGGTGACAGATACCGCGATTGCTCGTGAGACTCACACCGATCGACGGACACTTTGGAAATGTGACTAATCGTGCGTTACGTTCATACGGTGGGAGTGCCAAGCCATGGTACGGAATGAGGCGCGAGCACTTCACGCTAGATGTCAGCAATGTCGACTGGGTCGAAACCG
The DNA here is from genome assembly GCF_023913515.1 of Natronococcus sp. CG52. Classification (NCBI taxonomy): domain Archaea; kingdom Methanobacteriati; phylum Methanobacteriota; class Halobacteria; order Halobacteriales; family Natrialbaceae; genus Natronococcus; species Natronococcus zhouii. Next base: position 1,061,481 of record NZ_CP099391.1, read on the forward strand.
ATGGCGAACCGGCGAAGCCGTCAGTATCGATCGATTTTACCGGCCCAGCGACGGATCTCCGCGAGCGCCTGGCCGGACCCGACGGCGAGATTCTCGAGGGCAGCGAAACCGACGCCGCGCTTCGGCTGCAGGGGTCGCTCGATTCAGACACCGACGGTGTCGTGAGTCTGGCCAACCGGACCACCGGCGAGTTCGTCCTCGAACTCAACGAGAAGGCCAACGACGTCCTGAAGTTCATCCGGGCCGCCCGCGGCTACGGTGAGCAGGAACCGGACGACGAGGGCCGGTACGAGATCGAGATCATGCTCGACGGCGACGAGTTCGTCAGCTACGACAAGCAGACGTTCCTGGTCTACGACGAGGAGGGGAACCTCCTCCGAAAACACAGTCTGATCCCGAGCGGTATCGAACTCTAACCCTGTCGAGCAGAAATCGACCGGCAATTATAAGTATTTTAGGCGCACCTAAATCGAATGTGCGCCGGCAGACGCCGGAGAGTCGATATGGGGTACGGACAACTACTCACGACGGCGGCCGACGAAACGCAGCGGGAGTCGCTGCCTCCACAGACTACGGACGGCGTCGTCCTCGAACTCGAAGACGTCGCCAAACGCTACGGGAGCGAGACCGTGATCTCGAATCTCTCGCTTTCCGTCCGCGACGGCGAAATTCTCACGCTGCTCGGACCGTCCGGCTGCGGCAAGACGACGACCCTGCGACTCATCGCCGGACTCGAGAAACCGAACCAGGGCGACATCCGCCTCCGGAACGACCCCGTCGCGGGGAACGGTCGGTTCGTCCCCGCCGAGGAACGCGGTATCGGGGTCGTCTTCCAGGAGTTCGCCCTATTTCCGCATCTCACCGCCCGGGAGAACGTCGCCTTCGGCCTTCAGGACCGGTCCGAACCGGAGCGTGAGGCCCGCGTCGCGGAACTGCTCGAACTCGTGGGCCTCGAGGCACACGACGAGGACTATCCGGACGAACTCTCCGGCGGCCAACAGCAACGGATCGCGCTCGCGCGCTCGCTCGCGCCCGAGCCGGAGATGCTCCTGCTCGACGAACCGTTCTCGAACCTGGACGTCGACCTGCGCGTCGAGATGCGCGAGGAGGTCCGCCGGATCATCAAGGAGGCTGGAGTCACCGCCATCTCCGTCACGCACGACCAGGAGGAGGCGATGTCGATCTCCGACCGCGTCGCCGTGATGAACGGCGGCGATATCGAACAGATCGACACCCCCGAGCGGGTCTTCCAGCAGCCCGAGTCGCGGTTCGTCGCGGGGTTTCTCGGCCACGCTAGCTTCCTCTCGGGCGCGGTTCACGGGGATCACGTCGACACCGCGCTCGGACGGGTGCTCCGCGACAACGTCAACGGGCTCGCCGAACAGTACGACGGAACCACCGTCGACCTGCTCGTCAGGCCGGACGACGTGACCGCCTGCCCGACCGAGGTGGCCGACACGGAAGCCGACGGCACGGTCGTCTACCGGCGCTATCTCGGTCCGACAGTCCTCTACCGCGTCGAACTCGACAGCGGAGAGACCATCGAGTGCATGCACAACCACTCGGACCGGATCGACCTGGACGAGCGCGTCGCCGTTCGCGTCACCGCTGACCACGAACTCGCCTGGTTCCCGGCCGGTCAGCGGAACAGGAATCCGTCAGTCGACGCCGACTGATCCGTCCCCGCCCTCTCCCCACCGTCCGTTCTCGCGCTGTCCTTCTCGAGTCGTACCGAACGGGCAGATTGATGTACCGATAGCTTCGAGTCGGTTCCGTGCGCGTCAGCGACCGATATCGGATTTCGAAACGCACCGCGACTCGCTGCGGACTCGCAGCACCGGTCGTCGCACTGACTGCGATCGTGCTCGCGACCCTCCTCGCCGCGCCCGAGACGTTCACCTGGCGCGAGCGCGCGCTCTCCGACATGGGTCGTCCCGGGACGCGGACGTTCCTGCTGTTCAACGGCGGGCTGATCGTCGGCGGCCTCTTCGGACTCCCGTTCGCCTGGCGACTCTGGATCGTGGGCCGTCGACGACTCGAGCGACTCGGGGCCGCCCTGCTCGCAGTGACACTCGTCGGTATGATCGGCGTCGGCGGTTTCTTCATCGGCCACACGAACTACTACTTCGATACCTACCTGCACGGCGCGGCAGCCGTAACGTTCTTCGGCGCGGCGCCGGTCGCACAGTGGCTCTACGGCACCGGCCAGGTGCTCGCCGGAACGCGACGACTCGGCCTGCTCTCCATCTGGCTCGGCATCGTCCATCCCGTCGCCTGGCTGGGCTGGCTGCTGTCTCAAGCCGGCGCGGCGGGCCCCCGGACGTGGTTCGCCATCCCTGAGTTCGTCGCCGCGGTCGCGTTCGGGGGCTGGATTCTCGTCCTGGCTGGCGATTCGTACGTCGCCAGCGACGAACTGAAGGAATCGCAGGACTGAGCGCCCCTATCCGGCTTTGCGACCGTTCGGCACACAACGCTTAAATTGAAACCGTTCCTACACGCGTCTATGCATAAAGACGAACTCCTCGAGCTCCACGAAGAACTCGTCGTCATCATGGAATACTTTTCGGAGCGTGAGGAGGTCAACGAGAAACTGTTCGAGCCGTACCGACAGCTCGACGTTGACCCCTCACACGTCCACAAGTCCAAGAGCGAGCACAAACACGCCGTCTTCGTCCTCGGCAACGCCCTTGCGAAGGCGATGAGCGAAGACGAGTTCTCGAGTGCCGGCCGAATCGGCAAGCGCATGAAGGAACTGGCCGAGGACGCGGAGTCGAAAATCTAGGCGAAACGTATTTGTTCCGGATCCCGCATGTTGGACTATGGACTCGCGCACGCAAGAGCGCGTCGAACAATGGGATTCTCGTGCCTTCAGTGGCGGATACGACGGGCTCCGGACTCTCGTCGATTCTGACTTTTCGGGCGCCGTTACCGCGGCTAGATCCTGGCTCTTTCTGCTCAACGGTCGCATCGTCGGCACCGTCGACGGTGTCGTCGACGACTTCGAGAACGAATCGGGAACTCGCTACGAGGCACCACACCCCTCGCTGCCGTTGCTCTGTGCGATGGAAGAACAGGGAGGCGAGACGAGGGCGAAGTACTACACGAACGAGACCCCGCTCCGAGAGGTCGACGAGACGCTTCGGAACAGTTCGTTCACCGGTTACGTCGAGTTGAGCGAGAACGTTCTCAGCGGGGATTACTACGTTATCTACTACGGGGGCCGGCGGATGGCTGCCGCGTACATCGGCAGCGCCGAGCGGTTGCTCACCGGCGACGAGGCGTTCGAGCGCGCGGCCGACGAGGTCGGGATCTACGAAGTGATCGACGTCGAGATCGAGGTCGAGGACGTTCCCCGCGCGGATGACTCCACACCCGACTCGGACGCGACGGAGTCGACCGACGGGAGCAACGGGAGCAACGGGAGCAACGAGACCGACGAGACCGACGAGACCGACGGAACCGACGAGCGGCCGACGACCGAGCCCCGGCCGTCGGAGCCAGAGGGAGAGAGCGCGCCGAATCCGCGTACCGATTCGGCGACGCCGGCCGCGAGTTCGGGGGTCAGTTCGCCAGCGCCCGACAGCGAGACGTCGAACGCCGCTTCGGGAATCACCACGGCCGACGAGACCGACGCGGATCAGGCATCGACGACCGGGATCACCGATGCCGCACCCGAAAGCGGGGCGTCGAACGCGCAGACGGAATCGAGTGGGCCGGATCAGGCGAGCGAACGGGACGAGACCATCGACTCGCCCACAGATACTGCCGACGACGCCACGACGGAGACGGACGCTGACGAAGCGAGTGCGGACGCCGACGAACCGGACACCGAAACGAGCGACGACGAGAGCGCGCGAACGGACTCGTCACCGGATCCCGAAGTGGTCGAGGCGGCGGCCAGAGAACTCGATCGCCAGGACATCGACTGGGTCGACGACGACTCGGAAGGTGGGGAGCAGCCGGAGGACGCCGAACTCGAGGAACGATTCGAGCAAGAAGAGCAGTGGCGCGAAACGCGCAGCATTCCGTCGATCGATCCGGACAACACCGAGGCGAGCGACGCAGCGACCCCGGCGGGCGGCTCGGGGTCGGCCAGGCGAGAGGACGCTGCCGGGAATCGATCCCGGCCGGAATCAACGCAGACGTCACCGTCGAAATCCGAGAGCGGACGCTCGAGTTCCCAGTCGGAACGCCAGTCCGATCGCACACAGCGTTCGGACGCCACGACAACTGAAGCGGACGACGAGCGACGCGCGAAGGCGAGCCAGCAACTCGAGCAACTCGAGAAACAGCGGAACGCGCTCCGGACGAAAGTCCAGGAACTCGAGGCCGAACGCGATCAGCTTCGCTCGAAGAACCAGCAGCTGTCGTCGACCGTCGACAAACTCCGGTCGCGCGTCGAGGAACTCGAGACGGAGCTCGAGCGAGCCCGCGCCGCCGGTGAGACGGAACGCGAGCGGGCCGGCGGCGCGCAACTGTCGCGCAAGGAGGCGCTGTCCGGGACGAACCTCTTCGTCCGGTACGCGTCGAAGAGTCGACCCACCCTCGAGACGGCCCACGACGGCGGCGCCGACCGCGGCGAGGTCGAGTCGAACCTGCGCCTCGAGCATCACACCCAGTTCGACGAGTCCGATGCCGTCGTCGACGGCGACCCCTACGAGGAGGCGCTCACCTCGTCGATGGAGTACCGGTTCGTCGACTGGCTCACGTCGGTCGTCCTCTACGAGATTCGTGATACCGGTCACGCGGACGCGCTGAGCGACCTCTACGACGCGATCCCCATGATCGACCGCGCCGAACTCCACGCCACGATCTCGCTCGAGGACGACGAGACCGAAGACGTTCCGGATCAGGTCGGCTTCGACGTCGTCGCCTACGACAAGATGGGGAGTCCGCTCCTCGTCGCGAACCTGAACGACTCCCGGGAGCCGGCCTCGCAGGCGATGCTCGAGGAGATGGAGGAAGCCGCGTCGGCGGTCAAGGCGAACTACCCCGACCTCGCGTCGGCGATCGTCGTCACCTCGAGTTACTTCGAGCCGGGCGCGCTCGAAGTCGTCGAGCGGGCGACCAGCGGCGGGTTCCTCAGCCGCGGCTCGCGGCTGAGCTACGTCAACCTGTCGCGAAAGCAGGGCTACCACCTCTGTCTGGCCGAGTCGCGTTCGGAGGGATTCCACATGAACGTCCCCGAACTGTAGCGTCGGCTTCGCACCATCGTTTTCGCGTTGTGCCGTCCAGCGAGCGGCGGCGCTCACGCTCGAGACCGTGGGGCGTGAAGCGCCGTCGCGGTCTCCCGAGACGGCGGCGGACGGCGAGAAAGAGAGACTACCCTTCGATTTCTGCGACGTCTTCGATCTTCATGCCGTCGAGCTTGCCGACGATGTTGTCGATCTTACCGTCGAGTTCGTCGACGAACTCGGCGGTGCGCTCGGTCTTGATCGCGCCCTGACTCGAGGGTTCGATGAGGTTCTCCTCCTCGAGGACGCGCAGCGAGTAGCGGACCTTGTGGTGGGGGTATCCCGTCTCGTTCGACATCTTGACGATACCGATGGGTTCGTTTTCGATGACCATCTTCAGGACCTGCAGATGTCGTTCCAGCATATCGACTTCCTTCTCTAGTCGGTCTATCATGGCATTTGTTAACTTGTCTTTGGGCCCTTTAAAAGTTACTCTCTGCGAATGAAACGACCACGCTCAACTGTGTGCCAATTCCTGTCAGTAGTTAACGCTTCCGATCCCGGAGATTTCACGCTAACGATCGTTGAAAACCGCTGATGGGTCAATCGTTCCGTAGCGATAGCGCGTGTCGGTCGGCGGCGTCCACCGGTCTCGCTGCACGGAAGTGGTCTCGTCGTCGCCCATAACGCCGAGGTGACGGGGGATGGTGTTCACGTTCGTGAGTATTCGGCGGTGGATTTCCCCCGTCATACCGTAATCTGTTTATCGGCTGGGCAAGAATCCGCCGCTGTTATGACCGTCACAATCGTCGGGTCGCAACTCGGCGACGAAGGCAAGGGTGGCGTCGTCGACCTCTACGGCGACGCCGCCGACGTCGTCGCCCGGTATCAGGGTGGCGACAACGCAGGACATACCGTCGTTCACGACGGCGAGAAGTACAAACTGTCGCTCGTTCCGTCCGGTGCCGTCCGGGGCAAGGTCGGCGTGCTCGGCAACGGCTGCGTCGTCAACCCGGAGACGCTGTTCGAGGAAATCGACACCCTTCACGACAAAGGACTCGACCCCGACGTTCGCGTGGCCGAGCGCGCACACGTGATCCTCCCGTACCACCGCGTCCTCGACGGTATCGAGGAAGACGAGAAGGAGGATCTCGCGGCCGGGACGACCAAGCGCGGCATCGGTCCGACCTACGAGGACAAGGCCGGCCGTCGCGGCATCCGGGTCGGCGACCTGCTCGACCCCGACGTCCTCCGCGAACGCCTCGAGTACGTCATCCCCCAGAAGAAGGCTCTCGCCGAGGACGTCTTCGGGAAGGAGACCGGCGAGGAGTTCGACATCGACCACCTCTACGAAACCTATCGGGAGTACGGGGAGCGACTCGCCGAGGAAGAGATGACCGTCGACTGCGGGACCTTCCTGCAGGAACAGATCGACGGCGGCGACAACGTCATGCTCGAGGGCGCGCAGGGCACCTCGATCGACATCGATCACGGCATCTACCCCTACGTCACCTCCTCGAACCCGACCGCCGGCGGCGCGACCGTCGGCACGGGGCTCGGCCCGACCGTCGTCGGGCAGGGCGAGGTCATCGGCATCGTCAAGGCCTACCTCTCGCGGGTCGGAACGGGGCCGCTCCCGACCGAACTCGGCGGCGTCGAGGGACAGACGCCGGAATACGATCCCGAGGCGAACGCAGATGCGGACGAGGAGGAACTCGCGACGTACATCCGCGACGAGGGTGGCGAGTACGGAACCGTAACCGGCCGCCCCCGGCGGGTCGGCTGGCTCGACATGCCGATGCTGCGCCACGCCGCGCGCGCGAACGGCTTCACCGGACTCGCGATCAACCACATCGACGTGCTCGCCGGCCTCGAGGAGGTAAAGGTCGGTCACAGCTACGAGCTCGAAGGCGAGACGGTGTACACGATGCCGCCGACGACCGAGAAGTGGGGCGACTGTGAGGCGACGTTCGAGCGCTTCGACGGCTGGCCCGAGGTCGACTGGGCCGACGTCGCTGCCGAGGGGTACGAGGCGATCCCCGAGAACGCTCGGACCTACCTCGAGTACGTCGCCGACGAACTCGAAGCGTCGATCTACGCGGTCGGCGTCGGACCCGGCCGCGAGGAAACCGTCGTCGTCGAAAACCCCTACGAGTAGTCGAACCCCTCGACCGCTACGAGACGGGGTAAACCAGCTGTTTCCGTTCGTCCATCCAGTAAAACCGACCGTCGTAGAAGATCGGCCGATTGCTGAACGAGAGGTACCTGTTGAGTTCGTCCGGTGAAACGTCGAACGCGATCGGCGTCGAAGTCAGGTGTTTCGCGTCCGACCAGTCCTGCAGCCAGTAGGCACCGACCGGATCGACCGGGAACGGCACGACCGTCACCTCTACGCTTCCATTTCCAGTCGACTGTAACACGTGTACCGACGAGGGCTGCCATTTCGCCACGAACCGATGGGTTCCATCACCGACGACGAGACCCCGTCCGTCTTCTCCGCAGACGGCGCACGTGTGTGCGGCGGCCAGAGACTGCCCGCTTAGCACCAGTTTCCCGATCGTCGTCGAGACCGCCGGAGGCGACTCTTCCGGGGTCGACTCCGATTCGGTTCTCACGACGCCGGCGATGCTCCCCGACTCGACCAGTCCGACGCCGGCCGCTCGAGAGTCCGGCGCATCGAGCTGGAACAGCTGTACGTCGTTCTCGCGAAGGTCGGCGGAGTCGAGTACTCCGTCCTGACACACCAATCCGCCGTCCTCGCAGCGCCCGACGTAGTGGAGGAAGTCGCCGCCGCTTCGGAACGCGGCGGCGAGTTCGTCGCACGTCGGGGCGTCGAGTCGGCGGACCGTCGTCGAGGAGGGAACGGACCGTCCCACGTACTGTTCGGCGACTGCACGCCGGTCGGCGTCCCGTTCCCCGGCAAAGACGACGATGACGGTTCGTCCAACCCGGTTCTGCTCGAGATGCGCCAGCCGATTCTCGTAGGCTCGCCGTAGCGCCGAGAAGCCCGGGGCGTCTTCGACGTCTCCGAGGGTGCCCCGAGCCGTCCGACACCGACTTAGCTCGGTGACCGGGGTCGACTCGGGTTCAGGTGCGGGGCGCGTGGTGCTCTCGGGGTCGAATGCGCGTTCCGGAGGCAGCACGATCGCAGCGAGGTCGTAGAGCAGATGTGGGAGCGAGGTCACGTTCGAGACCGACGGTTCGACGGTCATCACGTACGGCCACTCCGGCAGGACGTCGTCGATGGGATCCGTGGGGAACTCCAGATAGGCCGCCAGACGCTCGGCGGCCGTCCCGTCCGCGCAGTGATCGAGGTCGACGCCGGCGGCCTCGAGACGCTCGAACTCGTGGGTCGTCGGGCTGCCCGGATCGTTCCAGGAGGCCATCTGGTCCAGAAAGAACACCCGACGAAGGAGGTCCGGTGCGGCCCGCTCGAACTGTGCCAACCCGTCGAACTCGTAGTGAAGATCGACCGACGGCGCGCGGAGGAGCGGCGCAGTCGCGTCGGTCGGACGCAGGCGTGCTCCCAGGTAGTACGCGAGCGGCGCGCCGAGAAAGAGCGCTGCCAGCCGATCCGGGACGAGCAGTTCGATCCCGGTTTCCGGCGTTTGCTCCGCGACCGGTTCCGGGACGCGGGTTTCCTCACCGAGGGTGAGCAACGGTGGGTGGCCGCGGTAGTTTCGGTGGACGCGATCCGCCGTCGTCGTCTCGATCGTCGCCGAGAGGTGTGAGAGCCCCGTGGCGATACCTTCGGTCGTCGGCTCGACGGTCACCTCGTGTCGTGGGTAATCGACGGGTGACTTGAAACCGAACGTCACCGGCGTCGGTTGCGGAAACGATATCTCCAGACGCTCCCCGGGGCGGTTCGAGACCGTTGCCGCACCGTCGAACCGGAGGCGAACGAAAAGCGTCGTATCGAACCGGAAGAAGTACTCCCCCTCTGGAAGCGTTACTCGTTCGTCCTCGAACGCCGCCAGGACGCAGTCCGCGCGGTCCGCCGTCTCCGCGGCGTCGGTATCGGCCGACTGCTCGTCGAGTCGGGCGATATCGACCATGTTCCGAAAGTCGTAGCGGATCTCGGAAACCCGACCCGCGACGACGGCGTCGATCGGTTCGTCGAAGCCGTGTGGATCCGAGAGGCGATCCCAGCCGGTCAGATCGAACGCGATCGAGTTTCCGCCGATGTCGGTGGCCCGAAGCGACGTTCCTGTCACTTCGATCGAGACGGGATCCGCGTCGTTCGGGACCGTCATCGACGGCCCTCCGTCGCTTCACTGCCGGGCTCGGGCTCCATCTCTCTGGAGGGGCGCTCGGTAAACTCGAATCGAGCGCCGCCGGTCTCTCCCGTCCGTAGATCGGCCGTCCAGCCGTGCGCCTCGCTGATCTGGCGGACGATGGCGAGTCCGAGACCGGTGTTCTCCCCTTCGGTCGTGTAACCGGGCTCGAAGACGGCCTCGCGCTCGTCGGGTGGTATCCCCGGCCCGTCGTCGGCGACGGCGAACCCGTTCGGGAGCGACTCGACGCGGAGACGGATCTCCGAGCCGACGTGTTCGACGGCGTCCTGCTGAGCGTGCGAAACAGAGTTCGTCGAGCCGTGCTCGACGCTATTCCGAAAGAGGTTCTCGAAGAGCTGGAGCAGCCGACTCCGATCGGCTTCGATCGATCGATCAACGTCGACCTCGAGAATCGCGCGTTCTGTCGAAACGTTCTCCCACGCCTCGCGTGCGGTCGCCTCGACCGAGACGCGTTCGAACCCGTCGGTCTCGCCGTCACGCGCCAGCGTGAGAACGTCGTCGATGAGCCGGTCCATCCGGTCGTGTGCACGCTCGATCTTCTCGAGTTCCGTCGACGAGTGGCGGTCCATCGCGAGTTCGAGGTAGCCGTTCGCGACGTTCAACGGGTTCCGGAGGTCGTGACTGACGATGCTCGCAAACCGGTCGAGCCGCTCGTTCTTGCGCTCGAGTTCCCGCTCGCGATCTTTCAGCTCGGTCAGATCGGTGTAGATCAGATATCCACGGATCGTCTCGTCACCGGTGGCGACCGGAACGTTTCGCAGCAGGAAGGGGCGCGGACCGGTCGATGTCTCCCGAACGACCTCGATGTCGGTCTGTCGTCCCGCGTCCATCGCGTACCCGAGTTCCGGCTCGGTATCTTCGTCGTCGGGGACGAGTAGCGTCTCGAGTGGCTCGTTCACGACTTCGGTCGCCTCGCACCCGAAGGTCCGGATGAACGACGAGTTGACGGCGTCGACGAGTTGCGTCCCGTCCTCGATACGATACTGCAACGCCGCGTCGGGAACGTTTTCGAACAGTGCCGCGAACCGATCTCGCTGGCGTCCCAGTTCCTCCTCGTAGGTGATCCGAGCACGCACGTTCGTCACGATCGCTGCGAGCAACTCACCGAGCTGACGGTCGACTGCCGAGAACGCCTCGCACTCCCGTGAGTGAAGCTGTATGACGCCGTCGTGGCCGAACGGAATCGAGAGCACCGATCGGAAACACTCGCTTGCAGGGGCAGCCGCTGGCTCGGCTTCGAGATCGTCGACGACGAACGTTCGTCCCTCCTCGAGCGTCTTGCCGGCGATACCGTCGCCTGCGGCTAACGGGGCCGCAGGAACGAGTCGGTCGACGTTCACTGCCCTGGGTTCGAACTGCCCGTTTTCGGCCGTACAGATGATCGCGGTGTCGAACTCGATGAGGTCCTCGACGGCCACCACGGTGTGATCGTAGACGTCGTCGATAGTGTCGCAGGTGTCGAGGCCGGAGACGAGGCTCCCGACCGTATCGACGGTGTTCCGAAATCGATTCGATGGCATCGTTTATTCGTTCTTTCGTGACATACTGCGTACTGTAACTGTTTGTGAAATTCGCCGCGACCATCCGGCGAATCCATTACACAGCCGGCAGTATGCTACTGGAGTCTCTTCTGATAGATGCAACTGGAGCATAAAGATTCACCGGCTGTTGACTGTCAGTTCGAGACTGATCCTCCGTCGACGGGTCGGTCAGCGGCTCCGTTCGCGGAGTCGTTCCCGAAGCCTTTTGCTGGATGCGTCCGCCCGTAGTACTATGAAGGAGTCGCTGCTGGAGATCCTCTGCTGTCCACTCGACAAACACGATCTGGAACTCGATGACGCCGAATACGACGGCGACGAGGTCGTCGGCGGCGTTCTCGTCTGCACCGAGTGTGGCGAGCGATACCCGATCGAGGACGGGATCCCGAACCTGCTGCCGCCGGACATGCGCGAAGAATCACCCGCCTGAGTATCCACGCCATCGAACCGTGCCCAAGCCAACGGTCACCGTCCACGTCAACCGCGACTCACCGGAGCGGCTCGAGCCAGCCGTTGGTACGTTCGAAACCGACGAGTCGTTCACGCTGATTCTCGAGGGTCACGACTCGCCCGCACACGTTCACTGTCGACTCGACGGACCGCTCGATCGCGTGGCATCGCTCGTCGGATCCAACTACTACGTCGAGCCCGAAGCGCAGACGCCCGTGGCGATCGACGTGAACGCGGAGGGGATCGAGGAACCCGTCGAGGGAACGCTCGAGGTCCTGACCGGGTACGGCGCCGAGTCGGTGTCGATCGGGATCACCGTCGAACCAGCGCCGCCCGGCGTCGAAGTCGACGAGTCGCTCGCGAAGCCGAACCGGTCGCCGTCCGAGCCGTCCGCGCCGCCGCTGCTCGAGCGGCTCGAGGCCGCGAGCGGCGCTCAGTCGTCGACGATCGCGGTACTCGCGCTCGGTCTCGTCGCGGTCGCCATCGCGATGACGGCGGCCGCAACCATCGGCGGACCGATCGCGACGGCCGGGCTCACGGTCGTCGTTCTCGGATTCGTCGCCGCACTCGGCTTGCTGTTCCGGTAGTCTGGGAACCGCTCGTCCGCCGTGCTTACTCGCTGTTCTGTTCTGTCGCCTCGATCCCCCCCTCGTCGTCGAACCGTTTTGCCCGGAGGTACCGCGCCCGGTAGCGGTTCGCGCCGTCGTGAACGTCCGCTTCGCGGATCTCGTCGGTTCGCCCCTCCGCGACCGCGTCGATCAGCGCCGAGAGCTGGTTCAACTCGGTGGTCGTCAACTCGAGTTCGTACGTCCGCTCCTCCTCGGACTCGAGGATGGTCCACTTGCGCGCGGCGGCGACCACGAGCGAGCACGGCTCCCGGCAGGGGAACGGGCCGTCGCCGCCGTCGACGTCGAGCTCGTCGCCCTCCTCGTACTGCCACTCGCGGCGACGGAGACACTGCGAGTCGACGCAGCAGGCCTCGGCCATCCAGTCGACGGCCTCGCGGGGCAGTTCGTCGATCACGTCGTAGATGCCGCTCTGGCGCTCGGCGGTCTCGAGCCAGTGATCGACGTCGAGTTCGTCGCGCAGTTCGCGGTGCCAGTTGGCGACCGTCGCCGGGTAGAAGAACTCGACCGCGTCGACGAGTCCCCGGCCGGAGAGTCCCGTGAAAGCCCAGCCCGACCGCAGCGTCGGCGCCGTCTTCAGCGGCCGGTAGCGGCCGTCCTCGTCCTCGGTCGCTAGCGCTCGCGCGTCGCGCGGATCGTCGTAGACCTCGAGGTCTGCGAGGTCGCTCCCGGCGTCGTCGACGTGCCAGAGGTCGTAGACGCGCTCGCCGTTCGGTCGCTCGACGTCGACGAACCGTGTGGTGATACACAGCTGTCCCCACTCCCGGTCGATGCCGTCCGCGAGCGCGTCGTACCGTTCCGGGACGTCGAGCGTCGGTTCGTCCAGGGATCGGTGGTCGATCCGCTCGGCGTCGGCGATCGGCGCCCGTTCACACCACCGGAGGAAGGCCCGGCGCGCGGTCCCGTCGCCGCCGATCTCGTGCTGCCAGTACCGCCAGTTCGAGACGTACGCCTCGAGCGGCTCGAGCGCGTCGCGCAGCGCCGCCTCGTCGAGTCCGGTCCGGTCCGTCTCGGACGTCTCGAGCGCGTACTCGTCGTCCGCGCGCTCGAGTCGGAGCCCGTCGAACGCGACTTCGCCTTCTTCCGCCGCCGCAGCGAGCAGGGGCTCGAGATCCGCTGATTCCGCCACGGTCAGTCACCCGCTCCCGTGCCCGGTTCCGTCTCGCGCCGGACCTCGTCGGTTCCGACCGCCGTCGCCGCTCTGACTCGTTCGATCGCGTCGCCGAGATCCGCGCCGGCGTCGGCCGCCCGCTCGAGGATGACGTCGGCCATCAGCCCCTCGGTGCCGACGGCGCCGGCGTACCAGATCCGGTGGCCCTCGACTTCCGCGGGGACGTTCCACCCCAGTCGGTAGTCCTCGGTCAGTCCCACGTCCTCGGGGATGTCCTCCTGGGTGTGGTAGCCGTCGGCGATGAACAGCGGAACGACGACGATATCGTCCGTCTCGAAGAAGTCCGTAACGTCGTCGACCTCCGGCTCTTCGTCCATGAACAGGGCCTTCACCTCGTCGAACCGGTCCTGTTCGCGGATGCGCTCGGTGTGGTACTCGACCGCCTTCGCGGAGTTCTCGTTGCGCTCGGTGCCGTGGCCGACGACCGCCAGTCCGAACCCCTCGCCGACCTCGGGGTCCTCGGTGATGCTCTCGGCGCGCTGGACGATGACGTCCGTCATCGCGTCGTGAGTGCCGACCGGTCCGCAGTAGTGGATCGTCTTCCCGACGTCGGTCGCCTCGAGCGTTACTTGCGAGGCGTCGGTGCCGTCGGACTCCCACTTCTCGGGGTCCCAGTCCTCGAGTCGCAGTTCCCGCGGGATCACCTGCTCGGTGAAGTAGCCCTCGCTGATGAACAGCGGAACGACGAACACCTCGTCGGACTCGAGGGTGCGGATCACCTCGCGGAAGTGCGGTTCCTCCTTCCAGAACGCCTCGCGGACCTCGTCGAACGCGCCCGTCTCGCGGACGGTGTCCGCGTGGGCGTAGGTCGGATCCGAGGCGTCCGGATTCAGGTGCGATCCGTGCGCCGCGATGACCAGCGCTTGCATACGCGGCCGTTAGGAGGGGGACGGTTTAGGGACTTCGCTGGCGGCCCGCGTCGCCGACGGTCTGCATCGAACGGCACACCTCGCCGGTTCCCCAATCGATGGTAGCGCGGACTCGCTGTTCAGAGTGAAACTACTGTTACGTATCGGGAAGAAACGCATCGCGTTGTACTGATTTACTCCGTGCGGTGGCGCGTGCTGTCGACCGTCCGAGCGCGAGTGAGGACGGTCGACGACATCGTGCGAGGGATGAGTGAGTGAGCGAACGTGAACGAGCGAATCGGCTGGGGAGGGCGTGGCGATCCCGTGTTGCCACGATAGCAGAGCGTGTCATAGAACAGTTCGCATACCCTCTCTACGACTACCCGACGAACGGTAAGTACAGGGAGAACATTGAGCGGCCGAATGTCTGGCGTGCGAGGACGTAGTGGCTGCAGAGTGGCTTTCTACGACAGGTCTGCTTCGGTCGGCTCGTACACCTGAATCCACCCGTCGCTCCGGATTTCCACGAGGTAATTGGTGTACTGAAACTCGACAGTGCCGACACCCTGCCGAGAATCACCGGCTACGTCTGGCCCGAAGAACGCGTCTTCGAGGGCCGCCGCGTCTACGCACTTGTACAACGGTGGCGACTTCACCTCGGTCGGAGACACGCCATTACCCTCTGCGATTGCGTACACGATTGCGGTCGTGAGTTCTCCCCGTCCGTTGGGTTCGTAGTGGCGTTGTGCTACCTGTGACCAGTGCGTGTCGGCACCACTGGTGGGGTCGTCTCCGTCCATGATTCCTTCGTCAGTCTTCTTGCTCATCCATCTCACTCCGAGCGTGCGTTTCCTGATTAGCGTCGAGGCTGGCACCAATTCCTTCGAGAGCGGTCATGACCTGTTCGGCGTGTTCGGCGGTCGTAATCGTCTCGGTCGCCTCACCGAACGTAATCACGCCTTCATCCACCAACTTCGGGACGTGGGCGTGGTACAGCGAGACGTACACCCCTTCGTGATGGTTTTCCGTTACTTCGTGTTCGGGAACGTCGTTCTCCCACGCGGCGATTTTCGTCGCCAAGTCGCTTAGTGACCATTCGGTGTCTTCGAGAAGGGTGTAGCACAGGTAGCGCCGTCGGGGGTGCCCCAATGCCTCGTACACCGGTTCGATTTCCAAAATATCGACCGATGGCAGTTGGTTTTCCGATGACGCGGACGCGTCGGACGTTACTTCCTCACTCGGGTCAGGTTCGCCAGTCATAGATGAGCAAAACTACGAGGTGGTAAAACAGTTCCCCCAAACCAGACAGGAATCGGGGTTTAATGTCGTATACGACCGATTTGAGTTCTTATACGTTCCATTTACAACCCCTCGAACGAGTCGTAGTTTCCGACTTCTCTACTATTGATGGCACTGGGGGCGTGTGAGGACGTGTCGTCTTCGGAGTGACGTAACAACGCGCTCCTGATGGTACATACGCACATTGCACCTAACAGCACGTTCACTACAAATCCGCCGAAATCTACTACCGTGTGAATCGTTCTATGACACCCTAACGATAGCAGGGCACTTCGTTCAGTTACCCCCTTTCAAGCACGCTGTTCGGTACACACAGCGACATACGGAATCGACTCCTGAGTCCTGGACCACAACCGACTGCTACGGAACCGAGACGTCAGTCCGGGCTTCACAGATTGCCTCCTGGGCGTGCAACTCGGCTACCGCGGTGTACTCGCCCGACCGCGGGTCCTCCCACTCGGCCTCGTAGGTCGCTTCCTCGCCGGGTGCGATCCGCTCGGAGCTGATCATCTGGGCGAACATTCGACCGTCGGTGTAGCGCCAGACCTCCCGGCCCTCGTCCTCGACGACGAACTCCGCCTTGCAGGCGTCCGAGAACTGCAGTTCGACCGGCTCGGAGCCGGTGTTGGTGACGGTGAACGCGAACGTCACCGCGTCCGATCCCGGCGTCCCCGACGATACCGTCGCCTCGAGCGTCCCCTCGAGTGCCATGCACGGAGATTCGCGAGTGGAGCGTATAGTTCTTCGTCCGGAACGAATCGCGACGTTCCACCCGGCTGCCCGTCCACGATGGCGCGTCTCCGAACTGGAGATCAAAACCGTATCGTACGCTGACCGGGAGTAGTCGGCATGGACCGCTTCCGAAACACGCGCCAGCCCGACTGGGACTGGTGGGGCAAGCTCTGGCCGACGCCGGGTGCGACGCTTCGCCGACTCGGCGTCGATCGCGGGAGGACGCTCGCGGAGGTCGGTTCGGGCAACGGCTACTTCGCGCTCCCGGCCGCCCGGATCACCGAGCCGGGGCCGGTGTACGCCGTCGACCTCGACGAGTCGCTGCTCGCTGAACTCGAGGAACTCGCGGCCCAGCAAGAGATCGAGAACGTCCGGACGGTGCGCGGCGACGCCCGCGAACTCGACCGGATACTTCCCGAGCCGGTCGATACCGTCCTGCTGGCGAACGCGTTTCACGGCATCGACGACCGGGAGACGGTCCTCGAGGCCGCGTCCGCTTCGCTCCGGCCCGGCGGAACGTTCGTCGTCGTCAACTGGCGGGATCGTCCTCGAGCGGAGACGACCGTCGACGGCGAGCCCCGCGGCCCTCCGACCGACCTCCGTGTCGGGGTCGACGAGACGCGCGAGAGCGTTCTCGAGCGCACCGACCTCGCGTTCGAACGGGCGGTCGACCTCCTGCCGCACCACTACGGACTGGTGTTCGCGCGGTAGCGCCGCTCCGGAACAGTACGCATATTTGCGCTCGTCGCTAACTCCGCCGCGTGCAACTGGTCGGCTACGAACCGAGCGGACGGGGGTCGGCGCTGCTCCTGAGCGGCGGCGACGCGGTGGAGCGCCGCGCCCTCGAGTCCGGAGACACGCTCTCCTATTCGCTGGGTTCGCGCCACTGTGCCGGCGTTATCGACGACGGCAAGCACGTTTCCTGCGATCGTCCGGCCGCGCCCTACTGCGAGTACCACACGAGCACGTGGGTCTGTGCCCGCTGTACGGGCACCTGTCTGAAGGACGAGATGGACTGTTACGAGGAGCACGCCGTCTACATCTCCGCGTTCGCGCCGGACACGTTCAAGGTCGGCGTCACCAAGCACCGGCGCCTCGAGACGCGGCTCCGCGAGCAGGGCGCCGATCGAGCGGCCCACGTCCACACGGTCTCGAACGGCCGGATCGCCCGAGAACTCGAGAGCGAGATCGCCGAGTGGCTGGTCGACCGGGTCCGAACCGGGTCGAAGGTCGCGTCGCTTTCGAGCACCGTCGACGAACCGGCCTGGGAGAGGGTCCTCGAGCGGTTCGACGTCGTCGAGCGGTTCGACCTCGAGTACGGACTCGAACTCGACGCCCGTCCGGTTCGCGAGACGATCGCCTCGGGGACGGTCGTCGGCGTCAAGGGACGGCTGCTCGTCCTCGAGACCGGCGGCACGACTTACGCCGTCGACATGCGCGACCTCGTCGGCTACGACCTCGAGGAGGGGAGGACGGATCGGAGCCTCCAGTCCTCGCTCGGATCGTTCGGCTGAAACGAAACGCCGGATCGCTGCAGCGTAAAGTCGTGACATGGCAATCCTTTTCCCCGGTGATCGTGAACTCGGACCTATGACGGACGAAAACGAAGCAAACGGCGACAACGGCGACAACGGCGACGGTGAAGAGAAATCGTTCCGTGAGCGGGTCGAGGAGATCCGCGAAAAGCGAGCCGAAGAGGGCGAAGGCGAGGGCGAGCCGCCGGAGAGTCCGTTCGGCGGTGGCGGCGGCGGTCCCGGCGGCATGGGCGGCGGTGGCGGCAACCCGTTCGCGCAGATGATGGGCGGCATGATGGGCGGCGGCCCCGGCGGTCCCGGCGGACCGGGCGGCCGCGGCCAGGAGGAGAGCAACGAGGAACTCGTCCGCGAAGTCCGACAGCTTCGCGACGAGATGCGCGATCAGACCCGCGCGATCAAGCGCATCGCCGACGCGCTCGAGGACAACTAACGCACATCCTTCGTTTTTTGCCGCTCGCTCTCAGTCTGCGAGCGGCGCGCACACCTGCCGGAATCGATCGACCGAGCGGTCGACCCCGATCGACGTTCGCCGCTCGAGACAGCGCTCCGCGAACGGGGCCGACTCGTCGAGGACGCGCTCGATCGCGTCTGCAAACGCCGCCGGGCGACCCGGCGGGTGATGCAGCCCGATTTCGCCGACGGGACGAGCACGAGGTCGGCGCGGTCGTAGAACCGGCGTACGGGCGTGGACGACGTCGACGCGGGGGAGGGTCCGCGGAACGCGCGGCCGGCCGAGTCGGAACCCGCCGTAGAACGGAAACCCGATACTCGAGACGGGATGGTCCCCGTCACCCGGTTCCTACCCCGTCGCGCCGGGAAAGACGACGTCCATCCGACCGCCGCGTCACACCCACCGATCGCGCCAGGTTCGGACGGTGTAGGCGACGCCGTTGACGGTCGCCAGGTAGGTGTCGGTAAGGGCGGCGACCCGCTCGAGCGTTCCCCCGAACGGTCTCCGCCGTCGCGTAAATGCGTCGGCTCGAGAAGTGGCGCTTACTGCCGACGAATCGAGGGCACCCACCGCTCGAGGTTCACTCGCTCAGAGAGCGACCAGCGGCCGACGAGCACCCGCGAGAGTTCGACGCAGACGTACGCGAGGACGATCCCGGCGAGGACGTCGATCGCCCAGTGGATCCCCAGGTACATCGTCGAGATGGCGACGCTGATCGCCAGCAGGCCTGCGACGGGATACCAGCGCGGGTAGACGTCCCGCGTCCGGTAGGCGAGGATGCCGACGGTGGCCGCGAGCGAGGTGTGTAGCGACGGGAAGACGTTCGTGTTGCGGTTGACCTGGCGGGTGAGGTGCTGGTACTTCGGGTACGTGTCGTACATGAGCGCCTCGACGAGTTCGGGCATTACGTTGCGCGGTCCGTAGGCGATGACGAAGACGTACAGCACCAGCCCGAGCGTGTAGTTGAGCGTGTACGCCGTCAGCAGCTCTCGCAGCGGTCGGGTGTTCGACAGCGCGAAGTAGGCGACGACGGGGAAGACGAGCAGGAAGACGTAGCCGTAGATGTAGATGAAGGAGAAGTACGCCGTCACCGCTGGCGTCGCCTGGGACTGGAGCCAGAGGATGAACTGACCTTCGATCTCGTAAATCGGCCCCGTGAGGTTCCAGCCGATCATCCACGAGAAATCGGGGACGAAGTGTCTGGCTGCGCTGTTGCCGAGCAACACGGTCGCGAGAAGCAGGGTGATCGGCGCGGCCGCGCGCAGTCGGTCTTTCCACTCGAAGCGGGTCTCCCGAAGCCGGTAGCGACCGACGAAGAGGACGATTCCGGCGAGCGTCATGAGGGTGATGACGACGACCAACTGAACAAGTACCTGGGCCAGCATTCAGCGTCTCACCCGGAGGGTTCCGTCGCCGTACCGGAAGCCAGCGTCCTCGAACGCCTCCCTGGCGGCGCCGACGTCCAGGTCACCGTCGGATCCGAGAAACGGCGTGACCGGATCCTCGCCGTTCCAAGCGAGGTCGTCGGGCGTCCACTCGTCGGTCACGGGGGTCGCGGTCGGATCGGCGTAGCCGTGGAACACGTCCTCGACCAGCCAGGCCTTGTCGATCAGGCCGGCGACGGCCCGGCGGAACCGCGGATTGCCGAACGGTGCCCGTCGCGCGTTGAACCCGACGTGGTAGAACGTCCACGAGGCTGACTCGAGCACCGCCACGTCGTCCTCCGCCTCGATATCGTCGAGGACGTACGTCTCGAGGGTCGAACTCGTGACGTCCGCGTCGTCCGTGGAGACGAGCTGAATCGCCGACGTGCTCCGCGGATCGATCTGGATCCGGAGCTCCTCGACGGTCGGCGCCGGGAGGTCGACGTCGTCCCGGAGCGTGAAGTGATCCTCGTAGCGCTCGAGCGTGAGGTGTTCGCGCTCGGTTCGGCTCCCGAAGCGGAACGGGCCGCTACCGATCGGCGGGACGTTATCCGTGGTGATCGCCTCGGTCGCACCCTGTGCGACGCGAACGCCGGGGACGTCCGCCTGGATCGCCCGCTCCGACCAGACGTGCTCGGGGAGAACCGGTACCGTCAGCGCGCGCTCGGCGACGGCCTCGCCCGTCTCGACGGCGAGTTCGAGTTCGTGGTCGCCCTGCACGTTTACCTCCTCGACGGCCGCCGCCAGTCCCCGATACTGGGGTGGCGGCGACGGGCTCTCGCCGCTGCCGAGTTCAGTGTCCTGCAGGAGCCGGTAGGTAAAGTCGACGTCGGCGGCGGTGAGCCGTTCACCGTCGTGGAAGGAGCAGTCCTCGCGAAGCCGCACCTGAAGCGTTCCGTCGTCCCACTCGACGGACTCGGCGAGCCAGGGCTCGAGTTCGCCGTCGCGTTCGGTCGCCAGCGAGTCGTACAGCAGATCGATAACAGGGTCGTGATCGCGGTACTCGGCCGTGAGCGGATTGATGTTCTGTGACGGACGCGCGTCCAGGTGGACGGCGCGCAGCCGCTCGGTGTCCCCGCGCGTCTCGAGACCGAGATAGCCGAGTCGGGTCGCCAGGTGTCCTCGCTTCCAGCCGTCGAAGCGGTCGGTCCTGACCATCCGGTGTTCCTCGGGGACGCAGATCGGCACGAACGGCTGCTCGCGAGCGACCTCTTCGAGCAGGTCATCGACGGCCGCCTCGCGGTCGTCGCCGCCCGTCCGCCGCTGTTCCTCGAGCAACTCGTCGATCCGCAAGTTCGTGAAGCCGAAGGGGTTCTGCCAGCCGGACTCGTCGGCGTACAGCGAGTGCAACGCCTCGTAGAGGAAGTCCGGATCGGTTCCGCCCGGATGCTGGCCGACGTAGAGGTCGAAGTCGTGGTTGATCAGGACCGCCCGCAGGAACTCCTCGTTCGAGCGCATCTCGATCGAGACGTCGACCCCGACGGCTTCGAGGACGGCGGCGACCTCTCGTGCTATCTGGATGCTCTCTCGGTCACCGTCGGCGGGGACGGTCGTGATCGTGAGCGAGAGCTGTTCGACGTCGTCCCGGTTGACGACGGTCCGAACCTGTCGAACGCAGCCGCTGGTTGCGACGGTCAGCCCGGCCGCTCCGGCGAGGACGGCGCGTCGGCTGGTGGCGCGTTCGGCGGCCGTCTCGCTCGAAGCGGCTTCTCGCTCGCTCATTCGGTGGATACCTTCAGTTCATCTGTGGCGATATAACAGTATTACGCTGTAGAGCGCTGCGTCGTTACTCGCCGTTACGGCGTCGCTCGGCCAGCCGATGTCTCGCGGACTCGTACAGTTCCGTGAGCGACCAGCGGCCGACGAGACGGTCCGAGAGAACGACACAGGTCGTCGCGAGCACGAGGCCGGCGGCGACGTCGACCCCCCAGTGGATGCCGAGGTACATCGTCGAGATGGCGACGCTGATCGCGAGCACGACCGCGACGGGGAACCAGTTCGGATAGCTCGAGCGCGTCGTGTAGGCGAACATCGCGACGGTAGCCGCGAGCGAGGTGTGTAGCGACGGGAAGACGTTCGTATTCTGGTTGACCTCCCGCGTGAGGTGCTGGTACTCGGGACTGTTGTCGTACAGCATCGTCACCTCCAGCACCTCGGGCATTACGTTTCGCGGGCCGTAGGCGATGACCAGCAGGTAGAGGCTGAGCCCGATGACGTAGTTGAGCGAGTACGCGGTCAGCAGTTGCCGGAAGATCCGGGTATCCGAGAGCACGAAGTACGCGATGACCGGAAAGACGAGCATGAACGTGTAGCCGTAGATGTAGATCGCCGAGAAGTACATCGTTAGCTCGTCGGTCGCGATCGACTGGAAGACCAGGACGAACTCTCCCTCGAAGCGGTAGAACGTCTCGGTCATGTGGTAGCCGATCTCGTCGGAGATGGCCGCCGCTCGCCAGCGTATAACCCTGTTGATCACCAGCACGATAGCCAGGAGAACGATCGCCGGCCCGGACACGCGGATCCGGGTAGGCCACGTTGCTTTCGTCTCGAGCAGTCGCTCGCGGCCGACGAAGAGGGGAATCGAGATCAGGAGTGCGAGTGCAACGACGACGACGAGCTGCGTCAATACCTCGGTAAGTATCGTCGCCTCAGGTATCATCGTTCCTGAGAAGCCGTCCCTGATCGTCGTACCGGAACTCGGTCGCGAAGGCGTCCCGCGCCGCGTCGACGTCGAGTTCGCCGTCGGATCCGAAGAACGGCGTCACCGGATCCTCGTCGTCTTCGTCCATCGCGAGCGCATCGGGAACCCACTCGTCGGACAACGGAACCGCGACGGGCTCTGCGTGATTGCCGAACACGTCCTCGATGATCCACGACTTGTCGAGCAACCGGGAGACGAGGTGTCGAACGCTGGAGTCACTGAACGCCTCAGTCCGGGTGTTGAACCCCACGTGGTAGAACATTCGCGACTGCCGTGGTCCGATCCACCTCGTTTCGGACGCCTCGTCGCCGTCGAGCCACTCCTCGTCGCCCTCGAGTCTGCCCTTGAGCGCGTGCGTACTGAGCATCGAGGCCGTAACGTCTGCGCCGTCGTTTGCGACGCGCTCGACCGCGGTGCTACCGGGGTCGATCCCGAACTTGATCGACTCGACGTCGGCGTCGGGAAGGTCGTCGTCGTCCCGCGTGAAGTGGTCCTCGAAGCGCTCGAGCGTGAGCGATTCGCGCGGGCTGTTGTCCTGGAAGCGGAACGGACCGCTGCCGGTAGCCGGGATGTTGCTCATCGTGACGAGTCCCCACTTTCCCTGCGGAGCGTCCGCGCTCTCGGTGCGGGAGTCGACCTGATTCTTCCAGAGGTGTTTCGGGAGGATCGGAACGGTCAGCGCACGCCTGGCGACGGACTCGATATTGGTCGCCACGTCGATTCGGAGCTCGTAGGAGTCGTCCTCGAGAAAGTCCTCGACGACGATGTCCGTGCTCGGATCGTCGATCATCGAGGTCTGACTTCGGTACCGCGGTGCAGGAGAGGGGGTGTCGGCTTCGCCGTACGAGGTGTCCGCGAGGAACTCGTAGGTGAACGCGACGTCCTCGGCGGTCACGTATCTGTCCGTCTCCTCGTCCTCGTCGTCGTCGTGGAACGGACACTCCTCTCGGAGCTTGATGTGGAGACTGCCGTCGTCCCACTCGACGGACTCGGCGAGCCAGGGCACGAGTTCGCCGTCGCGTTCGGTCAGCAGCGAGTCGTACAGCAGGTTGACGATCGTTCCTCGATCCCGAATCGTCGCCGAGAGCGGATTCAGGTTGCGCGTCGCCCGCGTGTCCGTGATGAGCGCGCGCAACCGGTCGACGCCGGGCTCCGGGTCGAGGTTGAGAAACCCGTGTCGCGTCGGAAGGTATCCGTCGCTCGCTCCGTCGTCCTCGTCGTTCGCGTCCCAGGTGCCGAAGTGTTCAGTCCGGGCGACCCGGTATTCTTCGGGAAAGCATATGGGGTCGAACGGCTTCTCCTCGACCAACTCCGCGAGCAGGTCGGCGATGACGGCTTTGCGATCGTCGTCGGTGTCCGCCCGGCGCTGCTCCTCGAGTAATTCGTCCATAGACGACCCCCCAGGCGGGGTCTCGGACAGGTTCTTGGACGGAGACGGGTTCTCAAACAGGATCTCGGGCTGGGTCTCGTCGAACCCGAAGGGGTTCTGCCAGCCGGACTCGTCGGCGTACTTGGAGTGGAGGGCACCGTAGAGGAAGTCCGGATCGAAGCCACCTGGGTGGCGACCGACGTAGAGGTCGAAATCGTGGTCGATCAGGATCGTCTCCAGGAACTCGGAGGGCGACCGCATGTCGATGGAGACGTCGGCGCCGACGGCCTCGAGGTTGGCCTCGAGATGGCGGGCGATCCGTACGGCTTCTCTGTCGCTGTCTGCGGGGACCGTCGTGATGGAGAGGGCAAGGCGGTCTGTGACATCCTGGCCGACAACGCTTCCAACGCGGTCGATACAGCCGCTGGTCAGGAGGGCGAGACCGGACGCACCTGCGGCTAAAACGGATCGGCGACTCGCGTTGTCACCAGAATTAGTTGGCTTACGATTCATTCCGTTCTGGTAGATCGGTTCGTCACTGGTATATAACAAGTTTGTGTTCTATGCTCGGCAATATATCGATAAATAAATGTGATACTCATTGCCACTGTCATTTAGTTCGCGCCTACCGGTACTGGTCACGGAGGCGGCGGTACCGCCTGTACAGTCGTGCTCCGACTCGCTCGAGGCGGTGGGTACTCGCGAGCCCGCTCGCCGAGCGTCGACGCTGGGTCGAGTCCCGAGCGAGGTGGTCGAGGGCGGTTCCGGTCCCGCTACGGGCGAACAGCGAGGGCCACTCGAGGTAGTCGAGCACGCGCAGGCTGCTGATCGACGCGTTTCCGGACGGAATCAAATCGGTACCGTGTTCTCGCGGCCCGCCGCATCGCCGGAACGTAACACCAATAGGGCGACCGGTGAAACACGTTCCCGTGAACGTCGCCGCCGAGCGAATCGAACGGCTCCACGAACTGGCTCGAGCGGCGGCTGCGTCGGGTGAGAACGACCGCGCCCGCGAGTACGTCCGGCTCGCCCGCCGCGTCGCGGAGCGAAACCGGCTCACGCTCCCGCGGCAGTTTCGGCGGTTCACCTGCGACTCCTGTGACGCGTATCTTCGGCCGGGAAAGAACGCTCGCGTTCGACTCCAGGACGGTCACGTCGTCGTGACCTGCGACTGCGGCGCCCAGGCGCGGTACCCCTACGAGAAGTAGGGTACCGGTGTAACTCCCACGACGCGGGGAGATTCTGTATTACGAAGATTCAAACCGCTCGCGCTGTTACGCGGGGTTATGAATCAAGAGGAACGCAAACGCCGAGCCCACGACCTCGACGTCACGGTCTGGGTCGGCAAGAGCGGTATCGAGTCGGTCGTCGACGAACTCAACGATCAGCTCTCGGACAAGGACCTCGTGAAGGTGAAGTTCCTGCGAGCGGCTCGTGCCGGTAGCTCTACCGAGGAGAAGGCAGCCGACCTCGCCGACCAGGTTAACGCCGAACTCGTCGATACCCGCGGGCACACGGCAGTACTGTATCGATGAGCGTCGGCTCGGTACTGGGACAGCTCGACGGACTCAGCACGGCGGCGCTCGCGGCGAGCGTGATCGCGGCGCTCCGGTTCGTCGTCGCCTTCGTCGTCGTCTGGACGATCGGCCGCCTGGTCGTCGTGCCGTTGGCCGATCGCGCGTTCGATCAGCGGGGTCTGGACGAACACGCCCGAAATCCGCTGTTGATGCTCACGAAGTTCGGTATCGGCTTCGTCGCGGTCGCGGCCGCGTTCGGCTTCGCCGGATTCGAGAACTTCCTGGTATCGCTGGCCGGCATCGCCGCGGCCGGGGCACTAGCGGTCGGTCTGGCGATGCAGAACGTCATCTCGAACTTCGTCGCGGGAATCTTCATCTACGCAGACAAGCCGTTCCGGATCGGCGACTGGATCGAGTGGGACGGCGGCGACTACTCCGGGATCGTCGAGGACATCAGCCTCCGCGTCACTCGCGTCCGAACCTTCGACAACGAACTGCTGACGGTACCGAACTCGGAACTCACCGGCGGCGTCGTCAAGAACCCCGTCGACGGCGGGAAACTCCGGCTGAAGTTCGTCTTCGGCATCGGCTACGGCGACGACATTCAGCAGGCGACCGACGTCATCATCGAAGAGGCCGAACGCCACCCGGACATCATGGACGACCCTGCGCCCTCCGTCCGTCTGACCGAACTCAACGACTCCGACGTCGGCCTCCAGTCACGGATCTGGATCGCGGACCCCTCGCGAGCGGACTTCGTCCGCACCAGGGGCGAGTACATCACCGCGGTCAAACAGCGGTTCGACGAGGAAGGGATCGACATCCCCTACCCTGTCCGGACGTTCGAGGGTGGACTCGAGTTCGAGGGTCGCCAACAGATCGGACAGCCGGCCGAGTAGGCGCACTCCGGACGTCGGCGGAACGTTTTTTGCCGGTTCGAACGCGGTTTCAAAGATGGCCGAGCGCGGACAGTCGCTATCGATTCGACGGGATCCGACGAACGCACTCGGAGATTCGTCTCCGGCGACGAACGCGTCGGTCTCACCACGTGGGTTCGCGATCCCGTCTTGGAAGGCGACAGCTCTCTCGAGAAGTGGTGAGCTCCGTGATAGCTCTCGTTCGGGCGCCGACGACTCTCGGATCCGTTCAGGGTTCGTAGACGAACGTCCGATCGCTCCAGGCCGTCACGGAGAGGGGCCCATATCGCCACGCGCCGCCGATGACGTAGACGGCGTCGTCGTGGGTTAGCGCCGTCGGGCCGTGCAGCGGGAGCGGGACGACTGGCGCGTCCCTCCAGTCCTCGCCGTCGAAGGCCTCGTGGGCGTCCGTCGTCCAGCCGGTGAGCGTCGACGGGTCCTCGCCGCCGCCGAGGTGAAACTGTCCGTCGACGACGGCCCCTGCGGTGCCACTGCGGGCGGTCGGCTCCGCGTCGATCGACGCCCACTCGTCGTCCTCGGGATCGTAGGCCTCGACCGTCGGATCGTTTTCACCGTCCCAGCGGCCGCTGACGGCCAGTATTCGGTCCTCGAAGACCTCGTCGGCGAGGTGATCGCGAGGCGTCGGGATCGGGGGACCGCGGTCCCACTCCTCGCCGTCGAAGATCAGTAAGTCGTGCGTGTCGGTCGTTCGTCCCCCGACAGCGTACAGTCGACCGTCGTACGCGACGAGTTCGTGCCCCCAGCGTCCCTCGGGAAGCGGGTCCAGTTCTGTCCACGCGTCGGCGTCGGGATCGTACGCGAAGACGTGGTCCTCGGGCGGCTCGTCGAACTCGCGGTTCCCGCCGACGACGTAGAGCGTTCCGTCCAGCGCTGCCGCAGCATGGTGGTTCAGCGGTTCGGGCATCGAGCTAACTCCCTCCCGCTCGTCGGCGTTCGGATCGTAGACGCCCGTCCGGGCGGTCGAGTCTCCGAGCCCCGTCAATCCGCCAGGGACGTAGATTCGGTCCTCGAGGACGGGCCCCTTTCATTTCGCCGCGCTTGGTCGGCATACGGGCGCGTTCGCTCCAGCCTTCGCTGTCGCTCACCGGGTCCGGACGGAACGTCCACGCCGTGGCTCCGCCGACCGCGAGGAATCCCCCGCCGACGAGAGCACGACGTCGCGTCAGCAGCGTGCGATCGTCGTCGCTCATGCGAGGTTCGACGACGCAAGGAACGAAAGTTCGTCGGCACGACGCGCGGCCGGTGACGCCGACCGCGGTCACCGGGACGATGCGTCTCCCGATCGGATGAGTCGCCCTCGTCGATTGAGAAAAACGAACGGCGCGGCCGCTCTGTGGGGTTTCGTCGGTATGAAGTATGAATGTGGAGGGCCGCGGTTGCCCGACGTTCCGCCCGGGGGAATCCCGGTTGCCTTCTCCACCCCGCGACCCGTCGAGCGACAGGTGTCCGGCGGTCCACTGCTCGCTTCCGCGCCTGATGGGCTGTCGCCGGCTAACCACGATGGGACGTCCCTGCGGACGGCCATCGTGGACCGCTGTCCCCGACGGACGAGGCTTCTCTGTTGGCTCCCGGGGCCCCGGTCGGTCTGACCGGACGCCCGCGGCGTTCGGTCCCCGCTAATGACCATAGCGCGGGTAGTGAGCAGGGCCAAACTGCCCGACCTATCCACTTACTCGTAGCGGGTTATGACTTAAGGACCTTTCGCCTCCGTAATCGCTCGAGGGCACGACGGTCAGTCTCGGGTAGGACGGACTCGAACGGACCTCTCGAGACGGCTCTCGCTCGACTCGACGGCAGGGCTCACTCGAGATCGCCGTGGTCCGCCGCGCCGGATTCCCCGCGTTCCTTCCGCGAGAGCGGGACGGCGAGGACGAGCAACGTGACGTAGTAGACGGCGACGGCGACGACGACGTAGACGCCGTCGATTCCCGGAAGCGACGCGCTCTCGAGGAACGATTCGTCCGGATTGAACGCCCAGATGTGGAAGACCCAGCCGACCAGCATCGCGGTCATCAGTGGAAGGTAGACCCGGCGCAATCGGTGGCTGAACGCGCCGCGATAGCTGATGTTCGGCGTCGGATTGCGGTAATCCCCGCTCAGTTCCGCGCGCCACGCGTCGCGTTCGACGCCCTCGGAGGGGTCGAGTGCGTTCGCGAAGAGGTTCTCCTGGAGCATACGGACGCGCGAGCGCCAGATGTCGTAATCCCGGAACCGTCGCGCCTCGATGAACAGGAAGACGGTGCCCATGATGAGCCCGGCGAGGATCACCGCGTGGGATACCTCGCCGGAGTAGGCGTACGCAACGATCGCCGACATGACAGTGACCGCCCAGTTGGTGGTGGTGTCGAGTCGGTCGCGCCATCCGACGGTGCGTTCCATCTCGCCTCTGTAGAGGTGTGCCGCGACGGAGCCGAGACCGGTACTCTGGTCGACCATCTCGCGGCCGATCTCCTTCTGCTCGGCGTCCTCGGGATCGAAATCGGAATTACCCGACATAGCTGGCTGTACGCCTCGAAAACGGATTTTCCTTCGCACCATCACGAACGAACGAGTGTCCGTCGTTCAGCGGTGTTCGGGTCACTGTTCGATTCCGTAGGCTTCCCGAAACCGGGCGATCTGGCGGTCGGTCCCGGAAACGACGAGTGAATCTTCGGCGCCGAACCGCACCCCGTCGACGTCGGTGTGAAGCTCCCCGTTGCGCTCGAGTGCGACGGCGGTACACCCCGTCTCCCGGCGTATCGCCGCCGTCGAGAGTTCGTCGCCCACGATCTCGGGCGCTGCCAGCCGGCGCAAGTGTAGCCGGTCTCCGAGCGTCATGACCTCGCGTTCGAAAATCCGGAGAGTGACCATGCGCCCCGCGACGTTCGGGAGTGCGAGAACGTAATCCACTCCTGCGGTTCGTAGCGGATTCACGCTATCCGCGGTGTTGGCCCCGACGATGATCTCGATGGCCGGATTGAGCGTGCGGGCGGTAAGTACCGTGAGAATCGCGTCGTCGTCGCTCTCGAGGGCGACCACCAGCGTTCCGGCATCCTCGATCCCCGCCTCGAGGAGGGTCTCCTCGTTCGTCGCGTCGCCGACGACGTCGACGTGATCGCCGGCCTCGCGGTCGACGACCGCGGTCTCCAGCCCGGCGCGCTCGAGGGTGCCGTACGCCGACCGTCCGACGAGTCCGGCGCCGATCACGACGACGGGGCTGTCTGCCGTCCGGTAGCGGTTGCCCGTCGAGCCCGTCATGCCGGCAGCCGCCTCGAGTTCCGACTCGGTTCCGGCTACGAGCAGCGCAGTGTTCTGGTCGATGCGGACGCGTTCGGACAGCGTCGTGACGAAGTCGCCGCGAACCCACGCGCCGAGGACGGTCGCACCAGTCCGTTCGAGTCGGCGGGACGAGGCGACGGTCTCGCCGAAGAGGTCGGCGTCCGGATCGACGAGGAACTCGACGACGTCGAACGCTTCGCCCAGTTCGATCTCGTCGCCGAGGTCGGACTTGACCACGTTGCGGACTCTGTCGCCCAGGGCCTTTCCGAGCCGGTGTTTCGGCGACAGTACCTCGTCGACGCCAGCGTAGCGAAAGTACCGGGCCCGCGACGGGTCGGTGACGAGGACGAGCACCGAGGCTTCGGGATCACGATTTTCGACCGTGAGGACGGCCCTGACGAACTCGCGTTCGGTGGCGTCGACGACGACTGCGGTCGCGTCCTCGAGTTGCGCCGCGTCGAGCGCGTCGTCGCTCTTCGGATCGCCGTGGAGAACCGTGAGTCCACCCTGATGGAGTTCCTGTGCGCGGTTCTCGTCGGCCTCGAGGACCACGTACGGGGTCCCGCTCGCCTCGAGTTCGTCGACGAGCGTATCACAGATATCGGTGTAGCCGACGATAATGACGTGTTCCTCGAGTTCGTTGACGTGCTCGGGCGGCGTCGGCTGAACGATCGTCTGCAGCCACGGAATGACGAACAGCGGGACGGCGACGAAGATGTAGGTGATGCCCGTCACCTGGATCAACATCATCAGCGCCGTCATCTCGAGGGTTTGCCAGGGTGCATCCTGTCCGTACCCCGTCGTCGTCATCGAGTGAAAGACCACCTCGAGCGCCTGGTACCACGTTCGCGGTTCGCTCTCGAGGGTCGCCATTCCCCAGTGGTAGACGTACGCGTACGTGCTTATCAGGAGTAGTAGCGAACCGAAGTAGCCCGCAATTCGATAGGTGAGTCGAACCACCATTACCCACCCCGGGCGTTCGATCCGTCGTCGCTGTCGCCGTCGATCATTCGGTCACATCCAGGTTTTGCAGCGGACGGCTATCCCTCTTGGTGGGGACAGTGCAAGGACCCACACTTGGCACCGCTGGACGGCGATCGCGGCGAACCGGTAGTGCGGGAAGGGACGATCTCTCCCGGTTCCCCTTCGCTCTCGGCATCCTCGAGCACGTCGTCGAGGCCGACGCTCTCCGGTCGCTGCCGCGCGGACGGCGGCACTCCGTAGTCGCAGAAGAGGAAAAGGCCCAACTAGGATGGCCCCCAAAGGCCGCTCATGGGACTTGGAAGCACCGCAAAGAAGATCCAGGGTCTGTCGGAGCGGGCCGAAGCGATGTACAAGCAGGTCCAGGAACTCCAGCAGCGTATCATCAACCTCGAGGGCGAGGTCGAGAACACTCACGAGACCGTCCGTCGGAACGACCACCAGCTAACCGAACAGCGCGAACTGCTGCTCGCGATCGCCGAGGAGCAGGGGATCGACGGCGAGGAAATTCTCGCCGACGCGGCGATCGACCAGGCCGAACTCGACGGCGAGGGCGGCGAGGCAGATGACGCCACCGAGAACCGCGACGAGCAATCCAGCCCGGGCGACACGACCGCTGAGTAGCCGCTGACGAACATCTTCCGATCCACCGCCTACCCGGATAGCGGCGCGGCCGTCCGGCGAAATGCACCGGATAGCAAGACCTAACAATGGGGGCAACATTTGCCAGCACGATGACGACCCACGAGCGACCGGTGGACTCGGTGCTCGAGACGATCGGTCGGACGCCGCTCGTCCGCCTCCACGAAACGCCCGGAAACGTCCGGATTTACGCCAAACTCGAGTCGTTCAACCCCGGCGCGAGCGTGAAAGACCGCATCGGCCGCTACATGCTCGAACGGATGCTCGAACGCGGTGACGTGCCGGCCGGCGGTACGGTGATCGAACCGACGGCCGGCAACACGGGAATCGGGCTCGCGATCGCAGCCGGACAGCTCGGCCTCGACGCGATCTTCGTGGTTCCGGAGCGGTTCAGCCTCGAGAAACAGCAACTGATGAGCGCCCTCGGTGCGGAGGTTATCAACACGCCCACGGAGGACGGAATGGGCGGCGCGATCGACCGCGCCCACCAGCTCGCTGAGGAACTGGACGACGCTGCCGTCCCGCAGCAGTTTTCGAACCCCCTGAATACGGAGGCACACTACGAGACGACCGCACCCGAGATCTACGAGGCGCTCGACGGCGAGGTCGGTGCCGTCGTCGCCGGCTGTGGAACCGCCGGGACGCTGATGGGGATCGCCCGCTACGCCCTCGAGCAGGACGCCGAGACCCACGTCACCGCCGTCGAGCCCGAGGGCTCAGTGTACGGCGAACTCTTCGACGAGGACCGCGAGGAAGACGAGTACAAGACCGAGGGGATCGGCACGCACGACACCGAGACCAACGAACTGTTCGATCCCGAACTCGTGGACGAAATCCAGGCCGTCGCCGACTCGGACGCTCACGACGAACTCAAGCGGCTCGCCAGCGAGGAAGGTCACCTCGTCGCCTCGAGCGCCGGTGCGGCCAGCGTGGCCGCCAAACGCGTCGCCCGACGGATCGACGAGGGCGAACTCGAGACGCCCTACGAGACGATCGTGACGTTGTTTCCCGACTCGAGCGAGCGGTACCTCTCGAAGGGGATCTATCGCTCGTTCGAGGAGTGGACGTCGTAGCGAAGCGCAGCGACCTTCCGCGGGGAGCGTGACGGTCTACTGGTATAATTTTTCGGCGTCGACAACGTCTAGCGTATCCTCCTGTTCGACTTCCCAGACCCGGAGGACGAGATGTGCCTTGCAGTGATACTCGACCATCTCCATCCCCGTCCGCTCGTTCCTGAGTACGAGCTGACAGGTCTCTTCGTTCGAACAATCCCCAGACCGTTCACACATTCTATGTTCCCGTACTCTTCTGGCCGATAAGTCTCTGTCGGTGGGGAGGTAAACCTACGAATATCTGTGTGTAGTTCTTGCGGGTGCCCGAGCAACTCGAGGGTGCGACCGCGCGTCGATCGCGCTCCGCTGTGATCGCCGCCATCATGCGACGAGTCGGCGATGGTCGACTTTCATACACCGGTCTTGAACGACGGTTCGTCCCGCCTCCTCGGCGCGAGCAGCCGCCTCGTCGTCCCGGATCCCCTGCTGGGCCCAGATCGCGTCGACGTCCTCACGAGCGAGCGCCTCGTCGACGATACCGTCGACCTCCTCGCTCGGCCGGAAGATACAGACGACGTCGATCTCCCTGTCGACGTCCGAGAGCGCGTCGTACGCGCGCCGGCCGAAGATTTCCTCGGCGTGGGGGTTGACTGGGATCACGTCATACCCCTGTTCTACGAGGTAGCTCGGGACGTAGTGGGACGGTTTCCCCGGCGTACTCGAGCAGCCGACGACGGCGATCGTCTCGGCGGCGAGAATCTCCCGAAGCTGATCGGGCGCGTTCACTGGCATGGCAGACCTATCGTCGCCAGCGGTAAACGTTGTGTGGCTCCGGGGATGGTTACCTCGAGAGGCCCGCCGTCCGAATCTCGGGGGTAGCTTCCTCGCCCTCGTCGACTTCGATGACCGCGTCGAACAGCTGTTTGAGGGTGTTCATCGTCTGGTCGTCGTGGGACGTCGAGTCGATGACGTAGACGCCGAGAGCGTTCGCACTCTGAATGCGACCGGTGAAGACGTGCAGGAACCGAAACACCGTCTGGAGGTCCGAGTACATCAGCAGCGTCGAGATCGAGTGGAGGAGCACGCGGTTTCGCGGTAGCTCCCGTCGGTCGTAGAACTCCTGGAGGAACTCCGAGAGTTTGATCCCGATCCCGGTCATGTCGACCGGCGACGACGCGTACTTGACCCGCGAGTTGTCCTCGACGGCACCGACTCCGCGCTGTTTCGTCACGCAATCGACGACGCCAACGTCGGCATCCTCCGGCAGTTTCGCGAGAACGACGTCGGCACTGTCTTTCGTCGTGATGGCGATCGATCCATCGCCGCGGTTCGCACCGCTCTCGAGGATGCTGAGGGCGATCGATCGCTTCCCCGTCAGTGGCGGACCCGCGACGAGCACGTTCGTCCCGGCGTCGACTTCGGTATCCGGAAGGACGTCTGCTAGTTCATACATACCAGACATTCACTCACTCTCTCCGCAGCTATTGGACGGATAACTGCTATAACCGCTGCGGACTCGAGTGTCTGGTGTGAAAATACACCAACTTAGTTATAATACTTTTGATTATACATGATATTCGAACGGTCGTCGACCGTCGATCGCTCGAATCGTGTACTCAGGCCATCGCAGCGGCCTCGAGGGCGGCGCGGCCGGCGATGAACGCGACGGCGGCGAGAAACATCCCGTACTTGAGGTGGGACTGTCCCGCCGTCGGATCCTCGAAGCTCTCGTAGGCCGCGTAGAGCATGATCGCGTTGGCCGGAAGCACCAACAGGAGGTACGCCGTCCCGAAGTACTCGAGGAGGTACGGGAGCGGACTCGCGAGGACGGCGACGACGAGCAGCACCGTCGCGACGAGCAGGGCGCGTCGTTCGCCGATCGCGATCGGAAGCGTGTTGAGCCCCTCCTCGCGGTCCCCCTCGAGGTCTTCGACGTCCTTGACGATCTCGCGTGTCAGCGTTGCGACGGCCGCCAGCAGGAAGAGGACGGCCGCGGGTCCGATCTCGCCGACGGCCGCGGCGCCGAAGAGGAACGTACTCCCGACGAGGTAGGCGACCAGGGCGTTGCCGAGCCCCGGGAGCCCCTTGAACACCTCCGTGTAGGCGACCAGCGCGACGAGGTTGATTCCCGCGAGCACGATGGCCAGCAGGGGGAGGGTCAGCGCCAGGCCGACGGAGCCCAGAAAGAGCACGAGGCTAAACACGAGTGCTCCCCGCGGACTGACCGCGCCTCGAGGGATCGCCCTGTCCGGCTGGTTGATTCGGTCGATCTCCCGATCGAAGTAGTCGTTGATCGCGTTCCCGGCACCGACCGCCAGCCCCGTCGCTGCCGCTGCTGTCGCCACCTCGAGCGAATGTGTGATCACGCCCCCGGCGACGAACGCGCCGATAAACGTCAGCACGCTCGCGGCGATCACGTTTACCGGCCGCGTCAGCTCGAGCAATCCACGGAGCGTCTCCCCCGCTGTCATGGCCGCATCTGCTCAGGCGGAGCGGTTAAACGGTACGATCTGCCAGCGAACGACCGGTTCGCCGCGATTCGTTGGCGACGAGGAGTACGGGATCCGCGACGCGCAGCCACCGCTCCGTATCACGCCCGCCGTTATCGCCACGCCTCGAGATCACAGAGGTCTTCGTCCGCGACCGAGAGCCACGCGCTCACCCGCTCATCTTTGGACGCGTCGACGGGCGTGGCAGTCCAGACCCGCTCGTCGTCGGTGCGCAACTCGAGGGTTGCGTCTCTCGGTTGCTCGCCAGTGGGTGTCGAGGTCTCGTTCACCGTCATGGGACAGCCGACCGTTCGATTTCGATTACGAAGACCTTCGGAGCTGATTTTCACCGACTGGGAACGCGTGATCGAGAGGGGTTCGGTTCGCTCGAGTGTGCTGACGACTCTCAGAACGGATAAGAATCGAGTGACTTATACGGAACCGACGGAAACGAACGTGGTGAGGGCGCTTAGCTCAGTCTGGACAGAGTACTTGGCTTCGGACCAAGCTGTCGCGGGTTCAAATCCTGCAGCGCCCATCATTCTGCGAGACGCTCAGGAGAGTTCATCACGTCGCGTTACGCGGATCGCCTCCGTCATGGGATTCGGCGGAGCAAACCACTCGGCACAGCAACATAACGCTGGCGCAACGCTCAGTCGAATTGGACGATTCCGATCCGCTAATTTACTCTCGAAACATCGGAACTGGCCGAAAACAAGTTTGAACCAAATGGTTGATCTCTGCTGTCCTCAGTTCCGGAGTCGGAGGGTTCGGAACGCACTCCGTCCTCCTTATTGGTGAATCGACTCGCCGTTCATGTACCGGTTCGCCGTTCGGCCGTTTATCAAGATAGCCGAACCGTCTTTATACGGCTCACTGTTCCCCATCAGCTGTCTCGAAGGACGAGAGCGATCTCGTCTCCGATCCCTTCCTCGTCTCTGCCGGCGGAGATGCTGTATTGTCCGTCGAATAGTTCGGAAGCGGCGTGTCATCGGTATGTTGAATGTGACTGGGAACGATGTCGAACGAGTCGGGAGTTGGTGGATTTCGTCGAGGCCAACGAGTCGGAGATACTGGCGTACAACGTCTACTTCAGTGCCGACGGCCGTCGAATGACCGTTATGCATATGCACGCTGATCAGGCCTCGTTGGAGTCACACATGGAGGTTGCGGGCCCGAAGTACCCTCCGGTCGGCGAGTTCATCGACCTCGAGTCCATCGACGTGTATGGCCATATAAGCAAGAATCTTATCCAGCGGCTGATGGACAAAGCGTCGGAGTTAGGAAGCGGACGTGTGTCAGTCCACGGACTTCACCGAGGCATCGATCGCGTTACAGACAATTGAGTCGAAGAGAGGGTCGGACGGTCGGCGAGGTACGGTTCGAGTGCGCGGAACGAATCCAACGGTGCCAGCAACCCGTCCGGACCGCCGAGCGTCGGGGCGACCAGCAGAACACCCAGTAGCACTACCATCGTGCTCGGTAGTACGAGCTGAACCGCCGACAGTTGGGGTGGAATTGTCATCACGGTCTGGCTTCGAGCACGAGGTTGAACGGCGTCTCAGTCGCTCGACGGACCCGCGTGAACCCGCCCTCAGTGATTACCTTCTGGAGACGCGCTTCGCCAGCTTGGGCTCCCAGGACCGGGTCGCCGCCCTGGTCGAGCGAGTTCGGTATACAGGCCAGCGTCGAGGCGCAGTAGAACGCCCTGCCCACCGGGTTCAGGTTCTCCTCGACCCGATCGTTGGCGAACGGCTCGACCAACACCCACGCCCCGTCGTCGGCGAGCGTCTCCCGGACGTGTGACGCCACGCCGACCGGATCACCCATGTCGTGATACGCGTCGAACATCATCACGAGGTCGTAGTCGGACCCGTTGTACTCCTTCGCGGTCGCCACCTCGAAACTGATACGGTCTGCGACACCAGCGTCTTCGGCTCGCTCGCGGGCCACCTCGATCGAGTGATCGTGGTAATCGATGGCGACGAACTCCGAATCGGGGTAGGCCTCGGCTACGACGATCGTCGATGCACCGTGACCACAGCCCACATCGGCCACGCGAGCACCCGCCCTGAGCCTCCCGTCCATTCCATCGAGCGCGGGGATCCACTCCTCGACGAGATTAGTCTCATAGCCAGGCCGGTAGAAGCGCTCGGTGCCGTGACACACGTCCTCGTCCTGCTCGTGCCAGCCCACGCCCTCGCCGATCCGGAAATCAGCTTCGAGCTCCGAGAGGCTCTTCTGATAGCCCATTAGACCCTGGAACCCGCCAGCGATGAACGCGGGGCTGTCTTCGTCGGCCAGCAGCGCCGCCTGCTCGGGCGTGAGGTTGTAACGGCCCGTCTCAGGGTCGTAGGTAACGTATCCGCCAGCCGCTCCCGCAGCGAGCCACTCGGTGACGTAGGGTTCCACGGTATCGGTCCGCTCGGCCAACTCGGCGGGCAGGAGTGGTCCGCTATCGGCCAGCGCCTCGTAGAGGCCGAGCCTGTCGCCGATGACGATCAGTGGCGCGTAATAGGCCGCTCCGAGTTCGTTGACGGCCATTCCGACGACTTCGTCTAATTTTTCTTCGTCGATCGGTTCGTCGGCGATAGTCGGCGGTGCCATGCCTGAACTGTGGGCTGCAGACCTATTGGCCTCATCCACGGTAACGACGTTCGACGGCGTGAAATGGCGTTTCAGGACGTGAGAGGGATTTCGCGTCGTGTGCGGGATAGAATTACTACTCGTGACACCGTACCCCAGGCTAGTGAATGACATGGGATCTCCCGAAGACCACCAACTCGCGTTCAATCCACCGGCGTCGCCGATCGTGGAGGCGGTCATGCAGAACGCGCGGAACCAGCAATATCTCGGCAAGCGCCTCGACGCTGCGGGGGACCGCGCCGACCCAGACCATCTCGGCGACATCGTCCGGCACGGTCCGGTTCTCGAAGCACTCCGAGCGGAGCCACTGGATCGCCGCGAGATCGAGGAACGCCTCGACGTCTCGCGGGCGACGAGCCACCGCTTGACAAAATGGCTCGACGAACAGGGGTTCGTCGAGAAGGTTAACGGCCGGTTCCAGTTGACGGGACGTGGCGAAGCGGTCACCGACGAGGTACTCCGGTTCGAGGCGAACGTGAGCACGGTCCACCGGATGGGACCGCTGCTGGACGTGATCTGTCCGCACCACGCGGAGTTCGCCATCGAACCGATGATTGATGCGACCGTCACGGTCGCGGAACCGGCCGTTCCGGACCGGCCGGTCGAGCGGTTTATTTCGCTCGTCAGCGAGTCGGAGACGTTCCGGGGGTTCAACACGACACATCTGGCGCCATTGATGATAGGTAAGTTCTACCAGCGAGTATTCGACGGTACCGAGGCCGAACTTATTTACATGCCACACATTGCAGATAAAGTATACGAAACGTACCCGACCCGCATGACCGAGGCAGTCGATCGCGGACAGTTATCCATTCGGACCCGCGAAAAACTCCCCTACGGACTAGCGATCTTCGACGAACGCGTCGGGCTCGGCGGATACGACGATGACACAGGGCTGATGCAGGTGTTCGTCGATACGGACTCGCCCATGGCCCGCGAGTGGGCCGAACGGATCTACGCGTCGATCAAGGCGGATTCTACGCGACTCGACAGCCGGGTGGAGCAGTGAGGCCCGCGGACCGACCCGAGTAATCATCGCGGCTGAAAAGAGGCACCATTGACTGCGGCTGTATTCTCATGCCTTCGTGACTTCGAGCGAGATGAACCCTGCTTCGCTTGACCTCGCACGATGGATACGCGCGTTGCATCTCGCACGGAAGTTGCAACTACAGTAGACAGTCGTCAGAATGTCGCTCTCTCGAACCTACGCTTTCGACTGTCCCACGCCTCAAAGCGCGATTCGTTCGAGGGTCGAACGCGAGCCTGCAGCGCCTATATTTGAGCGAACTATAATCGCCAGGAACCGGCGGGTCGTTAGCTCGAACCGGCGTTCTCGGTGCTTTTGTTCGATGATCGAACGGGAGAGTGGACGCCACACAGCAGGATCCGATCCCGCGCTCTCGTACAGGCGACGTGGAGGAGCCGCTTCGCTCCGGCCCGTTCGAGCGTCTCAGTGCGGAGTCGAAACGACTCGCACGACTCGGCCCGCTGTCCGCGACGCGGCTGCGTCGAGCGTCGTTCCGCGTCAGGTAGCAGATACTCCCGATCGAGTCCCCGGCGATCCGATCGGCCGCCCGGAACGCTCGCGCCTCCAGACGCTGGTGGCGAGGACCGGTGAGAAGTACTGGATCCATTGAAATTCGGCTTCGAAGAGTATCTCGATTTTCCCGATAGAACTTCTCTTACAACTAATGAACGACGCTAACTGGAATAGCTAATACGAGGCTGACATATCCTTTGAAAGTACTCTGATAATTATTCGACTCCGTGTGTCGCCCCGAGCGGGTGCGCGCTCGTCGTCGAACACATTCGTTCACGGGAGTGGGCGATATAGGACCGTACAGCGCGTTCCTCGAGGAAGCAGGATTTTCTTGAGCTGCCGACCGAGCAAACGCGGGCCTTGAGAATTTATCCGGTAATCCGATACGCAATGGTAAATGGTACAGACTGATGCCGACAAGAACCGGTGGCTGATCGCGGCCTCGGCCGTGGCGATTCACCTCTCGATCGGCTCGATTTACGCGTACAGCGTGTACCAGAACCCGCTGCGCGCCGAACTGGGATGGGCGATTTCCGACGTCTCGTTGGCGTTTACCGTCTCGATCGTCTTCCTCGCGCTGTCGGCGGCGTTCCTCGGCGGCTTCGTCGAGGACCACGGCCCGCGAATCTCGGGACTGATCGCCGCCGGAACCTTCGGTCTCGGGACCGTCGGCGCGGGGTTCAGCGTACAGATAGGGAGCTACGTCGGATTCCTCCTGACGTTCGGCGTGATTAGCGGTATCGGCATCGGGCTGGGATACATCGCCCCGATCTCGACGCTCGTCCAGTGGTTCCCCGACCGGCGGGGGATGGCGACCGGAATGGCCGTGATGGGCTTCGGTGCCGGCGCGCTCGTGACCGGACCGATCGCGAACTACATCATGGAGACCGCGAGTATTCCGTCGACGTTTTACGCGCTCGGCGTCGGCTACTTCCTCCTGATGGCCGCCGGCGCGAGCTATATGAAGAAGCCGCCGGCCGACTGGGTCCCCGAAGGGGTCGACGAGAGCGAGATCGAGACCGACAACAAGAAGGGCGTCTCCGTCAACACCGACCTCGAGGAACTCACCGCCAGGGAGGCGCTGCGGACGCCGCGGTACTACCTCGTCTGGCTGATCATGTTCATCAACATCTCGGCCGGGATCATGCTGCTGTCCGTCGCGTCGCCGATGACGCAGGCCATCACGGGAGCCGAAGCGGCGACGGCGGCGTCGATCGTCGGTATCATCGGAATCTTCAACGGCGGCGGTCGCCTCGTCTGGGCGACGATCTCCGACTACATCGGTCGGACGACCGCGTACGGGACGTTCTTCGGGCTCCAGATCGCCGCGTTCCTGCTGATGCCACAGATCACTCACGTCTGGCTGTTCGCGATCCTCCTGTTCCTCGTTATCTCGGCCTACGGCGGCGGGTTCGCCTGCCTGCCGGCGTACCTCGGCGACCTGTTCGGGACGAAGGAACTCAGCGCCATCCACGGCTACACGCTGACGGCGTGGGGCGCGGCCGGCGTCGCGGGACCGCTGCTCATCTCCGAGATCGTCGAGCGGACCAACAGCTACGTAATGGCCTTCTACATCGTCACCGCCGCGCTCGTCGTCGGGTTGATCGCCGTGGGCATCCTGTACTACCAGATCGAGGACGTCCGGGAGTCCGCGCACGCGACCGAGCGGGAAGCCGTTGGAGACTGAACCCGGGTCGCATCTTCGCTCTCGTCGGCGTTACGGCGGTTGCGGACGCACGAGACTACCGTAAAACCGAACTCGACTCGGTCGAGCGGCCGCGCGATCGGCACGACCCGAACGATCGACCGCCGGACGCCGCGTGAGAGCGCCGATTCGACGGATTCGTCGGTGACGTGCTCGAGTACCGTAGAGCGTTACTATACAGCGGGAAAACCTATCCGTGACGCTCGAGAACGGTAGGTCATGTTCGGCGACCGAACGCCGCCGGAAGACGACCGAGCCCAGCCTGCGAGCAACCGACGCGGACGGGCCCTGTTACTGGTCCTCGGTACGTTGGTAGCCGCACTCGCCCTGCTGGTGCTCGGAACCCGCCGCGCGAACGAGTCGACGCTGGAGCCCCCCTTCTGACGGAGGCGGGCGGACCGGCGCCGTTCTATCACACAGACGATGATATACTCCCTCCCTCACCGTTTTTCATGCCGTAGTTTTTCGTATCGTGCTGTCCGACGGGTGGCTAATGAGTGAACGAAGCGATTCAACTGCCGGAGAGGTCAGTATTCGTATTTCTGCCGGATCGAAGAGCAGACGGCGGAAGCAGCGCGCGCTCGACGAGATTCGCTCGGCGGCGGACGACGCTCGCGTCGTCGAAACGGGACCCACCGGAATCCGGAGTCACGAACCGCTCGTCTTGCTGACGCGCGACGGTCGGACGACGTTCCATCCGGCGCCGGTCACGGGGCGGCTCGAGTCGCTAGTAAAAACGCTCGAGCGGGGCGACCTCCCGACCGACGAGGCGGCCGCGGTCGTCGAGCACGACCCGGAGCCGTCGTCGCTGCCGACGCCGGACGACGGGCCGCTGTCCGTGGGTCGGCGACGCGTGCTCGGCCGGTGTGGCTGGATCGAGCCCGCGTCGGCTCCCGAGGAGTCGGCGGCCGAACTGGCGAGCGACCGCCCGGCGGACGCCCGGTCGCGCGTTCGCGACGTCGGACTGTTAGGTCGCGGGCGCGGGGACTGGAGCACCGACGAACCCGTCACCGAGGAGTGGAACGTCGCCGGCGACGCGGCCGACGCGGACGACGACGCTCGCGACCCGGTGGTCGTCGTGAACGCGAACGACAGCGACGACCGCAACGAGACCGATCGGACGCTTCTCGAGTCCGCGCCGGGCGAGGTCCTCGACGGGGCCCTGGCCGTCGCCGAACTGGTCGGGGCGACGGACGTCGTCGTCTACTGTAACGAGGCCGACGACCGGGCGCGCGAGCGCGTCCACGAGGCCGCGCGGGCCGTCGAAGAGACGCTCTACGAGCGACTCGACAGGGAGAAGGGACCGGAGGTCGTCGTCGGACCGAACCAATATATCGCCGGCGAGCCGACGATGGCGCTCGAGGCGATGGAGGGGAACGACCGACTCGAGGCTCGCCTTCGCCCGCCCTCGCCCGCCGAGCACGGACTGTACGGGCGGCCGACCGTCATCCACACGCCGCGGACGATGGCACAGCTCCGCCAGGCGATGTTGCACCCCGAAACGTTCGACGCCGACGACGCCGACCCCGGAACCCGTCTCGTCACCGTGACGGGGGACGTCGACGCGACGGCGACCGTGGAACTGCCGACCGGCGGGAGCCTCGCCGACGTGCGCGAGGCCGTCGAGCTCGACGGACAGTTCAAGATGGCCTGCGTCGGCGGCCAGTTCGGCGGCTTCACCAGGTCGCTCTCGCACTCCCCGTCGGTGCCCGCCCTCGCGGGTGCCGAACTCGGGACGGAGGGCGTGGTCGAACTGCTGAACGACGAGCACTGCGTCCTCGCGACGGCCGGACGCAGGACGAACTTCGCGATGGAGGAGAACTGCGGCCGCTGCGTCACCTGCCGAGAAGGATCCAAACAGCTCACGAACATGCTTCGAGACGTCTACGACGGCGAGTACGAGGACGCAAAGATTCGCGAACTAACTCGCGTGATGGGCGAGACGAGCCTCTGCCAGTTCGGCCGTTCGGCCGTCCGCCCGGCGGTTACGGGAATGAGCGAGTTCGAGCGCGAAGTGACCGCCCACGCCGAGGGCCGCTGTCCCAGCGGCGAGTGTGAAGTCGGAGGGAAACGATGAGCGGCAAGAGTCCGGGAAGCTACGTCGACGACGCGGAGACGGAGCGGCGTCCGACGCCGGTCGAACGGCTCCCGTCGGTGCCGGACGTCACCGATCCGCGGCCGAGCACGCCGCTCACCGAGCAGTTCGAGACCGGTACCGCCAACGACCCCGACGTCACGAGCGACGGCGACCGAATGACCCACCTCACGGTGGACGGCACCGCGACGGCGGTGTCGCCGGGATCGACGATCATCGACGCGCTCGAGTCGACGGAGACGAGCGACGAGGTAGCGGCGCTCTGCTACTACGACCGGGACACGGAACAGGCCGACCAGATCGGGCCGCGGGGCGAGTGCCGGACGTGCACCGTCCAG
Organism: Natronococcus sp. CG52; assembly: GCF_023913515.1. Classification (NCBI taxonomy): domain Archaea; kingdom Methanobacteriati; phylum Methanobacteriota; class Halobacteria; order Halobacteriales; family Natrialbaceae; genus Natronococcus; species Natronococcus zhouii. The sequence continues at coordinate 1,104,295 of NZ_CP099391.1, forward strand.
ACGGACGAACACGGCCTCGTTCCGGCCTGCTCGTTTCCGGCCGAGGACGGCCTGACGGTCCGGACCGACGCCGACGACGCGGCCGAGGCGCGGGAGGTGAACCTCGATCTCCAGCTGTCGGACCACAATCTGCGCTGTACGACCTGCGGGCAGAACGGCCGCTGCGAACTCCAGGACACGTCCATCGAGCAGGACGTCGAGGAGCCCCGCTGGGACGTCTTCGAGGACCGCGACCAGTACGAACCGCTCGACGACACGTCGTCTGCCATCCAGATCGACCGCAACAAGTGCATCCTCTGTAACCGCTGCGTCGAGGCCTGCAACGACGTGCAGGTCGAGGGCGTCCTCCGCATGGAGGGCAACGGCCAGGACACCCGCATCGCCTTCCAGAACGGCGAGGAGACGTTCGACGACTCCACCTGCGTCTCCTGCGGTCACTGCGCCACCGTCTGTCCGACCGGCGCGCTGGTCGAACAGGGCCTGACCGACGCCGCGACGATGCCCTTGCCCGGGTTCACCCAGGAGAACTCCATCGGGAAGGTCCTCGAGAGCCCGAAGGCGGAGACGGCCGACCGGACGGAGGCCCCGAACCGCGACATTCCCTACGACCTCGAGGACGCGGCCGAGGATCGCTCGGGAATCGCCCGCTTCATGTCGATCGCCAAGGCACGCGCCGTTGACGCGAAGCGCCACGCCGGCGACGCCGCGAAGGGGGTCGGCGACCGCGCGCTCAAGGAGGTCGAACACGTCGCCGAGGAGATCGCCAGCGAGACGATGTCGGCCGGACAGCTGTTCAACGTCGCGACGACCGTCGGCGACGCGCGCCTCTCGCGGGTCACGAAGGCCGAGACCACCTGCAACTACTGCGCGGTGGGCTGTCGCTTCGACCTCTACGGCAAGGACGGCGAGGTGCTCGGCGTCAGACCCGCCGACCCCGACTCGACGCCGGCGAACGACTTCTCCACCTGCGTGAAGGGGAAGTTCGGCTACGACTACGTGGACGCCGCCGACCGACTCGAGACGCCGCTGATCCGGAAGGAAGACGCCCCCGACGGCCCCGTCGGCCGCGACGGCTTCCGCGAAGCCACGTGGGAGGAAGCGCTCGAGCGCGTCTACGAGGGGCTCTCGGAGGTTCGAGACGAGTACGGCCCCGAGGCGCTCTCGGTCATCTCGTCGTCGAAGACGACCAACGAGGAGAACTTCCTCAACCAGAAGTTCGCCCGGCAGGTGCTCGGAACGCCCCACGTCGACAACTGCGCCCGGCTCTGTCACTCCTCGACGGTGGCGGGGCTGCAGCAGACGGTCGGCTACGGGGCGATGACCAACCGGATCAACGAGGACATCGGCAAGACCGACTGTTACCTCATCACCGGCTCGAACACGACCGAATCCCACCCCGTTCTCGCCACGCGAATCAAGCAGAACGTCCGCGACGGCGCGGACCTCATCGTCTTCGATCCGCGCGAGATCGGCATGGCCGAGCACGCCGACCAGTACGTCCGGACGACCCCCGGCGAGGACGTGGCGTGGATCAACGGGATGATCCGGTACATCGTCGAGAACGACCTCCACGACGAGGAGTTCGTCGAGGAGCGGACGAAGCACTTCGACGACCTGGTCGAGAAGGTCGAGCCGTTCACGCCCGAGAAGGTCGAGGAGCTGACGGCCGTCCCCGCCGAGGAGCTGAAGAAGGCCGCCGAGACGATCGCCACCGCTGACACCTGTATCTTCGGCTGGGCGATGGGGCTGACCCAGCACACCACCGGGACGCGGAACGTGCTGGCAATCGCCGACCTCGCGCTGGTGACGGGCCACCTCGGCAAGCCCCGCGCCGGGCTCTCGCCGTTCCGCGGGCAGAACAACGTCCAGGGCGGCGGCGGCGACATGGGACCGGCCCCGCACACCCTCCCCGGCTACCAGGACCTCGGCGACGACGAGGTGCTGGACAAGTTCGAGGACGAGTGGGGCGTCCGCCCGCCGAACGACATTGGCCTTCGGCTCCCCGAACAGTTCCACGCCATCTCCGACCGGGACCTCCGCGGGATGTTCATCATGGGCGAGAACCCCGTCCTCTCGGAGCCGGACGTCGACAACGTCGAGGGAGCGCTGCGAAAGATCGACTTCCTCGCCGTCCAGGACATCTTCCTGACCGAAACGGGCGAGTACGCGGACGTGATCCTCCCGGCCGCGTCCGCCGCCGAGAAGAACGGCACGTTCACGAACACGGAGCGCCGGATCCAGCGCGTCCGCCCCGCCGTCGACTCGCCGGGGAAGGCGAAGGCGGACCACGAGATCCTCACCCAGCTCGCCAGGCGGTTCGGCTACGACTGGGACTACGATTCGCCGGCCGACGTGATGGACGAGATCAAGGAGTTAGTTCCCATCTACGGCGGCGTCACCTACGAGCGCCTCGAGGAGGAGACGAAGGGCATCCAGTGGCCCTGCTTCGACGAGGACGATCCGGGGACGCCGTACCTCTACGAGGACGAGTTCAACTTCGAGGACGGGAAGGCGCGGTTCGTCCCCGCCGACTACGCGAGTCCGCCGGCCATGCCCGACGAGGAGTACCCGCTCACGCTCTCCTCCGGGCGGGTGCTCTACCACTGGCACACCGGCACGATGACCCGCCGGGTCGGGACGCTGATGGACCACGTTCCGGAGAGCTTCATCACCATCCACCCTGAGATGGCCGACCAGCTGGGAATCAGCGACCAGGAGTACGTCCGGGTCCAGTCGCGACAGGGCGAGATCGTCGTAAAGGCGAACGTCGAGGACACGTCCGACCCCGGCGTCGTCTTCATTCCGATGCACTTCCCGCAGGGGGCGATCAACAAGCTCACCCAGCACGAACTCGATCCGACGTCGTACATCCCGCAGTACAAGGTGACGAGCGTCCGCGTCACGCCGCTCGAGATCGACCCCGAGGAGGCGGCCAACGTCGTCTCTCCGACGCCGGGCCAGCTCGAGGGCCAGGACGGCGACCCCGAGGAGGTCGGCGGCCGCCGCGACTGAGCGCGGGCGGTCAGGACTCCCTCGAGGCTAGAATCGCAAAGTCGATCCCGTCACGTCGTACGCGTATGCTATCCGCAGTCGTGACGGGATCCTCGAGAGGAGTCGACAGCGCGGTCGCGCGTCGCTTCGCCGCGGACGGGTACGACGTCGCCGTGAACGACACCACTCGAGCGAGTCGGCGTTCTACTCCTCGGGTGCGTGGTCGATCAGGACGACCGCTTCGCCGTCGATCACCGGCTCGCCGTCCGAACGTACCGTCGTCCGGATCCGGTACCGGTTGCCGCCGAGTTCCTCGACGATCTCACAGTCGGCGGTAACCGTCGCGCCGATCTCGACCGGCGCCTGAAACTCGAGGTCCTGCGAGAGGTAGATCGTCAGGCCCGGGAATCGGGCCAGGGCTGCGCTGATGGTGCCGGCGACGAGCGTCCCGTGGGCGATCGGTCCGCCGAACTGGGTCTCTTCGGCGAACGACTCCTCCAGGTGCAGTCGGTTGGTGTCGCCGGAGACCTGGGCGAACGCCGAGACGTCGGTGTCGTCGACTGGTTTGGTGAATCGGACGTAGTCGCCGACCTCGAGGGCTTCGACGCTGTCGGTCGAGCGTTCCATCGACCACTCCCGATCGTCGTACGCGACTTCTTCGACTGCCGGCGATTCGGTCGTCGATCGCTCCTCGCTCGAGGACTGCGCGTCGGAGAGACCCATCGCTGCCAGGACCGCGTTGTTGGCCTCGACGTAGCTGTTGACGACGTGCTGGGAGATGTTCGCCCAGCGCTCGGTACTCGGTACGGAGTCGACGGAGTCTGCCGGAGTTGGCTTACTACTCATTGATTTTCAAGTTGTGTGGATTCTCGGTGGCGCTGAGGGGCCGGCGTGTCGAACCGGGAATCGAGCGAGTCGGGCTACCACAGCGGACCCCTTGGCAACACCGCCAAACCATGTTGGCAGACCGGTCGTGAACGTTACGGTTCAGCGTGCTTTCTTCGCGGAATCGCGCGCGATCGCTCTTAGGTCAGGGGTAGTCGCCCCAGAAACGTCGTGCTGGCGTCGTTGAACGCTCGCGGCCGATCCTGGTTGACGAGGTGCCCGGATTCGGACAGTTCGAGCCAGTCGCCGTCGTCGACTTCCGAAGCGATCTCGCGCCCCTGTCGCTTGACCGGCGGCGCTTCCTGCTCGCCGTGGACGACGAGCGTCGGCGTCTCGACGTGGTCCAGCGCCGGCGGCTCGAACCGGTAGAGCGCGCCGAAGACCTTCCCGAACTCCGCGCTCGAGACCTCGCCGACGGCGTCTATCGCGTCCGCTCGAACCTCGGGGTCCACCGACAGCCACCGTTGTCCGGTCGTCGCCCGGATCGAACACAGCATCGATCGGAACGTCGTCTCGGATCCCAGCATCGACGCCGACGCCGTGATTCCGGGAAGCGGCGACAGGAACGGCTTCGTCCCCGGTGGGAGCTCGATCGGCGGCATCGACCGGACGGCGCCGCCGAGAATCGCGCCCGCCGCACGGTCCGGGTGACGGTCGAGGTATCGCTGTACGACCATCGAACCGAGCGAGAGTCCGCAGAGGATCGGCCGGTCGAGGTCGAGGTGGTCGAGAAGCGCCTCGAGATCGTCCGTAAAGAGGTCGATCGAGTACTGGTCGGGATCGGTTGCGCCGGTCCGGCCGTGTCCGCGGACGTCGAACGTGGTCGTCCGGTAGTCGGCCGCGAAGTGGTCGATCTGCGGGCGCCAGGCGCGACCGTTCATCCAGCCGCCGTGGACGAAGACCAGCGGCGGGCCGTCGCCGCGCGTATCGTACCAGAGGCTACCGTCCTCGAGCGAGAGTTCTGACACGGATACACTCTAGCGACCGTCGCTAATAGACCTCCGGTCTTGCAACGCAGGTCGAGAAAGCGCGGACGAGAGAACGGAGCGCGCTCGGAACCGTCGTCTCCGCCCCCTACGAGCGGTCGTTGCCGGTCCCGAGCCGGCGCTCCCAGAAGGTCTCGAACTCCGAGTCGTCCTCGGTGAGACGCTCCCACTGGGCGAGACCGCGCTCTTCGCGCGTGCCCGGAACGGTGTTGTCGAGCAGGAGCGCTGCCAGACCGCCGACGGCCATTCCCGTCGAGCCGATGATGAAGACCGAGTCGGCGACGGCCTGGGCAGCGGCCCCGATCCAGACTTCGAGAGCGGTTCCCGCGACGAGATCCACCTCGAGCAACGGTGCGATCGTCGCCGCGAGATCGATCGCTGCGCGGAACTCGAGCGGCCCCTCGAAGTTCGCCATGTACTCGGGGACGGCGAGTCCGACGAACATGGCGAAGCCGATGATGAACACGTTTCGGGAAGAGTCGAGATCGACGTGTTTCAGGTTCGAGATGCCGACGGCGACGATCTGGCCGAACATCGCGACGAAGAGGCCGCCGATGATCGGGTCGGGGATGGTCGCGATAAGCTGTCCGAAGTAGCCGACGAAGCCGACGACCAGCATGATGGCGGCGCCGATCTGGACGACGTACCGCGAGGCGACGCCGGTCATTCCGATGGCGCCGATGTTCTCCGAGTAGGAAGTCGAGCCGCCGGTCCCCATGATTCCGGAGAAGACGTTCATCAACCCCTCCATCCCGATTCCGTGGTTAATTCGCTTCTCGCTGGGCGCCGCGGCGCCGGTCAGGTTCGCCACCGCGTAGTAGTCGCCGATGCTCTCGACGATCGAGGCGAGAACCCCGGCGATCATCCCGATCACGAACGCCGTCGTCACCTCGGGCATCCCCCACTGGAGCGGGTGGATCGGCAGAAGTAGCTGCGTCTCCGCGACCTGTCCGAGAGGGACGTACCCCGGGTGGCCGCCGCCGAGCATCCCTAGCGCGGAGAGCATCGCGGCAACGCCCCAGGCGATGACGAGCGCCAGAATTACGGGATAGAGTCGGAACGCCCTGTGTTTGACCTCGAGGTACTGCGAGAAGAGGAGGATGAGCCCGAGCGTCAGGCCGAGCAGCCACCAGCTCTGGTCGGTGCCGGTGATCTGCGGGGCGTCGAACAGCGCCAGACCGATCAGCGCGATCGTCGGCGCGATGACGACCGGGGAGAGGAACCGTCGAAGCTTCCCGACCAGTCCGAGGTAGCCGAGCGCGACCTGGACGGTCGCGGCGACGATGATCGCGCCCTGTAACTGGACGAGGGCGGCCTGCCAGTCGGCACCGGAACCCGCGCCGCCGGCGGTCACGACGATGACGATGGCGAGCGCGGGGGCAAGCATCGAGAACGGCGCTCCCTGGACGATCGGATACCGGTTGCCGAACGTCGTCTGGGCGAGCGTTGCAATCCCGGAGACCACGAAGAAGGTGCCGACGAACTGCGCCGTGATGCCGGACGGCATCTCCATCGCTCCGGCGAGTAGCAGGGGAACCGCGATGTTCGCACCGACCATCGTGAGGTAGTGTTGTATCCCGAGGACGACCGATTCGTCCAGCGGCGGTCGGTCGTCGATGTCGTACTCGATTTCGCGACCGGAACCCTCGTCGGCCGCGGCTGACTCGTCTGCAGTCATTCGTCGTCGGATAACGGAAGAGCCGGCTCAAATGGGTGTTGATCCGGTTTCGAGCGGCCCGATTCCGCACCATTGATACGCGGCGAGACCTCCGGAGTGCGTCGACTGCTAGTCGAATCAGTTTTCGGTAGTGCCCGTCGCGACTCACGAGTCAGTGCGACCGTTCGTCTGCGGCCCGGTCGGCAGCGGCGCGCACCGTTTCGGCGGACAGCGACGAGAGCGGGACGAGGTCTCCGTCGGTTTCGTCGGCGACCAGTTCGGAGAGCCCGGCGCGGGAGTCGTCGCCGGCGTCGACGACCACCACGCGCGTTCCCGACCTCCGCAACGCGCGAGCGGCCCGTCGGGTCGTTTCGGTCGGGCTGCCGTCGGCCACGTTCGCGCGCCCGTCGGTCACGAGGACGACGACCGCGGCGTCCGTCTCCGCGCGCTCGAGGACGGTTCGCGCGGTCTCGAGGCCCGCCGGAAGCGGCGTCCGATCGCCCGACGGGAGTTCCTTGAGGTGGCGCGCGGCGAGGCCGACGTTGTCGGTCGGCGGCAACAGCACGTCGGCGTCCTCGCCCGCGAAGGCGACGAACGCGACCTGATCCCGGTGTTCGTAACTGTTCCGTAACAGGTCGAGGACGACGCCCTTGGCGGTGCGCATCGCCGGCCGCATCGAGGCGCTGGCGTCGACGGCGAAGACGATCGTCACCGAGGTCTCGCCGGTGCGAACCGACTGGCGGAGATCTCGCTTCTCGACTCGCGAGTCACCGCGAGCCGCGGCCGAGCGAACCGATGCGGCCGCGTCGATGGGGCCGTTACCCGAGGCGGGTTCCGTTCGGACGCGAGCGCCGCGGTTGTCGACGCTCGGTGCCGCGTCCGCTCGCGACCCGCCCGCTCCCGAGGCGTTCCGGTTTTCGGCTTCCGGTGACTCGAGGTCCGGCGCCTTCGCCTCGCCGACGCCGGCGACTTCGGCTCGCTGCTGGCCGGGAATCAGCGGCTGGGCTTCGTCGTCCTCCTCGCCGTCTCCGCCGTTCTCGTCGTCGCCTGATCCCTCGCCCGAGTCGTCGGAACCGGAGTCGGTACCCTCGTCTCCACCCGTCCGTGAAGGCGACGGCTCGCCCCCGGACGGCCGTTCGGCGCCGTCGAAGTCGTCCGATTCGGCGCCGGTACCGTCGCCCGATCCATCGGATTCGTCCCCTCCGTTTCCGGACCCGGTATCGTCGGCGGAATCACCGCCGCGGCGCTCGCCGCCGCCCCCGTTTCCCGTGTCACCGTCGTCACGCTCGTCTTCGGCCTCGCTCTCGCCGGATCCTTCACCGTCGTTCTCACCTTCGCTACCCTCCTCGTCGGCGGACTCCTCGTCGAAGCGGTCCTCGAGCAACTCCTCGAGGTCCGGTTCGTCCTCGAACGGCGTGCTCCGGAGTCGGTGGGGGAGCGCGTAGGTCGCGGCCTCGTAGACGTCCGACTCGATGACCGTCGTTCGCCCCTCGAGCGCGGCGAGGGTCGTCGCGGTGCGGGCGGTCGCCACGTCGCCGCGGTGGCCGTCGACGCCCGCCTCGAGGCAGAGTTCGGCGATCTCTTCCTTGAACTCGTTCGGGAGGGCGACGCTCGAGAGCAGGTCGCGAGCCTCGACCAACTCGTTCCGGAGTTCCTCGACGTCGGCGACGTCCGTCGCCCGGTCGGCGTCCCCGTCGCCGGCGAGCGCCCGGTCGATGATCTCGACCCGGTCGTCGATCTCCCGGCAGCCCTCGACCGTCGCCTGGAGGGCGAACCGATCCCGCAACTGGGGCCGGAGGTCGCCTTCCTCCGGATTCATCGTCCCGATCAGCGTGAAGTTCGCGGGGTGGGAGACGCTCACCCCGTCTCGCTCGACCGTGTTGACGCCGCTCGCGGCCGAATCGAGAACGACGTCGACGAGGTGGTCGTCGAGGAGGTTGACCTCGTCGACGTAGAGGATTCCGCGGTTCGCGCGGGCCAGCAGGCCGGGATCGAAATCGGCCTCGCCGGCCAGCGCGTCCTCGACCGAGAGGGCCCCGACGACCCGGTCTCGAGTCGCCCCCAGGGGGAGGGTGACGAGCGGAACGGGACGCGTCTCGATCGGCAACGCTTCGAAGTCGCGCTCGCGGCAGTCCTCGCACTGCAGGCTCGAGTCGTCGGGCGCACAGCCGTACCGACAGTCCGCGACGGCCCGCTGGGTAGGCAGTAGATCGACGAGTCCGCGGACGGCGGTCGACTTCGCGGTTCCCTTCTCGCCGACGATCAGCGCGCCGTCGAGGCCGTCGTTGGCCGCGACGGTCAACAGGACTCGCTTCAGTTCTGACTGCCCGACGATCGCCGGAAAGGGGATCGACGACAGTTTTTTGCCCCCGGCGTTTGCAACCATACTTGCGCTAATACAATAGAGGTTTAAAAAATCGATGACACGCATCGGGATCTACACCGCGACGGAGAACGAACTCGGCTCGCTCGGCGAGGCCGCCGAGCGACTCGAGGGTATCGAACTGGTCGTCCGATCGGAGAGCGACCTCGAGGACGAAGCCGAAATCGAGGCGTTCGTCGAGGAACTGCGCGACGCCGCGGCGGCGATCTTCTGGCTGCACGGCGCCGAGGACAGCATGCCGGGTTACGACTACGCGACGGGGGCGCTCGAGGAGGCGAACGTCCCCCTGATCGTGAAGTCGACCGGCGACGCCTTCGCCTTCGAGGACACGACGGTCTCGGCGGACCACCGCGAGCAGGTCTACGACTACCTCGAGAGGGGCGGCACGATCAACGTCGAGAACTGCTGTCGGTTTCTCGCGAGCGAGTACGAGGGCCGCGACCTCGAGTACGCCGACCCGACCGAACTCCCGACGGAGGGCGTCTACCACCCCGACTACCCCGGGGCGGGGTACGAGGAACTGCTCGAGAGCCACGACCCCGAGAAGCCGACGGTCGCGGTCTGGTTCTACGAGTCCCACTGGACCCACGAGAACACGCGGTACGTCGACGCCCAGGTCCGGGCGCTCGAGGAGCAGGGCGCGAACGCGCTGCCGATCTTCTGCAATCCGGCCACCGATACGGAGGAACAGGAGGATGCCGAGTGGGTAACGGAGAACTGGCTGCTGGATGACGCCGGACGATCGGTCGTCGACGCCGTCCTCTCCTCGTTCATGTTCTCGCTCTCGATGGACGAGCGCGGCCGATCGGCGAGCGACGAGGGCAACTCGGCCGAGGACGTCTTCCTCGATCGCCTCGGAGTCCCGGTGCTTCAGACGATCACCACGATGCGCTCCCGGTCGCGGTACGAATCAAGCGATACGGGCGTGATGGGCTTCGAACTCGCGCTCTCGGTCGCGCTGCCGGAGTTCGACGGGAACGTGATCACGCATCCGATCTCGGGCAAGGAACGCACCGACGACGAAGCCGGCATCGGCTCCGCGCCGAAGCACCACTACCCGATCGAGGAGCGGGTCGACCACGCGACCCGACTCGCGGTCAACTGGGCGAAACTGCGGCACACGCCCAATCGGGAGAAGCGGGTCGCCGTCGTGCTCCACAACTACCCGCCGAGCGACGACGGAATCGGGACCGCGTTCGGGCTCGACTCGCCGGAATCGACGGTCAACCTGCTCGAGGAACTCGAGGCTCGGAACTACGACTTAGGCGGCGAGACGCCGGACGACGGCCAGACGCTCGTCGAGAAGCTCACCTCGCAGCTCACTCTCGAGGACCGCTGGGTGGCACCCGAAGACGTCCGCGACCTGTCGGTCGACGTGGTCTCCTCCGACACCTACGCGGACTGGTTCGCGAAGGCCGACGAGCGATTTCGGGAGCGCGTGATCGAGGAGTGGGGAGAGGTCCCCGACCGTCCGTTTGCGATTCCGGGCGTCGAGTTCGGCAACGTCCTCGTCACCGTCCAGCCCCCGCGCGGGTTCGGGATGGATCCCTCGAAGGTCTACCACGACTCCGACCTGCAGCCGCCTCACGACTACTACGCCTTCTACGGCTGGCTCCGGAACGAGTTCGGGGCCGACGGCGTCGTCCATCTGGGCACCCACGGCAGCCTCGAGTGGCTCCCCGGCAAGACCGTCGGCCTGAACGGCGAGAGCGCGCCGGATCAGCTGATCGACGACCTGCCGAACGTCTACCCCTACATCGTCAACAACCCCGGCGAGGGGACCCAGGCGAAACGGCGCTCCTACGCGGCGATCGTCGACTACCTCACGCCCGTCATGCGAAACGCGGGGACGTACGACGAGCTTTCGGAACTCGAGGAACTCGCGAACCAGTATCGCGAGGCCGGGATGGAAGATGCGCGCGCTGACAGTGGCGAGCACCTTGAGGATCTCGTGCGCGAGACGGTCGAGGAACTGGATCTTGCGGTCGAGCTGGGTATCGAAGGCTCCATCGACGAGAAGGCGGACGTTCGCGGCCCTGACGAGGCTGGGTCGACGCTCGCCGAAGGGGACATCGATGGCGACGAGGTCGATATCGACGAACTCGTCGAGCGGATTCACGAGTACCTCACGGACGTGAAGACGACCCAGATTCGACTGGGGCTGCACACGATGTCGGAGCCGCCGGCCGACGAGCGCCTCGTGGAGTATCTCGTCGCGCTCACCCGGCTCGAGAACCCCGGCGCGCCGAGCCTCCGGGAGAGCGTCGCCGGCGCGCTGGGCGTCGATTATCAGACGATGCTCGACTCCCCGGGAACCTCCGACGACGACCTGGGAATGACCTACGCCGAGGCCGCCGACGAGGTCCACGAGACGAGCCTCGAGCTGGTGGAGGCCCTCGCCGAGCACGAGTTCGACGTTCCCGAATCGGAGCGAGACGCCGGTCCCGAGGACGAGGTCAACATGAACCTGCTCGTCGTCGACCTCGAGACGATCGGCGACGGGCGCGCGAAATCCGGCGCCCACGACGACCTTCGGAAGGCCCTCGCGTACATCTGCGAGGAGGCTCAGCCCCGCGTCCAGGGTGCCGAGGACGAGATTCCCCGCACCGCCGACGCGCTCTCGGGCGAGTACGTGCCGCCCGGCGGCTCCGGTGCCCCCACCCGCGGCGGCGTCGACCTGCTGCCCACGGCGCGGAACTTCTACACGCTGGACCCGCGCAAGGTACCCGCGAAGGCCGCCTGGCAGGTCGGGAGCGAGGTCGCGGAGGGCGTGCTCGAGCGCCACCAGAACGAAAACGGAGAGTACCCCGAGGAGATCGGCGTGGTCGCGTGGGGCACTCCCACGGTGCGGACCCGCGGCGAGACGATCGCGCAAGTGCTCGCGATGCTCGGCGTGGAGCCACGGTGGACCGACGCCGGCCGGATCGACGACGTCGAACCGATCCCGCTCGAGGAACTCGATCGTCCGCGGATCGACGTGACGACGCGCGTCTCCGGGCTGTTCCGGGACGCCTTCCCGGCCGCGGCAGGCGTCATCCACGACGCCGTGGATGCGGTCGTCGACCTCGACGAACCCCACGAGATGAACTACGTGAAGAAGCACGTCGAGGAGGAGCAGGCGGAACTCGAGGCGGACGGGCTCGACGAATCGGACGCCCGGAAGGCCGCCAAACACCGCGTCTTCACCACGAAGCCCGGCGGCTACGGCGCCGGGACGAACAAGGCCGTCGACGAGGGCAACTGGGACGACCGATCCGACCTGGCGTCGGTCTACGTCCAGTGGGGCGGCTACGCGATGGGCTCCCGCGGTCGGGTTTCCGACGCCCACGATGCCTTCGAGCGCCGCCTCTCGAGCGTGGACGCCACCGTCAAGATCGAGGACACGATGGAGCAGGACGAGTTCGACTCCTCGGACTGGTACGCCTTCCACGGCGGCTTCATCTCCGCGGTCTCCGAAATTTCGGGCGAGGAGCCCGCCTCCTACGTCGGCGACTCCTCGGACCCGGACAACGTCGACGTCTACACGAACGAGGAGAAGGTCCGCAAGGCGATGCGTTCCCGGGTGCTGAATCCCGACTGGCTCGAGTCGATGGAGGAACACGGCTACAAGGGTGCCGGGGACCTCTCGACGACCGTCGACGTGACGCTCGGCTGGGACGCGACGACCGGCGTCGTGAGCGGCACGCTCTGGGAAGACGTCGCCGAGAAGTTCGCCTTCGACGAGGATCGACAGGGGTGGATGCGCGACGTCAACCCGTGGGCGCTCGAGTCCATCACGGACGCGCTGCTCGAGGCGATCGAGCGTGACCTGTGGGACGCCGACGCGGAGACGGTCGACCGACTGCGGGACCTGAACCTCGAGGTCGAGGGCGATCTCGAGGCGCGGTCGACCAACCCCGCGGTGGAGGTGACGAACGATGACTGACGGCGAGCAGACCTTCGAGGAGGAGTACGCCGATCTCGGCGCGACGACGCAGAACGCGATGGACATCGCGGAGACGAGCATGGACATCGTCCGGCAGTTCGTCCCCGACGAGACGCTGGCCGACCGGATTCGACAGAAGTCGGTCCACTCGATGGGCGACATCGAGTTCCAACACTTGCTCGAGTTCACCGGCGGGGACGACCTCGGCGACGACGAGGACGCGCCGGTCCGCGCCGGCGCCCGCGCGGTGCTCGACGAGGCGACCATCGTGACGGACATCACGATGTCCGAGGCCGGGATCACCGGCCGCGGCCACGACTGCGAGAAGCGCAAGGCGATCGGCAACGGCGCCGAACTCGCGAAGGAGACGGGGATGACCCGGACCGCCGCCTCGGTGCTCGAACTCGACAAGCGGGGCGTCTACGACGGCGCGATCGCCGTGATCGGAAACGCACCGACGGCGGCGTTCGCGCTCGCGGACTGCGTCGAGAACGGCACCCGACCGGCCGCGATCGTCGCGACCCCCGTCGGCTTCGTCAAGGCCGAGGAGAGCCGCCAGCGCATCCGCGAGATCAGCGAGGCGTACGACGTCCCGGCCATCACCAACGTCGGCCGGCGCGGCGGCAGCGGACTCGCAGCCGCGCTGACGAACGAGCTGATCCACGTCGCGAAGGACGTTCGGACCGACGACCTCGAGTTGGATCTCACGGCCGAGACTCGAGCGGCAAACAGTAGTGACGGAGACGGCGAGGACCGATGAGCGGCGAGTACGACCTCGACGCGGGGCCGGATCCGGCGACGTTCGCGGCGGGGAGTCCGGAGCGGGACGTCGACGAAGAGACCGACGAGCCGGTCTACGCCGTCGGCGTCGGTCCGGGGAACCTCGAGTACCTCACCCCTCGAGGCGAGCGAGCCATTCGGGAGGCCGACGTCGTCGTCGGCTTCACCACGGTCGTCGAGTTCGTCGAGGACCTGACGGACGCCGACCTGCTGACCTGCGGCTACAGGGACGAGGCCGAGGCGCTCGAGGAGTTCGGCGAGCGCGTCGCCGCCGGCGAGTCGGGAACCGCCGTCGCGATGGGCGATCCCAACCACTCCGGCTACCAGTTCGTCGGAAAGGTGCAGGACGCCGTCGAGCACGGCTCGACGAGCCCTGACTCGCACGCTCGTCAGGACGCCGGAAGACGCGACGCGTCTTCCGAGCCCTCGGTCGCTGGCGCTCCCGAGGATGCGGTCGAGCGTGCGGCCCCCGATCGGCCGGTCCGAATCGTCCCCGGAATCTCGTCGCTCCAGATGGCCGCGAGTCGGGCCCGAACGCCGATGGAGGACGCCGAGTTCGTCACGCTCCACAAGAGCGGCGACCTCGCAGCCGACATGGACCGCCTCGCCTCCGCCGTCCACGACCGGCACCTCCTCGTGTTGCCCCGGCCCTACGATCGGATGCCAGGCGATGTCGCCGCGTTCCTGCTCGAGAACGGTGCGGAGCCGGACCTCGAGGCGTTGGTACTCGAGAAGCTGACCCACGAGGACGAGGAGATTCATCGGTTCACGCTGGCCGAGCTATCGGAGCACGCCGGCGGGGACGGACGAGCGGAGACGCCGTTCTCCGATCTGGTGGTGCTCGCGGTGCGACAGCCGGTGTAAGTTTCACTGCCGCTCGACTCGGCTCGTGTTACCCGTTCGAAATCGGTTCGACGTGGAAGACGTAGTCGTCGTAGGCACCCTCGAGGTTCGCCGGACTCTCCTCGTCGGTGTGGTCCCGGCACAGGGCGGCTTCGGCCTCGACGGCACCCTTTCCGGTCTCCTCCTGGTATCGCTCGAGGACGACGAACTGCGCGCGTTCGTCGCAGCCGCGACGGTGGCACTCGCGTGTCGACCCCGGGACGTCGCCCCTCTGCTGGTCGCCACCGTCCGCATATTCTCGCTCCCCGTGGCTGCCCTGATTTCGGCGCTCTTGCTCGTCGGTCATATCGTGGTAGAGGGGAAGGGTCCGGATAACGCTGTGGCCGACGATCCCGGGTCCGACGGACGGTGTGCAGTCGACGAGCGGCGCCGCACCTGCGGCGAAAAGAACGGACCGTCGCTATTCGTCCTCGGTGTGTTCACGAAGGACCGTCGAAACGGTGTTGAGAACCTCTTCGATGGCGGCGGCGTTCGTCTTCCTGAGGTCGCCCTCCTGTGCCTCACTGAGGTGTCGAATCGCCTCCCGAAGGTGGTACTCGGTCCGGTCATCGGTTTCCTCAGTCATGGGAACCAGCGGAGACGACGTAGCGGATTGCGTCTATTAAGTTCGTCGGTGGTTGCGGTCGACCCGATTACTCGAGCGCGCTCCGGATCGCCGCCCGGCGCTCGGCGAAGGCCACGTCGTCCAGCACCGGCGTTGCCGACGCGCGATCGACCTCGACGTCGTCGACCAGTTCGATCCAGGCGCGACAGCCGCGGTACTCCCCTCGCTCCTCGACGAGCCGCGGCGACTCGAGTTCGGCGACCCGGAGCAACAGCACGCGCAGTTCGCCGTCCGGATCGTACTTCTCTCGCAGTCCGTCGGGGCTGTAGACGTAGTGTCGGGCGAGCGCCTCGAGGTCGTCGCTCGAGACACGGTACTCCTCGCGGACCTCTGCGACGGCACGGATCGGAACGCCGCCGTCGGGTTTGGTGCTCGACCGGTGGTAGTACGCCTCGCGGTCGGGCCGATAGCGGTCGGGCTCCTGGTGGCTGTAGGCCGGATAGAGGACGAACCGGTCGTCGATCGTACCCGGGTCGAGGGTCGGATGGCGAACGAGCGCCGTCTGTGTACCGTCGGCGAGCGCGTTGACGACGCCGGCGCGTTCCTTCAGTGCGGGTATCGCAGCCGCGTCCGCGGCCTCCGTAGCTTCGCTCACGGTTGTCGTTCGAGCCGACGCGAGCGATCCCCAACTTGGTTTCCCTTCGCGCGGACGCGGCCGGCTACCACCGATGTCTTCAAGTCGCGGTGTTCGAATCCCTACGCATGAACGGGTTCGTCCTCGGCGGCGTCAGCTCCGGCGTCGGGAAGACCGTGGCGACGCTGTCGATCGTACAGGCGCTCGAGGACGCCGGATACGCCGTCCAGCCCGCGAAGGCGGGACCGGACTTCATCGATCCGAGCCACCACGAGGCGATCGCGGGTCGACCATCTCGCACTCTCGATCTCTGGCTCTGCGGTGAGGAGGGCCTCCGCCGTAACTACGCACGCGGTGAGGGAGATATCTGCGTCGTCGAGGGAGTCATGGGCCTGTACGACGGCGACGGCTCGAGCACGGCGATGGTCGCGGAGGCGCTCGACCTCCCGGTCGTCCTCGTCGTCGACGCGAAGGCCGGCATGGAGAGCGTCGCGGCGACGGCGCTGGGCTTTCGCGAGTACGCCGATGCGATCGGACGTGACGTCGACGTCGCGGGGATCGTCGCCCAGCGCGCCCACGGCGGCCGCCACGAGCAGGGAATCCGGGACGCGCTCCCCGACGACCTCGAGTACTTCGGCCGGATCCCGCCCAACGGCGACCTCGAGATTCCCGACCGCCACCTCGGCCTCGAGATGGGCGAGGAGGCAGCACTCCCGCGAGAGGCGCTGCGAGAAGCGGCCGAGACGCTCGAGGCCGAACGGCTGGCCGCGGTCGCGAGCGAACCGCCGACCGCGGAACTGACGGACGCCGAATCGGAGCCGGTCGACGCTCGAATCGCCGTCGCCAGCGACGCGGCCTTCTGCTTCCGGTATCCGGCGACGATCGAACGGTTCCGCGAGCGGGCCGAACTGGTGACGTTCTCGCCCGTTTCCGGCGATCCGGTACCCGACTGCGACGGCGTCTACCTTCCCGGAGGGTACCCGGAACTGCACGTCGCCGACCTCGAGGCCGGCGGAACCCTGTCGGAACTCGGCGAGCGCGCGATCGAGGGGCTGCCGGTGTTCGGCGAGTGCGGCGGCCTGATGGCCATGTCCCGGTCGCTGACGACCGCCGACGGCGAGCGCGGGGAGATGGCAGGCATCCTCCCGGCCGACGTGACCATGCACGACCGCTACCGGGCGCTCGATCACGCCGAACTCGAGGCGGTCGACGGGACGCTGACCGCCCGCGCCGGCGAGTCGATCCGCGGCCACGAGTTCCACTACTCGAGCGCGGACGTCGACGACGACGCCAGATTCGCCTTCGAAACCGTTCGCGGCGACGGCATCGACGGCGAACACGACGGGCTGGTCGAGCACGAGTCGCTCGGCACCTACGTCCACGTCCACCCCGAGAGCGGGGCGTTCAATCGGTTCCTCGAGGAGATACGTCGCTGACCGAGCCGACCGATCGCTATCGGGATGCCGACCGCGGAGCTGCCGCTTCGACCGAGATCGGTAGCGGCCTATCGTTTGATCGTTACGGAGCGAATGTAGGTGGTATGGGAGGTGTCACGCCAGCAACCGTTATCCTGCCGACCACGGGGTGGAACGACGCTTGCGAGGAGGTCGCCGAACAGCTCCGACCGAGGGACGTACTCCTCGTCGTCTGCGACGGGCCGATCGAGTCGGTCGTCGAGCGCGTCGACGACTATCCCGACAACGTCAGGCTGGTCGTCGCCGGCGAGCCCGAGGGTTGTTCCGGGAAGGCGAACGCGATCGCGGCCGGGATGGAAGCGGCCGAAACCGATCGGATCGTCTGGACGGACGACGACTTTCACCATCCGTCGGACTGGCTCGAGGGGTTGCGCGCCGATTACGACCGGCGCGGTCCGACCTCCGAGCTTCCGGTTTTCATCGGTCAGGACCCCCTCGCCGCGGTGCTCGAGCCGACGTACGCCATCAGCGGAACGCTCGCCGTCTACCTCGCGGACATTCCGTGGGGTGGATCTCTCGTCTTCGAACGCGTCGATCTCGACGACGAGGCGGCGTTCCTCGCGGACCTTCGCCGAACGGTGAGCGACGACGGCCTCCTCATGGAGTACGTCGATTTCACGACCGTCAAGCGGACCCGACGCGTCGAAATCGGCGGCTCGATTCGCGATACGCTCGAAAATCAGGTCCGGTTCGCGCAGATCATCCGCCGACACGACCCGACGGGCACCGCCGTTCAGGCGGCCATCGGAGCCGTACTGGCCGTCGGATGCGTCCTGTTTCCGCTCCCTGCGTTGACACTGACAACGTTTTGGATGGCCGGCGTCTACGCCGCGTTCGGCATTCGGCGGTGGACGTTCCTCGCGGCGTACCCGGTGGTGTTGGCGGCGATCCCCCTTCTGGTGTACGGGCTGACCCGCCACTCGTTCGTCTGGGGCGGCCGACGGTACCGGTGGGACGATAAGTTCGACGTCACCGTCGAATCCGAGTAGGCATCCGAAAGCGACTCGGCCGATTTCTCGAGCGGACTCCAGACGTATCGTCCAGTCGATCTGAAACTCCTGTCGGACTCTACAAGCTCTGTTTCTCTACTACAACCAAAAATGGGCAATAGTACTTGATCTAACCCAACCAAAATTGTTTTAGTGGATGCGACAGTCATCCTCGGGTGATGCCACCCATCGCGCTGCCACACGACGCGAAGGCCGGGCCGACCAAGCCGGAGGTCCGCGCCGTCGTCCTTTCGAAACTCGCGCTCACCGGGGACGACCACTTCGCGGAGGTCGGCTCCTGTACCGGCGCCGTCACGATCGAGGCCGCACAGCGGGTCGGCCGCGTCACCGCGCTCGAGCGGAAAGGCGAACGACTCGAGACGACCGAGAAGAACCTCGCCGCGAACGAGGACGCGGTTCGAGCCGACGTCGAACTTCGCAACGCGGAGGCGCCCGAGGGGCTGCCCGCAGACGCCGACGCGCTCTTCCTCGGCGGCAGCCGCAACTTCGAGGCCGTACTCGACCACGCCGCGGAGACGGGCGTCGACCGCATCGTGATGAACGTCTCCCGGATCGAGGTCGCCGGCAGGGCGACCGAGGCGTTCCGCGAGCGGGACCTGCTCGAGGACGTCGTCCAGTTCCAGGTGAGCCACGGCTACGAACTGGCCGGCGCGACGAGTTTCGACTCCGACAACCCGGTCTACATGCTGGTCGGCAGTGCGACGCCGGCGGGAGACGACGACGAAGATGGCGGCGCGACGGTCGCCGCAGGCGGAACCGGAGGGGTCGACGGGTGACCCTTTACGGCGTCGGACTCGGACCCGGCGAGGCCGACCTCGTGACGGTCCGCGGGAAACGGGTACTCGAGGAGGCCGACGTGGTCTACTCGCCGGGCCGACTCTCCCGGACCGTCGCGCTCGAGCACGTTTCCGAGGAGCGCATCGGGGATCTCGACTTCCCGATGACGAAAGACGAGGAGAAGCTGCGAAGCGCGTGGAAGGAGGCTGCGGCGGAGATCGCACCGAACGCTCGCGACGGCGACGTCGCCTTCGTCACGCTGGGCGATCCGAACGTCTACTCCACGTTCGGCCACCTGCGCCGGACGATCGACGCCTTCCACCCCGACGTGGACCTCGAGATCGTCCCCGGCGTCAGCGCCGTGACGGCGTTCGCGACCGCGCTGGACGTCGAGATCGAGGCCGGCGCGGGCCTCTCGCTTCGGGAGGCCGCGAACGGCCACAGCCCGACGGGGCCGGACCGGATGATCCTCTTCAAGGTCACCGACGCGCCGGCGACCCACGAGGGGCTCGTCGACGCCGGCTACGAGGTGACCTACGGCCGACGGCTGTTCATGGAACAGGGTGAGACCCTGGTGACGGACGACCCCGCGGAGATCGACGAGCGCGACTACTACACGCTGGCCTACGCCGAGAAGGCGGATCTCGAGGTCGAGCAGGCGACGGCGGCGTTCAGGACGGACGACGACGACGCGGACGGCAGTTCGAGCGGTGGGAAGTCGAACGGGAGCGAGCCGGTCGCCGACGGTGGTGAGCCGAGTGAAACGAGGCGAACGTCGGAAGACCCGCGGTCTTCCGGAAGTGACCGGAGCGCGGACCTCGAGCGCGCCGAGGGCTGCGAACACGGCGACTGCGGAGGACACGATCATGAGTGACGAGACGACGGAGACGGACGGCGGCACCGGGGAGAACGATCCGCAGGACGCGATCGACGCGCAGGGGGATCGCCGCCGGGAGGAACTGGACGATCGAATATTCGAGCACAGCGCCGGCGACGAACAGGAGGGGGTCCCGTTCGTCGGCGCCGGTCCCGGCAACCCGCGGCTGCTGACGGTCGCCGGGAAGGAGCTTCTCGAGGAGGCCGACCTCGTGGTCCACGCCGGCTCGCTGGTCAACAGCGAACTCCTGGACGAGTACTGCGACCACGCCGAACTCGTCAACTCCGTGGGGAAAGACCTCGAGGAGCTGATTCCCCTCATGCGGGACGCCTACGAGGAGGGCCAGAACGTGGTTCGGCTCCACAGCGGCGACCCCGCCATCTACGGGGCGGCCCTCGAGCAGATGGACGCCTTAGAGTACGAGGGCGTCCCGACCCACTTCGTTCCGGGCGTCACCTCGGCGTTCGCGGCCAGCGCGACGCTGCGGACGCAGCTGACGCTCAACGAGGTCTCGAACCACGTCGCGTTCACCCGGCCGCAGGGCAAGACTCTGAGCCCGGAGGAGGACCACATCTCCGACTTCGTCGAGATGGGCGACGTGACGACCTGCATCTACCTCGGGACCCACGCGGTCCGGGACACGATGGATCGCCTGCTCGAGGACGGCCACGACCCCGAGACGCCGGTCGCGGTGATCTACCACGCCTCCTGGCCGGACGAGGACGTCATCGTCGGCTCGATCGGCGACATCGCGGACAGGGTCGAGGAGGCGGGCTACCGCGCCTCGGCGCTGGTCGTCATCGGCGACGCCGTGACCGGCGCGGGCTACGAGCGATCCTACCTCTACGGCGACTGGGCCAATCGCGGTTCTTCGGGAAGTTCGGGCGAGACGGAGGCCAGCGATGACTGAGATGTGGCGTAGTCGATACCGCGAACACGGTGAAAGCCCCTGCCTCGCTCGACCGGTTGCGACTCGCTGCGGTCCTCGCTCCGCTACGGTCCTTGCATCGCCTCACCGGATCGACCGAGGCAGCCCCTTTCAGTCCCACCCGGTCGGTGGACTGATCGGGTCGATAGAACGTGGACAGGACGATTTCGCTACGAGAGAGGTTTCACAATGAGTTCAGGCAGCAAGAACGCGGACGGGACGGACGACTCGAGCACAGATTCGGACGGCGGACACTGCTCCACGCCGGATTCGGACGGCGAGGTGGCCGAAGAGATCGCGATCGTCTCCTTCGGACGGAAGATGGACACCGCCGAGGAGATCAAAGCGGAGATCGGCGATCGCTACGAGGCGATCGAGATCCTCGAGTACCACGGCGACGTCTTCGAGGAGCACTGGGGCGAGTACGACTGCTTCATCGGTCTGATGGCCTCGGGAATCGCGATGCGCAAGACGGCCCACCTGCTCGACGACAAGTGGGACGATCCCGCGATCTGCGTGGTCGACGAGGAACTGACGTGGGCCATCCCGATCACGGGCGGTCACCACGGTGCGAACCAGGTCGCACAGGACCTGGCGACGATGGGTGCCGTGCCGGCGATGACGACCGCCTCCGAGGCCGCGGGCAAGCAGGGCGTCGAGTCCCGAGCGAAGGCGATGGACACCCACGTCGTCAACGGCGACTCGACCGTGAAGACGAACCTCGCCGTCCTCGACGACAACCTCGGTCCCGTCGCCCGTCTCGACGGACCGCGTGCGGTGCTCGTCGGCGACGACGTAACCGTTCTCAAACGCAACAAGGACGACGGCATCGTGCTCGGAACGGGCAGCGTCTCCGGGGCGAGCAAGGAGTCGTTCCTCGCCGCCTGGGAGGAAGCGCTCGAGGAGACGGAGTACGACTTCGACGACGTCGAGTTCGTCGGTACCGCGACCCGGAAGGAAGAGGAGGAGGGACTGCTTGAGGCAGCCCGGGAACTCGACCTCGGCGTCGTCGCCTTCGACAAGGAGACCCTGCTCGCACACGAGGGGCCGACGCCCTCGAAGTCCAAGGAGTTGATCGGCTGGCCGGGCGTCTCCGAGGCCTCCGCCATCGCCGGCGGAGCCGAGCGGGAGCTGGTGCTCGAAAAGATCGGGTACGAGAACGAGGTTACGGTGGCGATCGGTCGATGAGTTCCGACGCCGAACCTGCGGAGACGAGTGCGAACGCCGACCCGACGACCGGGGGCACTCCCGACGATCACGGGACCCTCTACGTCGTCGGCATCGGCCCCGGTCTGCCGGATCACATGACGGTGAAGGCCAAACGAGTTATCGAGTCCGCCGACGTCGTCATCGCCTCGAGTCTCTATCAGACGTTCCTCCGGGACGACGGCACGCTCCCCTCCGAGGAACGGACCGACGACGAGGGTATCGCCACCCGCGAGGACGGCTTCGAACAGGAGATCGTTCGCTCAACGATGGGACGCCAGATCGAACTCGCTCAAGCGGCGTTCGACTTCGTCCGCGAGGGGAAAGACGTCGCCCACGTCTCCGGCGGCGACCCGTCGGTGTACGGTAAGTCCGACCTCGTCTTCAAAATGGCCGAGGAGGAGGACGCAACGGATGTGCCGATCGAGATCGTTCCCGGCCTAACCGCAGCACTCGGCGGGTCAGCGAACGTCGGCGCGCCGCTGTGTAACGACTTCTGTACGATCTCGCTGTCGGACAAGTGGCGCGGCTGGGACGAGATCGAGGAGAAGCTGCGCGCGGCGGCGATCTCGGACTTCGTGATCGTCCTCTACAACTGCTGGCGCAACTACGAGCAGGCGGTCGAGATCGTCCGCGAGGAGCGGACCGACGACGCCCGCGTGGCGATCGTCAACGACGCCGGCCGCGCCGACGCCGGCCGGAACGGCGAGAGCGAGTTCATCACCACGCTCGGCGAGGCCGCCGACCACGACGACAGGGTGTCGGGGATGGGTACCTCGCTCATCATCGGCAACCACGAGACCGAGACCTGGAGCAACGACGACCGAACGTACCTCGTCACCCCCCGCGGCGGGCGTGACGTCGACGACTTCTAACGAGCCACAACCATGAGTACGGATACCAATGCAGACACGGACGCCGAATCGAGTTCGAAGTGCGGCGCATCGACGAGCGAAACCGAAACCGAACCTGAGACCGGGACGAACGCCTCCTCGGGATCGAAGTGCGGGGCCTCGAGTTCGTCGTCTTCCGGTTCCAAGTGCGGCGCGTCGAACTCCGACGACGAGAGCGACTCCCACGAGCAGGAGGTCGGCGCGACCGTCGCCGACTTCGACGCCGAGCCGGGACAGCTGACCGCCGTCGGGCTCGGTCCCGGCCACCCGGAGGGGATGACCGAGCGCGCCAAGACGGCGCTGCTCGAGGCCGACCACATCGTCGGCTACACGACGTACATCGAGCTGATTCCCGACGAGATCACCGAGCAGGCCGACGAGATCTACGACACGCCGATGTGCGGCGAGGTCTCCCGCACCGAGGAGTCGATCGACCGCACGCTCGCGGGCAACGACGTCGCCATCGTCGGCAGCGGCGATCCCAACGTCTACGCGCTGGCCGGCCTCGCACTGGAGATCCTCGAGTCCAAGGGCGCGACCGCGTCGATGGTCGAGTTCGACGTCGTGCCGGGCGTCCCGGCCGCCCAGTCCTGCGCGGCGCGGCTGGGCGCGCCGCTGGTCAACGACACCGTCTCGGTTTCGCTGTCGGATCACCTCGTCCCGATGCCCGAGATCGAGTCGCGGCTCCACTCCGTCGCGAGCGAGAACTTCACGATCACGGTCTACAACCCGTGGAGCCGCAAGCGCCGGGAGAACTTCCAGAAGTGTTGTGAGATCCTGCTGACTCACCGCGACGCCGACACGCCGGTCGGCATCGTCCACGGCGCCGGCCGCGAGGACGAACAGGTGATGATCACCGAACTCGGCGAACTCGAGGAACTCGGCGAGAGCGAGATAATCGACATGACGACGACGATCGTCGTCGGCACCGAGGACACCTACGTCTGGGACGACCGGATGGTCACGCCGCGGGGCTACGAGACGAAGTACGACTACTGATCATGCCGGCCTACCGGATCACCATCGAGAAGGACGCCTGCGACGGCATCTTCGCCTGCCTGACCCGCGACCCGCGGTTCGTCGAGGGAGAGGACGGCCTCGCGACGATCGACCCCGACGCGGACCCCGTCTACGACTGCGAGGGCGACGTTACGGATACCGAACAGCAGGTCGTCGCGACGTTCGACGACGACCGCATCGACGAGGCGAAGCAGGCCGCCGCGGCCTGTCCGACGGACGCGATTATCGTCGAAGAGGTGGACGAATGAGCGAAGCTAACCCCTCGCTCGAGATCGAGGTTCCCGCGGATCCGCTCGGGGGCCACCCTGCGAGCGCGTACCTCTGGGGTCACGTCGCCGGCAGCGGCGACGTCGGCGATACCGGTATCGAGGTCGTTACCAACGACGAGACCTCCGCACAGGTGCTGGCGGCCGTCGCAGGCGGCGACGTCGAGCACGACACGAGCAGTCGCGACTACGCCCACGACACCTCGATCACCCGGACGGAGGACGAGTACACGCTCTCGATCGGCGGTGACGAAAGCGAGGGCGGTGAGAGCGATGGAAACGGCGCTACGGGGCTGCTCGGCCGCAGCAGTGCCCTCGGCCTCCCCGTCGACGGCCGCGGCAACTACCGCTTCGGAGCCTTCTCGAGCCACGACCGAGAACTGCTTCGGGGGCTACTCGAGGGCTGTGGCACGATCTGCTTCAAGTCCAAGAGCGGCACCGTCGGCATCTCGTTCGTCCACGACGACCGGGACCTGCTCGAGCTAACCCGGGAGCTGATCGCCGACTGTCCGGTAGACGCACCCCTCGGCGAGCTTTCCGAGACCTCCTCCGGCGGCTACTGGTTCGGCGTCGACGACGACGCCGCACCCGCCTTCGGAACGTGGCTCTACGAGAACTGCGAGGAGACCGGCTGCTTCGCCCCGAGCCGCCGCCGAAAGCTCGAGCGAAGCCTCGAGCAGGCGGAGTCGTACGACTAGCGCACCACACCACGCGAATCGAGGACCCACCAATGCATCACACGACCGACGCCGACTCCGGGACCGACGCGCTCGCGGCCTTCGACGACGAGGCCGTTCTGCTGATCGGCCACGGCTCCAGGCGCGAGAAGTCGAACGAACAGGTGCGGGAACTGGCCGCCGACCTCGAGTCCCGGCTCGGGGTTCCGGTCGACGCCGCGTTCCTCGAACTCGCCGAGCCGTCGATCGACGAGGCGTTCGCCGAACTGGCGACGCTCGTCTCCCGGGTAACGGTCGTCCACTGCTCGCTGTTCGCCGCGAGCCACGTCAAGAACGACGTCCCGCTGGCAATCGAGCGGGGTCGCGCCGCGTACGATCTCGAGATCGATAACGGCGCACACCTCGGGATCCATCCGGCGATCCTCGACCTGCTGGACGACCGGGCGGCCGCGGTCGAGCGAGAACTCGGCGTCGACCGCGAGCGCGACGACGTCGCCGTCGTCGTCTGCGGCCGGGGCTCGAGCGATCCGGACGCCAACGGCGACGTGCACAAGCTGGCCCGATTACTTTACGAGGGTCGCGAGTTCGACCGGGTCGAGGCGTCGTTCGTCGGCGTCACGGAACCGACGCTCGAGGACACCCTCCACGGGCTCTCGAAGCACCGCCCGGAGGCCGTCGTCGTCCTCCCGTACATGCTCGGCGACGGCGTCCTCACCCAGCGGATCCGGGACTGGACGGCCGACTTCGACGACGAGTATCCCTACGCCGACGCGCTGGCCGGGGACCCGCTCGGCACGGACTCGCGGCTGCTCGACGTCTTCGCCGATCGCTGGCAGGAAGCGCGGACGGAAAGCGTCGAGATGTCCTGTGACACGTGCAAGTACAAGGTCGACCTCGAGGGCTACGAGGAGGACGTCGGCGGCGCGCGAGCCATGCTCCGCGCGCTGGCTCACCGGGATGCACACGCCGACCGCGAGGCAGTCGACGACGAGCCCCACAGCCACGACGCGCCGGGAAAGCACGTTTCGGTCTGTACGAACCGGACCTGCGCCGACACGGGTTCTCCCGCGGTGCTCGAGCGACTCCGTCAGGAGGCTCGCGACTCCGACCACTGCGACGCGCGCATCACGCGCTCGTCGTGTCTCGGGCGCTGCGGCGACGGGCCGATGGTCGCCGTCTACCCCGACGGCGTCTGGTACGGCGATGTCGGCGCGGACGACGCCGAGCGAATCGTCGCCGACCACCTCGACAGGGACCGCGTCGTCAGCGACCTCGTCGATCAGATCCTGTAGCGTAGTACCGTGCGGCAACCGACCGATCACCATCCGACCAACGACAACGAATCACTATGAGCTGTCACGAGATAGAAGCGGTACGACTCGGACTGATGAACGTCCTCGGCGTCGGGGACCGGAGCACCCGCGAACACGCGGAGAAGGAACTCGAGGGACACCTCGAGGGGCCGATCGAAGGCCTCGCCGAGGCCGAGAGTCTCTCCGGGATCGAACGCCACCTGGACGCCGCGCTGGTCGATCTCGAGGAGGAGGTCGCGGCGATGGACGCGGACGACCCCGAGTACGATTACACGCGAGGGCGTCTCCTCGAGGTACGAAACGCCGAACGGGCGATCCAGCGCCTGCGCGTCCAGGGCGAGAGCGTCGTCGACGGACTCGGCGAGTCCCACGACGCGCTCCACGAGACGTTCCCCGTAGAGGAGTAAGTATGGCAGAGGCAGACACCAAGCACGAACGGGATGCAGCGTTTCGACGGCACCCCCTCGGCGAAATCGAGAGCGCCCGCAGCCGACACATGTGGACTCGGTCGGCCGTCCACGCGACCGACGACGCCGTCGTCACCGGCCAGTGGAACGGGTCGGTAACGTCGTTCGATGCCAACTCGCTCGAGCCTCGGTGGTCCGTCGAGCATCCGGATCACCCGGTCGGGATCGCGACGATCGGAAACGGCGATGACGGAAGCGAGGACACGGTGGTCGTCGCCGGACGCGGCGAGACGGGATCGATCGCGGCTCTCGACTTCGAGACGGGCGAGACCCGCTGGCGCTACGAGGCGGCCGAAGACGTCGGAACTCCGGTCAAGGACTCCGTCTTCTACCTGCCCTACGTCGTCGCGCTCGAGACCGACGGTGGAGCGGACGACGACCGACTGTACGCGGCGGCCCGCCGCTACGAGCGCGACGGTGAAACGCGGCGGTGGTACAGCACGGTCCTCGCGTTCGACGCGGACGGGACGGTCCGCTGGCGCTACGAGACGGACGCCTCACCCATCGCACTCGACCTGAGCGACGACGGCGAACGGCTGGCGGTCGGCTACAACCGCTGTATGGGCGAGCACGACAACGGACTGGTCGTTCTCGAGGCCGACACCGGAGACCTCGCGTGGACCTGGGACCCCGGAACCGAAGGCGACCGCCGCGTCGGCGACGTCTCGTTCGACGGCGACTCGATCGCGGTCTCGAGTCACGGCGACAAGCGGGGCTACCTGCTCGGACCCGGCGGCGCCGAGCGGTGGGCCGTCGATCTGGCAGTCAAGACCGAGATCGACGGCGAGACGCTGTACGCCTACCCGAACCACGCGTACGCGAACGATGGGCGGGTCGTGTTCGTCACGGGGAACACCTACGCCGAAGGGAGCCGCGAGACGGAGAGCCGGCATCCGAACGAGCACCGGATCGCCGCCTTCGACGACGGCGGTGACGTTCTCTGGGACGCAGCAGCAGAGGGGTTCGTCCACGAACTCGCGACCGACGGTGCGACGGTCGTCGCTCCCTGCGCGCAGAACTTCCGGGTGCGGAACCCCGACGCGCACGCGATCCGCTGGTTCGACCTCGAGGACGGAACCGTCGGACGGAAACGGCTCGAGGGGATCGCCACCGGTGCGTCGGTCGACGGCGGGACGGTCGCGGCGATCGAGGAACCCGTCGCGTATCACGACGGAGACGTGACACACGGCGAGTACGCGGTCGTCCTCGGATGCCCCGAGTAGCCGACCTCGAGTTCTGACGGATCGACGTTCCGGTAGTTCTCGATTCTTGAATTAGTGGACTGCTGTTGAACGGTCGCATACGCAAGGCAAACCACCACAACGGACACTCTCGTGTGTTCTGTCGAATAATGACTGGGAGGCGAGAACCTGGCGGATCGGAAGAACGTTCGGATCCCGCATCGGTCGGATCTGGTTCAGGTCCGCTACGAACGGACGAGGACGAGACTCGAGAGGAACGCCGGATACTGACGGACGGAGGAGAGGTACAGGAAGAAGTCGAAGACAGCGAAGAAGCCGAGGAGGAACCAGACGAAGAAGCCGAAACGGAGGACGAAGAGACTGAAGAGGACGAGGAATCCGAGGAGGAACCAGACGAGACAGACGAGGAGGCCGAAGAGGACGAGGAAGCTGAAGCTGAAGACGAGGAAGCCGAAGAGGACGAGGAAGCCGAAGCTGAAGACGAAGACGAGGAAGCCGAAGCTGAAGACGAAGACGAGGAAGCCGAAGCTGAAGCTGAAGACGAGGAAGCTGAAGAGGGGGAAGAAACCAGCGAGCACGTCGAGGACGCGGAAGACGTCTACGAGGGCGACGACACCTCGAACGTGTTGCACCTCGACCTCGACGGGCTCTTCCTCGATCTGCTCGGCCTCGAGGTCAACCTGAATCCGGTCACGCTCGACGTGTCGGCTCGACCGGGCGAGGGAAATCTGGTCGGAAACCTGCTGTCGGCAGTCACCGGACTGCTCGACGGCTCGCAGGCGCTTCTGGGCGGCGTCAAGTCGCTGCTCGAGAAGCCCAAGGAGGCGATCAGTTCGGTGCTGGGCAAGTCCAAGGAAGCGCTTACGTCTCTGGTGAGCAAGCCCCGCGAGTTCGTCAGCGAACTGCTCGGTGGCGACGAGGGTGAGGAAGAGGAAGCCGAGGACGAAGGAGACGAAAGCGAGGAGGACGGCGAGGGCCGGATCGCCTCCGGACTCGGTTCGGCAAAGGACCGAATCGCCTCCGCGCTCGGCTCGATGAAGGAGAGCCTCCGCGGACTCCTCCCGAGCTTACCCGTCGAGGAGTTCGTCGCGACGGTGGTCCGGGAAATCCTCCAGGCACTGATCGAACAGCTTGAGCCGGACGAAGAGACTCCCGAAGAAACGTCGCAGTCTGAAGCATAACAATGAGTGAAGAATCTAAATCCCTGACACAGCAGATCGACTACGAAAAGATCACCGAGAACCTCGAACTCGAGGAACTCATCGAGGGGACCCAGTGGGAGGGCGAGATCGACGAGGACGAGCCACTCGGCGAGACCCTCGGCGGACTGATCGGCGCGGTCATCGGCCGAAAGATCGGTGAAAGTCTCGGGAAAACTATCGGCGGACTCGTCGTCGAGGAGCTGCTCAGTCCCGGCAAGGACGAAGACGAGGAAGACGAAAGCGAGGGTGAGGACGAGGCGGAAGCTGAGGACGAGGACGAAGAAGACGAAAGCGAAGATGAGGAAGCGGAGGGCGACGACGGAGCCGACGAGTCCGAGAGCGAGGAGTCGGACTCGGACGAGAGCGACGACGAAGCCGACGGGGCGGACGACGAATCCGAAAGCGAGAACTCCGTAGAGGACGAAGACGAGGACGAGGGTGGAGACTAGCCATGCAACCGAGTTCTCTCGTACGACCGGCTCGAGGTGGAGCCGATGAGTGAGGACTCCGGACTGAAAGAAATGGTCACCGACGAGGTCACCGAACAGGTCGACGTCGCGGATCTGCTCGGCGACGGCAGTCTCAAGGACAATCTCGACGGCGGCGACGTCGGTGCGGCCGTCGGTCGCAAGTTCGGCGAGCAATTCGGACGCGAGATCGGCGCCCAGATCGGCGGAGAGATTCAGGCAACGCTCAAACAGGGTATCGAGGAGGGCAAGAACCTCCGCGAAATCCTCTCGGAACTCGTGTCGGCGATTCGGACGGCGATCACCGAGGCGATCAGCAGCGTCGTCGGCGAGGACGCCCTCTCGTCGGTGGCCGGCAGCCTCACCGACGGCGAATCGGAAGAAGCCGAGGAAGCCGAAGATGAGGAAGCCGAGGAGGAGGACGAAACCGAGGCCGAAGACGAGCAGGAGACCGAAGCCGAGGAAGAAGACGAAGCGGCCGACTCCGCGGAGGAACCCGACGAGCCGTCCGTCGAGGAACTCGAGGATCTCCGACGCGGGACGCTCGAGGACTTCCTGGGCGTAATGTCGTACCAGGACCTGCAGTCGGTCGCCAAGGACGTCGGCGTCAAAGCGAACCTCAGCCGCGAGGAAATGACCGAACAGATCATCGAGACGGTTGCGGACGAGAAGGGCGACGAGTCCGACGGGGACGACGGAAACGAGGCGGAAGCCGAGTCGGCGTAACCCTCTCGACTACTCCGACCACCACCGAAACGGTATCGAACCATGACCGAACAACTCCACGACCGAATCACGGAACTCCTGGACGCAGCTAGCACCGAAAGCGGCTCGCTAGCGGTTCCGGACGAAAACGACGGCGATGACCGCGAACTTCTCAAACTCGCCGACGAGGCGGCCGACATCATCGAGTCGACCGACCCCGGCGAACTGCTCGAGGCGGTCGGCCTCGGAACGCTTTCTGACGGGACCGAGCCCGAGACGCTCCCGGAGGCGATCACCAAGGGCGAACCGGAGCACGTCGAGGAGCTCCAGCGACTGGTACGCCTCGCGAGGCTCACAGATCGGTCGGAGGAGGACGAACTCGAGGACGTGATCGACGAACTTCGAGAGACGACAACTGAGGAGGACGAGACGATGACGGAGGATACCGACGACGAAACCGACGAGACCGACGAGGCCGAACGGGACTCGACGAGCGATGACGAAGCCGGCGGTGAGGCGGGCGAGGATGCGACCGGCGAACTCGAGGACCGCCTTCGGTCGGCGATGAGTTCGTCGTTCGAGGAGTTCGGCGACGAGATCGAATCGATGAAAGACCGGCTCGAGGAGGCGACCGCCTCGGACGACGAGAGCGACGCCGGCGAACACGACGAGGAAGAGGAGGACGGAGAAGGCGAGACCGGGGAAGGAGACGACGATGACGGCGGACTCCTCGGATCCGGCGACGGAGGTGGACTCGGCGGCTCGAGCGGCTCGTCTCGCCACTCGACGATGGCGCCGCCGCCCTCCGAACGGGCGGATATGCGGGCGGTGAAGCGACACTCGACGATGCCGAAGAAGAACGAGTAGTCGCGGCGACCCGGAATCGGATCAGGGCCGCCCCGATCGGCGGTCCGCGTTCAATTTGCAGGCTGGGGCACGCTGAAGCCTTATTCGGGCAGCCGTGGACGGGTCCGTATGCTGACCCACGTGAGCGAAACGCAGGTGCGAGAGTGGCTGGACGACACGGCGATCAGTACCGTAACTCGTCACAGTGACGAGGAGACCGCGTTCAACTTCCAGGTCGAACTCTCACAGCTCCCGGTACACGTTATCAAAGAAACCGAGTTCGGGCCGGTCCGGATCGTCGGCCGGAGCGGATTCGACACTGACGCAGCCAGAACCCTGCTCCGGGACGACCAGCGCCGCAGCGAACTGCTCCAGTACGTCGGACCGATGCTCGCCGCGACGCCGGGGTTCTACACGTTTCTCGACGAGGAGGAGACGTCCTGCGAACTGCGGGACGCGGAGACGATTCAGGTCGAGTACCGCATCTATCCGGACGGAGCGAGCCAGCAGACACTGATGGACGGTATTATGTCGATCGCAACGAGTATGCGGTATATCCAGAACGTCATCGCAGCGGTGTCGGCTCGAGATCCGGTCACCGACGAGTGACGACTCGGTCGGCCCAGTAGCAACGACTGGGTGTAACTCTTTGCTGGGGTGGCCCGTAGGTCCGCGTATGTACGACTCGCTTCTCGTCGCGACGGACGGCAGCGACGCCGCGGTGCTGGCCACAGAGCATGCGATCGGTCTCGCGGAACGGCTCGACGCAACCCTCGAGGGAATCGCCGTCGTCGAGACGCGGACGGCCTACGACAACCACATCGTCGATCCGGACGAGACCGAACGGCGGCTTCGAGAGCGCGCCGAGGCGTCGCTGGCCCGACTCGAGGAGGCGGTCGACGACGCCGGGATCCCCGTCGAGACGGTTCTCCGCGCCGGCGTTCCACACGAGGAGATCGTCGCCTACGCGGACGAACGCGACGTCGACGCCATCGTCGTCGGTTCTCGAGGCCGTTCGGGGTTCAAGCGCGCGCTGCTCGGCAGTACGGTCGACGGGGTCACCAGACTCGCGACGCGGCCGGTGCTGGTCGTCGGGGACGGGTGAGAGGTTTTATTTCTTCTCCGAGTCCTCTTTCGACAGATGCACGACTGGATCGACACCTACGAGGAGCGGGACTGGCAGACCACGGAGGACGGAACCGTCCGCTACGCACTGATCGGACTCGGCTGGTGGACGGTCGACGTCGCTATCCCGGCCATCGAATCTTCGGACCTCGGCAAGGTTTCGGTGCTGGTGAGCAGTTCGACCGAGAAGGCAGCGGATATCGCCGAGGAGAACGGGGTCGAGCACGGGATCAGCTACGATCAGTTCCACGGCGGGGAGGCCAGCGACGCCTACGACGCCGTCTACATCGGCACCCCGAACGCGTTCCACCTCGAGTACGCCGAGACGGCCGCGGAACTGGGGAAGGCAGTCCTCTGTGAGAAGCCGATGGAGGCGACGGTCGACCGCGCCGAGCAGATGGTCGAGACCTGCGAGGACGAGAACGTCCCCCTGATGGTCGCCTATCGAATGCAGACGGAACCGGCCGTTCGGCGAGCGCGGGAGCTCGTCGAATCGGGCTTCATCGGCGACCCCGTCAGCGTCTACGGCGCCAACAGTCAGCCGCTACTCGAGATGATCCCCGACCACGATCAGTGGCGGCTCGATCCGGATATCACGGGGTACGGGACGTCGGTGATGGACCTCGGAATCTACTCGATCAACACCGCTCGATACCTGCTCCGGCGGGATCCGGTCACCGTCCACTCGCAGATGACCTCACACCACGAGGCGTTCGACGACGTGCCGGACGAACGGGCGTCGTCGACGCTGCTGTTCGAGGACGACGTCCACATGATCTCGACTGCGAGCCAGCGCGCCCACGAGGATACGCACCTGAAGGTCACCGGGACCGAGGGAACGATCGAACTCGATCCGGCGTTTCACGGCGAGGCCGCGCTGCGACTCTCCCGCGGAGAGCTCTCCGTCGACGTCGAACACGGGACGTTCGACGCGGAGCAGGAAGTACGGGAAGTGTTCGACTACTTCGCGGACCGCGTACTCACGGACGGTGAAATCTATCCCGACGGTCGGCACGGACTCGTCGACATGCGGGTCATCGAGGCGATCCACCGGGCTGCCGACGAGGGTGAGCCGGTCGACCTCTATAGTACCGACTGAAACGGTTTCCACACCGATCGCACGGACCGCGGTTCTCGCCCGTCGGACTCCGAACCGCGCTCCCGTCGTGCGATCGGGTGTGCACTGACGTTCAGTGGCTACTACAGCTGTCCTGTCGGCCACTTCTGCGACTTTCGACCAGTTCGAGTCCCCGCTCGAGGAGTCAATCGATCGCCTGCGACCGTCGCAGTTGACCTGACTCGATCGACGAACATCTCGAAAGACGAGTGACTAGCATCGGCTGGAATAGATGTACCAACCGTATACACTAGTCTGAATACGTATGTGTGGGTGATCTGTAGATCTCTCCTGTCGGTTCTTCCCTTTTCGAGACGGGTAATTCTCGCATCTATCGACCGCTGATTGTTGACAGACTTGTCCACTGAGTCCCTTTGAGGGCGCCCACTCCGCACCTTTCGGAAAAATTGCGGTGTATCAATGTTCCGCCGTTTGCGCCGTTCGAGCGGACTGTCAGTTAATCGTTCGACCAAGTCTGTTGCTTCACTACCTATTTGATATCTTTTGCTTCCGGATACGTATCGGAGTTCTGATTAATATCTGATCGGTACTGTTCGTCCGTCTCGGAGCATCGGCAAACTATTGTAAGAAAAATACATATGGAACCGCGGTCTCGAGAACTGTATGGGTTCTCCACCGGTGCTCGACGAACCGCGGGCGATCGATACGCACGCGCATCAGCCGACCAGCGAATTCCTCCACGACGCCGGCGGGCAGATGATGGAGGACGCCGCCGACCGGTTCGGCGCCGACCTCGAGACCGACACCTACGAGAACATGATCGCGGAGTATCTCGAGGCCGGCGTCGGACGGGCCGTGCTGCTCGGCTGGGACGCCGAGACGAATACCGGCAATCCGCCGGTTCCGAACGACTACGTCGCCGACGTTCGCGACGAGTACGCGGATTTCTTCGTCGGGTTCGGCTCCGTCGATCCGCTCAAAGAGGACTGCGTTGAGGAGGCGATTCGCTGCGTCGAGGACCTCGACCTCAGCGGATTCAAGTTCCAGCAGATCGCACAGGGGTTCGATCCGTCCGACCCCGAACACGAGGAGCTCTGGGCGAC
This sequence comes from Natronococcus sp. CG52, assembly GCF_023913515.1. Lineage (NCBI taxonomy): Archaea > Methanobacteriati > Methanobacteriota > Halobacteria > Halobacteriales > Natrialbaceae > Natronococcus > Natronococcus zhouii. The sequence continues at coordinate 1,138,620 of NZ_CP099391.1, forward strand.
GATCGAGGACCTCGGCGTTCCGGTCGTGTTCCACGGCGGGAACTCGACGCTCGGCGCGTGCTCGCCCGGCGGCCGCGGCCTGAAGATCAAGTACGGTAATCCGATGCTGATCGACGACGTGGCTGCCGAGTACCCCGACCTGCAGATCCTCATCGCCCATCCCGCCTATCCCTGGGAGAAAGAACAGCTCGCCATCTGCCAGCAGAAGGGGAACGTCTACATGGACCTCTCTGGGTGGATGCCTCGGTATATCGACGATCAGGTGCTCCACTACGCGAAGTCGCTCCTCTCGGACAAGGTGATGTTCGGCACCGATTACCCGATGCTCGAGCCAGGGCCGTGGCTCGAGCAGTTCGCCGAACTGGGCTTCGACGAGGAGATTCAACGCAAAATCCTCTGGGAGAACGCGGAGGAGTTCCTCGACCTGTAAGGCCTCCCTCACAGACCGTACGCGTTCCGTACCGTTCCCTCTCCGTTCGAGCCACGGGAACGATGATTGAGCGAGAATTTCGACGGAGTATCGGTCGCATACGCGTAACCGTTCCCAATACATTACAGAGGTATGTTTGTAATACTGATCGAGAGAAGTCGATAATCTCGCGCGGAAGGCGATTCAGCCGCCGATTACGCGAATTTCGAGTGTTCGAATAACACGAACAGATACTCGTCTCGTTGTAGCCCGATCGCGACAGCTACGAGTGAGCGAGGTTGATCTCGACCTCGTTAGTCGCGCCCAGCAGCAGCGTCGGAAGTTCCTCGGCCAACGCCGTCTCGCGCAATCGGTTGGCCGGTCCCGCGACGCTGATCGCTCCGATCGCCGTTCCCGACTGGTTTCTGATCGGCGCGCCGACGGCGTGCACGCCGCGGACCGACTCCTCGCGGTTGAACGCGTATCCTCTCTCGCGAATCTCCTCGAGTTGTTCGTTCAGTTCGTCGCGGTCGGTGATCGTCTGGGACGTCTTCGCGGCGAGTCCGTGCTCGGCCACGACCTCGTCGACCCGCTCGTCAGGGAGATGAGCGAGGATAGCCTTGCCGGCGGCGAACTGGTGAAGCGGCGTTCGCTTTCCGATCCGGGCGTGCGTCTTCACGGAGTGGCGGCCCTCGGCGCCGTAGATGTGGACGCCCATCCCGTGCTCCTCGATGACGCACCAGACCTTCTCGTCGGTTTCGGCGGCGAGTTCGTCCACCTTGGGTTTGACGACGTCGAACAGCGGATGGCGGTTACGCACGTGAATTCCGTAATCCAGAAACCACGTGCTGATTCGGTAGCTGTTCCCCTCCTGGAGCAGGAGCCCGCGCGCCTCGAGGGTCTTCACGTGCCGGTGAACCGTGCTCTTCGCGAGTCCGAGTTCGTCGGCGATTTCGGTGATCCCGGCGCCGTCCCGGCGCTTGAGAACGTCGACAATCTCGAAGGCCGTATCGACGGTTTCGACCGGTCTGTGTCTCGAGTCGTTTGCCATATCCTCACAGAGAGAGCGAACTGGCAAAAACGTTGTTCCCGCTGTTCGAACGAGACTCGACTTCGTTCGCACACTTCGAACGATGAGGCAGGAGTTTCGGCGTTTTAGCCGAATCTCGTTAGAGCGGATTACCGTCTACGAACAGTCGAGTTCCCGCCGCCCGCGTCTGAGCGTAGCCGTCCTCGTACTCCATCAGCTGGAACAGCGCGCCGGTCGGATTGCTCGGGGGAAGAAACGCCTCTTTCCAGTGGTCGAACTCGACGCGATCGACGACGGAGACCTCCTGCGCCTCCAGTGCGTCGATAGCGGCGTCGAGGTCGGCGACCTCGAGCGTAACGTGGTGGAGGCCGGGTCCGTTTCGCTCGAGGAAGTCGGTCAGAAAGGAGTCGGCACCCGCCGGTGCGATGAGTTCGAGTCGAGAGGCGCCGCCCAGGACGTACGTCGCCCAGGTGAACGTTCCGTACTCGCCGCGTTCCTCGTGGATCTTCTCGCAGCCGAGCGCGAACAGCAGTCCCTCGGCGTCCTCGATCGACTCGACGGCGATACCCACGTGATCGACCCGGATCGCTGGCATCTCGGTCATAGTTCCTGGGCCGTGCGCATCGACCATAGGCATTTGGAACGCGCAAACACGAGCCGCGGTAAACGGCAACAGGGTGCACCGACAGAACAAAGTCGGGGGAGGTCAACAGTGCAGTCGTATGATAAAAATGGTCCAGACTCTCGTCCGGGAGGACGAGTACGGCCACGAGGAGTTCGTCGACTGGTGGCGGGGAGACCACGCGGAACTCGCACGCGAACTTCCGGGACTGCAGCGCTACAGCACATCCGTCCCGACGAACCCCGACGCTGCCGAGTACGACGGCGTCCTCGAACTCTCCTTCGAGAGCGCGGCGGCGCTCGACGAGGCCTTCGAATCCGAGGTCGGGCGGGAGGTCCGGGCCGACGCGTCCGACTACGTCGACTTCGGCGCCGGGTCGCGGATGATCGTCGAAGAAACGGTTCACGTCGACGAGGGATGACGACGACGGCCGCTGCACTCGTCGATACCCTCGAGGAACTCGGCGTCGAGTACGTCTTCGGGTATCCCGGCGGGCGCGTGATCGAGTTGCTCGAGCACCTCCCGGAGTCGGAGGTGGACCTCGTTCGCCCGCGCGACGAGCGCGAGGCGAGCGTCATGGCGGAAATGCACGGTCGACTCACCGGCACGCCCGGGGTGCTCGCCGGCCAGGGGCCGTGGATCGGTAGCCTGGGGATGATCGGCCAGATGGAGGCTCGACTCTCCTCGTCGCCGATGGTCGTGCTCACGGAGGCCTCGGAGCGCGGCGAGTACTCGACGCTGGCACCGTACCAGCAGGCTCGAGGCGACTACGGCGGGTTCAGCCTGCCGAGCATCTTAGACGGCGTGACCAAGGAGTGGTGGTTCCCGCGCACGCCGATCGAAACCGTCCGATCGACACAGCTGGCCTTCAAACACGCCGTCGCCGACCGTCCCGGCCCGACCGCGATCATCCTGGACGGCGACGCGATCACCGCCGACGTTCCCGACGATCCGACGCCGCCCGCCTGGGACGCGCGCGAACAGACCCGGACCTGGGACGCCGCGCCGACGGCCGCGGACGTCGCGAAAGCGGTCGAGGCGCTCGAGGCCGCCGACCGGCCGGTGATCGTCGCGGGCAACGGCGTCCACGCCGCGCAGGCCTACGACCAGCTCACGGCAGTGGCCGACGCCTACGACTGCGCCGTCGTCACCTCGTACCTCGGCAAATCGACGTACCCCGAGACCGACGACCGCGCCGCGGGAGTCGTGGGTTCGTTCGGCCACGAGGGCGCGAACCGGGTCGTCAGCGAGGCCGACGCGCTGCTGGTCGTCGGCTGCCGGCTGAACCCGATGGACACCAACTGGCAGGCCCCCGACTTCATCCGTCCCGACGAGCAGACGATCGTCCACGCCGATATCGACACCCGCAACGCCGGTTGGGTCTACCCCGCGGACGTGGGACTGATCGGCGACGCGACGGAGAGCCTCGAGGCGCTCGCCGAGACCGGCGGCGCCTCGAACGAGTGGGCGCTCGAGCGCGCGGCGGAGGCTCGAGAGTGGTTCACAGCTCCCGACTGCGAGAGCGACGCGTCGCCGATCAAGCCCCAGCGCGCGGCGAAAGAGATCGAAGCGGTCGTCGACGACGAGACCATCGTCACCGCCGACTCCGGGAACAACCGGTTCTGGCTGCTGTACTACCTCCGGACGCCGGCCGTCCGCACCTACTTCGGGAGCGGCGGCGTCGGCGGGATGGGGTGGGCGAACCCGGCCGCGGTGTCGGCGGCGCTGACGACGGGCAAGGACGTGATCGCGGTCGCCGGCGACGGCGGCTTCGCGATGACGATGAACAGCGTTGAAACGGCGGTCGAGTACGGCGTCGCGCCGACGTTCGTCGTGCTCAACGACACCAGCCTCGGGATGGTCCGTCAGATGCAACACGAGGACGGCGATATCGCCGGCGTCGAGTTCCACGACACCGACTTCGTGAAGGTCGCCGAGGCGTTCGGCGCGGTCGGGACGCGCGTGACCGCGCCCGACGAGTTCGCCGACGCGCTCGCGGAGGGGAAGGCCGCTGACACTCCACACGTCATCGACGTCCGGATCGACCGCGAGGAGGACATGGCCGAGTCGCTCGCCTCCTCGTTCTACGAGTCGGTCGGGGGGCTCCACGAGTGACGACGACACCCGACGACCGCCCACGCGGACGATCCGAACGATCACAACCTATACGTGACTGATCCGCACACTACTCAGACATGAACGACGACAACGCGACCGTACTGGTAACCGGCGGAACCGGCTTCATCGGTTCCTACGTGGTACAGGATCTGCTCGAGCACGGCCACGACGTCGTGGCCTACGACCTCTCGACGGACACCAAAATTCTCGAGAACCTCGGCGTCACCGACGACGTCGAGGTGCGACGGGGCGACGTTTCCGAGTCGACCGACGTCATTCGTGCGGTCAAGGAGACGGACTCGACGCATATCATCCACCTCGCGGCGCTGCTGACGACGACCGCCCGGGAGAACCCGCGTGCGGCGGCCGACGTGAACGTCATGGGCACGAACAACGTCTTCGAGGCGGCCCGCACGCTCGACGACCAGGTCGAGCGCGTCGCGTGGGCCTCCTCGGCGGCGGCGTACGCGCCGCCGCACAACTACGACGCGGAGTGGGTCGACGAGGACGAACTCGTCTATCCCGATACGCTGTACGGCGCGACCAAGGAGTACAACGAACACCAGGCCCGGGTCTACCACGAGGACTACGGACTGGACCACGTCGCGCTCCGGCCGACGGTCGCCTACGGCCCGTACCGCGAGACCGGAGGCTCGGCCTTCCTCGCGAACATCATCGAAAAGCCCGCGCTCGGCGAGCCCTACAGCGTCGAGTACGGCGACCAGGAGATCGACTGGCAACACGTCGAGGACATCGCCCAGGCGTTCCGGAAGGCGGCCTTTACGCCGTCGTCGGCGCTGACCCAGCGCGTCTACAACGTCCGCGGCGTGCTGGCGACGGTTCGAGAGGCCGCCGAGGCCGTCGAATCCGTCATGCCCGACGCCGACATCGACGTCTCAGACGAGGGTGAACTCCCCTGGACCCAGAACCTCGACATGACGAAGGCCCAGGAGGACCTCGGCTACGAACCCGAGTACGACCTCGAATCCGGCTTCCGGAAGTACATCAACGTACTGCGCGAGGAGGAGGGGCTCGAGCCCGTCTGAACCCCGAAAACCGTCGCCCGATTCTCAGTCGGGCGCGTCGACCGGCCCGTCCTTCCGCTCGAGAATCCGGTGGATCTCGTCTCCCTCGAGGAGATCGATCAGGTCTTCGTCGCCGTTCCGGTAGGCCTCGAGTTCCGTCTCGCTCAGGTACTGTTCGATCTCGTCGTCCTCGAGGAGCGACTCGAGGGTGTCGTCGATGTCTTCCGGATCGTATCCTGGTACTGGCACGCGGTACCGTACGACGCAGAGAACCATATACGATGGCCATGGACGCGGACCGTCGCTCGCCGACAGCGGTACGATTTAGTAGGTTCCCCTGATACGCCAGCACATGACGTTCCACGAGCGCGATTACATGGAGGGCACGCTCGGCACGCAGGCCGTCGACTGGGAGGAGCGAATCAACACCCGGCGGCTGCGGACCGAGCGCAAGGAAAAGGCGCTCTCTCGACTCCGGGATACCGATCTCGGCGCGATGTTGCTCGTCTCGGATCCGAACATCCGGTACGTGACGGGGCTTGCGATGACCGGCGGCAGCGGCGCGGACCACTACACGCTGCTGACCGAGAACGGCGATATCGTCCACTGGGACACCGCCGACCACGCGAGCAACCAGCGGGCGAACTGTCCCTGGCTTCACGACATCCGGTACGCCTGCCCGGGCCTCGGGAACGTGCCGCGGGCCTCGGGCAGCGCGTCGGCGCGGCAGTTCCTGCTGTCGACGATGGCCGAGACCGTCCACGAGGCGATGGAGGAGTACGGCGTCGCCGACGAGAAACTGGGGATCGACGTCGGCAATCAGGGGCTTCTCGAGGCCTTTGCGGACCGCAGCGTCGAGGTCGATCCCGAGACGGCCCAGTCGGTGATGGAGGACGCCCGCAAGACCAAGACCGAAGACGAGATCGAGTGCCTGCGGCAGGTCGCCGCGATCTGCGAGGCCGGCTTCCAGACGATCAAAGACGCCGCGAAGCCGGGGATGCGAGAGAACGAGGTGTGGGGCGAGGCCGTCAACGAACTGTGGCGCCACGGTGCCTTCGTCGGCGGCGGCTACCTCACCTCGGGGCCGAACACCTGGCCGAAACACCAGGCCAACACGACCGACCGGATGATCCGCCCGAACGACCTCGTCTACGCCGACTTCTACAACATCGGCTACCTCGGCTACCGGTCGTGTTATTACCGCACCTTCTCGATGGGCGAACCGACGGATGAACAGCGGGAGGCCTACGAGACCGCGCGAGACAACCTCTACGACGTGCTCGAGCGGATCGAACCCGGCGCGACGACCGACGAGATCGCGCAGGGCTTTCCCGATATGGAAGGCGAGCACGCCGACTACTACGACGCGGACGAACACTGGCAGCTGACGACGAACCACTGGGCGCACGGGCTGGGACTCCAGCTGTACGAGGTGCCGCTGATCTGGCGGGGACTCTCGCCGGAGCACCCCATCGAGATCGAGGAGGGGATGACGATGGCCGTCGAGACCCAGGAACCTGCGGGTCGGCAGGGCGTCCGCGTCGAGGAGATGGTCGTCGTCCGCGAGAACGGCGTCGAGATCCTGAGCGAGTGGCCCGTCGAGGAGATCACCGTTATCGATCACTGACCGCTCGAGTCCACAGGAGGATTCTGCCGGTCGCTATGACTCGATCGTCGTGGAAGAGGAAGCAGTGATTGTGCCTTACCGACACGGAACCATTGAAAACACCTGACACCGTCCAGTCGAGGGACTCGTTGCGCGCTCCCTTCGGTCGCGTGCTTACGTCGTCCTCTTCCCGGACGGTGCCAGCCCCTTTCATTCCCACCCGCGGTGGCCTGCCCGATCAGCCGATACGGGCGGGAATGAAAGGGGCTGCCGCGGTGGACGAACCCGGCCGACGTAAGCACCGCAGGACGAAGTCCGAGGCGCGCAGCGAGTCCTGGGAGTCCACCGTAGCAGGGGCTTTCGTGGTGTTTCCAACGATGGTAGTACAACAGAACAGATATCAACTTATGCTAAAGCTGGCTAATAGCTGGTTCGCCAACCATTAAGCCGATTCCGCGTGTACCGGGAGTATGAAACTCGGGACTGGTCTGTTCACCGCCCAGCGGCGGCCCGGCGACGACCGCGAGCCGAGCGACCTGTACGACGAGATTCTGACGCTGACCCGCGAGATCGAGGACGCGGGCCTGGACAGCGCGTGGGTCTCCGAACATCACTTCGAAGCAGACGGCTACCTCTCCGGGACGATGCCCGCGCTGGGGGCGATGGCCGCCGAGAGCGACGACCTCGAGATCGGGAGCTGCGTCGCCCTCGGCCCGCTGTACGACCCGATCCGGCTCGCCGAGGACGCGGCGACGGTCGACCTGCTCTCGGACGGCCGACTCACCCTCGGACTCGCCATCGGCTCGAACCCGCGGGAGTTCGACGTCTTCGGCGTCCCGCGCGAGGAGCGCGCCGAGCGTCTCACGGATCTCGTCCCGTTCCTCCGCGGCGCCTGGAGCGAGGGCCCCCTCGAGTACGACTCCGAATTCCACGACGTGCCGGCGGACGTCTCAATCACCCCGAAGCCGACCGACGGGAACGTGCCGGTCATGCTCGGCGGCGCGGCCAAACCCGCGGTCCGCCGAGCGGCGCGAACTGCGGACGGCTGGTGCGCCCCCTCGGCGCTGTCACTCGAGGGCGTCAGGAAACGGGTCGAGGACATTCACCGGGTCCGCGAGGAAGAGGGCCTCGAGGACGTTGACGAGAATCCGTCGTCAGCCCGTGAGACCTCGTCTCACGATGACTTTACGATCTACGTTCTCCAGCACGGCTGGGTCGGCGACTCCCGCGAGGATGCCTGGGAGGCGATGCGCGACGGCTACTTCTACCTCCAGCGCCGGTACGCGGAGATCTTCTCCGGCGAATCGGTGGACGAACTCGAGGACGAACGCAAGCGGGAGCTGAAAGAGCAGGCGATCTTCGGCACGCCCGACCAGGTCGTCGACGAACTCGAGACCTACCGCGAGGCCCTCGGCGACGACGTGCACTTCATCCTCCGGACGTACTACCCCGGCGTCGACGCTGACGAGACGGTCGACTGCGTCCACCGGCTCGGCGACGAGGTTGCGCCCGAACTCCGGTAACTCGAGCTAAATTCCGACAGAACGATTCTATCCCGTCTTGTACACGCCGCGGGCGTCCGCGATCAGCGTTCCGACGGCGTCGCCGTCTCCACGGGACTCCGTCGGAGTCTCGCCGTCGTCCGCGGCGTAGACCTCGACGTCGACGGTCCCGACGTCGCTGCCACAGCGCACGACGTCGGCCTCCGCGTAGAGGTCGCCCGTTCCGGCCGACAGGTAGTCGATCCGCATGTCGATCGTCGGGACCGGTTGATCCACCAGCGAGACCAGCGCCGCGCCGCCGACGGTGTCCGCCAGCGTGAACGTGACGCCGCCGTGGGCCATCAGCTGATCCTCGTTCCACGAGAGGTCCTCGGTCATCTCGAGGCGACCCTCGGCGTGACCGTCGGCACACTCGGTGACCTCGATTCCCAGCAGGGACGCGAAGGGCATCCCCTCGAAGAACGCTTCGGTGTCCATGCAACACGGTGACGCACGAACGGTAATAAAAGTAGCAGGTGGGTCGTGATTCCCGTCGCGAGCGCGTCAGCGATGATCGTAGACGCGTTTGACCTTCCCCACTTCCGTCCGTTCGATCGTCCCGTACTCGACCAACTCGAGCGCGTCGGGCCGGAACGACAGCGCGTTCTGCAACCGCTCGAGGACCGCCTCGCGAAGTCCCTCGCGGTCGCCGTCGAACGCCTCCGTCAGTTCGACCGTCAACTCGAGCGTATCCATCTCGCCCTCGCGGAAGAGGTCCACGCGGTAGTAGGGGGCAACCGCGTCGAACTCGAGAACGACGTCCTCGATCTGGCTGGGGTACAAATTCACGCCGCGAACGATGAGCAGGTCGTCGGCGCGGCCCGTGACGCTGTCCATCCGAACCATCGTCCGGCCGCAGGCACACTCCTCGTACGTGAGCGTCGTGAGGTCTCCCGTCCGGTAGCGCAGGACCGGCAGGGCTTCCTTCGAGAGCGACGTCAGGACGAGTTCGCCCTCCTCGCCCTCCGGGAGCGGCTCGCCGGTCTGCGGATCGACGATTTCGGGGTAGAAGTGATCCTCCCAGATGTGCATCCCGTCCTGGGCTTCGTGACACTCGACGGCGACGCCGGGACCGATCAGTTCGGAGAGTCCGTAGTTTTCGATTCCGGTCGCGTCGAGTCGCTCCTCGATCTCCTCGCGCATCGGCTCCGTGCAGGGTTCGGCGCCGTAGAGCACCGTCGAGACCGGCAACCCGCGAGGATCGACGCCCATCTCTTCGGCCGTCTCGGCGAAGTAGAGGGCGTACGACGGCGTACACCCGATGGCGTCGCTCTCGAGGTCGCGTGCGAGATCAACCTGTCGCTGGGTGTTGCCGCTGCCCGACGGGATCACCGTCGCGCCGAGCGCTTCGGCGCCGCCGTGAAAGCCGAGTCCGCCCGTAAAGAGGCCGTAGCCGTAGGCGTTCTGAAAGGTATCGCCCGATTCGATCCCCGCCGCAGCCATCGAGCGAGCCATCACGTCGCGCCATAGCTCGAGATCGCTCTCGGTGTAGCCGACGATCTTGGGTTTCCCCGTGGTCCCGGAGGACGCGTGAACGCGCCGGATCTCGTCGTCGTCGACGGCGAAGAGGCCGTCGGGGTACTCGGCGCGGAAGTCCTCCTTCGTCGTGAACGGTAGTTTCTCGACGTCGTCAATGCTCTCGATATCTTCCGGCGAGACGCCAGCGTCGTCCAACCGCTGTCGGTAGAGCTCGACGTTCTCGTAGGCGTGCTCGACGGTATCGCGGAGCCGTTCGGACTGCAGCTCCCGCAGTTCGTCGCGAGATGCACGTTCGATACTCTCCACCATGGGTTCGTACTCGTATACACGGAACAGAGTGTCAAAGCTCTTGGTCCATTCGTCACTCTCACGGAAGATAGTCGGTCGACGGACCGTCCTACTCGAACTTCTCGAACGGCTGCTCGCAGGCGTTACAGTAGTGCATCGACCGGCAGAGCGACGGCCCCTTCGGGTGCTCGCGGACGGTGTTGGTCGACTCGCAGTAGGGGCACTCCGCGCCCGCCGCGTCGCCGCTGGTCGTCACGCTGGGATCGGGTTTTCTCATATGCTTAGCCCGAACTCCCGCAGATCCTCCTTCCCCGGTTCGGTCACCATCTCGACGGTCCACTCCGGACTCCAGACGAGTCGCAGTTCCGCGTCCTCGACGCCCTCGACCGCGGCGGCCGCCTCCTCGACCTGGTCCGTGAGCATGTCTCGAGCCGGACAGCCCGAGTAGGTGAGCGTCATGTCGACGGTCGCGACGCCGTCCTCGACGCTGACGCCGTAGATCAGCCCCAGGTCGACGATGCTGATCGGCATCTCGGGGTCCTCGATCTCGTAGAGGGCGTCCCACACGTCGGTCTCGAGGCCGGTCGCGTCCTCGCCGGTCGCGGGAAGGTCGTCGGCACCCTCACCCTCGCGGTAGTCGGTGTACGCGCAGGGCGCGGCGTCGGTCTCGGAGTCCGGAGTGTTGCTGCTCATTCTGGTTTGTCCATGATTTTGGTCGTCTCGCTGCGCCCGAGTTCGCGGTAGGTGCGGGTAAACTCGTCGTAGAGGTCGAACCACGCGTCGGTGTGCGAGCCGTCCCGTCCGCGCTCCTCGGGGAGCATCTCCTCGGTGATCTCGAACGTCTCGTCGTCCACCTGCGCGTCGACCGGCAGTTCGAGGTCGAGCGATTCGAGGTAGGGAACGACGTTCGAGAGCCACTCCTCGCCCAGCTCCTCGAGGGTCGCGTCGCGAAGCCCGAGGTCGACGATATCGGCCTCGACGTTCGGATCGACCGGCTCGAAGATAGTGAGTGCGTACGGGAACAGCCGGTCGAGCGCGTCCTGCAGGCGCTCGTGGCCCTCGTCGCCGTCGGCGAGCCGTTCCAGCCAGCTCTGGGCGTGCTCTAAGTGGTACCCCTCCTCGCTCCGGATCTTGCCGACGCGGTCGGCAATCTTCGGGTACGTCGACTCCTCGAGCGCCTCGAGGCGAAGCTTTTCGGCGACGTCGTAGAGGTACGACCGAAGGATCGGGTCGGCCCAGTCACCGTCCTCGAACGGGAGTTCGACGAGCGTGCTGTGGCGGAAGTCCGCAGGGTCGCGCTCGTACACCAGATCCTGCTCCTCGAAGCCGAGGTCCCCCAGGACGTCGTACCACAGGCGAGCGTGACCGAGTTCGTCCTGGGCATTGTTCGCCAGCGCGAGGTCGGACTCGAGGCTGGGTGCCCGGACCTGCCACTCGGTGTACCGTTCGGCCAGCACGAACTCGTCGTCGCCCAGCCGCTTCAGCAGGGTCTCGAGGGCGTCGCGTTCGCGCCCGTCGAGTTCGTCGGGATTCTCGAGGGACGCCGCCATCAGTCGTCACCCCGCTGTCTCTCGGCGGTGGCCTGCTCGCCTTCGGATTCGACGACTTCGCGTGCGTCCTCGCCGGTGGTGTTGTACGCGGTCGCCCACCGGTAAGCCTTGTCGGTCGTCCCGCCGAAGGCGACGTCGTCCGCGTCGATCTCGCCGATTTCATCCCTGGGGACGACCCAGAGGCTGTTGGTCGGCTTACGGCGGCCGTGCTGTACGGCCGCGAACTGCTTCGCCATCTCGCGGTCCGGCGCGTGGACGTTTCCACAGTGGGCGTGGTAGCCTCCGGTTTTCTCCTGCCGGAACACTTCCCAGATCATGGTCAGTCGGCCGCCTGCGGCGCGTGGCCGCCGGCGGCTACGGTGTCGCTCTCGATCGTGTCACGAACCCACTGCACCGCCTCCTGTGCGGCCTTCCGGCCGTTGATCTGCTCGAGACCCGGCTCGTAGTCGTTCTTCGCGATCGTGAAGAACTCGTCCCAGTCGAGGTCGTCCTCCTCGACCTCGTAAGTGCCGTCGTCTCGCTCGCGAATGCGCGGCTCGTCGGGGATCTCGAGGCCGTACTTCCGCGCTTTCGGAATGTACTGATCGAGGAAGGCGTTGCGCAGCGCGTCGTTGGACTGCTGTTTCAGCCCGACCGAGGCCGCGAAGTCGTGGTGCGTGCTCTTGTCGTCGGTCGGCCCGAAGAACTGGATGATGCGGGGCCACCACTCCTCGAAGGCCTCCTGGGTCATCTGCTGTTCCTTGCGCGAGCCCGTCATAAGCTCTTTGAGGATGTCCTCGCCGTGTTTGACGTGGAACCCCTCCTCGAAGCAGACCTTGTCCATCGCGTGGGCGTAGGGCTCCCAGCTGGTCCGTCGGAGCGTCGCCTGCCGGCGCATCGCAGCCCCGTCGACGAAGAAGGCGATCATCGGCGTCTCGACCCAGTCGTTCATCTCGTAGTGGAAACAGTTGAGGAACTTCCCGTCGCCGTTGGCGAGGTCGCCTAACATCTCTTCGCGGGTCTTGACTCCGAGCGACTCCGCCGCCCGGTAGAGCAACTGGCCGTGCCCGATCTCGTCCTGTACTTTCGCCGAGAACGCCAGCTTTCGGTCGATGCTCGGCGACTGCCGGATGAACGGTCGCTCGAGATACGCACCCATGATCTCGCTGTTCGCGTGGAACTCGATCATCCGAGTCGCCGCCTTCCGGTACTCCTCCGGAAGGTCGTCCGCGGGGCTGAACTCCCGCGGCCCCGCGCGTTCTTTGACTGTGTCCAGGTCCATGGTCTCATTATAAACTACGACAGTTACGTCCTTAGCAGTTGACCGCCATATAACTTGGTTTTAAATACGGGCGGCGCGTGGGGTAATCCATAGTTCGACATGATCGACGAGTGTCTCGCCGTGGAGTTCAGGGTCCGAAACGACGACTGTCCGCTCTCGGAGGCGACGCGAGCGGTCGACGTCGAAATCGACGCCCGGGCGCCACAGCGACGCAGCGACGGCTACGACCTCCTCCAGTTCAGTTCGCCGACTGCCGACTCGCTCACGGACGTCCTCGATAACGACGATCGAATCTCGTACCTCCACGTCTCGAGAACCGACGGCCGCTCGCGGTACCGGTGCCTGTCGAAACAGCCCTGTGTCGTCCGTCGGCTGATCGACGGCGGACTCATAGTCGAGACCCTGCGCTACCGCGACGGTGCGGCGATGATCTTCGGTGCGGTCGTCGGGCGCGACGTCCTCAAGGGGGTCATGGAAGCCGCCGGCGAGACCGTCGGCGTCAAACTCGAGCGGGTTTACCCCCTCCAGTCGGAGGCAACGGAGTCGCCCGGCCAGCGGTGGGATCTCACGCCGGCCCAGGAGGAGTGCATCCGGACGGCTCTCGAGATCGGGTACTTCGAGATCCCGCGACAGGCCAGTTCCGAGGCGGTCGCCGACGAACTGGGGATCAGCAAGTCGGCGTTTCTCGAGCGGCTCCGCCGCGCCGAGGCGTCGCTGTTCCGACAGATGTTCCGCTAGATATATCCACTCGGAAGCCGCTGTGCCAAGGTATGACGGACCAGATTCGACAGCACGTCGAGGACGACGCCTACTGCGAGACGCTCGGAATCGAACTCCGCTCGCTGGAACCGGGGCTGGCGCGGACTCGACTCGAGGTCACCGACGATCTGACGAACTTCCACGGCACCCCTCACGGAGGGGCGATCTACTCGCTGGCCGATGCGGCGTTCGCCGCCGCGTCGAACTCCCGCGGAGAGACGGCAGTCGCGCTCGAGACGAACATCTCGTACCTCGAGGCGGTCGACGTCGGGACCGAACTCACCGCGACGGCGACGGAGACCCACGAGTCGGGCCGGACCGCCGAGTACCAGGTCGTCGTCACCGACGAGGACGAAGAACGGATCGCGACGTTTCGCGGACGGGTCTACAAACCGTGAGGAGCTGATCAGGCGGTGACGCCGAGGTATCTGTCGAGGATCTCCTCGTCGTCCTCGAGTTCGGCGGACGTCCCCTCGTAGACGATCTCGCCCTGGTTGATGAGGTAGTTCCGGTCGGCGAGTTCGAGACAGACGTGGACGTTCTGCTCGACCAGCAGGACGGTGATGCCCCGCTCGTTGAGGTCCTCGACGATGTCCATCACGTCCCGGACGATGTAGGGGGCGAGCCCCTCCGTCGGTTCGTCGAGCAGGATGAGGTCGGCGCCGCCGACGAGTGCGCGCGCGATGGCGAGCATCTGTTGTTCGCCGCCCGAGAGCGACGAGCCGGGATTCGAGGCCCGCTCCTGCAGATTCTCGAACATCTCGAGCGCCTCCCCCACCGAGAGGGAATCGACGTCCGGCGACCCGCCGTAGTCGGCGAGTTCGAGGTTCTCCTTCACGGTGAGCTCCGGGAAGATCCGGCGCTCCTCCGGCACGAGCGCGAGCCCCCGTTGAACGGTCTCCGTGGCCTCGAGAGCCGTGATATCCGTGCCGCGATAGGTAACGGTCCCGCTCGTCGGGGTGAGGATGCCGACGATGGAGCGCAGCGTCGTCGTCTTGCCGGCCCCGTTGCGGCCGACCAGCGAGACGACCTCGCCCTCGCCGACCGACAGCGACAGGTCCCGAAGTACCCGGGTCTCGCCGTACCCCGCGTCGACGTTCTCGAGGTCGAGCAGCGGATCGGCGCTCATTCGACCATCCCTCCGAGGTAGGCGTCCTGTACGTCTCGGTTCTCGGCGATCTCCTCCGGCGTCCCCTCCGCGAGGATCTCGCCCCGGTTCAACACGGTGATGCGGTCTGAGAGTTCCATGACGAGTTCGATATCGTGTTCGATGAGCAACAGCGTCTGGTCGACCAGCACGTCCTCGATCAGTTCGATCGTTCCCTGCGTCTCCTCGACGCTCATGCCGGCCGTCGGTTCGTCGAACAGCACCAGATCGGGATCGGTCGCGAGGACGACGCCGATCTCGAGCCGCCGCTTGTCGCCGTAGGCGAGCGCGCTCGCCGTCTCGTCGGCGACGTCGAGGAGGCCGATCTGCTGAAGGACGTGATCCGTCCGTTCGTTCATCTCGTCGTACCGATCGGTCGGTTTGAACAGCGACTCGAGGAAGTTGTAGCGATCTCGGTTGATCGACTGGGCGGCCAGCCGAACGTTTTCGCGGACGGTGAGCCCGCCAAAAATATTCGAGATCTGGAACGATCGTCCCATCCCCAGTCGAACCCGTTCGGCGGGCGAGCGGCCGGAGACCTCCTCGCCGTCGAAGTAGATCGAACCGTCCGTAATCGGTAACGCGCCGGTGATCAGGTTGAACAGCGTGGTCTTGCCGGCGCCGTTCGGACCGATGATGCTCCGGAACTCCCTCTGCTCGACGGTCAGATCGATCCGGTCGATGGCCGTAAACTGACCGAACTGCTTGACCAACCCCTCCGTTCGAAGGATCGTACGGTCGTCGGACCGTCGGTCGGCTGCTGACGTTTCCATCGCCATCAGTCGTCACCTCTGACGCTCGAGTCGTCGGACACGGGTTTCGGCCCCGGACCCGACCCGCCGGTCAGGTAGGGCGCGAGCTGACCCGGTAGCGAGACCAGCCCTTGCGGGAGGAAGATGACGAACAGGACGAAGATCGTCCCGAGCACCAGCCGCCACCGAGCGGTGAATCCGGTGAGGACCTCCTCGAGGCCGAAGAAGACGGCCGAACCGATGATCGGCCCGTAGAGCGTCCCCATTCCGCCGAGGATGACCATAACGATCACCTCGCCGGAGTGCAGCCAGTAGGCGAACGACGGCGTCGCGTACCCCGAGTTGAGCGTGAACAACGCCCCGGCCAGCCCGGCTAACGCGCCGCTGATGACGAACGCACGACGCTTGTAGATCGTCGTCCTGTAGCCGATGAACGTGGCCCGCTGCTCGTTCTCGCGGATGGACTTCAGAACGGTTCCGAACGGGGAGTTGAGCATCCGTCGGGTGAGCAGGAACGAGACGACGAGCGCCGCCAGTGCGACGTAGTAGAACAGCGACTGACCGGTTAGCGCCACCGGACCGACGAAGACGCCGATGTCGGAGAGACTGACGCCCATCCCGGCGAGTCCGTAGTACGTCGACATGCCGAACAGCCCCTCGGATCCGCCGGTAACGTCGAGCCGGTACAGCATGTTGTAGAAGAGCTCGGCGAAGGCGAGGGTGATCATCGCGAAGTAGACTCCCGAGACGCGGATCGAGAGGTAGCCGACGATCCACGCGATCGCGGCGGAGATGACGATCGCGAGTCCGACCGCAACGAACGCGGACTGGCTCACGTGCGACAGCGTGATCGCGACCGCGTACGCGCCGAGTCCGTAGAACAGGGCGTGACCGAGCGACACCAGCCCGGTGTATCCCATCACGAAGTCCAGACTGAGGGCGAACAGCCCCCAGATGATGATCTCGACCATGAACGTGACGGCGTACGCCGAGTACAGCGTGCCCGCTCCGAGGGGAATCAGCGCGAGCAAACCGACCATCGCGAGTCCCAGTCGTCTCCGGGTCTGCGATTCGAGTATCCCGCCGCCGGAGCCGGTGAGGAGTTCACCGCTTCCCTCCCCTTCGTGCGTTTCGGTCCCGAACAGCCCGTGTGGACGGAGCAGGAGCACCGCGATCATCAGCAGGAAGATCACCATCCCCTCGAAGATCGGCGCGTACGTCCGCAGCAGCGTCTGGATGAGTCCGACGAGGAGCCCGACGACGACGGCGCCCTTGAAGCTACCGAGCCCGCCGATGACGACGATGACGAACGCCGGAATGATGACGGACATTCCCATTCCGGGACTGACCGTCTGGTACCCCCCGAGGATGATCCCGGCGACTGCGGCGAGGGCCGCGCCGCCGCCGAAGACGAGCGAATAGTACCGATCGATGTCGATTCCGAGGTTCCGGACCATCTGCCTGTCCTGCGACCCCGCGCGGATGATCAGTCCGTACCTGGTGTATTCGAGCATCGCCCAGACGGCAAACGCCATGACGCTGCCGAAGACGATGATGAACATGTTGTACACGCTGGCGTTGAGTCCGAAGACGCCGACCGTCCCCGACAGCGCCGCGGGGACGGCGAGGCTGACGTTCCCCGTCCCCCAGACGAGGTATATCAGGTCGTTTATCACCAGCACGAGGCCGAACGTGAGCAGGATGTGATAGAGCGGGTTCCTGCCGTACAGCGGTTGGACCGTGTACCGTTCGATCGCGACCCCGATGACGCCGACCAGAAGCGGAGCGACGAACAACGCGATCAGGAACCCGGTACCACCGAACGGAACGACCAGCGCCAGCGCGAAGTACGCACCGAGCGCGAACAGTTCCCCGTGGGCGAAGTTGATAACGTGCATGACGCCGAAAATGACCGAGAGCCCGGCGGCCAGCAGCACGTAGACGATGCCGATCGTCAGGCCATCGAACAGCGCCTGTGGAAGTCCTCCGACCATTGTTATAGGAATCGTCGCCTCGTGTGCTCGTTACAGGTCACAGCCCGTCTCCTCGCAGTCCGGTGCGGCGTCCGCTCCGGAGAGCTCCGTCAGGAGTTCGACGTCGGCGAGTTCGCCGTCGTCCGGTTCGATGCACTCGCCCATCCAGACGGGATTCATCGCCTGGTGATCGCACTCCCTGAACTCGTTCGGGCCGAAGATGGTGTCGTGTTCCATCCCCGAGAGCGTCTCTCCGACCTCCGTCGGGTCGTCCGATCCGGCCTCGCGGATCCCGTTCGCGACCATCCGGATCGACTCGTAGCCGACGCGAGAGAAGTTGTCCGGCGAGTCGTCGTACTCGCCTTCGTAGGCTTCGACGAACTCCTGGTTGTCGCCGGTCTCGATGTCGGGGATGTACCGGACGCCGCTGTAAGTGTTGTACGCTCCCTCTCCGGCACCGGCCCGTACGGCCCGAAACGAGCCGGTGGTCGTCACGATCGGAATCTCGTCCTGTAGCCCGCGTGCGCCGGCCTGTGAGAGGAAGATCGCGAGGTCGGCCCCGGTCATCCCCACGATGAGCGCATCGGCCTCGTCGCTCGCGTCGGCAATCTGGCTGACGAACGCCTCGAAGTCCGTCGAACCCGGATCAGAACGGGTGACGCCGATCTGCTCGTAGGAGTCGCTGATCGACTCCATTCGCGTCTCGACCTCGTTCAGGACCGATTGGCCGTAGGCGTAGTCCGCGATGTGATAGACGATCCGATCGCCGAACTCGTCAGCGGTCCACTGGGCCATCACCTCCGCGATCTGTGCCGTGTTCGTCTCGAACCGGAACACGTACTCGTTGCAGTTCTCCCCCGTGATCGAGACGTCCGCCGCACCCGGCGTGTAGAGAACCTCGTTCTCCGCGGCGAAGTCGTTGATCGCCAGCGCCGCCGAACTCGAGATGCAGCCGGTGATGAACCGTGCCTCGTCGGACTGGACCGCCTCCTGGGCTCGCTGTGTCGCTGTCGCCGGATCGAGCTGCGTGTCGTACTCGCTGTACTCGATCTCGAACTCGTACTCGTCGCTCTCGTTGATCTGCTGGATCGCGAGTTCGGTCCCCCGGTGTCGCTCTTTGGCGAGATCGCTGAACTCACCCGTGAACGGCTCGAGGACGCCGAACTGGACCGTCTCGAATTCCCCGTCACCATCGTCTATCTCGTTCGGATCTCCCACACAGCCGGCCAGACCGGTCAGTCCGGCAACGCCCCCTGCCGTGACGGCTCTGAGAATGTGCCGTCTACTCCCACGGTGTTTGCCATCTCTACTCATAGACTCAGTTGAGTACAGTAGATCATAAAAACCGATACCCCTATATGGGGGTTTTATATTATAATTCGCCACGGCGCTGATACTGTTGAATGGAGAAACCGCCGCTATTCGGCCTTTGTGCGGCCGTTTCATCGGACCGAGAACGATCACTAAAAAACGAGTTGTCGATTCGGTGATCGTCACTCGGCGTTCGCTCCCGGTCGTGCTGTCGTCTCTCTCCTCGGGCCGCAGTCGCAGGGGTGCTTCGCAGCGGCGGTCGAGGGTACTGTATTCACCCCGGAAATTATGGTGATCGGACACGGTCGACACAGTATGTATCGAGTACTGGTCGCGCTCGACACCGACAGGAGCCGGGCGATGGCACAGGCAGCCATGGTGAAGTCGCTTCCGGCCGCAACCGAAGCGGTGTCGGCGATTCTCGCCCACGTGTTCCAGGAGAATCCGGAGGGACAATCGACACCGCAACTCGAGGGTGTCCGCCACGCGGCGGACGCGTTCGACGAGGGCGGCGTCGATTACGAGTACTACGAAACGAGCGGCGATCCGGCGAGCGAAATCATCCGGGCCGCCGACGAACGGGACGTCGATCTGATCTGTCTCTCGGGTCGCAAGCGGACGCCGACGGGGAAAGTCATCTTCGGCAGCGTGACCCAATCCGTCATTCTCGGTACCGACAGACCGGTCGTCACCGTCAGCCCCGAGCAGTAGTCGCCGCTTGCGGTTCTCCCGCGACGTTCACCGGACTGCTTTCAACCGGTAGCAGTCGACCGGCTCCGGAAAGGTCACGAGGCCCTCGTGCTGGACGTCGACACCGAAAACGAACGCGCGATCCACGTTGACCGGCGAACGGACTTCGAGACGGTCGAACCGCGCGGTAGCGACCTCCGGATGCGACTCCCGTTCGACGAGCCGATCGCCGAGGCGGTCCAGCTACCGCCGTCCGAGATTCCATCGAGCGCGGGCGGTCGTGAGCCCCATTATTTTTGGTGTATGAATTCGGAGTGAGGTATGAGGATGAGTTACAATCAGATCGAGGAAGCCCCTCGAGACGAACTCCGCGAGCTCCAGACCGAACGACTCCGCGAGACGGTGCGAGCCGCCTACGAGAACGTCGAGTACTACCGGGAAGCGCTCGACGAGGTGGGGGTCTCGCCGGACGACATTCGATCGCTCGAGGACGTCGAGAAACTGCCGTTCACGACGAAGGAGGACTTCCGCGCCGAGTACCCCGACGGCCTCTTCGCCGTCGACGACGACCAGATCGTCCGCATTCACGCGTCCTCCGGGACCACCGGGAAGCCCAAGATCGTCTCCTACACGCAGGGAGACATCGACGTGTGGAGCGAGGTCGTCGCCCGCTCGCTGGTCGCCGCCGGAACCGAACCCGGGGACACCGTCCAGAACGGCTACGGCTACGGCCTCT
Organism: Natronococcus sp. CG52; assembly: GCF_023913515.1. Taxonomy (NCBI): domain Archaea; kingdom Methanobacteriati; phylum Methanobacteriota; class Halobacteria; order Halobacteriales; family Natrialbaceae; genus Natronococcus; species Natronococcus zhouii. The sequence goes on from NZ_CP099391.1 coordinate 1,158,917, forward strand.
TTACGGGTGGACTCGGGCTTCACTACGGGATCGAAGAGATGGGTGCGACGGTCATCCCGATCGGCGGCGGACAGACCCAGCGACAGGTCGAACTCCTCGAGGACCTCGAGAGCGACGTCCTGAGCTGTACGCCCTCGTACTCGCTGTACCTCGCGGAGACCGCCCAGGAGATGGGCGTCGACCTCCGCGAGCTTCCGGTGTCGACGGTGCTTTTCGGCGCGGAGCCGTGTACGGACCCGATGCGCGAGGAGATCGAGGAACGACTCGGCGTGACCGGGATCGACATCTACGGGCTCTCGGAGATCATCGGTCCGGGCGTCTCGAACGAGTGCCACGAGGCACAGGACGGCCTGCACATCTGGGAAGATCACTTCTATCCCGAGGTCGTCGATCCCCAGACCGGCGACCCCCTGCCCGAGGGCGAAGAGGGAGAACTCGTGTTGACGACGCTGACCAAGGAGGCCCTGCCGGTCCTGCGCTACCGGACGGGAGACCTCACGTCGCTCACCTCCGAGACGTGCGAGTGCGGTCGAACGATGGTCCGGATGGACAACGTGACCGGTCGCGCCGACGACCTGCTCATCGTTCGCGGCGTCAACCTCTATCCCAGCGAGATCGAGGACGTCGTCCTCGAGTTCGACGCGGTCGCCCCCTACTACCGGATCGACCTCTCCCGGGAGGACGAACTGGATCGGATGGAGCTCACGATCGAGCGCGAGGAGGAGTTCGGTGGCGACCTCGAGGCCCTGCGAGATCGAGTTCTCACGCGACTCTCGAACGTGCTCTCGTTCACGCCGGACGAACTGACGATCGCCGACCCCGGCGGCATCGAGCGAACCGAGGTCGGGAAAGTCAAACGAGTGTACGATCACCGGTAGCGGGCGATCACCGTTCGAGGTGGAGACCGGAGTTCGGTTCGCGGCAGCGAGACGGCCGACGGTGTACCGATCAGTGACCGCTGTGGCTCGGCGGATCGACGTGCCGTCGTTCCCCGTGCCCGCTCCCGATTTCCGAAGTAAATTATTTATGCTGCGATTTTGATGACTACCCCATGGCATACAGTTACGAGCCGCACTACTTCGAGGACTTCGAGGAGGGCCAGACCTTCGAGAGCGTCGGCCGAACGGTGACCGAGGCCGACTTCGTCGTGCACTCGGCGCTCTCCGGCGACTGGACGGAACTGCACACGAACAAGGAGTACGCGGAGGACGGCCCCTTCGGCGAGCGGATCGCCCACGGGCCGATGACGTTCGTCCAGGCGACGGGCTTCGTCTATCGCACCGGGATCGTCGAGCGGACCGCGTTCGCGTTCCTCGGGATGAACTACATGGACCTGCCGAACCCCGTCCACATCGGCGACACGCTCTCGCTCGACATCGAGGTCACCGAAACGAAGGACATCGGGAGCCGCGACGACGCGGGGCTGGTCGTTCTCGACACCGAAATGACCAACCAGGACGACACCGTCGTCTTCCAGGGCGACATGAAGTTCCTCATCAAGACGAAAGAGTAGCCGGTCGGTCCCGCCGCGTTCACTCGGTCGTCTTCTCGTCGATTTTGTGTCCCCAGTACCCCGGGTGTTGCTCGACGACGAGATCGTTCTCGATCGTCACCTGACACGAGAGCCGGAGTCCGGCGTCCGGACGGTGCGGCGGCAGCGTGAGACGGCGGCGTTCCTTGCTCGTCGGTTCGTCGACTTCTCCCTCGACGATTTCCACGGCACAGGTCCCGCACATCGCGTTTCCGCGGCAGTTCATCAACCGCGCCTTTCCGTTGTGGGGAGGGAGGCCGGCGTCCAGAAGCGTCCGACGGAGGTTGTCACCGGTGTCGGCCTCGATCGTTTCGCCCTCGAATTCGACCGTTGGCATGCGTGATACTAGCACGACGACGTACAAATACCTCCGACCTATTCGGTTCGGCGTAGTTCTAAGTGGGAACGCGGTCCATCTCCGCTATGCAGACGCGTACCGAGGACTCCGTCCTGTATCTCACGTTCGACAGACCCGGCGCTCGAAACGCGTTTACCGAAGACGTTGCCCGCGACCTCGCGCACGAACTCGAGGAACTCGATCCGTCGGCGCTCGACGCGGTAGTCCTCACCGGAGCGGGCGATGCGTTCAGCGCCGGGGGTGACATCGAGGCGATGGCCGAGCGCGACGAGACGGCGGCGGAGGCCTACGACCGCGTCCGCGCGACGCTCGGCCTGGTCGCCGAACGGATCCTGACCGCTCCGGTCCCGGTCGTCGCGAAGGTCAACGGCGACGCGGTCGGGGCCGGCCTCTCGGTGGTCGCCGCCGCGGACTTCGCCTACGCCGCGGACTCCGCCCGGTTCGGCGCGTCGTTCATCAACGTCGGACTCGTGCCGGATCTGGGCGGGACGGTGACGCTCCCTCGACTCGTCGGCCTGCGGACGGCGAAGGAACTGGTGTTCACCGGCCGACTCGTCGACGCCGCGGAAGCCGAGGCCCTCGACCTCGTCAACGAGACGGTCCCCGACGAGGGTCTCGACGCGCGAGTCGCCGACCTCCTCGAGACGCTCGCATCCAAACCGACCGCAAACGTCGACCTGGCGAAGCGGGCGATCCACGAGAACCTCGGTCAGTCGTGGCGCGACGGCCTCGAGCGGGAAGCGCACTTCCAGTCGCTGGCGTACGGAACGCCGGCCCACACTGAGGGTGTCGATGCCTTCCTGGAAGGACGGTCGCCGAAGTTCGACTGACGTTTGGATCGCGCTCTCTCGAGACGAATCGCTTCGAGACTAGATCGGATGTGACATCTGACTGTTTTCTAGTCCTATAAGAATACGTATAATAGCTGGGCGGCAAGTGTCTTTCACCAAATAACCGCTTCTACGCGTTCTGCTAGCTGACCACGGCGAATTGGAGAGTAACTCGAAGACCGGTTCGAATAGAAGATGGAATCCCAGAGCCTGCAGATAACGGTTTATCGGCTCGTCTGTATCCGTATTGGCGAACCGTTCGATGAGATCGTCGATATGTAACCACCATTATTCTTTATAGTATCTCAAAACGATAGCTCGGGGTGCTACACCGCTCACCAGAGGTTGGTGGCAGCCCGGCTCGAAACCGACGACCGCTCCGCTGGAACTGGACTGCATGAATGCGAGCCGAACATTTACCTCTGCGCTCGGTGTGGATAACTGGTATGTCACTGCTCGTCCCCTTCGACGGATCACCCCTCGCAGTGAAGGCCCTCGAGCGGGCCTCGACGTTCGGCGACTTCCTCGAGGAGGAGGTCGTCGTGCTGACGGTCGTTCCGGACGACGACGAGTACGCTCGCGCCCGGAGCTGGATCACCGAGGGCGAACCGTTCGACCCCGAAACGATTGCCGAAGGGATGCAATCCCGCGTCGCGGACGTCGATCCGGAGGCGACGTTCCGGGTCGAACGCGTCACCTGCGACGAACCGACCGCGACGGCGACGATAAACGTGGTCCGCGAGATCCGCCGCGTGGCAGGCGAGGTGGGGGCAAGCGTCGTCTTCATCGGGTCGGAAAACGCGGGATCCGTGATCTCTCCGCAGTCAAGCGTCGGCAGCCCCGTCGCGAACGACCAGCGGTACGACGTCTACGTCGTCCGTCAGTCCGAGCGAGAATCCGGCGAGATCACCGACGTCGATTCGATGTCGTCGTAGCGCCACCGGTTGCCCAGCGCGACGGACGAACCGACGTCATCCACCGATACGTCCCCTCGTTCGACCGATTACCGTCTCCGGTCGAGCACCGGTACTGCTCGCCGGGAGCGATCCCGATGGGCCGTGTTCGGAGGAACGTTTATTCCGCTAAGCACCCTCGAGTCGAATAGGACATGGTCGACCGCAACGGGTGGGAAGAAGGCGCGTCCGTGCCGACGGGGTCGCCACACAACCCGCCCGCCTCGTTCGTCGAGCAGGCGAACGTCACGAACGAGGCCATCTACGAGGAGTTCGAGGAGCACTGGCCCGAGTGCTGGGAGCGAGCAGCCGATCTGCTTTCCTGGGATCGCCCGTACGAGACCGTCCTCGAGGACGCGAACGCCCCGTTTTACGAGTGGTTTACCGGCGGGAAACTCAACGCGTCCTACAACTGTCTCGACAGACACCTCGAGGCGGGCCGGAAGACCCACGCGGCCATCAGATGGGAGGGGAAGCGCGGCGAGCGCGAGACCTACACCTACCAGGATCTCGCCACCGCGGTCAACGAGTTCGCGGCGGCCCTGCGAGAACTCGGCGTCGAGGAAGACGACGTCGTCACGCTCTACCTGCCGATGATTCCCGAACTGCCGATCGCGATGCTCGCGTGTGCCCGCATCGGTGCGCCCCACTCGGTCGTCTTCGCCGGGCTCTCCGCGGACGCGCTCGCGACGCGGATGGACGCCGCCGACAGCGAGTACCTCGTCACCTGCGACGGCTACTACCGCCGCGGCGACGCGTTCAACCAGAAGAGCAAGGCCGACAACGCACGGATTACGCTCGAGCAGGACGTCGAGACCGTCGTCGTCGATCGGCTCGGCGAGGATCTGCCACACGTCCTCGGCGATGAGGAGCACGATTACGACGAACTGGTCGAACGACACGCCGGCGAGACCGTCGAACCGGTTTCGCGAGACGCGGAAGATATGCTGTTCCTGATGTACACGTCGGGGACGACGGGCGAACCGAAGGGCGTCGTCCACACGACGGGCGGCTACCTCGCACACGTCGCCTGGACCTCCCGCGCGGTACTGGACGTCAAACCCGAGGATACGTACTGGTGTGCGGCCGACATCGGCTGGATCACGGGCCACTCCTACATCGTCTACGGACCGCTCGCGCTCGGGACGACGTCGGTCATGTACGAGGGGACGCCGGACTACCCGGATCGAGATCGGCTCTGGGAGATCGTCGATCGGAACGCGGTCGACGTCTTCTACACGGCGCCGACGGCGATCCGCGCGTTCATGAAGTGGGGCAAGGAGTACCCTGCCCGGCACGACCTCTCCTCGCTGCGCCTGCTCGGGACCGTCGGCGAGGCGATCAGTTCGCGACCCTGGAACTGGTATCGCGAGCACGTCGGCGGCGGAGAGTGTCCGATCGTCGACACCTGGTGGCAGACCGAGACGGGTGCGATAACCATCTCGACGCTCCCCGGCATCGACGAGATGAAACCCGGCTCCGCCGGACCGGCCCTGCCCGGTATCGACGCACGCGTCGTCGACGCCGAGGGTGAGGACGTCGACCCCGGCGAGACCGGCTATCTCACTATCGCCCAACCCTGGCCGGGAATGGCGCGGACGCTGTACGACGGCGAAGAGCAGTACCGATCCGAGTACTGGGAACAGTTCTCCGAACCCGACCGCGACCGCTGGTGGTACTTCAGCGGCGACGCCGCGACCGTCGACGAGGACGGCTACGTCACCGTTCTCGGCCGGGTCGACGACGTGATCAACGTCGCCGGCCGGCGCCTGAGTACGATGGAAATCGAGAGCGTGATCGCCGACGTCGACGGCGTCGTGGAGGCCGCCGTCGTCGGCCGCTCGAGCGACACCGAGGGTACCGAGATCTACGCGTACGTGAGCACCGAGGGAGACTGCGAACCGGGCGAGACCGTTCGCGAATCGATCACCGAGCGCATCGAGACGGCCATCGGATCGATCGCCAGCCCCGAAGTGGTGATCTTCACGCCGGAACTACCCAAGACCCGCTCGGGGAAGATCGTGCGGCGGTTGCTCGAGGACGTCGCGAACGGCAACCAGCTGGGTGACACGAGCGCGCTCCGAAATCCGGAGATCATCGGCGAGATCCAGACCGAAATCGGGCAGGAGTGATCCCGTTTCGGATTTCCAAGCAGGACGAAACGGCCTACTGACCAACACCATCCACCACTGATGGGATTTTCCTTCAGATCCCCGACCGATGCCGACACAGTTATTTTCGTGAATTCAAAATAGGCGAAACGTGAGCCTCGAGGAGTCCGAGCCGTCGGAGTCGTTCGAATCGTCGGAGCCGTCCGAACCGGCCGAACCGTCGGTGTTGTCCCGCCAGCAGTACGAGTCGCTCCTCGACGCCGCCGAGACGTACCGCGAGGCGCTCGTCGTTCGCTGCTGTGGCGACGTCGGACTGCGTCCGAGCGAGATCGCGCGTCTCAGCACCGACGCCATCGACCAGGTGCAGACCGAGCCACCTCGATACCTTCTCCGGCTTCCCGCCGGTGAGGACGGCAATCGTCGAACCGCCTACCTCCCGACGGCCGTCGAACGAAAGCTGCGCCGATACGCGCGAAGCAACGGCCTGTCTAGCGACGAGCCGATCTTTTCCGTGACGCCGCGGCGCCTCCAGATGCTCGTCGCCGACGTCGCCGAGCGGGCCGGCGACCTGTTCGACGACCCGGTTCTCGAGGCCGTCTCGACGAGCGACCTCCGCCGGTACTTCGCCCACACCGCACTCGTCGACCACGACGTCAACCCGCGAGTCGTCAAGACCGTCGGCGGCTGGCGGAGTTTCGAGGCTCTCGAGTCCTACCTTTCGGAACCGACCGACGCGGAGATCGTCGACGCCTTCGCCACGATCGAAACGGGATCCGGGAATCGATTTCCGGCGGAGCGAGACGTGAGCGACGAGAGCGTCGTTCGGTCGCTGCTCGCCGCGAGCGACCGATATGCGCTGGTCCGACTCGACGCGGACGGCTACGTCGAACGCTGGAACCGGAGCGCCGAGTCGATCTTCGGCTACCGGGCGGGCGAGATCGTCGGCACGCACGTCTCCGCGTTCTACGACGACGACGCGGTCGAGCGCGGCGCGCCCGAACGAACGCTGTCACGGGCGCTCGAGGAGTCGGGGTACGAAGACAGCGGCTGGCGGGTTCGAAGGGACGGCTCGCAGTTCCGCGCGACGGAGGTCGTCACGCCGCTTCGCGACGAGGCGCGCGAGATCCGCGGCTTCGCCCTCCTCGTTCGGGACGTCTCGACCCAGTACGAACGACTCGAGGGGCTCCGCTCGGCCCGCGACGACCTCGACCGACTCTACGGCGTTGCCGAGCGCCATCGGGCCGTAACGGATGCTCTGCTCGAGGCGACGGGCCACGGCGAAGCCGAGACGGCGACCTGTACGGAACTGACCGAGGGGTCGGCGTACGACGTCGCCTGGATCGATCGAACGGCCCACGCGGATCGCCGCCGGGAGTGGCGGACCGCGAGCGGACTCGAGCACGACCAGATCGATCGGCTCGTTCCCGAGGAGTGGCCGGAACCGCAGCCCCGGGCGTCTTTCGGGTCCGGTTCGGTGACCGACGAGGAACGCGGGACCGCTCCAACCCCCCTCGATTCCACCGCGGACGACGCAGTGGTGACTGAATCGCAGTCGGTGACGGTCGCGAGCGACGTTCGAGCGGGGTTCGACGACGGAGACGGGACCTTCGAAGGTCACGTCGCGACGGTGCCGCTGTGCTACGGTGACACCGTCTACGGCACGCTCTCGGTCGCGACCGAGCGATCGAACGCGTTCGACGGAGCCGAACGCGCGTGGCTCGAGACGATCGGCAGTCAGGTCGGCTACGCCATCGCGGCGATCCGCCGGCGCAATCTCCTGCTGTCCGACCGGGTGGTCGAGCTCGAGTTCACCTGTCGCGACGAGGGGTCGTTCTTCGTCGACGCAACCCGTCGGCTCGGGTGCCGGTTCGAACTCGACTCGCTCGTCCCGCTCTCGGAGTCGACGCAGCTGTACTACGTCCGTCTCGAGGGCGCCTCGCCGGCCGACGTCTTCGAACTCGCCGACGTGGACCCGGGGATCGACGACTGTCGGTTGATCGAGACCTACGAGGACGCCTGTCGAATCGAGTTCGTCGTCGAGGGCTCCTCGCCGACGCTGACGCTCACCGAGTACGCCGTTACCGTCCGGGAGGCGGTCTTCGAGGACGGCACCGCGACGATCACGGCCGAGTGTGCGGCGGACGCCGACCTTCGGACGATCGTCTCCGGACTGCGATCGGCCTTCCCGGACTCCGAACTCGTCGGAAAACGCGAGGCCGAGCGGGCCGTACAGACCGGCCGGGAGTTTCGAGAAGGGCTCGAGGAACGACTCACCGACCGCCAGGAGGCCGCGCTCAGGGCGGCCTACTCCGGGGGGTACTACGACTGGCCCCGCGAGAGCACGGCCGAGGAGATCGCGGACGCGATGGGTGTCTCGTCGCCGACGCTGCACAGTCACCTTCGCAAGGGACAACACGAGTTGCTTCGGACGTTCTTCGACGATCCGTCGACCGACGAGTGAGGGGCCGATTTCCTCGCCGGATGGCTCGCTCGGGTTCGACGATCGGCGTGATTCGGGACGACGAGAGGCTAGCGGTCTAGGCTCGGGCCGTTCTCCAGCCGTCGAGCGATCGTCGACGCCCCGATCGGTCTCGTTTCGGTACCGTCGGCGTCGCGAGACCGTCCGTAAATCGGTGATAAACCGGTCGCTTCCGGGATCAAATGTCAAATAGGTATCAACGCAGCTTCCGGTAGATGGCCGCCGTTTTGTACACCTAGAGGGAGGCTTTACTATGACGGTTGTTCATTGAGTGGTTGTACCATGACAGAGGACGACGTCAATCTCGAGGCACGGCTCGAGCAACAGGACACGTTCGAGCCGTCCGAGTCGTTCGTCGAGCAGGCGAACGTCACGGACGAGGGGATTTACGAGGAGTTCGAGGAGAACTGGCCCGAGTGCTGGGAACAGGCAGCCGACTTGCTCTCGTGGGACCGGGAGTACGACACCGTCCTCGAGGACGGGAACGCGCCGTTCTACGAGTGGTTCACCGACGGGGAGCTCAACGCGTCCTACAACTGTCTGGACCGGCACGTAGCGGAGGGAACCGAGGACCGCACCGCGATCAAGTGGGAGGGTGAATTGGGCGAGACTCGCACCTACACCTACAGCGAGCTCTTAGAGGAGGTCGAGGCCTTCGCCGCGACGCTCCTGGAACTCGGGGTCGAGGAGGACGACGTCGTCACGCTCTACATGCCGATGATTCCCGAGTTGCCGGTCGCGATGCTCGCGTGTGCCCGCATCGGTGCGCCCCACTCGGTCGTCTTCGCCGGTTTCTCCGCGGACGCGCTCGCGACGCGGATGAACTCGGCGGACAGCGAGTACCTCGTCACCTGCGACGGCTACTACCGCCGCGGCGACGCGCTCGACCACATCTCGAAGGCCAACGAGGGTCTCGCCGACGTCGACCACGAGGTCTCCGACGTCGTCGTCGTCGACCGACTGGGCGACGACCTCGAGCACTCCCTCGAGGACGGTCAGCACGACTACGACGAACTGGTCGACGAGCAGGAGGGCGCCTCGGTCGACCCCGTCTCTCGGGACGCCGAAGATATGCTGTTCCTGATGTACACGTCGGGGACGACGGGCCAGCCGAAGGGCGTCAAACACACGACCGGCGGCTACCTGGCGTACACGGCCTGGACCAGCCACGCCGTCCTGGACCTCGAGCCCGACGACACCTACTGGTGTTCGGCCGACATCGGCTGGATCACGGGCCACTCCTACATCGTCTACGGGCCGCTCGCGCTCGGGACGACGTCGGTCATGTACGAGGGGACGCCGGACTACCCCGAGAAGGATCGGCTGTGGGAGATCATCGAGCGCGAGGAGGTCGACGTCTTCTACACGGCGCCGACGGCGATCCGCGCGTTCATGAAGTGGGGCAAGGAGTACCCCGCCCGGCACGACCTCTCCTCGCTGCGCCTGCTCGGGACCGTCGGCGAGCCGATCAATCCGCGCGCGTGGAAGTGGTACTACAAACACATCGGTAACGAGGAGTGCCCGATCGTCGACACCTGGTGGCAGACCGAAACCGGCGGCATGATGATCACGACGTTACCCGGGATCAACACCATGAAACCGGGCACCGCCGGACCGCCGCTGCCGGGCATCAACGCACAGGTCGTCGACGCACAGGGTGAGGAGGTCGGTCCCGGGAAAGCCGGCTACGTCACCGTCGACAAGCCGTGGCCCGGGATGCTCCGCACGCTGTACAAGAACGACGAGCGGTTCCTCGACGAGTACTGGCGCGAGTACTCCGACGAGGACGCCGACGAGTGGGTGTACTTCCCCGAGGACGGCGCGAAGATCGACGACGACGGCTACATTACCATCCTCGGCCGGGTCGACGACGTCATCAACGTCTCCGGACACCGCCTGGGAACGATGGAGATCGAGTCCGCGATCGTCGGCGTCGAGGGCGTCGCCGAAGCCGCGGTCGTCGGCGGCGACCACGACGTCAAGGGTGAGGCGGTCTACGCCTACGTGATCCCCGAGGACGGCTACGAGGGCGGCGACGAATTCGCGGACGAGATCGTCGACGGCGTCGTCGACGCCATCGGTCCGATCGCGAAGCCCGAGGAGGTCGTCTTCACCGACGAGCTCCCGAAGACTCGCTCGGGCAAGATCATGCGTCGACTGCTCGAGGACATCGCGAGCGGAAACGAGCTCGGAAACACCTCGACGCTTCGGAATCCCGAAGTCGTCGACGAGATTGCAGAGCAGGTACAGGGCGACTGAGCCGGCCGCATTCTTTCATCGGCAGACAGATGACGGCCACAAACGCGAACCCGATAATATGACAGACAATACCAGCCAAGACCCGGACCGAACCGCCGAAACGGACGGCAGCGTGACGTCCGAAACGATCCACGAGGTCGAGGAGAATAGCACCTCGGATGAAAACCAACGCGATTCGACGAAAAACTCCCGTGAAGTGGCGACCGACGGCGGGATGAGCGACGTGGAGCGAGAAAAACAAATCGAATACCTCGACGTCGAAATCAACCTGTTGAAGCCGGCAACCCCGTTTATGCGGGATCACCTGCGAGTCATCTGGCTCGGCTTTGCAATCTGGGTGTTGACGACGTTCGGACCGATCACGGCGACTCGTCTTGCACCCGGCGTGATGACGAGCCAGATGCCGGTTCTCAGCTTTCCGTTACACTACTTCCTGATCGCGATTGTTGGCCCATCGGCGGCGCTGATCCTCTCGGTGTGGTACGCACGCAAGCGCGACCGGATCGACGAGAAGTACGGGATCGAACAGCCGACGGCCGCGTCGGAGACGACCGAAACGGCTCCGGATGACGCGGCGGCAACCGATGGAGGGAGCCGGGAATGATGGATCTTTACGTTCCGCTACAGGCGAGTGAAGAGCTGCTTCCGGAGGGACTCGACATCTCGTTCAAGCTGGTCCCGGCAATCATCGTCGTCGGGATGATGCTGACGTTCCTCGCGGCTGGATTCCTGTACAAGGTCGCCGATACGGACGACATGTGGGTTGCCGGTCGTTCGATCGGGAACCTCGAGAACGGGATGGCGATCGGTGCCAACTGGATGTCGGCCGCATCGTACCTCGGGATGGCGGCCCTGATCGCGCTTTCGGGCGTCTACGGGCTGGCGTTCGTCGTCGGCTGGACGACGGGCTACTTCGTCCTGTTGATCTTCATGGCCGCGCAGATGCGCCGGTTCGGCAAGTACACCGCGCCGGACTTCGTCGGCGATCGCTTCAATTCCGACGCCGCGCGTGCCATCGCAGCGATCACGACGTTCCTCATCGGATTCGTCTACGCGCTCGGGCAGGCTCGCGGGATGGGACTGGTCGGCATGTACATCCTCGGCGACTGGTCGGCGGCGACCGGTGGCGCACTGAGCGCCTACCAGGTGATGATGGTGGTCTTCATGATCGTCACCATCGCCTACCTGACGCTTTCGGGGATGCTCGGTGCGACCAAGAACATGGTCTTGCAGTACGTTATTCTCATCGGCGCGTTCCTGCTGGGACTGCTCGCCACCGGCTGGGCGGGAGGTTACTCGACGATTCTCCCACAACTCGAGTACGGACAGCTGATTACCCAACTCGACTCGGAGTTCTCTGACCCGTTCGCGGGTGGGAGCTACTACCTGTGGATCGCGACGTGTTTCAGCCTGGTCTTCGGGACGTGTGGACTCCCGCACGTGCTGGTCAGGTTCTACACGGTTCAAAACGAGCGGGTGGCCCGCTGGTCGTGTACCTGGGGGCTGTTCTTCATCGCGCTGCTCTACCTGAGTGCCCCCGCGTTCGCCGCGTTCGGGACGGCGCTGTACGGTGAAGAGATCGGTGCCGTGTACGGCGAGAACGGGATGACCGGTGCAGCCGGTGACGTCATCGTCGTGTTGGCATCGCAACTCGCAGGATTACCGACGTGGTTCGTCGGCATCGTCGCGGCGGGCGGTATCGCCGCTGCGGTCGCGACGACGGCCGGCCTGTTCATCGCTGCATCGTCGGCGATCTCCCACGACATCTACGCGAACATCATCAACGAGGACGCGACGCAGCACCAGCAGGTGCTCGTCGGTCGTCTGAGTATCATCGCGATCGGCGTGCTCACGATCATCTTCGCGCTTAACCCGTCGGCACCGGTCGCCGCGCTCGTGTCGTTCGCGTTCTCGCTGGCCGCGATCGTGCTGTTCCCGATGTTCTTCCTCGGACTCTGGTGGGAGAATACGAACCGGCCGGGCGCGCTCGCCGGAATGACGAGCGGACTGATAATCTGGCTCATCCCGATGTTCAACGAAGGTCACTTCGGCCCCGGCTTTGGCGTCGAGTGGCTCGCGACCTGGATGCCGGCCATCGGCTCCGGCCTCATCGGCGTGCCTATCGTCTTCGCCATTACCATCGTCGTCTCGCTGGTCACCGACGAGCCGCCGCTGGAGACGAAACAGATGGTTCGACAGTGTCACAGCCCCGAACCGATGCCGAGAGACAAGACCGCGGCGGACGTCGTCGCCGAAAAGAACGGACGCGCCCCTGCGGACGACTGAACTATGTACGAACGAATACTCGTCCCCACGGACGGAAGCAACGTCGCGGAATTCGCGGTCGACAGCGCGGTCGATCTCGCCGAAAAGTACGGCGCCGAAGTCCACGCGCTGTACGTCGCCGATACCGACGCGGTCGCGTACAGTCTCGGTACAGAGCAGGTCGACCGCATTCGGCAGGGCGACTTCCAGGGTATGACGGAGTTGCGCGACGACGCCGAGAGCGCGACCGAATACGTCAAAGAGCAGGCGGAGGGCCGCAGTCTGACCGTCGTCGAACGCCACGCCGGCGGACAACCGCACCGAATGATCGCCGACTACGCCGAAGACAACGACATCGACCTTATCGTCATGGGGAGCCACGGTCGGTCCGGAGTCCGACGCGCACTGCTCGGCAGCGTCACCGAGCGCGTGCTGCGCTCGACGCACACTCCCGTGCTGGTCGTCGACTACGAGGACAGCGACGACCGAACCGCTAACGCACAAGACTGACGTATTACCGATTCTTTTCTCACAGTATGAAACGATCACCGTCGGCACAGTCGCGAGGACCCGCGCGATGAGCCTCGCCGACCGCTTTCGCGAGCACGTCAGCGAAAATCAGACCGGAATGCTCTACGATCTGATGTTCGCCGTCGCCTGGGTCGGCCTCGTGAGCATCCTCTTCGATTTCGTCTTCACCGACGCACCAACGTGGGCGTTCTACATGTTCCTGCTCGCGGGGATCCCGGCTTACTTCGGGTTCTTCTTCTCGCTCGAGATGGCGAAACAACAGCAACGTCAACGGTGACGGTGACGGCGGCTTCGCCTGTAGGGCCGATCGTTCGCCGACTCGAGTGAGAGGCGGCGGTGATCACACGCCGTCGGCGAAGGGCAGGGGACCACCGTTCGACTCGAGTCGCTAGTCGTTCTCGGCGGCGGCGAGATATCGCTGTCTGAGACGGAAAGAGAGGATGCTCGCGCCACCGAAGATGATCGGGAGTGCGACGTCGCCCGGCGACCCCGAAAGCGCTGGAAGCACGCTCATTCCGGCCATCATCGCGAAGAGGAGCGACAAGAGTCCGGTGATCGGAGCGCCGAATCCGTCCGGAAACACCGACGCCTTTCCGTTTGATTCGTTGCTCATACGGAGCCCTTCGAACCGCGGTCGCTAATAGCTACGCTTCGCCGGCTCTCGATCGCTCGAGATCGCGCTACGCGTCGCCGGTCGTCGACGGCAGGCCGCCGGGACGCGGGAGCGGCCGATACTACAGCCGCGTACTCGACGGTTCGATCGCGGGTGTTCTCGAGGGCGCGTCGGACGAGCGAGCCTGCCGCCGTTCCGGGTGAGCCGGCGCGTCGGCTTTGGTTACGACTCGCGTTCGTCTTCCTCCCAGTACGACGTCTCGTCGTCGATGCGGTAGTAGCCCTCGAACGTCCGTTCGTCGCGGCCGCCCGGCGGCGAACCGACGTAGAGGCCGAACTTGCCCATTTCGGGGTAGATAGTGACGTCCGGCTCGTTCATCGTCGAGATCGCCAGGTATCGAAGCGCGTCCTCGCTATCGTTGACGACCCGGTGGCCGCCGCTTTCGTCCGCAGGCAGGGTCACGAAGTCGCCGGCCGTCAGCGGTTCCTCGCCGTTTGCGGCTCGGAGGAGTCCGTCGCCGGACAGGACGTACAGCGCCTCCTCGTTCGCCGTGTGATAGTGGTAGGGCCACGACCGCATCCCCGGTGAGAGTTCGTAGAGGCTACAGCCGAGATCGGACGCGCCGACGGCACTCGAGAGTTCCTTTCGGCGGAACGCCGTTTCCTGCCGGTCGTACTCCGTCCAGTCGACGGCCGAGTCGTTGACCTTTTCCATGCGATGAGATCACGTGGTTGGGCTAAATAACAGTTATCGGGCACTGATTGCAGGCCGAACGTCGACACCTCTAGTAGTCGCTGAAAATCAATGCACAGCCGTCGTGCGATCGGTGTGTAAATCGGTTTAGTTGGTACTATAATGCGCGCAGCACTGACTCGGAACGAGCGACGCTGCAGGCGATTAGCCACCGCTGGACCGAAAGCGAAACCCCCTAACCTCGCCCGGGAGTGCACTCGAGCATGCACGACGATAGCGAGGTCGCCGTCCTCCGGCTCGGCCACCGTCCCGGCCGCGACGAACGGATGACGACCCACGTCGGACTGACGGCGCGGGCGCTCGGGGCCGACCGCGTCTGGTTTCCCGACAACGCCGGCCAGTCGCTCGAGACCGTCGAAGACATCACGAATCGGTTCGGCGGCCCGTTCGAGGTCGAACTCACGGACGCTCCGAAGGCGCTCATCCGCGACTGGGAGGGCCGAATCGTCCACCTCACGATGTACGGCGAGCGGATTCAGGACGTCGAGACGGAGATCCGCACGACACGGGAGAGCGAGCCGCTGCTGGTCGTCGTCGGCTCCGAGAAGGTCCCCTTCGACGTCTACGAGGCCGCGGACTGGAACGTCGGCGTCACCAACCAGCCCCACTCCGAGGTGGCCGGACTGGCGGTCTTTCTCGACCGCCTGTTCGAGGGGCGCGAACTCGAGCGGGAGTGGGAAGACGCCGACCGCGAGGTGATTCCGACGGAGACGGGCAAGCGCGTGGAACCGGCCGACGAGGAGTGAGGGTGGGATCCGCAGATTCGGACGCAGACCGCAGTCGACCTTCCGCGCCGTTCGAACTTCCTTCTCGAGTTCTCTGACAGTACTCGAAAGCGACGATCATACAGAGAGAACCCGGTCCCCACGAGATAGTGCAGTATCTTCCTCGCACCGTAAACCATCTCCGGGTTCAGGGAGTGTGGGAATAAATATACCGTATCTAACCACATGCGTGGCAGAACTAATTCTATCATCTCCTGTACCCACACACACAAACGCTTCTAAACTGTATAGGTCAAAACAAACTCGATTCTGTTACCGACGCGAAATTATATACGTAAGTTTCAGTGTCATCACTATAGAACTGGCTGACGCCGATCCGGCGGCGCGCGACGGAAACGTCGCACGACTCTTCGAGGAAACTGCAGCCTACCGCGGGAACGCGCTGGCGATGAGACACCAGGACGAGCGGACGACTCACGCCGAGTTGCGTGAGCGGACGGCGGCGTTCGCGGGCGGACTTCAGGACCTCGGTCTCGAGCCCGGCGATTGAATGCTGGTCTTCCTGCCGAACTGTCCGCAGTTCCTCGTGGCGGCCCTCGGCGCGTTCAGAGCCGGCGTCGTGTTCTCTCCGGTGAATCCGCAGTACAAACGCCGGGAAGTCGCGTATCAGCTCGAGGGTACGGAGGCGACGGTGATCGTCACGCATTCGTCGCTTCAACGGATCGTCGACGAGGCCCGTGAGGGGGCAGGCTGGAGCCGGACGTCGTCACCGTCCCGAGCGAACACGCGGAGCGCGACGGACGATATCGCGTTCGTCGACGCTCTCCCGCGGACGACCAGCGGGAAGTAAAGAAGTACGAACTCCTCGAGGACGACGAGTCGTCGCCGGCGTGAACCGGCGACACGGCTGGAAGCCACGCCGCGCTCAAAAGACTTAATGGGTGCATGGCGTTACGTGTAGGCAATGGCTTTTGAGGACCTGCTCGAGGATCCGGTCATCCAGAAGTACTTGCACGAGCTGGTCGGTCCCACGGGGATGCCCGTCGCGGCGGCGCCGCCGGACGGGGAAGTGACCGACGAGGAGCTTGCGGAGGAACTGGACCTCGAGTTGAACGACGTGCGGCGCGCGCTGTTCATTCTCTACGAGAACGATCTCGCCGGCTACCGGCGGCTGCGCGACGAGGATTCGGGCTGGTTGACGTACCTCTGGACCTTCGAGTACGACAACATCCCGGAGAACCTAGAGGAGGAGATGTACCGGCTCCACGACGCGCTCGAGGACCGCCGGGAGTACGAGCGAAACCACGAGTTCTACCTCTGTGAGATCTGCTCGATCCGCTTCGAGTTCGGCGAGGCGATGGACTTCGGCTTCGAGTGTCCGGAGTGCGGTTCGCCGGTCGAATCGATGGACAACGACCGACTCGTCAACTCGATGGACGACCGCCTCGACGCGCTCGAGGACGAACTCAACATCGACGCGGACGCCTGATGGTCGTACTCGCAACCAAACTCTACGTCGAGGGAGACGCCCGCCAGCGCTCGCTCGACTCGCTGCGGTCGCTCGTCGACAACGAGATCGGCGAACTCGACGTCGAGTTCGACCTCGACGTTCGCGACGACGACTTCCCCGAAGTCACCCTCGAGGGCGAAGACGCCACCGTCGCGGGGAACGTCCTCCGCGAGGAGTTCGGCGAAATCGTTCCCGAACTCGAGGCCGGCGAGACCTACGTCGGGACGCTCGAGTCCTGGGACGAGGACGGATTCGTCCTCGACGCCGGACAGCCCGTGCGGATCCCCGTAGACGAACTCGGACTCGGTCCCGGTTCGCCCACCCAGATCCGCGAGCGGTACGGACTCGTCCAGCACCTGCCGCTGCAGTTCGTCTACGAGAGCGAGGACGACCCCTCTCGGCTGGCCGACGAGGAGCAGGATCGACTCTACGAGTGGAGTCGCGGCGACGGTCGGCTCAACGTCAACAGCGCGACGCGCGCGGAGGTACGGGCGACGCTCAACCGCGCCGGCCACGCCCAGGACTACGTCACCGTCGAACGGCTCGGTCTGCTCGAGCAGAGCGTGATCTGCACCGAAGGGACCGATCCGCCGGGTCTGCTGGCGAGCGTCGGCGAGTATCTCCCCGCAGAACTGCGGTGTGTCGTTCCGTGACATGAACCGACGGCTCGTTCTCGCAGTGATCGCGGTCGCGCTGCTGACGTCGTTAGCGGGCTGTTCGATGATCTTCGGCGGCATCTCCGACGAGGAACTCGACCGCGAGCAGGAGTACGACGATCTTCACGAGAGCGACGCCGATGTCGCCGTCGACATCGACAGCGGGAGCATGATCGGGGGCGGCGAGTTCCGCGCGGTCTACGATCTCAACGAAACCGAGGAGCTGTCGCTGTACCGCTCGAACTTCTACCGCGAGCAGGCACTGGACATCCACAGCGTCCGGTACTGGTACCCCAACGGAACCGAAGTGACGGGCTCCGACCTCGAGGTCGATCAGGGCCGCTCGAGCACCGAGGTCCGCGTCCCGGACGGGAACGGCACGCTCGCGTTCTCGGGTAGCGCCGGCAGCAGAACGTTCCAGCTCCCGGCGTACGTCGAGGGATCCTACGAGGTGACGACACCCGAAGGCTACCGGACCACGAACTTCCTGTTCGGTGACGTCAACCCGGGCGGCTACGAACGAGAGATCGTCGACGACCAGGAACGGCTGGCGTGGAACGACGTCGACAGCACGATCTCGCTGCGATACTACGTCGCCAGGGACATTCCGATCTTCGTCGGTCTCGTCGGCACCGTCGTCGCGCTCGGCGGGGTCGGGATCGCGTACTACTACCGGAAGGTCAAACAGCTCCGGGAGCAGCGCGAGGAACTGGGGCTCGACGTCGACATCGAGGACGATTCGGACGACGGCCCACCGGGATTCAACTAAGTCGCGCAGCTCTTCTACCGCTACTTAGCTGTTGATCGCGCGTTCGTCGAGCCAGACCACTTCCTCGCCGGCGAGCTCGAGGCGGCCCTTGACGAACCGAGTCGTCGTCGCGGTCCGTGGCGGTTCGAGCGCGCTCGTCCGGACGGTTCTCGCGGCGTCGACGTCGTCAACGAGCCAGCCGCGATGCGTCCCGTCCTCGTCCGTCTCGGCGAAGACGAGCAACTGAGGTTCGTCGACTCGAGCGGTAGTACGCAGCGCCGAGGTAAGGATCCGCGCGAGATCGGCGACGCGAACGCGCTCACCGGCGACGGTCACCGTGCCGGCGTTCCACGGATCCGACGTCCCCTCGAGAGAGCGGTCGTTCGTCACACCGAGGACGGAAGCGACGGCGTCGACGGCGACGGCGTACTGGTTCTCCGCGAGCGTGAAGGTGAGAAGCTTCGTCGTCTCGCCGTCGGACCCGTCGTTACGGTTCTGCGACGCGGTCATCTACTACGAACACGCGTCAACGGAGAAAAATAAAGGTTCCGAAGCGGATTATTTCCGAAAGCGCGCCGATCAGTTCGTCCCGAGAATTATCGAATTCAGTGAAAGACACGAGAGTCAACGTTTTACCGCTGGACTGTGAGTTGAAACCAGGAACATGGCCCCGGAACTCCCTGAAAAGCTCCTCGGTATCGACATCGACGACGCGGACGATCGGCGGTCCGGGAAACCGGACGATGCGGCGGACGAAACTGTCGAACTCGAGCGCTTCGTGTTCTTCCACGTCGGTGAACACCGACTCGCGTGTCCCGTCGACGAGGTGAAGACGATTACGGCGGTACCGAACGAGATGACGCGGGTCCCGCGGGCGCCGGCAGCGATCGAGGGACTGACAGATCTTCGGGGGGAGATCACTGCCGTAATCGATCCCCAGGTGCACTTCCCCACTACCGAGGAAGGTCGTGGGCGGGAACGACTGCTGGTCTTCGACCGGCCGTCGGACGAGCAGGCGGCGGCGGTCCGTGCCGACGACGTCCGCGGCGTCGACCCCGTTCCGAAATCGAACGTTCTCGACGCGGATGCGGTCGAGGATCGACCCGTCTCGGGTGACGCGCTCGAACACCCGGTGGTCGATGCGATTCTCGAGCGCGAACGCGAACCGGAGTTCGGCACCCGGCGTGGTAGCCCCGCGACGGAGACGGTCGATACCGATATCGACGTCACCGTCGGGACGGGAGACGAGGCCACACTCACAGCGCCCGACGAACAGCGCGCTCCCGGCGCTGACTCAGAGGGCGAGTTCCCCGCCGAAAACGACGTGACTGTCATCGAGGCGACACCGCTACTCGACGTCGAAAAACTGCTGTTAGCGTCCGGTCACATCAGATAAGCCGATCTATTATATCCCACTTTTAGCGCCCAGTTCTCGGTTTCTCACCGATCCCCGACGTTTATCACAACTGATAACCGAGAGACAGCATTTATGGTAGTTGTATCGCAACCAGGGGGATGGTGTACTACTGAATGTCGACAGGGGTGCTCATCGTGGACGACTCTCATTTTATGCGCAATCTCCTCCAGCAGATACTCGAGCAGGAGTACCATATCCTCGCAGAGGCGTCCAACGGTGCCGAAGCCGTCAAACTGTACAAGGAGTACGAACCCGACATCGTCATGATGGACATCGTGATGCCGAAGTGTAACGGCATCAAGGCGACCGCGGCGATCAAGAAGATCGACCCGGATGCCCGCGTCATCATGTGTACGAGCGTCGGCCAGCGTGAAAAGATGAAACTCGCCGTCAAGGCGGGAGCGGACGGATACGTGACGAAACCGTTCGAGGAACCAAGCGTCAGAAAAGCGCTTTCGGACGTCATCGCGGCATGACGCGCGTACTCGTTGTCGACGACTCCCGGTTCATGCGAACGGTCATCGACAACGCGCTTACGGAGGCCGGCTACGAGGTACAGACGGCGACGAACGGTGCGGACGCCGTCGACGCCGTCGCCGAGTACGATCCGGACGTCGTGACGATGGACGTGCAGATGCCCGGTCTCGACGGTATCGACGCGGTCGAACGGATTATGACGGCGAATCCGACCGTCGTTCTCATGCTCAGCGCCTACACGGAGCGCGGCGCCGAGGCGACGCTGGACGCACTCGAGCGCGGTGCCGCCGGATTCGTCCACAAACCCGACGGCTCCGGTTCGAGAAACGTCGCCCACCTCGCCGACGAGGTGGTCGAACGGGTCGGCGAACTCGCGGACGCGGACGTCTCCTCGCTCGCACTTGCGCGCGTGTCGGCGACCGCTCACGCGACGCGGTCCGAGCGATCGGGTCGACGGGCTACCGCGGCGACGGCGGTTTCGGCGACGGGTTCGACGGAGACGATCACCGAGTCGCAGCCACGGCCGGAACGACGTTCCGGAGCGCGATTCGGCGTCCCCGGAAACGAGGTCGAGGTCGATGCCGAGATAGCGGCGAACGAGGCGGCGACAGACGAGTTCGTGTCGAACCCGACGATCGTTCTCGGGGCGTCGACCGGCGGTCCGAAGATTATCGAACGGACGTTCGAACGGTTACCGATCGAACTCGGTGCGAAACTGCTCGTCGTCCAGCACATGCCGGCGGGATTCACCGGCCGCTTCGCGGCCCGTCTCGACTCGCGAAGCGAGTACGACGTCCGAGAGGCCGGAGACGGCGACCGTCTTCGAGCCGGTGAGGCGGTGATCGCACCAGGCGATCACCACCTCGAGATCGCGGCCAGCGTCGGCGGACGGCTTCGGCTTCGACTCGACGACGGCGACCCGCGCCACGGCGTCCGGCCGGCGATCGACGTGACGATGGAGAGCGCGGCCGAGCGGGTCGACGATCCGCTCTGTGGCGTCGTGCTGACCGGAATGGGTCGCGACGGCGCGGCCGGTATCGAAGCCATCGGCGGCGGCGGCGGCCACACCGTCGCGCAGGACGAGGCGACGAGTCCGGTCTTCGGCATCCCCGGACAGGCGATTCGGACGGGTCACGTCGACGACGTCGTACCCGCGGACGGGATCGTCGACGCCCTCGTCGACGTCTTCAGTGTGGAAGGTGAGACCGATGACTGATTATGTGACAGACTTCGTTCAGGAGAGCGAAGAGCAAATCACGGAGTTGAACAACGCGCTGCTGGCACTCGAGCAGTCGCCGGACGACGGCGAGGCGATGGAACAGATCTTCCGGATCGCACACACCCTCAAGGGGAACTGCGGTGCGATGGGTCTCGAACCGGCGAGCGACCTCGCACACGCGATCGAAGACCTGCTCGACGCCGTTCGCTCCGGCGAACTCGACGTCGACGCCGAGACGATGGACGCCATTTTCGACGCCGTCGACGAACTCGAGACGATGATCGGCGAGGTTGCCGACAGCGGCGAAATCGACACCAATCCTTCGGAAACGATCGAGTCACTGCGGACCCAACTCGAGACGGAGAGAAGGACGACGATCGACTCGCTTTCGCCGGCCGAACTCGACGCCGTGCTCGCGCGGTTCGAGCCGCCGGCCGACCCCGACCACGACGCCTACCTCGCCCGACTCGCGATCACGCCTCACGAGGAGATCAACTACGGCGAACTGGTCGTCGAGGCGCTGATCGACGCCTTCGATCTGCTCGGAACCGAGCCCCCGCGAAGCGCGATCGAGGCCGACGACTACGGTGATTCCTTCGATGCCGTCTTCGGCACCCCAGTCGGCGAAGCTGCGATCGCGTCGGGGCTCGAACCGGTCGAGGAGGTCGACGAGTTCGAGATCGTCTCGGTAACCGATCGTCTCACTGCCGTCGAGGAGGTCGAAGACGACCTTTCCACGGACGAGGCCAAGGATCTCGAGGTCGACGACCTGCTCGCGGAGTTCGACGAGTTCGATAACCTGGACGAGCGAGTCGAGGAGTTCGAAGACGACGAACTCGACCCGTTCGAGAATATGGGCGACGCCGGCTCGTTCGACGATCTGCTCGGGGACGAAGTCGACGACCTCGGGCCGGAAAGCGAGCCGACAGCTGGCTCCGACACGGCGTCGACGGCAGCAGCGGACGATTCCTCGGCGGTGGACCCTGACGACGAACCGGATGCAGACGAACCCGTCGACGACGCCGGTGCGGTTTTCGACGAACTGAAAGACGAAGTCGAGATGGTCGGCTTCGACGAACTCCAGGACGAACTCGCCGAACTCGAGTTCGACGAGTTCGACGACGACGAGGAGGTCAGCATGTCGGAACTCCTCGGCGACGACGTCGACGACGATCCCTTCCTCGCCGGCGACCTCGAGGATGACGTTGGCCTCGAGGCGGACGAGGAACCTCTTGAGGCGGACGAGTTAGACCCTTCGGGAGACGAATTAGGCCTCGAGGCGGACGGTTCGGATCTCGAGGACGATGCGCCAGCTCTCGAGCAGCGTGGCGATCAGCAGGACGTCCAGTCTGACGACGAACTCGGCGACGATCACTCTCCGGAACCGGACGAAGCGCCGTCTCCGGAAGCGAACGAGACACGGGCTTCAGCGCCGGACGACGAACCCGCTGTCGACGACGAGGACGCTATCGAAGAGGCGGACGCCGAAGCTGAAACGGTGTCCGTTGACGCGGATTCGGACGCCACGGCCGACGTCGAAACGGCCGCCGACGCCGATACCGAGCCGTCGGGAGCAAACGTAGCGTCTTCGGCAGAATCGGGGCCAGCGGCGGACGCTGGCGACGATCACGACGAGCAACCGGAGATCGGCGACGACAAGTCCGGTACGGAACTCGAGGACGACGGCGGACACCTCGAGGAACGGAGCGACCGAACCGGGGGCGAGGAGGACGAAGTGCCCGAGGACGTGGACGCTGAAGATGCGATCGAATCGGCGTCGACAGCCGGCGAACGACCGCCCGAATCCGATGCTGACGAAGCCGATGTGGACGATACCGACCCGGTCGCAGCGGATCGAACGTCCGCGGACGGTTCCGAGACGGAGTCGGCCACGGCCGCCGTGCCGGACGACTCCGGATCCGAGGCCTCCGCGACGGACGAGAACGAGTCGAGTGTCGCGTCGTCACCGGCCGAGCCGGAGATGGACGACGTGACGGCAATCGCGAACGCCGAGGACGCGCTCGAGACGGACGGCGTGACCGACACCGCTGACGACTCGACTGTCGACCAGTCGACGAACGTTGCCGGTGAGAAAGAGGACGTCGAAACGATCGACGATACCGAGACGGTCACCGACGTGGACGGATTCGATGCGAGCGACGACACGGACGGATTCGACGAAAGCGATGACACGGACGGATTCAGCGGGAGCGACGAGGCTGACACGCTCGAGACGGCGGGGTTCGGCGAGGACGAACTGAACGAATCCGACCCGTTCGACGTCGGGACCGAGGATGCAGACGAGTTCGAAACGACGTTCGGCTCGGAATCGCTCGAGGCGAGCGGTGCGGAGGCGTTCGAGACGGAGTTCGCGGCGTTCGACGGCGAGTCCGAGAGCGAGGAGCCGGACTCGATCGAGTCCGAGGACGACGCAGCCGACGACTTCGAAGAAACGTTCGGTGATCCGTTCGCCGACGACGCGGGATTCGAGACCGACTTCGACGACTCGTTCGCGGACGAGGTCGGGACGGACGACACCACGTTCGCCTCGGAGTCGGATGCATCCGCGGACGGTTTCGATACGGACGCGACCGGTGACGACGGGACGAAAGGACCGATCGTCGACGAACCCGATCTCGAGATTCCGGACGTTACCGTCCCGGAGCGGTCGGATCGGACGCGCGGAGACGATGAAGGTGACGAGGATACCCAGTCGGTTCGCGTCGACGTCGAGCAGATCGACTCGCTGCTCACTCTGGTCGAGGGGCTCGTCACGAGCCGCGTTCGGCTTCGACACGCGATCGACGAGGGGGACGACCTGCGAGCGATTGCGGCGGAACTCGACGACCTGGAGGACCTGACGACGGAACTCCAGGAGACGGTGACGAACGTTCGGCTCGTTCCGCTGAACACGGTTACGAACCGGCTCCCGCGAGTCGTTCGCGACATCGCTCGCGAGCAGGACAAGGAAGTTGTCTTCGAGATGACCGGCGAGGACGTCGAACTCGACCGGAGTATTCTCGATCGGATCGGCGATCCGCTGATTCACCTGGTTCGAAACGCCGTCGACCACGGGATCGAACCGCCCGAACAGCGAGAGAACGCGGACAAACCGCGGGAGGGGTCCGTGACGGTTACCGCCGAGCGGGCCCGTGATCGCGTGACGATTACGGTCGCGGACGACGGGAGCGGTCTCGATCCCGACCGACTTCGGTCCGAGGCCGTCGAGGCGGACCTCCTCACCGACTCCGAGGCGGCCGACCTCTCGGACGACGCGGCCTACGATCTCGTCTTCCACCCGGGACTGTCGACGGCCGACGAGGTGACCGACGTCAGCGGACGCGGCGTCGGGATGGACGTCGTCGAGCGGACGATCGAGGATCTCGACGGGACCGTCACGGTCGACAGCGACCCCGACGAGGGGACGACCGTCACGATGACGCTGCCGGTCTCGATCGCCATCGACGACGTGCTCTTCCTCGAGAGCGGCGGCGAGGAGTTCGGTATCCCGACCAAGGCCGTCGCGGACATCCAGGCCGCCGAAGCCGTCGAGACGGCCGACGACGACTGCCCGTTCGTCTCCCTCGACGAGGCACTCGAGACGCCGGAGGCGAGGACGGACGGCGACGGAATGATTGTCAGAATCCGCGACGATATTCGGTCGATCGCGCTGGGCTGTGATCACGTTCACGGCCAGCAGGAGGTCGTCGTTACGCCGTTCGAGGGCTTCATGAGCGACGTCCCCGGGGTCAGCGGTGCGACGGTCCGCGGGCGCGGCGAAGTGGTCACCATTCTGGACGTAACGACGCTATGAACGAACACACACCCCCACCGAGCAATCCATGACGCTGAAGGTAGACATTCGGAAACTAAGTTTCATAAACGAACTGGCAAAAGTCGGGACGAACGGCGTCGCCGACAACATGAGTAAACTAACCGGCGAGGACGCGCAGATGGAGGTGACGAAGACGAACTTCATCGCCGTCGACGACCTCGAGGCGCAACTCGATCCCGGAAAGCGCGTCGGCGTTCGCGTTCGACTGCTCGACCCGCCACACGGACACATCCTCGTCCTGTTCCCGGAGGCGAGCGCGAAGAAGATCACGGCGATCATGCTCCAGGACGTCGTCGACGACATGTCCGGCGTCTCGGGGAAGATGGCCAGAAGCGCCGTCGAAGAGATGGGGAACATGATGGCGAGCGGCTTCATCGACGGCTGGGCCGACGTGCTCGGTCGTGGGATCGACACCGCCGCGCCGCAACTCGTCTACGCGTCCGCCGGGGACATCGCCGTTCGGACGGCGGGACTCGGCGGCGACGACCTCGCGCTGTTCTTCGACTCCGATCTGACGGTGCCGAGCTATCAGATCGAGGCCGAGATCTACGCGTTCCCGGAACTCGAGGAGTTCGTCGAGATGGTCAACGACCTCGAAGTCACCACAGCATGAAACTCGACGTCAACGTACTCGGGACGTTCTACCGGATGGCTCGAGAGGGAGCCGGACTGGCAGCGGGCCGGCTGACCCACATGACGGGCGTCGAGACGCGAGTCGGCGTGACGAAACTCAACTTCATGCGCGGCCGGGAGATCGGTCGGGAGTTCGCTGACTCGGCGCAGAAAGTCGGCGTTCGCGTCAAGCTCACCGGGGCCATCGAGGGCTACTCTGTCATCGTCTTCGACCGCGAGAACGCCCTTCGGATCGTCGAGACGCTGCTCGACGAGACCGATTCCGAGGAGTTCGACGAGATGGCCAGGAGCGCGACGACCGAGGTCGGCCACATCATGAACAGCGGCTTCATCGACGGCTGGGCCGACGTTCTCGAAGCCGTCATCGACGTCTCGACGCCGGAGTTCGTCGAAGGCGCCTCCGCCGAGCCGTTCTTCGGCGACATCGACGAAACGCCCGCGGAGGACGACCTCGCACTGCTCTTCCAGAGCCGGATCGAGACCGTTGGCACCGAGATCGGCTTCAGTCACTACCTCTTTCCGAAGCGGGAGTCGATGGCACGACTCCTCGAGCAGCTCCGGACGAGTGAGGGTATCGACTACGACAAACTCGACGGCTTCGACCGGATGGCCGAACGCGGTGCCGAGGAGGTCGCCGAGACGGCGACGACGCTGACCGGAATCGACACCAGCGTCGAGATTCGGCGGCTGAACTTCGTCTCGCTCGAGGCGATCCCCGAACAGATCGCAGAGGAGATGCTCGTCGGCGTCGCCTTCGAGTTCGACGGGTTGCCGAGTGGCTACCTGCTGTTCCTGTTCGACGAGGACTCTGCCCACGAGATCGCCGACGCGATGTTGCCGACGGCGGTCGACGAGGACGGGTTCGGCGAGATGCGCACGAGCGCGATCACGGAACTCGGAAACATCATGGCGAGCGGCTTCCTGGACGGGTGGGCGAACGTGCTGGATACGACGATCGATCACTCGCCGCCGGAGTTCATCCACGACATCGGCGCTGCGGCCGTCGACCCCGTCATCATCCAGCTCGGCGAGAACCAGGACTTCGCGTTCGTCTTCGACACCGTCGTGATGGCCGACGGGAAGGAGTTCGACTGCGAGGTGTACGCGATCCCCGACGAGGACGACCTGGAGCGCGCGCTGAACGACCTCGACGTCGATCGAATCGAGGACGCGCCGACGACGGCCGAGTTCCAGGAGCTCGAAAACGTATGAAGACGTACGGAAGCGAACCCGGCGCACCGCAGTCGGTCCAGGTCGGCATCTCCGAACTGGCCGTCAGCGACGGCAACGACACCCTCCGATCCTACGGGCTGGGCTCGTGTCTCGCGATCGCCCTCTACGATCCCGACTCCGAGATCGGCGGCCTCGCTCACACGATGCTCCCCGACGGCGACAACGCCGACAACAGCGACGTCAAGCCGGGGAAGTACGCCGACACCGCGATCCGGGCGCTGCTTCGACGGATGGTCGAGCGGGGCGCCAGCTACACGACCGTCGAGGCGAAGCTCGCCGGCGGCAGCGACATGTTCGAGTTCGAGAGCTTCGGCGACGGCGTCGGCGATCGAAACGTCGCCGCCGCCCGGGCCGAACTCGAGAAACTCGGCGTGCCGATCGTCGCGGAAGACGTCGGCGGCGACTACGGCCGGACCGTCGAGTTCACGCCCGGCTCGGGAACGCTGCTCGTCAAGACGGCGAGCAGCGAGGAGAACGGAGTGACCGAACTGTGAGCGCAGACGAGGCGTTCGTCGACATTCTCGAGTTCGTCGAGTGCGAACTCGAGTTCGCGACGAGCCACTACAACGACAGCTACCTCGATCGGCGCATCTCCTCCCGGATGCGCCGAACCCGAACGGAGACGTATCGGGATTACTTCGCCCTCCTCCGTCGGGACTCCGAGGAACAGGTCGCGTTGCTGGACGCGATGAGCATCAACGTCACCGGCTTCTTTCGAAACCCCGACGTCTGGTCGGGAATCCGTACGGTGCTCCGGACGCTCTCGAAGCGAAACGAGACGGTCCACGTCTGGAGCGCCGCGTGTGCGGACGGTCGCGAACCGTACTCCGTGTCGATGCTCGCTCACGACGATTCCGAGATCGACGACTCTCGCGTCCACGTGCTGGGAACGGACATCAGCGAACCGGCCCTCGAGACGGCCAGATCCGGCGTCTACGAGGAATCCAGAACCGTCGATCTGGGTGACCAGCTCTCCTTTCTCGACGAGTACGCGCAGTACGTCGATGTCGACGGACGTCGGTACCGGGTCGCCGACGACGTTCGACGCAACGTCCGGTTCGAACGACACGATCTGATCAACGACGATCCCAAGGCCGGTTTCGACCTCGTCGTCTGTCGCAACCTGTTCATTTACATCGACAACGACTACAAGCGACCGATGCTCCGGACCATCTCCCGGTCGCTGCACGCCGACGCGTACCTCGTCATCGGTAAGGCGGAGACGATTCCGCCGGCGCTCAAGTCCGCGTTCTCCGTTCAGAACGCCCGGCTCCGAATTTACCAGCAGGCAACGAGCGGGAACGGTCAGACGGGCGGTCGCACCGCGAACCCGAGTTCGCAATCGTAGCGCGTCGGCCGCTTCCTCACCTTTCTGAGACGAGCGTCAGAACGTCAGTGCGTTCTCGACAGCGTTTTCCGGTCTGCAGTCTCTCCGCGGCTACCGAGTCTGCGGAAGGTATCACGAACCCTTACATCGGCGTCCGTCGACTATTCACGAACGATGACCGATCTCGACGTGGATCCGTTCGTCGCTCGCGGCCTGTCGATCGTCGGTTCGACGCCGCCGACGACGGAACGCGAAACCCGTACCTGGCTCGTCGAGCCGTTTCTCGAGGCGCTCGGATGGTCGCTCCGTGACGAAGGATGGTGGACCGATCGAACGCTCGAGGACGCGCGATTCGAGTACGTTCTGGCCGTCGGTTCGATCCCGGCCGTGTTCGTCGCCGTCGAACCCTGCCCGGAGTCGCTGGACGAATCCCGCGTCCCGGAGCTGCTCGAGGCGATGGCGTGGACGGGCGTCGACCGCGCAGTCTACACGAACGGTCGCGAGTACCTCCTGTTCGCCGGGACGACCGACGTCGAGCAACTGGCCTGTCGACTTCCGTCGCTCTCGGACCACGAATCGTCGCTGCGACACTACTCGCGTGCAAACGCCCGGGATCGTCTCGAGCGTGGCACCCGCGAAGCCGTCGCTCGCCAGCTTGCCGTCGAACGGACGGCGATCCGCGACTCGATCGTCGACGAGCTGACGGCCGCTACCGGCGACCGACGCCACGCGGACGAGTTCGAGGCCGGCGCCGAGCGATTGCTCGACCGGCTCGTCGTCTCGTTCACCGACGAGGACCGTGACGCGGTGAGCGACCGGGATGGCATCTCACTCGAGTACACGGGGTCATCACTCTCGACCGACGAACTCGATCTCGACGACGGCGATCGGACCGAAACCGGCACGACGGAGCCACAACAGGACGAGTCAGACTCGAGTCCCGACGTGAATTCGGAACTGGCCGACGGCGACCGGCCAGCGTCCGATCGCGACGACGACGACGGCGAGTACGTCGTTCGCTTCTTCACCGACCGCGGGTCGATCGGTGCGATCGGTCACTCCTCGGCTACGCGGGCGCTCGTCCAGGCGACCGAGTACTGCCTCGACCGCGGGCTCGCCGGAGTCTCGGTTCCCTGGAGCCCGTCGAACGGGGACCTCGAGACGGTCCTGAACGACGAGCCGATTCGCGCCGACGGCTCGCCGATGGGGTCGCCACGGCAGCTTTCGAACGGCTACTACCTCGAGACCGACGGCGACGTCGACCGTCAGGCGAGCCGGGTCGAAGCGCTGGCGTCTCGAGCGGGATTGCGTGCGATGCTGACCGGCGACTGGGAGTAGCGAAGAAGAAGAGTCAGTAGTCGATGTCGACGGTCACGACAGTTACCTGTACCTGGGTAGCATCACAATTGTTCCAGTCATCCTCGACGGATTCCCAGGCTCGGTCGTACGATGTGTCCTCGACTTCGATCGAAACGTCGTCCGAAACGCCGTACGTTGCGCTATTCCGCTCTTCGACGCGCATCGTGAATCCGACGCCGTCACTGCTCTGTATCGATCGGCTGTCCGCGTCGATTTGCACGAGCGAGACGATCGCGGTGTCATCGCGGCAGGTCAGCAGCGGGTCCTCGAGCATGACGCTCCCTGACTCGCTGGCTCGAACGACTCCGCCGCCTTCGTACGCGATCGTCTCGGAGTCGTACTCGTAGTTGAACGTACCGAGCTCGACCCTCTCGTTTTCCACGGTCGAGAAGGCGCTCTTGGTTCCGATGGGGTCACCATCGACAAAAACGTTGATCTCGGTCCCGCCGCTGCCGGTCGTTACCGTCCCCTCCCGGAGCGACAGTTCACCGTGTCGTTTATCGATCGCGTCGTACCGGAGGACGTCGTTGAAGTTGTCCGCGAGGGCGTCCATCGCGCGTTCGCCGTTTCGAAGCTGTTCGCCCTCCTGGTAGCCCTCCATCGCCTGGAAACCGGTCATCGACAGCACTGCGACCGACGTCATGATGATCCCGAAGACGAGCACGAACGAGAGCACCTCCGAGACCGCGCGATCCTCGTCGCCCGTTCCTGGTGTTCGATTTCGTCGCATCAGTTCGCCTCCTCTAGTGTGATTTCGTTCTCGGTATCGTCGTAGACGATTTCGATCGTTCCACCCGAGACCAAACTCCCGTCGTCGATATCGACACCGTCTGCGAGCGGGACGTAGACGACGACGTCGACGTCGGATGCCGACAGCCGGACGCAATCGGTCTCGCCGTCGAGCAAGGGCGCGTCGCAGTCCTCACGCAACTCTACGGTGTATCCCGTGTTCGAAACGGTCCGCGGGTGATCGGCGGTGACTCTCACGTCGTCCGCGCCGGAGTTCTCCATTCGATCGACGTTGTCGATCTCACTGGCGAGTCGCTCACCGACGGTCTCGAGCGACGAGTCGACCGAGCGGTCGGTCTGCGCCTCGAGTACCGAACTTCCGGCGATCAGCAACATCGCGACGAGGATCGTCGTAATCCCGATCGTCAGGACGTGCGTGACGGAGATGGAGACTGCACGGTCATCGGTAGCGAATCGGTCGCCCCTCGTCATTGTCGTTCCTCGTAAATATCCACAGTCTTCGTTTGTCCGTAGGACACGTCGTGCGACTCGTAGGTGATCCTGACCTCGACGGACCATGCTCCGTGGTGTTCGTCTGCGAGTCCCAGATCCTCTTCTCCCTTCGTAACGAGATCGTACGTTCCGCTGATATTGCCGTTCGCATTATCAACCGCGATCGTATCGTACTCGGTAGTCGGATCGATCAGTGACACGTCACAATCGTTGTCCGTCGGAACGAGTACGTCACCAGTAACGAGGTCGACGCGAGGCTCATCGTGATCAATAGCGCACGTGTTCCCCTCGTAGTCCACCTCGAACGCTCCGTTGCTTTCTACGAATATTAGATTCTCGGAATTTCCGCCTGATTCGACTTCTATCTCGAGTTCCCCGTCTTCTCCGCCGCTTTCGAGTTTGTATTCGAGGTGACCGATTTGATTATCGATGTCAATCTCGAGTGGATCGATACTTTTGTCCCGGACGACGGTGGCGTCCTCGTCGACCTCGATGAACTCGATTCGGGCCGTTTCCGGTCGGCTGTTCGCTTTCGAGTTCAGATACGTCTCGTCGAATCCCTCCGTAGCTGCGGTCATGTCCGATTCGTAGTCGGATCGATTCTCCGCGCTCCACTCGAGGTTCCCCTGATGAGCGAGCCCACCGACACCCGCTCCGAGTTCGTACTCGATCGTGTTGGTATCGAGTTCGCTTTGACTCGAGGACCCCGAAGAGAGTGCCTCCGTGTAGAGAATTCCGTTAAATACGACGACGATTCCGAGTACGATGAACGCCAACGTGATCGCGCCGATGAGGATGATCTGACCGCGATCTCGAGAATCGTTAGCACTGCTTTCCTGCCGGTCTCGAGAGCGAACGTCACTTACCATACGACCACCCGTACTTCGACGACGTTGTAGAGAGGATCGTCACCCTCATTCGAGACTGGATACGTACTGCTATTCTCCAATGTCGACGGATTATCACTCGGGGCCGTCAGAATATCGTCCTCGTACAGCGTCACGGTGTAACTCGCAGTGAAGGCGTCCGGCGGCGCCGACCCCTGGTACACCAGTCTGGTCGCGTTGAACTCCCCGCCGTCGTTGGCGACGAGTTCGACGTTGTAGCTGCGACCTTTATCGGCGAATCTCGACTCGAGGATCTCGCCGAGCGTCGACTGGTTCGCGAAGGAGCCGACATCGTACGTCCGTTCTCCATCGGGCCCCGGCTGACTCGCGTTGTGGAACCCTCCCTCTCCGTCATTCGCATCCTCGTCCCAGTTCCGAATCGTCTCCGAGAGATCACCGTCCTGCGCGGCGACGACGAGGGCGTCCTTCGTCTCCTGCTGGAGTTGATTCTGAACCCCTCGATCCGCCGTCCCGCTGGTCGTCGGCATGATGACGACGGACTGGAGCGCGAGGAGGACCGCCATCAGCACGACCATCGCACCGATGAACCCCTCGAGCGTGTAGGCCTGCCCGCGATCGGTTCCTGACGTGGTGTCGCTCTCGAGCATGGTATCACCAGACCCTCACGACGAGCCGATAGGCGGGCTCGTCTTGGAACTCGGTAACGAGTTCGAACTCGTCGCTATCGGCGAACGTAACGATTCGAGCCGAACTCGCCGCGGACTGGTCGTCGTACGTCGCGGTCCCTGTGACGAGCGATCCCTCGTCCTCCTCCTCGAGAACCTCTCCGTCGAGCGTCTCGAGGCGCACACTCACGTGGTCGAAGACGGCGTCTCCGTTCGCCCGTAATCCGAGGTCGATCAGCTCGTCCTCGTCAGCCATGTACGGATCGACGAATTCCCCGCCGTCGATCTCGTTCTGATCTCCCGCGGAGAGTTCGTAGACGAGTCGGTCCGCGATGCGGTCCGCTTGCGCCGTCTCCGCGCCGCCTACCGGAGAGTCGAACGGCGTCGTCAGCGACGGAATGTACGAGAAGACGAACGCGATCGACAGCAGGAAGACGCCGATGCCGACGGCGAAATCCTGGGTCGTCTGGCCGCGGTCCGGCAGCGAGACCGAAATCGTTCTTGGCCGCTGTTCGCATGTTCGTTTCCGGCTTCGATCGGAGGATCGGTTTCTGCGTCTCATGTCAGGCCACCATCACCCAGCCGACGAGCGCGATCGACGCCAGTCCCACCGCGTACTTGAGCCCGCTCAGCACGTCGGCGTCGCGCATGTAGCCGCAGATGAACCCCGACATGATCGCCTGCAGGGTCACCGCGTGGAAGAACAGCACGGAGAGCATGTCGACGTCGATGTTCTCGCTGAGGTTGGCGTCGGCGAGTTCGCCGTCGCCGCCGCCGTCGCCGCCACCGCCGGTCTCGAGACCGGCCATCGTATCGATGAACTGCGTCTTGAGGATCGCGATCACGGCGAGCACCGTCAGGAACGTCATGATGATGATCACGACCTGCATCATCGTCCGCGACTTGCGCTCGCGTTCGATATCGTCGTGGTTCTCGCTGGCTTGAGCGGCGGTGCGGAGGACGGACGAGATCTGGTTCGACGCTTCCTGCGCCTCGGAGATCAGCCGCGTGGTTCGGGCGAGACGCGGAATGTGGTACTTGTTGTTGAACTCGATGAGCGCCTCCTTCAGGCTCATTCCGTAGTTGACCTTCGTGTGCATCATCTCGAACTCGCGAGCGAGTCTGCCGCTCGTCGTGTCCGAAACCGACTTGAGCGACTCGAGCAGCGTCAGTCCGGTATCGTTCGCACTCGAGAGCTTTCGCAAGTCCTCCGAGAGGTTGTTGACGACGGCGTTTCGGTTTCGTACGTTCCACTCGCGGAAGATCGCCAGCGGGATCGCGACGACGTACAGCGGCAGGTAGATGTAAACGAACGTTCCCCAGACGGCGCTCTCGAGCAGCCCGTCCCAGGAGGTCGGTGCCGAACCAGTCATGATGGCCGTCGAGACGATAACGAGC
This sequence comes from Natronococcus sp. CG52, assembly GCF_023913515.1. NCBI lineage: Archaea > Methanobacteriati > Methanobacteriota > Halobacteria > Halobacteriales > Natrialbaceae > Natronococcus > Natronococcus zhouii. Next base: position 1,192,892 of record NZ_CP099391.1, read on the forward strand.
ATCGCCGGAACGGTAAGCGCCAGCGTGTACAGCGGGTTATCCCGGAAGAAGATGTGCGGCTGTCGCAACACCGACACGGTTTCGTGGGTTCCCTCGCGGTTCTTGATCCGGTCGAAGACGCTGTGCTCGCCCGTGAACTGTTCGACGAGGCCGAGGTTGAGCAGGCTCTGTTCCTGGGCGCCCTGGACCCGCCGGTTGCCGTCGCCGAGGGAGAGGTAGCCGTCGCCGGGCTCGTCCTCTTTCACCGTCGAAAGCATGACGAGAAACCCGACTCCGATGAGGGGAATCAGCCCGTAGACGGTCATGTAGAGCATCTGATTCGAGACGTCCGCGTCCGGGATCATCTGCATGATCACCATGATGATGATCAGCAGCAGCGGGAACAGCGACAGCGTCATGTACATCTCCCCGAAGAGTTCGAGCGTTTCGAGGGTGATCTCCTGTTCCTGCTTGGCGGTGCGCATGTGCTTTTCCTTCTTGTCCTCGAGGAAGCTCTCCATGTCGCCGCCGCTGTTGACGATCGAGAGCATATCCGTCAGAAACTGCGAGAGTTCGTCGCTCGGCGTCTCGAGGGCCTGTTTGCGGATCGCCGTTCGGTAGTCAACGTCGAAGTAGTCCGACTCCTTGACGATGCTCTGGAACTCCTTTGCGACCTCGCCGTACGTGTCGTCGGCCTGGGCCATCGCCTCGATGATTTCGAGTTGGTTGAGCCCACCGACCGACAGCGCGTACATGAACGAGACGGAGTCGGTCAGGAGCATGTTGATCTGGCGCTTCCGGGCGGAGGCACGCGAGTACGGGATCGAAACGAGTGAACCGAAGCCGATCGCGAAGCCGATCGATCCGAACACGATTCCCGTTACGGTGATGAGAGCCGGAATTCTGAGCAGCTCGATGATCGCGAGGACCGTCTGGCTCCGGACGGGAAACCCGAGAATCTCGTCGACGTGGATGATTCCGGTGGCGAAGAGCGCGTAGCCGAGAATCGTCCCGACGATCCACAGACAGAGCCCGGTGATGACGCCGATACCGAGCGCACGCGAGAGGTAGAGTTCGACGGTGTCGGTCATCCGCGCCTGCGCGAGCTTCGTCTCGACGTCGGCGACGAAATCGCTGTCCTCGCTGAACAGCCGCGCGTACAGCGGATAGAACCAGTCTCCGAACGAGTCGGCGCTCCCCGAGAGGGATCCGGACCCCTCGCTGCTGTCGGTCCCGAGGCTCATGCGTCCGATTCCTCGTCGTCTGCGTCGTTCTCGGCGGTTGCTTCCGTTCTGAAGATCGAGTCCTCGTCGGAATCGCTGGCGCCATCACCGGCTTCGTCCTCGCTCGTTCCGGCGGCGTCGCCGAAGATCGATTCCTCGCCGCTCGCCGCCTCGTCGGTTACCCCAACGTCGATCGTCGGGGGGTCGGGCTTCTCGGTCTCCGGGCTATCGTCGGCCCCGACGTCGATGCTCGGGACTTCCGCATCGCGCTCGGCCGTCTCGGCCGCCGTTGTCGCTTTCCCTGTCTCGGCCGCCGCTGTTGCTTCGCTCGTCCCGTCCGTCCCACTCGTCTCTCCAGCCTCGCTCGTTTCCGCCGCATCGTCCGTCTCCGACGGTTCGTCGCGATCTCGCTCCGACTCGGCGTCCGTCGGCGTCTCACTTCCCGAATCGTCAGATGCGTCGTCCGCCGTCGCCTGCTGAAACTCGCCGCTAAACGCCGCAGTCGACTCCTCGTCGGGAGCACTCGGATCGAAAATCGAATCGAAACCCGTCTCCGTAAACTCGTCGTCCGGCGTGTCGGCGTCGGACTCGTCGGTTTCGTCCGGCGGGTCGCTCGCGTCGAGTTTCTCGAGCGTCTCGTTCATGTCGTCGAACAGGCCGCCGAAATCGCTTTCGTCGGCGTCGTCCGTCGGCAGTATCTTCGGCTCGGCCCCGGAGCCGTCAGCATCGGATCCGTCGTCCGAGTTCGTCTGCAGGTCGCTGTCTTGGTCCGCCGTGTCGGTGCCGTCGCCGATGGCAGGAAGGTCGGCCGTCGAAGCGGGTGTCTCCGTCGGCTGTCCGTTGGGTTCGCTCTCGTCGTCCGCCGTCTCGGCAGGGGCCGGCGACGAAGTGTCCTCGGACGAAGTGGCAGCCTCCGCGGTGACGTCGAATCCGGCGTCGTCCTCGAGCCACGATGGCGCGTCGCTCGCGTCGCTCGTCGCTGTCGTGAACCCGTCGTCTTCGTCGTCGAACTCCCAGGCGTCGATCGTGCTCGAGAAGTCGACCGGTTCGGTGTCGGAGCCGTCGACCTCGATGGTCGACTCCGCGTCGACGTCGCCGAGTGTACTCGCGAGACCGCTCGGAACCTGCCCGCGGTACTCCTCGAACAGCGACTCCTCCGCTCGCTCGAGGAGATCCATCGAGAGGTTGTACGTCTCCGAGGTCGCTTCCGGCCGCGGGACGAGTTCCTCTTTCTCCGGATCGACGTCGATCAGCACGCTCTCCATCTCGCGGAGATCGTCGAGGCTGTCCTCGAGTTGCCCGTTCGCGATGAGCGTGAGGATCGTATCCGGATCGTTGATGAACGCCTGAACCGTCGCCGCGACCTCGGCGTACGTGTTCAGCCCGTTTTTGATGAGGTAAGCGATGATGACTTCGCGCTTGAACAGTTCCTCCTCGAGTTTTTCCGTGCTCCAGCCCCGGTCGAACTGGATCGCCTCCATGGTGTTCGAGTCCCCCATCCTGAGGTACTCGTCGGTCTCGGCCTGCCACTGGTAGACGTCCTGGACGTTGATCTCGTCGTGTTCGGCCTCGTAATGGTTGATCTCGGTGAGCGACTTGTTTCGGCGGACCTTCCGACCCTGGACTCTGGTCTGGGTCTGGATCGAGACGAGATCCAGTGCGGTGAACATCGTCTTCGAGACGTTGATGGGGTCCGTCGTGAACCGCTTCAGTACCTCGTCGACGGAGTCGGCGTGGAACGTGGTGTAGGTGGTGTGACCCGTCGACATGACCTGGAACAGCGTTCGCCCCTCCTCACCGCGGATCTCACCCATCACGATGTAGTCGGGTCGCTGTCGCAGCGCGGCCTCGAGCAGGTCGAACTCGTCGACGTCACCCTGCGAGTCGTCGGAGAACGAGGGACGGGTCACGGACGCGATCCAGTTGCGCTGCGGGAGTTCGACCTCCCGGGTGTCCTCGATGGAGACGATCTTCGCGCTGGACGGGATGAACAGCGAGACCGCGTTCAGCGAGGTCGTCTTCCCGGACGCGGTACCGCCGGCGAAGATCAGGCTCTTGTGGTTCTCGATCGCGAGCCAGAGGAACGCCATCTCCTCCAGGCTGAAGGTGTTCCAGTTGATGAGGTCGATCGGCGTGAACGGGACGTCCTTGAACTGGCGGATCGTGTAGTTCGTCCCGTGGTCGGACACTTCCTTTCCGAGGGTCAACTGCGCACGGGAGCCGTCCGGGAGGGTCGCGTCGACCTGGGGGAGGCGTTTGCTGATCCCCTTCCCCGAGCGCTGGGCGAGTTTGACGACGAAGTCGTCGAGTTCGTCCTCGCCGTGATAGATGTTGGAGATGATCTGCTCGTACTCCGAGTGATAGACGAAGACGGGCGAGTTGTAGCCGTCGACGGAGATGTCCTCGACGTTGATGTCGTGTTTGATCCCGTCGATCCGCTCGTAGCCGATGAAGTTCCGCTTGAGCAGATAGAGCAGTTTCTCGACCTGGTACTCGCTCATCGTGTCCGGATCGTCCGCGAGAAGCGCCGGCTCCGGTCGCACGGCGATTCCCTCGAGTTGGCTCGGCCCCGAATCCTCGTCGTCGTCGTCTTCGTCGAGGAGACTCGTGATCGACTCGAGCAAGCCGGCTTCGGTGCTGCCCGACGTCTTCTCGAAGAGGTCGTACCGTTTGAGTAGCTTTCGCGTCTCCTCCTCGATGACCGTGCGTCGACCGTCCTCGCTGGCTTTCTCCTTGACTCCCTCGTCCGAGTACTTGATCGCCGTCCTGAGTTTTCCCGAGAGGAACTCCTGGAGTTCGGCCTCGATCTCGGTCCGGTACGGCTCGATCATGTAGTACTTCTTCTCGTTTTCCTTCTCGGAGTGGAAGATGACGACGCAGGCGTAGGGTTTGTTCACCCAGTAGCGCTCGACCTCCCGGAAGTGAGTCTTCTTCTCCATCGGGACGGCCTTCTCGAGGTCGTAGCGGTTGGTGACGGTCGTGTTCCCCTCCACTGTCGAAAAGAACTCGTCTTCGTCGAGATCCTCCTGGACGTCGACCGTCCGTTCTTCGACGATATCGTCGAGTTCCATCGCGGCGTCGTCGCCGGCGGCGAGTCGCTGCTCGAGGGTGTCGAACCCGAGCGCTTCCTCCCTGTCGTGGCGAACGATCTCCCCGTCGTCGTCGCGTGGCCGGTTCCCGTCCTCGTCGTAGTAGTACTCCCACTTGTAGTGCTCCCAGGTCCAGACGTCCTTGACGACCGGCGTCGTCTCCGGGTCGACGTACTCGAGAAAGATCTCGTTGAGCACGTTCCCGTTCGCTCCGGCGACGTCCGTGATCAGCTCCTCGAGGTCGTCGGGGTGGTAGCCCAGATAGGATTCGGGATCGAACTCGACTCGGTCCCAGTCGTCACCGCTCGGAACCGACGGCTCGACCGGTTCGTCCGTGTCGAGTCCGAGTTGATCCTCGGTTTCGGGTTCGTCCGGATACAGAGCCGATACCTCGTTTCCGTGCCCGTTCTCCTCCATGAACTCCGCCCAGGTGTACGTGCCGACGCGAACGTCCGGTTCTGACTCCACCTCCGTCGATCGATCCGCCTCCGACACAGGACCAGACGCCTCGCCGTCAGAAAACTGTCCGGCGTCTGACTTGTCGGTCTCGTCAATAGCCATTATCCCGACCTCTCGTTCACCCCTCAAAAAACTCATCCGCTCATTACCAGTTCTGATAATCTCGTTTCCGTTATGATTTGTCACGAATCGAACGAAACGTTCGCCCGGCTGATACCGGTCGATCGTGGCAATTTTCCTTCGAATACAGCTGCAATAGAGAAGTATATTTATTTTGTATAAAATTGACACAAAGCGACTATATAGCCAACGAGCTCCGGACGGAAGAAACCGGACGAGCGATCGAATGCTTCGATGAGATGTTCGGACGAACGAAACCGCCCACCGGGGTGACGGACCGGTCCTGTGAACGCCGTTCCGATCACGAAGGACCATCGGGGAAAGGACTTGGTAGTATCGCTCCCGACAGGAGGAACGATGACGGATCTATTCGATCTCGACGGGCGAGTCGCGCTGGTAACCGGCGGCGGACGCGGTATCGGACGGGCGATCGCGATCGAACTCGCGAACGCCGGCGCTGCGATCGTTCCGACCGCTCGGTCGACCGCCGAAATCGAAGCGGTTGCCGAGGAGATCGAAGCGGCCGGCGGCGACGCGCTCGCCGTTCCCGCCGACGTGACCGATCCGGACGCCGTCGCCGACGCGGTGGACCGAGCCGTCGACGCGTTCGGTGATCTCGACGTCGTCGTCAACAACGCGGGAATGAATCCGGAGGACGCGCTCGGTCGGCCGGAAGACGTCTCCAGGGAGGGGTTCGATCGCACACTCGAGGTCAACCTCGGCGGCGCCTACGAGGTGACGACCACGGCGGCGGCGTCGCTCCACGAGAACGGCGGCGGATCCGTCGTCAACGTCGCGAGCGTCGGCGGGATCGTCGGCCTGCCGCGTCAGCATCCCTACGTCGCCTCGAAACACGGACTCGTCGGGCTTACGAGGAGCATGTCGCTGGACTGGGCACCCGAGATCCGCGTCAACGCCGTCGCGCCGGGATACGTCTCGACGGCCCTGACCGAGGAGGTTGAAGCGAACGACCGGCTTCGGGAATCGATCCTCGAGCGCACCCCGCTGGATCGGTTCGCCGACCCCGAAGAGATCGCCGGTCCGGTCGTCTTCCTGGCGAGCGACGCCGCCAGCTTCGTCACCGGCGCCTGTCTCTCGGTCGACGGCGGGTGGACGGCTCGTTGAGGGTGGGGGGTAGTGCGTGTAGCTGGTACTCGAGGATGTGGTTCGCTCGAGGTGGCGCACACTCGCAAGAAGATGGTGTGTAAGCGGGCGCGGCGGGATTCGAACCACGCGAAGACGTGCTCGGTTCGCTGCGCGCGACTTCTCTAATTCGAATCCCGGGCCCGTTGCGGTCACTCACGTCCGTTCGCGACCGCAACGGGCGTGGCGGGATTCGAACCCACGATCAGAAGGTTAGGAACCTCCTGCCCTATCCGCTAGGCCACACGCCCCGTCGGAAAAAAGCGCTAGTTCGATTCCGTTTCGGTTTCGGTCTCTTCCTCGGTGGTGACCGGTTCCGTGTCGACGAAGTCGTCGTCGGTGTCGAGTTCGCCCTCCGCCTTGGCGGCGGCGAACTCCTCTTCCTCGCCCTCTTCGAACCCGGCGTCGCGCATCTCCTCGAGTTCGGTTTCGACCTTTTCACGCCCCTTCTGGAACTCGCCCATGGCTTCGCCCGTCGACCGTGCCAGCTTCGGGATCTTGTTTGCCCCGAAGAGCAGAATGGCGATGAAAAGGATGATCAGTAGTTCCGGACCCCCTGGGATGGGGGCAAACAGCGGTGCAATTTCGAGTGCCATCTCTATGCGTGGCTTACCGACTGGCAATTATAATCTTTTTGGACCGGACGGTAAATTCGTGAGGCGGACATTCAGCCGCTGGAGAGAGATCTCTCGGAAGATACGGAAAACGGAACCCCGAAATCAACTGTTCGAACTGGGGTCGTCGCGTCTGCTTCGCGCCAGCCGTTTCGATTCCCGCGTGAGCCACTCGCACCGATGAACCGGGCTACCGGGAACGAAACTGTCTTTCCCGTATGGACGTAACTCACGTCCGATGGTAGAAACTGGAGACGCCGCACCGGACTTTACGGCACCGCTCGCAAACGGCGACGTCGACTCTGTTACGCTCTCCGAGGACCTCGAGGACGGCGCGCCGATCGTCCTCGCGTTCTTTCCCGGCGCGTTCACGAGCGTCTGTACCGACGAGATGTGCACGTTCCAGGATCGGCTCTCGGCGTTCGACGAGGTCGACGCCAGCGTCTACGGCGTGAGCCGCGACTCGCCGTTCACGCTCAACGAGTTTCGCGACCAGAACGACCTCGAGTTCGGCCTCATCAGCGACCTGAACAAGGACCTCATCGAGGACTTCGGCGTCGAGATGGACTTCGACGACCTGGGCGTCTACGGGGTCGCCAAGCGCTCAGTGTTCGTCGTCGACGACGACGGCGAGATCACCTACGCGTGGGTCAGCGACGATCCCGGCGTCGAACCCGAGTACGCCGAAGTCGAAGACGCGGTCGCCGACGCAGCGTAAGCTATCGTAGCCGCTGAAAGTCACTGCACACCCGATCGCACGACGGGAGCGCGGTTCGGAGCGAGCGAAGCAAGCGAGAACCGCGGACAGTGCGACCGGTGCGTGAATCGTTTCAGTTGTCACGGTACCCGCAGCGCTTTTTTAGCCCGGAGCCGACGTTCGGATATGAGCGATTCTGCGACTGACGATCGAGACGGACGCGTCTACGTTCCTGATGCCGACCATCATTTCCCCGATCAGAAGCTCAACCAGGTCCTCGAGTTCATCGAGGAGGACGAGGAGATTCAGACCTACCTCGAGGCCCAGAACATCAACGCCGTCGACCGGATGCGGTACAACGATCACGGCGAGAAACACATCGAGATCGTTCGCAACCGCGCACTCTGTCTGTACGATCTGCTGAAGGCGGGCAACGTTCAGTTCAACGGCGCCAGCCAGCAGGGCCTCGAGGAAGCCGACGAGGCGGTCATCGTCGCGCTCGCGGCGACCCTCCACGACGTCGGCCACGTCGTCCACCGCGACCAGCACGCCTACTACTCGATTCCGCTGGCCGCCGATATTCTCGACCGGGTGCTCCCCGAGTTCTACGACGTCGCCGACACCGTCCGGATGAGAGGCGAGGTCCTCCACGCGATCCTCTGCCATCATACCGCCGAGACTCCGCTGACGACCGAGGCGGGCGTCATTCGGGTCTCCGACGCGCTCGACATGGAGCGCGGTCGATCGCGGATCCCCTACGAGCAGGGTGGCCGCGGAATCAACACGCTCTCGAGCCAGGCGATCAGCCGCGTCTCGCTTCACGAGGGTGATTCGCGTCCCGTCATGGTCGAGATCGCGATGACCAACGCCGCCGGCGTCTACCAGGTCGACAACCTGCTGAAGGCCAAACTCCAGGACTCCGGTCTCGAGGACGAGATCCGCATCGTCGCCGTCAACACGAACGAGAATCGCGAACAGCTGGTCGAACGAATCGAACTCTAGCGCGAATCCGCCGTTTTCCCGCGTCTCTGTACGAGCGTAATCGACGCCTCAGCAGAGCCTGTACCGACCGTCGACTCGCTCGAGGTGGCCGCGGCTGCGAAGGGTCCGCGTAATCGAGAGCACCGCGCCCTTGTCGACGTCGAGTGCGGTACAGATCTCGTCGGCGGTCGACTCCGATCGGACGTGAAGATAGAGGTAGATCAGCTTCGCCTGTGCTGATTCGAAATCGTCGGGTAACGATACGTCCGGTTTCGATTGCCCGTCGAGTTGCATACTACATCATCCGTAGTTCGACGATATTAAAACTGAGTATCGTCACCTGTCGAAAATCGTAGCACGATACCGACCAGAACGGCACGGAGCAACGCGAACAGATCCGGTGAGTCCGCGTCTCGAGCGATCCCATTCCGAGTCAGGGCGCTTTTGTCGCCGCTCACCGTCTCATCGGTATGAATCTCCAACTCGTCGCACTCGGTCTCCTAACCGGTGCGTGCACCGGCGCGTTCTTCGCCCTGTTCGACGTTCCGATCCCGGCACCGCCCGAACTCCCCGGGCTCATGGGTATCGTCGGGATCTACCTCGGCTACAAACTCGTCGAAATGTCTGGCGTCAGTCTCGACGTCCTCGAGTCGATCGGATTCTAACGTCGACTGTCGAACGGGGTCGTGTCAGGAACTGACATCCAGCTCGGCGGCGAACTCGCGAGCGCGTGACCTGATCGACTCGGCGTCGGCGGCGACGACCTCGCCGTCGCGCTGCAGCACCTCGCCGTCGACCATCGTGAACCGGACGTCGTCGCCGTGGGCGACGAACGTCAGGTGCGAGAGCGCGTCGTGGATCGGCGTCGCGCGGGTGATATCGGTCTCGAGTCCGACGATGTCGGCCTTCCATCCCTCTCGAAGCTTGCCGACGCGGTCGAAGCCGGCCGCCCTGGCACCGTTGATAGTCGCCATCTCGAACACCGTCCGAGCCGGCAGCGCCTGGGGCTCGAGGCGGTCGACCTTCTGGAGCAGGCTGGCCTGGCGCATCTCCGTGAACGGATCGAGCGTGTTGTTGCACGGCGGGCCGTCGTTGCCCAGCGCGACGTTGATCCCCCGATCCAGGTAGTCGAGCACCGGCGCGACGCCGCTGGCGAGTTTCATGTTCGAGGAGGGGCAGTAGGTCACGTGGGTACCGGTCTCCGCGAGCACCTCGCGCTCGGATTCGTCGGTCCAGACGCAGTGGGCGAGGACGACGTCCTCGCCCGTCAGCCCGACCTCGTTGAGCCAGTGAATGTTCCGCCGGCCGGTCTCCTTCTCGACGGTTTCGATCTCGCCGCGGTTTTCGCTCGCGTGGGTGTGAATCGTCACCCCGTCGTAGGCGTCCGCGAGCTCTCTGGTTCCGCGGAGACACTCCTCGGTACAGCTCACGGCGAAGCGAGGCGTCACGGCGTACCGAATCCGACCGTCGGCCGCGCCGTGGTACTCGCGGATGAGTCGCTCGCTCTCGGCGAGCGCCTCGTCGGTGTCCTCGAGCAGTCCCGGCGGCGCGTCCTTGTCCATCATCACCTTCCCGAGTCGGCCGCGGATCCCGAGGTCGCGGGCGGCCTCGAACGCCTCCTCGGCGTGGGCGACCGAGAGGTGATCGATACAGGTCGTCGTCCCGCTCTCGATCATCTCGAGGTAGCCCAGTTCGGCGGCGGTGCGCATCTCGGTGGCCGAGAGCGACGCTTCCATCGGGAGGACGTACTCGAAGAGCCAGTCGAGCAACTCGGTGTCGTCGGCGATGCCGCGACCGAGACTCTGGACCGAGTGGACGTGTGCGCCGACCGATCCCGGCGCGAGCAGGTCACACGAGTGGCGCTCGTGGTCCGGATACTCCTCGAGACACGTCGAGCGGTCCCCCACGGCGACGATCACGTCGTCCTCGACGACGACCGCACCGTCGCCGATGACGGTGTCGGCGTCGGCGACGACTGTTCCCGACAACAACATTCCTTCTCTCGATAGCCGGTCCGATGCCTTATCTCTGTGGATGCCTCCGTACGGTGTCGAGAACGCAGCCGGTGGTTCCCGTCGCCGTGCGCCCCTTTCGGGCTACCCGGCCGAAGGCGTTAGGACGCTCGCCACTTCGTCGACGCTTTCGCGAGTCCCCCACGCGAGGCAGATGAGGGCGACGAACGTGAGATAGCCCACTCCGAGCGGTAACACGAGCAACGGCAGCTAGTCGGCAACCAGGTAACCGGCGAGGATGAGCGCCGGAACGAGAACGAGGTTCGATCGAACGAATCGCTCGAGTCCCATCTACGTGGAGGCACGCTGGACGAGACGTATAGCCCTGCTGATCTCGGTCAACAGCCGATACCGTCGAAAAAGACCCGCGACGGTCAGTAGCTGCGGATCTTCGGCTCGTAGGTTTTGTCCTCGCCCTCGAGGATCACGGGCCGGTAGAAGATCGACGGCTCGCCGTCGTCCCAGGAGATGAGCGTGTGCTTGAGCCAGTTCTCGTCGTCGCGCTCCTGGTTCTCCTGGCGCCAGTGAGCGCCGCGGAACTCGTTGCGCACGAGCGCGCCGAGCGCGATCGTCTCGGCGACGTCGATCAGGTTGCGCGTCTCGTAGGTCTGCTGGAGGTCGGTGTTGAACGTGCGCGAGGGGTCGTCGACGTAGACGTCCTGGTACTCCTCGCGGCACTCGCGGATGATCTTCAGCGCCTTCCTGATGCCGTCGCCGGTGCGGAAGACGTTGACGTAGTCCGTCATCGCCTTCTGAAGCTTCGCACGGATCTCGGCGTGCTGGACGCCGTCGTCCTTGTCCATCAGGTGGTCGACGCGCGCCCGTTCCTGCTCGACGGCGCGCTCGAGCAGTCCCTCAGCCTCTGTTGCAACTCCGCCGTCGGCGGCGACGCCGCCCGAACTATCGAGGCCCGCCTCGCCGGGGGCCACGGGCAGTTCCGTCTCGGTCTCGTCCTCGACGTCGTCGCCGTAGCCCGTCTCGATCTCGGCCGCGCCGAGATCCTCGCCGGCGGCGTGGCGGCCGGCGCGCTTTCCGAAGACGATGAGTTCGGGCAGGGCGTTGCCGCCCAGGCGATTCCCGCCGTGAACCGAAACGCAGGCGCACTCGCCGGCGGCGTAGAGGCCGTTGATGCAGGTCTGGCCGTTCTCGTCGACGTCGATCCCGCCCATCGCGTAGTGCTGGCCGGGTTTGACCGGCATCGGTTCGACGAGTCCGTCGACGCCCTCGAAGTCCTCCGCGAGGTGGAGGATGTTCTCGAGGCGGTCGAGGATGCGGTCCTCGCCGAGGTGGCGCATGTCGAGGTGGACGTACTCGTCCTCGACGCCCCGACCCTCGCCGACCTCGGTGAGTTCGGCGCGGGCGACGACGTCGCGGGAGGCGAGTTCGCCGGAGTTGTTCGCGTAGCCGTACTCGAACATGAATCGCTCGCCGTCGTCGTTGTAGAGGATGCCACCCTCACCGCGGACACCTTCCGAGATGAGAACGCCGGTGGATGGCAGCGAGGTCGGGTGGAACTGGATGAACTCCATGTCCTCGAGCGGCGCGCCCGCACGATAGGCCATCGCGTGACCGTCGCCGGTACAGGAGACGGCGTTGGTGGTGTGGTCAAACGCCTGGCCCGGACCGCCGGTCGCGAGGATGACGCCCTGGTTCGCCTTGAACCCTTCAACCTTGCCCGACTGGACGTCGTAGGCGACGACGCCCTCACACTCCCGGTCGTTCGGGTCGGGTTCGTCGCCAGTTACGAGGTTCATCACGTACCACTCGTCGTAGACCTGGATGCCGCGCTTGACGACCTGTTCGTACATCACGTGCAGCAGGTGGTGGCCGGTTTCGGCTCCGGCGTAGGTCGTCCGCGGGTAGGAGAGGCCGCCGAACGGTCGCTGGGAGACGCGGCCGTCCTCCTCGCGAGAGAACGGCATCCCCCAGTGCTCGAGGGTGATCGTGTCGTCGGGGGCGTCCTGGGCCAGCGTTTCGACGGCGGGGGCGTCGGCCAGGTAGTCCGACCCCTTCATCGTGTCGTAAGCGTGGAGTTCCCAGTCGTCGCCCTCCTGGAGGGCGGCGTTGATCCCACCCTCGGCCGCGCCGGTGTGGCTGCGGACCGGGTGAAGTTTCGAGACGATAGCCGTGTCGGCTCCCGCCTCGTGCGCTGCGATCGCGGCGCGAAGGCCGGCGCCGCCGGCGCCGACTACGATGACGTCGTGTTCGTACATGTTACCAGAACTTCAGGTTCTTCTTGACCGCTTCCCGCTTGAGCTCCTGAATGTGCTCGGTGAGCGGGATGTCCTTCGGACACACCTCGGTACAGGAGAACTGGGTCTGGCAGCGCCAGACGCCGTGTTCCTGCTCGACGATGCGGAGTCGGTGCTCCTTGATCTCTTCGTCCTCGCGTTCGTCCATCGCAAACCGGTAGGCCTTGTTGATCGCCGCGGGGCCGAGATACTCGTTGTCGCCCGCCGCGATGTTACACGAGGACATACACGCGGCACACCAGATACAGCGCGTGGACATCTTGACCTTCTCGCGGTTCTCCCGCGACTGGCGCTGCTCCTCGAGGTCACCCTCGGGGAGGTCCTCCTGCTGGAAGTACGGCTCGACCGCGTGCATCTGGTCGTAGAAGTGGTCCATGTCGACGACCAGGTCCTTGACCACCTCCTGGTGAGGCAGCGGTTCGATCCGAATCGGCTGCTCGAGGTCGGAGATCTGGGTCTTGCAGCCGAGTTGCTGTCTCCCGTTGACGAAGAAGGCGTCGGAGCCGCAGACGGCCTGCCGGCAGGAGTGGCGGAACGTCAGCGAGGAGTCGAACTCGTCGCGGGCGTACATGACCGCGTCGAGGACGGTCATCCCCTTCTCGAAGGGGACGTGGAAGTCGTCGAAGCGAGGTTCCTGTTTGGCTTCGACCTCGGGATCGTAGCGGAACACCTTGATGTGAACCGTCTTTCCCTCGAGGTCGGACTCGTCGACGGTCTCCTCCTGGGCCAGTCCCTGCTCTTTCTCCTTGAGTCGCTTGTCCTGTGGCGACTCCGCGCCCCGCATCTCGGGGTCTTCCGGTGCTTCCTGTGATTCGGGTTCTTGCGGTTGTTCTTGTTGCGTACTCATATTAGGTCCACCCCGCCATCGCGATCGCGACGTAGATTCCCTGGGCGATGAGTGCGGCGCCGGCGAGCACCAGGACCGAGAGCACGACCTTCTTCTGCGTGCCCTCGAGACCCTGGTTGACCAGGGCGTTGTAGACGCCGTTGACGCCGTGGAACGCCCCGGCGATCAGGAACAGCACCATCGTCACGAAGTATCCGATAGTGCTCATCCGCTCTTGTGTCCCAGCGAACGTAACTTCTGCGGCGTGGTTGACGAAGTGCAACTGGAAGAAGTGGAAGGCGAGAACGACGACGAGAAACGCCGCCGTAATCCGCTGGAGCAGCCACGCGGTCCCGCCGGGTGCGAACGAGGAGTAGCGTTCTGCCATCAGAAACCCACCCCGTCCATGAAGGTCGGCACGCTCGCGACGGTGATGACGCCGGTCAACACCAGCGAGGCGTAGAAGCTCTTGTCCTGCGCCGAGAGTCCGACGCCGAGATCGACCATCAGCAGTCGGAGGCCGTTCAGAATGTGGAAGACGGCGACGGCGAGCAACCCGACTTCGAGCACCCGCACGATGAACAGCGACTCGAGTCCCTGAATCGTCGTCGTGTACACGTCCGTTTCCTGCTGGATCAGCGCTGCATCGCCGCTCGCTGCGCCGATTGCCGTACTCAGCACGGCGATGTGGGTAAACAGGTAGCCGATCAGCATCCACCCGGTGAACTTGTGGAAGATCCACGCCCACATCCCGGCTGAGAACTCCTTCCAGCGACCGAAATCCTCGATGAGACCGCGATTGTAAGACTGACTCATACGCTCATGTGGAGGGTTTGACCGTGAGGGTATAGAAGTTACCTTTATCGTGTTCACTTACCGTATTCTCGAGCGACGACTGTCGATACAGAAACAGGTTCGTCGACGAGGGGAGGCTACATTCGAAGCTGCGACTGTGACTCGGTTTTCGTCCGCTCGGTCTCGAGCACCGTGCGCGTATCCGCCGAGAGTCCGACGAGGTGACAGAGCGGGTTCCCCGGGTAGACGACCGGGTTCTCGAGGACGCCGACGATAAGCCCGGTAAAGGGCGCTTCGACGGTGACGATATCGTCTTTCTCCTTGAACGGGTTGGTGATTGTACAGATCACCTCTCCCTCTCTGACGAGCCCGCCGCGACCGCGCTTCATGTCGACGATGCCGCCGGCGTCAGCCCGGAGCCAGGTCTTCTCGTCGTCGGCCGAGATGACGGTGCGCCAGCCGGGCCAGTGGACCGCGGAGTCGCGGTGGACGCCGAACTCTGCGAGCACGCTCGCGACGCCGGTGAGCGCGCGATCGATCAGTCCCCGCTGGAAGCGGTGGGCCTCTCCCATCTCGACCGTTACGGTCGGGACGCCCGCCTCGGTCGCCTCGCGCCGGAGGGTCCCGGAGGGTCCCTCGCCCGCGATGATGACGTGGGAACTGAACGCGTTCGCGAGTCGGGCGACTGAGGAGTCGTCCATGTTCGCCCGGACGTGGAGCATGTTCGTCCGCCCCCGCGTCGACGTGTGGAAGTCGACTCCGAGATCGCAGGGCTCGATGAAGTTCGAGAAGATCCGGTGTGCCATCCGCCTGGCGCTCGTCGAGCCCTCGCGTCCGGGAAACGATCGGTTGAGGTCCCGGTCGTAGATCGGGAGATACCGCTCCTGGGCCAGAAATCCGGGAACGTTCATCACGGGCAGGCAGACCAGCGTGCCGTGGAGTTCGGAGTGGTCCCAGTCGTGTGCCACTTCGCGAACGACCTCGATGCCGTTGAGTTCGTCGCCGTGAGCCGCCGCCGAGAGGAAGACCGTCGGGCCGGGGTATCTTCCGTTGATAATTGTCACCGGAATTCTGACCGGGTCGCCGAGGTACGTCTCGCTGATTCCGTATCGGATGTTCGCCGATTCGCCGGGGTCGACTCGTCCACCGTTGTACGTGAACGCGTCGTCCATCGCGTCGGCGTCGGACGACTCCCTCGAGGAACCGACCATCGCATCGTCACCGCTCATACACCAGTTTTCGTCGGCACGAACGTGAATCTTTGTCTTGGCCGATCGTTTCGAACCCCCCTAACGAGTCAAACGAACGATAGGGTGACTTTCGGTTCCGGGGCATACGTTTTGTACGAGGGCATGGTACGATCGAGCATGGAAATTCGCGAAGCTACCGAATCGGACGTCGACACCATTCGCTCGATCGCCCACGATTCGCTCGCATCCACTTACACCGACTTCCTCGACGAGGAGACGATCAGTAACGCGATCGACCAGTGGTACGGGGACGCGTTCGCCGACGATCTCGACGACGACCACTTGCTGATCCTTGTCGTCGAACGCGACGGCGAGATCGTCGGATTCTCCCAGAGCGAACTGGTCGGCCAGCAGTACGAGACCGGACAGCTACAGTGGCTCCACATCGATCCCGACCACCGGGGGAGCGGAACCGGCGTCCGACTGCTCGTTCGCACCCGGGAGAAGCTCCTCGAGGAGAGCGCCGACCAGGTCCAGTGTTTCGTCCTGGAGGACAACGAGGGCGGCAACGAGTTTTACGCGGCACACGGCTTCGAGCAGGCCGACCAGCGCGAGGTCGAGATCGGCGACGAGACGTTCATCGAGAACGTCTACGTCGAGAGCGAGATCGAAAGCGGCGAGGACTGGAACGCGATCGACGAACTCGACGTCGACGACGAAACGGTCTACGTCAGCTACGGCGAAGCCGTCCGCGGCTCGCAGGCGCCGTTCTACGGCGCCTACGAGACGGAGGATCAGTCCTCCCGCTACGGTTGGTTCTGCGGCAACTGTGACTCGATCGACAACGCGATGGATTCCATGGGTCGCATCGAGTGCAATACCTGCGGCAACCGGCGCAAGGCGACGCGATGGGACTCCTCGTACCTCTGAGCGGTTCGCCCCGAAACAGAGCGGTTCGGTTCTCCCGTTTCGGTGTCGCATCGAGTCCGTCTCGAGCGGACTCTCGCGAACGAGTCGGGTACGGTATCCGAACCAAACCGGGTCGTAGGTCGGCCGTAACGGGATGTGACACCGTGAGACCGGCGAAGCGGCGATGTCGTCCGTCGGCCACGCGATCCGCTCCGCAAACCCGGTAATCCCGTCCCTGATCGTTCTCCTCGAGCGGTTACTCGACGCGTACCGGGCGGCCTCGTGCCCGTTGGCCGGCGTTACTATTCTCGTTGTGACTGTTGTCGCTGCATTACGAGAGTTGTCGCTGCATTACAATTGCCCGTTCGCTCCATGATTTCGATCAGGTTCCGGTCTCCGCCGGTATCCGTCGCAGTGCGTGAGTGACGTACCCGTACTCTCCAGTCATATGAACAGACAGTCTCACATCATCCGCGGTTTCAAGGCAACGCTGGTCGCGCGAGCGATCTACATGCTCTCGAGCGCGCTGCTCATGCTGGTCCTGGCGCGATATCTCCTCGATCCGGACGGCTACGGCGCGCTCTACTGGGCGATCGGCATCCTCGCGGTCGTCCAGCTGGTCGCAGACCTCGGACTGGGCAAGTCCGCGGCGCGGTACTTCTCAGAGTATCGGGAGAAGGATCCGGGCCAGATTCCGCACCTGATTAGATCGGCGGTTGCGATTAAGATCGTCCTTCTCACGGTGGTCACGTCCGCGCTCCTGCTCTCTCACGAGTGGCTCGCCACCGTTCTCGGCGACCCGGAAGTAGCCCCGTTTCTCGCGGCGGGCGCGCTCTACATCGTCGCTTTCTCGTTTAGCGGCTTCTCACAGATCGCGTTCCAGGGGTTCAACAACCTCGGCTACAGCGCGATCATTCAGGCGATCAGCGGCTTCGCTCGCCTGGTGTTCGCCATCGCGTTCGTCCTTCTCGGCATGGGCGCACTCGGCGCTCTCTTCGGCTACATCGTCGGCTACACCATCGCCGCCGTCGTCGGGCTGACGATCCTCTACCTCGAGTTCTACACCAAGCACGAACCCGCAGACGAGTACGAGTCCGGACTCTCGCGTCGCCTCGTCGAGTACAGCATCCCGCTGACGGCCACCCGGAGCGCGAACGTGATCGACAAGCGGATCGACGTCGTGCTGGTCGGCATCTTTCTGACCCCCGCGGCGGTCGCGTTCTACACGGTCGGCAAGCAGATCACCGACTTCGTGCTCGCGCCCGCCGAGTCGCTCGGTTTTACGATCTCCCCGAACTTCGGCGAGCAGAAGGCGGCCGGACAACTCGAGGAGGCGCGCCAGATCTACGAGGCCTCGCTGACGAACGTCCTCCTGCTCTACATTCCTGCGACGGTCGGCCTCGTGATCGTTGCCGACCCGTTCATAACGATGGTCTTCGGGAGCAACTACGCGGGTGCGGTCCCCGTTCTGCAGATCCTCGCAGGATTCATCATCCTGCAGGCGATCACGAACCTGACGAGCGACAGCCTGGACTACCTCGGCCGCGCGAGGTCCCGTGCGATCGCGAAAGGAGGGACGTCGGTGGCGAACTTCGGGCTGAATCTCGTACTGATCCCGACGTTCGGCGTCGTCGGTGCCGCCGCGGCGACGGTCGCCACCCACACCGTCTACGTCGCGGTGAACCTGTACATCGTCCACAGCGAACTCTCCCTGCGACTCGAGCGGCTCGTGCGGACGGTCGGATGCATCTGTGCGATTACGGGCGTGATGGCCGTCGCCGTACTGCTCGTCACGCCGTTGATCTCGAGTTTCGTGATGCTCGTCGGCGCCGTCGCGATCGGCGTGCTCACGTGGTCCGTCCTCGCCGTCACGACCGGAATGATCGACGTCCAGGAGGTCCGGTCGGTGATCACGTGAACCGGGCCGCGCGTTTTGTCGGTTGCAGTCGCCTATGAACGCTTATCAACACCGTTCGTGTCTAGGAGATATGGCCGTTACCGAACCCGTCACCGTCGGGGTGTTGAGCCTCCACACCAGCAAGGAAACGAAGGCGATACTCAACGCCGTCGACGCGCTGGGACACGATACGGAGTGGCTTCGAGCGGAGAATACGTCGATCAGCGTCACCGGCGGGAGCGTCTCCATCGAGCCGTCGGTCGACGTGATCGCAAACCGGATGCTGCTGTCGAACACCGAACAGCCCGCCGAGGAACTCGGGCTCGCGAACACGTTCTCACAGCTCATTCCGATGCTCAACGAGCCGTCCACGGTACTGACGGCGATCCACAAGCTCTCGACGGCGACGACGCTCGCGGCGAACGACGTCCGGACTCCCGACGTCACCCTCGCGCTCAACAGCGACCAACTCAACGCCGCGCGCGGTCAGTACGGCGAGGAAGCGGTCTACAAGACGGCGATCGGGACCCACGGCGGCGGAACGTGGAAGGTCGGTGCCGACGATCCGATCAACGCGAAGGTGGGGAACCGATACGCGTTCCTGCAGGAACTCATCGACCGCGACGACGCTCGCCACCGCGACGTCCGCGTCTACGTCGTCGACGACGAAGTCATCGGCGCGATGTACCGCTACGCGCCCGATAACGACTGGCGAACCAACGTCGCGCTCGGCGGCTCCGTCGAGGATGCGACCGACGACCTCCCCGAAGAAGCCCGGCAGATGGCCCGTCGTGCGTCCGAGGCGATCGGTCTCGACTACGCCGGCGTCGACCTCGTCGAGGGCGACGAAGGCTGGTTCGTCCTCGAGGTCAATCCGACGGCGGGATTCAAGGGGCTCTACCAGGCGACCCAGATCAGTCCGGCGCCGTACATCGCCAAACTCGCGATCGAACGCGCCGGCGGTGAGGTCGACGAGGAGCGCGTTCACGACCTCTCGAACGTTCTCGACGACTCCCGGCCGATGGCCCAGCCCATAGAGGCGACGTCGCCGGAGACGGAACCGTCCGTGATCGGCTACACCGAGGAAGTGGTTCTCTCGGGAACCAGCGGCTCGAAATCCGTGCTGGCAAAATCGGACACGGGTGCGACGCGGACGAGCATCGACACCGGTCTCGCGGCCGACATCGGCGCCGGGCCGATCAAATCCATCACGCGAATCCGATCCGGCAGTAGCAAGACCGCGAAGAGCCGTCCCGTCGTCGACGTCGTCGTCGGGGTCGGCGGCAACCAGCACACGGTCACCGCGAGCGTCGAGGACCGCAGCCACATGGACTACCCGGTCATCCTTGGCCGAGATATCCTCAAGAACTACCAGGTCGACGTGAGCCGACGATCGGATGCGGACACACCCGACACCCCCGAAGAAGAGGAGTAATCGAGGGTTCGGTCGAGACTGTCGCGCGACGATCACCGGCTGCCGATCGGTACTGATTGCCCTCGTTCGATCGCTTCCAATCGCCGCAAACCCACCCCGGACTCGATCTGCAACGTCGTTTTTCGGTACGGAAACTATCTCGAGAAGATGGCCCAGTTCAACCGGGAGCGCATCCCGGAGGGGGTCGGCCACGCGAAGGGCGGTCGGCGCGTACGGGACCTTCACCTGCACGAACGACGAGCCCTCGAAGCACACGACCGCCGAGATGTTCTCCGAGGAGGGCAAGGAGACCGACCTGGCCTCGTGGAAACCCTCGGGCTGTGACAGGTTTCAGCAGCCACGCTGAATACGGAGCGAGAATACATCACTGACAAAAGTTCTCGGCTTCGAAATATTTCTTGGGCTGTATCGAAGACTTCATTCCGAAATAGACAATCTTAACATGCGAAAGCAGCAATTGTCCGATGATGAACGGGTCAGAACAAGATTGGTGGCCGAATCAGTTGAACTTGAAGATCCTCGACCAGAACGCCTGCGAAGTCGGTCCGATGGACGAGGAGTTCGACTACGGTGAAGAGTTCGAGAAACTCGACCTCGACGAGCTGAAGGCGGACATCGAAGACGTGATGACGACGTCCCAGGAGTGGTGGCCGGCGGACTACGGCCACTACGGGCCGCTGTTCATTCGGATGGCGTGGCACAGCGCCGGCACGTACCGCACCAGTGACGGTCGCGGCGGCGCGACCGGCGGCACGCAACGCTTTGCGCCCCTCAACAGCTGGCCGGACAACGCGAACCTCGACAAGGCTCGCCGAGTGCTCTGGCCGGTCAAACAGAAGTACGGCGACAAACTCTCGTGGGCCGACCTGATCGTCCTGGCCGGGAACGTCGCCCTCGAGTCGATGGGATTCGAGACGTTCGGCTTCGCCGGTGGACGCGAGGACGAGTTCGAGCCCGACGAAGCCGTCGACTGGGGGCCCGAAACCGAGTGGGAAGCCTCCGAGCGCTTCGACGAGGACGACGAACTCGACGAACCCCTCGCCGCCACCGTGATGGGCCTCATCTACGTGAATCCGGAGGGCCCGAACGGTGAGCCGGATCCGGAGTGGTCGGCGGAACGGATTCGGGAGTCGTTCGGCCGGATGGCCATGAACGACGAGGAGACGGCCGCGCTCATCGCCGGCGGACACACTTTCGGGAAGGTCCACGGCGCCGACGACCCCGACGAGCACATGGGTCCCGAGCCCGAGGCGGCCCCCATCGACCAGCAGGGCCTCGGCTGGGAGAGCAGCCACGGCTCCGGGAAGGGTTCCGATGCGATCACCAGCGGAATCGAGGGGCCGTGGAACGCCACGCCGACGATGTGGGACACGAGCTACCTCGACAACCTGCTCGACCACGAGTGGGAGCGCGAAGAGGGTCCCGGCGGCGCGTGGCAGTGGACCACGACGGACGACGCGCTCGATGGCGTCGCACCGAGTACCGAGGGCTCGTCGGAGAAGGAAGACGTGATGATGCTGACGACGGACGTCGCCCTGAAGCGGGATCCGGAGTACCGGGAGATCATCGAGCGCTTCCAGGAGAACCCGCGCGAGTTCCAGGAAGCCTTCGCGAAGGCGTGGTACAAGCTAATCCACCGTGACATGGGCCCGCCGATCCGGTTCCGCGGCCCGGAGGTTCCGGACGAGGAGATGCTGTGGCAGGACCCCATCCCCGACGCCGACTACGAACTGATCGGGGACGAAGAGATCGCCGAGCTCAAAGAAGAAATCCTCGCTTCGGAGCTGTCCGTCTCCCAGCTGGTCAAGAGCGCCTGGGCGGCGGCATCGACGTACCGCGACAGCGACAAGCGCGGCGGAGCGAACGGCGCCCGCCTTCGCCTCGAACCGCAGAAGAGCTGGGACGTAAACGAGCCGGAGCAACTGGAGACGGTGCTTTCGACCCTCGAGGAGATCCGGGAGGAGTTCAACGGCTCCCGATCCGATGACGTGCGAGTCTCGCTCGCCGATCTGATCGTCCTGGGCGGCAACGCGGCCGTCGAGAAGGCTGCGGCGGACGCCGGGTACGACGTGGAGGTTCCGTTCGAACCGGGCCGCACCGACGCTACCCAGGAACAGACCGACGTCGAATCCTTCGAGGCCCTCGAGCCGGAAGCCGACGGCTTCCGCAACTACCTCGGGCTCGAGAGCGACCGCTCGGAGGAGGAGCTCCTGGTCGACAGGGCCGACCTCCTGGACCTGACGGCTTCCGAGATGACGGCTCTGGTCGGCGGCATGCGCGCGCTGAAGGCCAACTACAAGGATACCGACCTCGGCGTCTTCACCGACCAGCCGGAGACGTTGACCAACGACTTCTTCGTGAACCTGCTCGACATGGAGTACGAGTGGGAGAGCTCCGAGGAGTCCAGGGACATCATGGAGCAGGAAGCGTCCTCGGAAGCTCAGGAGATCTACGAGCTGCGCGACCGCGAAACGGGCGAAGTCGAGTGGACGGGGACCCGCGTGGATCTCGTCTTCGGTTCGAACGCGCGGCTTCGGGCCATCGCGGAAGTCTACGCATCCGACGAGAACGAGGAGAAGTTCGTTCACGACTTCGCCGATACGTGGAGCAAAGTGATGACGCTCGACCGCTTCGATCTCGAGTAAGCGTAGCAGAACGTCAGAATCGGTGACCGTCGACGACGAACTGCTGGCCGTCGAGGACGAGATCCCCGACGCCGACGTCGTCGCCGACCTCGTCGAGTAACGCGCTCGCGGTCCGGCCTCGAACCTCGAGGGCCGCCGTTCGATTTCTTCGCGTTCGTTCAATCCGCGATAGGCCGTCCGCTCTACAAGCGGTCACTCGCCACGGAGGACGATCTCGTCGTCCGTGACCTCCGATATCTGCGCCGGTTCGATCGGGTAGTTGTCGTCACCGTGGCCGCCCCAGTCCAGCCGGGCCTTGAGCCGGTCGGTCAATCCGGGCTGAGGATCGATGTACGCCGTCTGCCCCTCGACCTCCGCGACGATGCCGACCGTCTCGCCGCGTTCGTCGACGACGTCTTTCCCCTGGTCGTCCTTCGAGAGTTCGATCGCCGGCTCGCCTGCCGGCGGTTCCGATTCGGTATCGGCCATGCCTTCCGCTCCGGCCGTCTCCATCTCCGATTCAGTGCCTCCGGCAGCCACATCCATATCCGATTCAGCAGCCCCGGCGGCCATCGTCTCCGAGTACTCCTCGACGTCGATGATCTCACCCTCGAGCAGATCACTGCCGATCACCTCGGATGAGACCAGTTCGGTTTCCTCGAGGACGAACCGCAGCCGCCGCTCTTCGTCGATCTCCTCCTCGAGCGTTCGCCGCTCGATGAGTTCGCTCCGGACGGCGTCACCTTCGGCGCGGTTGCTCCGGATGACCTCCTGTTCGAGGACCTCGTCGGGCGTGACGTCTGCGCGGACGACGTCGCTCTCGAGGATCGACCGCTGGACGCTCTCGAGTTCGATGTTCGTCTGGATCGTGTCGCTCTCGAGTTCGCCGTGCTGTTCGACGTCGACGTCGACCACGCGACTCTCGACGGTGTAGCGTTCGATCTCCTCGATCGTGTCCAGACGGCTCTCGTCGACGAGTACTTCGATGGTCTCGTCGTCCAGGAACTCGGTCTCGACGACGTCCCGGCGCAGCAGTTCGGAGTCGACGATCTCCCGTTCGACGACGTCCGACTCGATCACTTCGCTCTCGATCGTGTCCCGTTCGACGACCTCCGTCTCGACGACCTGCGTCTCGACGATCTCGGTCGTCACGGTCTCGCCCCGCCGCAGCGAATCCTCGAATTCGTCCCGGCCGAGGTCGGCCCGTTCGAACGCCCGATCGCGCTCGACGAGTTCGAAGAAGCCCAGGCCCTCGCCTTCGCCCGCCGTCTCTTCTTCGTGGTAGACGAACACCAGATCCTCGTTCTCGAACGTTTCGGTGAACTCGTCCCAGGTGTACTCTTCGTGGTCGCTCCCGAGTTCGTCTCGGTGAGCGAACGAGTGACCGTGACCTTCGCCGCCGCGAATCGAAACGGGGACGGCGTCGTGGGCTTCGGCCCACTCTCTGATTCGTTCGGGATCGGTCGTCATTCGCCGTTCGTCGGGCGCGTCGTGGGGTGTATCGTTTGCCATCGGGGGCGGTAGAACCAGTCTGTACTTTAGTCAGCGTGGTCGTCTTGTCGATCAGTCTTTCCTTTCTTCCGACCCCGGAGGGGGCCTGCAGTGGCGGGGTCGTAATCGACGGTTGTCCGGTTCCGGTGGTGATCGTTTCGCGGCTCGATGAGTCACAGTGATCGATTACCGGTGGACAGGTTCACTCCGATTCGTATTCGGCCCAGACGTACCGCGTCGCGACGCTTCGATACGGTCGCCACGGTTCGGCGATCTCGCGCATCTCCCCGCGGGTCAGCTCCTCGCCGTTCCCGTACAGCGCCTCGATGCCGCGACGAACGGCGAGGTCGCCGAGGGGGAGCACGTCGGGCCGCTCGAGAACGAACAGGAGGTACATGCGCGCCGTCCACGCGCCGATACCCTTGATTTCGGTGAGGGCGTCGATCACCTCCTCGTTGGAGTGTTCGGCCAACCCTTCTCGGGTGTAATCGTTCCGCTGGAAGGCCCTCGCGGCGTTCCGTACGTACTCAACCTTGCTTCGAGAGAGCCCCGCCTCACGGAGCGCCGCCTCGTTCGCGGCCAGTACGGTCTCCGGCGTCACGTCGTCCTCGAGGAGGTGGAACACCCGCTCGCGGACGGCCGCCGCGCTCGCGGTCGAGAGCTGCTGGTTGATGATCGAGATGCAGAGTCGCTCGTACTCGTTCCAGTTCGGTTCGACGTAGGGATCGTGTCGCTCGACGAGGTCCGCCATTACGGGGTCCCGACGGAGGACGGGGTGTGCCTCTTCTAACATGCGCAGTTGTGGATACACGGTTACGGTTCCGAGAACGGATATGCGTCTCGGTTGGGAAGATAGCGGCTGGCGGGGAACGCGCTCGAGCGACGTGACGACCGTACTAGTGGTATTATTACATAATAATTGGATATATTTGTCAAAACATTCTATAAGCAGTCACTGGTAACGAGGTTCAGGCCATTCGTATGTTCACCGATGACTCACTAACAGGATCGACGAGACGTGCGGTGCTGAAGGCTGCCGCGGGCGCGCTGGGAATCGCAACCGTCGGCGGCGTCGCGAGCGGTCACAAGTACACGACGGACGGCGGTCTCGGCGACCAGTTCGACGGAAACCGCGCTGACGCCGCGGAACACACCGACGTCGTCGGCTATCACAGCCTCGGCGGGATCGGTTCGGCGTCGCTCTCCGGTTCCCCCGACGACCCCCACTACGGCGGACTCAGCGAGCTTCGAGTTCACGACGATATCGCGGTCATCTCGGCGTTCTCCTCGCGCGACGAGACGCCGGGCCGCGGTATGGCGATTCTCGATATCGGTCAGTTCACGCGCGCCGAGAGCCGCGAGCGGCTCGAGTCGGCCGAGCTCACCGTGCTCTCGTTTTTCGGCAACGAGAACGACGGGGCCGCCTGCATGGACGTCAAGCTCTCCGACGACGGCCGGTACGCCTTCATCTCGAAGCAGCCGTTTACCGCGCTGTTCGACGAGACCGAACTCGCCCTCGCCGACGACGATGCCGACAGCGGCGGCGCGGACGCGGCGGCGCTCGAGGTCGTCGACATCTCCGATCCCGGCAATCCCGGGCTCGTCACGCAGACGTCGCTGTCGGTGTGGACGCTCGGACCGCACAACGCCTGGTACCACCAGATCGGCGGGACCGAGTACGTCTTCACGACCCACGGCGAGGACGGCGTGACGGGCGGGATCAACGTCTTCGAGTTCGATCGGGAGGCCGGAACGCTCGACCACGTCAACTGGTGGAACTACTCCGCGGAGTTGGCCGAACCCGAAACGGAAACCGACACGGACGGCGGCGAGGCCTACGCTCACGACATCGTCGTTCAGGACGATCCGCGGTTCGGAACGCCCGTCGCCTACCTCGCGAACTGGAACGCGGGGACGCGCCTGCTCGACGTGAGCGATCCGACGGCCATCGAAGAACTCGGCGTCTTCGAGCAGGACCGCGCCCACCACTCGGTGCCGGCGCCGACGCTTCAGAACGGCAAGCGCGTGTTCGTTGCCGGCCACGAGAACCCCTCGAGCCACGAGGACGGCGGCTACGTCCGAAACGAGGGGGAGAGCGGCCACTACTACCTCGTCGACGCGGATCCGATCGACGACGTGCTCGCCGGCGAGCGCGACGATCCGGTCTATCTGGGCGCCTCGTCGACGCTGCGAGAGGACGGCGTCGAGCCCGCGACTCGAACGGCCTTCGAGACGTACGAGGACAACGGACGGACGGAACTGGATTACTGGATTCTCTTCGAGTCGACGGACCAGACGTTCGACGAGACGCCCAGTTTCGAGGAAGAGGCCGCAGACGACGACCGCGAGTACGAGGGGTTCGACGACTTCAACCTGAGCTCCCACAACCTCGACATCGACGCCGACGGAACAGTCGTGGCGGGACACTACCACGCCGGGACGCGGTTCCTGGAAATCACCGACGGCTTCGACCTCGAGTCGGCCGGCCACAGCCGCGTCGGCGCGGATATCCCCGAGGACGCGTCGCTCGAGGCGCTGTCGACGGGAACGCCGTTCCACTGGTCCGCGGTCATCCGCAACGGCGTCACGTTCTCGAGCGGGATCAACGAGGGGCCACAGGCCATCGCACACGAGGACGTCGCGGTCGGCGAGGACACGCCGGTCGACGCCGCGGTCGAACGCGAGGCCGACGCCTCGCTGTTCACGGCGGGCCAGACCAGCCAGGTTCGGATTCACGTCGACAGCGACGAACCCGTTCAAGTCCGGGACCGCATCCCGGGCGACTGGGAGGTCGTCGGCGGCGACGTGACGGTCGACGAGATCAGCGGCGGCGATCGCAAGGTCGTCACCGCCGACGAGACGGTCGAATCGGGTACGGTTCGGTACTTCGTCGAGGTCCCGTCCGAGTTAGCCGAGACCGGCTCCTACACGGTCGGTCCGGTCGAGTACGCTCGCCCCGATGCCGCGGGCGAGTACGGCGGCGGCGTCAGCGTCAACAACTTCTGCTGGCGCAAGGAGAACGGCGAGACCGTCACGAAGACCGTCGTCGGACTCGATCTCTGACCGAACTCGGAAACGGCGGATTTACTCGAGGTGGTGGTAGTCGAGTTCGTACCCCTCCTCGAGTGCGTCCCGGACCGGCTCGCTGGGTTCGGCGACGCCGCGGCGACGGACCGAGAGCCACCCCTCGTCGGCGGAAACCAGGAGGTTGGCGTGCCAGTCCGACTCGGTGTCGGGGTGGTCGGTCCGGTAGTGGGCCCCGCGGGATTCGGTTCGTTCGAGGGCGGATCGAAGCATCGTCTCGGCGACGGTGAGGCTAAACGAGAGGTCCACGGCGTACTCGAACGAGCGCGAGGTGAGGTCGCCGTGGACGCGAATGTCGGCCGTTCGCTCCCGCAACGTCTCGAGTTCCGCCAGCCCCTCCCGGAGCCCCGCCTCGTCCCGAAGGATACCCGCGTGCTCCCACAGGAGTTCGCCGAGTTCCTCGAGAACCGCCTGCGGCGCGACGTCGCCGTCGGCGTCCGCGAGGCCCTCGAGCGCCCGGAACTCCTGTCCCGCCAGCGCTCGCTGGTCGTCGGTCACGGTGAGATCGCGATCCTCGTCGGTCAGTTCGCTCGCGACGTGGTCGCCGACGAGTTTCCCGACCGCGACGGTTTCGGCCAGCGAGTTGCCGCCGAGGCGGTTCGCGCCGTGGACGCCCGCGACCGACTCGCCGACGGCGTATAGTCCCTCGACCCCGGTCTCGCCGGTTCGGAAGTCGATGTCGACGCCGCCCATCGTGTAGTGTGCCGTCGGCGCGACCTCCATCGGCTCCTCGGTGATGTCGACCCCGAGCGACTCGAATCGCTCGACCATCGACGGCAGTCGATCGCGGACGTAGTCGGGATCCCGGTGGGTGATATCGAGGTAGACGCCGCCGTTGTCGGTACCGCGCCCCTCGCGGACCTCCCGGGCGATCGCTCGCGCGACGACGTCTCGGGCGTCGAGTTCCATCTGATCGGGCGAGTATCGCTCCATGAACCGCTCGCCGTCCGTGTTGTAGAGCCGTCCCCCTTCGCCGCGAACCGCCTCGGTGACGAGACGGCCGTCCCACTCCTCGCCGTAGCGCTCGCCGACCATCCCGGTGGGGTGGAACTGGACGAACTCGAGGTCGAGCAGCCGCGCTCCGGCCTCGAGGGCCAGCGCCTGACCGTCGCCGTTGTTCTCGTCGTCCCGGGAGGAGTGACGCCGATAGAGCGCCGAGAAACCCCCGGCCGCCAGCACGACGCGGTCGGTCCGAAACAACAGCCCCGTCCCGGTCTCCATGTCGAAACCGACGGCCCCGGAGACGCGTCGGCCGTCCGAGAGCAGCCGCGTGATCATCACGTTCTCGCGGTAGGGGACCTCGAGTTCGCGGGCCCGGTCGATCAGCGTCTCGAGCATCGCCTCCCCGGTCCGGTCGCCGACAAAGCAGGTGCGGCGATACGACTGGGCGCCGAAGTAGCGCTGGTTGATCTTCCCGCCGTCGGTGCGGTCGAACGGCATCCCCCACTCCTCGAGTTCGCGGATCCTGTCCGGCATGTGCTTCGCGGTCAGTTCGACCGCCTCGGGATCGTTCAGGTGGTGTCCCTCGTTCAGCGTGTCCGCCGCGTGGATCGTCCAGTCGTCGTCCGGGTCGAGCGATCCGAGCGCCGCGTTGACGCCGCCGGCCGCCCACGTCGTGTGTGCGTCGCCGTGATCGCGCTTGCCGATCACCAGCGGTTCGATCCCCGACTCCGCGAGTGCGATCGCGACGCGAGCACCGGCCGCGCCCGCCCCGATGACGAGCACCGGCGTGGTGACGACGTCGTACTCGAGTCCGTCGACCGAACTCGCGTCCCCGCCGTCGATGCGGTTCTCGACTCCCGCGCCGGTGACGACCGCCGACTCCTGGCGGTCGTCGATTGGTGTTTCTGTCATCAGCGTGAGAGAGGGGACGAACGGATTTAGGTGTCGTCCCAAACGGCGTCGGGGCGACAGAACGGTCTCCGACCGGCGGTTGACAGCCCGAGGCTTAGGAGACTCGTGGTCGAAACGGTCGACAGGATGCAGCCGGTCGTCCACCTCGTCGTCGGCTACCTCTGTTACGCGGCGTACACCCGGTGGGACCGCGACGAACCGCCCGCCGAAGCTCCCGCGATCGTCGCGATCGTCGGCGCGGCGCTGCCCGATCTGATCGATAAGCCGCTGCACGCCGCGGGCGCTGTTCCCGTCGGACGGACGATCGGCCACTCGTTGCTATTCGCCGCGCCGATCGTAGCTGCCCTCTGGCTGCTGGCGCGGCGCCGTAACCGGGCTCGGCTGGGGCTCGCCTTCGCGATCGGTTACGGCTCGCACCTCGCGACGGACGTCCCGTGGCACGTACTCTCGGGGGACTACGACGAACTCGGCTTTCTGCTCTGGCCGGTTACTCACACGCCCGACTACACCGGCGTCAAGCCGCTCGGAGCGGTTCCCGGTCTCGGACTCGAGGCCACGACGCTGTGGCTCGAGGCCGTCGTCCTCGTCGGCGGCGTCGCTCTGTGGTGGATCGACGGACGGCCGGGGCTCGAGTGGATCAGAAATCGGATCGGGTGATCGAGGCGCCCCTGACAACTCGGTTGCTGCAGCCGCCAAAAATATGGAGGGACGAGATAACTCTCAGCCAGCGATTCGGTCGTCGTGAACTCCGAGATTCGGCGCGGGCTGCGGACGCTGTGGCGTGACGAACGCGGGTCGACCCTCCTCTCGCGATTCTTCCTGAAAAGCGACGAAGATCGAGGAGGTTACTCGTCCTCCTCGAAGGTGTCCGGCGTCTCGGGTTCGACGCCGGCGAGTCGCATCGCGTTACCCGTCACGCCGAGACTCATCCCCATGTCGCCGATGACGACCGCGTGGATCACGGTCACGATACCGAACGGTGCGCCGGCCGCAAGCACGGCCTTGACGGCCAGGCTCGCCCAGATGTTCTGCCGGATGACGCCGTTGGCCTTGCTCGAGAGGTCGTAGAGGTACGGCAGTCGGCTGAGGTCGTCGCCCATCAGCGCGACGTCGGCCGTCTCGAGCGCGGTGTCCGTCCCCGCCGCGCCCATGGCGATGCCGACGGTGGCGGTCGCGAGCGCGGGCGCGTCGTTGATGCCGTCGCCGACCATCGCGACGCGGCCCTCGTCCGTCTCGTACTCGGCCTCTAACCGGCGAATGGCCTCGAGTTTCTCGTCGGGCAGCAACTCGGCGTGGTGCTCGTCGATCCCGACCTCGCCGGCGATGGCCCGCGCGGTCCCCTCGTTGTCGCCGGTGAGCATCACGACGCGGACGCCCTGCTCCTGCAGTCGGGAGACGGCCCACTGCGCCTCCGGACGGACCCGATCCGCGACGCCGACGACGCCGATCGGTCCGTCCCCGGTGCCGACGATCACGACGGTCTTGCCCTCGGCCTCGAGGTCGGGGACGACCTCGGCGAGCACGTCGAGACACGCCTCGCGCTCGCACTGGGACCGTGCCTCGTAGCCCATCGACTCGAGAGTCAGCCCGCCGTCGGTCGTCGCGTGGACGTGTTCGAGATCGGCCAATCCTTCAAAGAGGTCGGGTTTGCCGACGTAGTGTGTGATCCCGTCTACCTCGGCACGGACGCCCTTCCCGGTCAGCGCCTCGAACCCGGAGACGTCGGGATCGTCCGGTTCGAGCCCGCGCTCCTCGGCGTGATCGACGATCGCTCGACCGATCGGGTGCTCGCTCCGGCGCTCCGCGGCGCCGGCCCGGCGGAGCACGTCGTCCTCGTCGGCGCCCTCGAGCGGGATGACGTCGGTCACGGAGAGGTCGCCGGTGGTCAGCGTCCCGGTCTTGTCGACCGCGAGGACGTCGCTCTCGCCGACCGCCTCGAGGTGGCGACCGCCCTTGATCAGCACCCCGTTCTTGGCCGCGCTCGTGATCCCGGAGACGACGCTGACCGGGGTACTGATGACGAACGCGCAGGGACAGGCGATGACGAGCAGGGTGAGTCCGCGAAGGAACCACGTGTTCCAGGAAGCCCCGACGAGCAGCGGCGGCAGTGCGGCGACGGCGAGGGCGAAAACCACGACGATCGGCGTGTAGACGCTCGCGAACTGGTCGACGAACTGCTCGCGCTTCGTCTGCTCGCGCTCCGCGTCCTCGACCAGCCGGACGATCCGTGCGATGGTCGAGTCGCCCGCCTCGCTCTCGACTTCGACCTCGAGATAGCCGGATTCGGGAATCGTTCCGGCGTAGACCTCGTCCCCCTCGGTCTTGTCCGCGGGGACACTTTCGCCCGTGATCGGGGCCTGGTCGACCGCGCTCTCGCCTTCCAGCACGATTCCGTCGGCCGGAATCTTCTCACCGGGCCGAACCACGACGACGTCGCCGATCTCGAGCGTGTCGGCCGGAACGGTCTCCTCGGAGCCGTCCTCGCGTCGCACCGTGGCGGTGTCCGGCGAGAGGTCCATCAGCTCCCGGAGCGAGTCGCGCGCGCGGTCCATCGAGAACCGCTCGAGCAGCTCGGCGACGCTGAAGAGGACGGCGAGCATCGCCCCCTCGAAGGGGTGGTGGGTCGCGACGCTGGCGACGATGCCGGCACTCATCAGGAAGTCGATGTCGAGGCTTCGGTTTCGCACCGAGTAATAGCCGTTTCGGAGGATCGGCGCGCCGGCGATGGCCGCGGCCGCGACGAAGAGGGCGTGCGAGAGATCGTACTGCTGGCCCGCGATTACGCCCAGCGACGGATCGAGCGCGGGGAGGACGAACTCGAGGACCATCCCCACGACGAGGAAGGCGGCGCCGATACCCGTGCCGACGGCTCGACGGCTTCGCCAGACCGCCTCAGATTCGGCCGTCGAGTCGCGCTCGTCGGCGATCGGCGTCGCCTCGTAGCCGGCGGATTCGATCGCCCCGGTGATCGTCTCGGGATCGGTTCCCTCGACTCCGGTCACGGTAACTCGTCCCGTTGCTGGTCGGGTCTCGACCTCGGCGATCCCCTCGACGTTCGCGAGCGCGTTTTCGACTTTCGTCGCGCAGGACGGACAGTCCATGCTGGGGACCGAGACCGTGAGTTCGGATTCCGACGATTCGATCCCGTAGCCGGCCGCCTGGACGCGCTCGCGGATCGCCGACTCGCTCGTCAGCGTGGGATCGTAGTCGACGACGAGGCGACCGCTGGTTACCCGCGGCTCGAGACGGTCGATGCCGTCGAGTCGTTCGACGCTGTTTCGAACCTTGCCGGCACAGGAGGGGCAGTCCATCTCGGGGACCCGCAACTCGAGCGTGCGACTCGAGCCCGGCCGTTCGGTGGAGGGCTCGCTCATCACCTACTCGTAGTTCCTCGGACGCTATACGGATTATTTGGCGTGCGCCAAATCTGGGCTAGAGCGAGCTGCCCGCGCCGGGGACCGAAAGCGCCTCGAGCGAGTCGTCCTCGCCGACGAACGTCGCCGCGAGGGCCGCCTCGGCGCGCCGCAGCCGGTAGGAGAGGGTCGATCGGGGGACGTCCAGTCGGTTGGCGAGCTCCGAGAGTTCGATCCGTCGCGGCGTCTCGTAGTAGCCGTGTTCGACGGCCGCCCGCAGCGCCTCGCGCTGTTCGGCGGGGACCGAGTCGTCGGGACCCGTACTGTGGCGGTCCGGGTCGAGTTCCGTCAGCCGAAGCATTTCTATGCCCGTACACTCGCCGACCTCCTCGCCCAGCGCGTCGAAGAAGTCGTGAATCGGTGCGTCGCTGCCGAGGACGATCCGCCAACGGTGGCGCCGGCCCTCGCGGTAGGTCTCGAACAGTAGCCCCTCGCCGAAGTGCTCGAGCGCGACGTGGGGGACCGACGTACAGACGTCCGTGCGGGCCCAGTAGGTGTAGACGACCAGCGTGTCGCTCGACCGGTCCAGTACCTGCGTCTCGCACTCGGCTCCGCAGTGGTCTTTCACCAGACAGTCGGCGAAGTAGTCCGCCGTCTCGTAAGCGGCCTCGAGTTCCGCGAGCGCTTCTTCGGAGCCGGTCGCGAGATCGACCCGCCAGAGGCTGTCGGGGGTGACGTGACACGACAGCGACCGGATCGAGGCGTCGGGATACGCCGCGAGCACGTCGGCGACGGGGTTCGTCCCCGGATCGTACTCGAGGGCGAAGACGAATTCTCTCATACCAGTCGTACGGGACGGGGCGAAAAAGGGTTCCCGGTCGCTCGCGTAGTGTCGATAGTGATCTCGGCCGTGATCCGGTGGACTCGGGGACTGTGGACGTTTTACCTGGCGTACACGAAGACCGGCGTCCACGCGGCGTCGGCGGCAGCGTTCGCTATCTTCGGCCTGCTGGTGTTCGTCGATTCGCTGTTCGCCGCCCTGGCGATCGGCTCCTACGTGCTTCCGCCCGTAGTCCTGTACGTCCTCGCGGACGATCCGATCGACGAGTACGTCCGGGACGAGAGCCCGGTGGAAGCAATGGTCGTTCGAGACGCCTCGCGGCTCGCAGAGGAGACTACCACGGACGGCGGAGCGGGCGAGACGGATCGTACCACGATCGCCGATGAGGGCGGGTCGAGCGCCGATCGCTCCGCTGGCGATACTGATTCGGATAGCGACGACGGCGACACCGACTCAGACAGCGATGACGGCGACACTGATTCGGACAGCGACGACGGTGATACCGACTCCGACAGCGACAGTTGAGCGAGGGTGTCGCTCGAGAACCAGACTGACATAGATGGCCGGGAACCCGGTCGGCGGAATCCGCCGACCCGGAGACTCGGGGAAGGGCAGGCAGCTCATCGATACTCACCGTGAGTGAGCCCGACGGGCGAACGAGCGGGCCGACGACTGATGGGAACGAGCGACTGAAAGGAGTGAGAGAACGGAAGGAGGAGGCTTTTCATCGAAGCTAAGCGGGATCTTCGATCCCGCGAGGTCGTCGGCGCGAAGCGCCGACTGCTCGAGGAACCTCTGGTTCCTCGCTGTCCGAGAGAGCTTCGCTCTCTCGAGATTTTGCCGAGGGCCGGCGAAGCCGGCCCGCAGAGTAAAAGTTCGTTCTTAGAACCCCTTCCCGAGCATCTCGCGGGCGATGACGTTCTTCTGGATTTCGGTGGTGCCCTCGTAGATCTGGGTGATCTTGGCGTCGCGGTAGAACCGCTCGACGGGGAAGTCGTTGACGTAGCCGGCGCCGCCGTGGATCTGGACGGCCTCGTCGGCGACGTCGACGGCGACGCGGGAGGCGTACTCCTTGGCCATCGACGCGAGTTTGGTGATGTCCTCGCCCTGGTCGACCTTCCAGGCGGACTTGTAGGTCAGGTTGCGGGCGGCCTCGGTGTTCGTGGCCATCTCGGCGAGTTTGTGCTGGATCGCCTGGAACTCCGAGATCGACTGGCCGAACTGCTCGCGGTCCTCGGCGTACTCGAGGGCCGCGCGGGTGGCCCCCTTCGCGATGCCGACGCCCTGGGCGGCGACCGCGGTACGTGTCTCGTCGAAGAACTGCATCTGCTGCATGAAGGCGGCGTCCTCGGTCCCGACGAGGTTCTCCTCGGGCACGCGGACGTCGTCGAAGATGAGTTCGGCGGTATCGGAGGCGCGGATGCCGAGCTTGCCGGTTATCTTGTCGGCCTCGAAGCCGTCGCGGTCGGACTCGACGACGATCTGGCTGAAGCCGTTGTAGCGACCCTCCGCGTCGGGGTCGGTCTTACAGAGCACGACGAAGAAGTCGCCGATGCTGCCGTTGGTGATCCACATCTTGTTGCCGTTGATCACCCACTCATCGCCGTCCTTCTCGGCTTCCGTCGAGACCGAGGAGACGTCGGAGCCGGTGTCCGGTTCGGAGATCGCCGCGCCGGAGATCTTCTCGCCCATCGCGACGGGCTCTAAGTAGCGCTCCTTCTGATCCTCGGTCCCGAAGTTCATGATCGCCTCGCAGCCGAACGACGTCGAGACGATCGAGAGGGCGATTCCCGGATCGTAGGAGAACAGTTCCTCGGTGATGATCGCGGTGTCGAGGATGGAGTAGCCGGCGCCGCCGTAGTCCATCGGGATGTAGGCGCCGGTCAGGCCCATTTCGGCGGCCTTGTCGATGACGTCGTGGGGGTACTTTTCTTCCTCGTCGTACTCTTGGGCGACGGGAACGATCTCGTTCTCCGCGAACCGGGTAACCTCGTCGCGGATCTGCTCTTGTTCTTCGGTGAGGCCGAATTCCATAGACGATCGTTACCTATGGAGCGGTAAAGAGGTTTGTAACCGTGAGTAAACGGAAGTATAGTTTTCTTTGTGAAATAGGGAAACGTTCAAACGGCTCCACATTGCATAGATAACCATGGATATCGACGATATCAACACCGTCGCAGTTCTTGGAGCGGGTAACATGGGCCACGGTATCGCGGAGGTCGCCGCGATAGCAGGTTACGACGTCAACATGCGCGATATCAAGGACGAGTTCGTCCAGAACGGCTACGACCAGATCGAGTGGTCGCTGGGCAAACTCGCCGAGAACGACCAGCTCTCCGAGGCGGAAGCCGACGCCGCCCTCGAGCGCGTGACGCCGCTGGTCGACATGGAGGAAGCCTGCGGGAACGCCGACGTCGTCATCGAGGCCGTTCCGGAGAAGATGGAGATCAAGCGAGACGTCTACGAGGAACTCGAGGAAGCCGCGCCCGACCGCGCGATCTTCGCGACGAACACCTCGAGCCTCTCGATTACGGATCTGGCCGAGTTCACCGACCGTGCCGGCCAGTTCTGCGGGATGCACTTTTTCAACCCGCCGGTCCGGATGCCCCTCGTCGAAGTGATCTCGGGCGCCGAGTCCGACGAGGAGACGCTGGATCTGATCGAAGAACTCGCCGAGGACTTCGAGAAGTCGCCCGTGCGCGTCCACAAGGACTCGCCCGGTTTCATCGTCAACCGCGTTCTCGTGCCCCTGATGAACGAGGCCTGCTGGCTCGTCCACGAGGACGAGGCGACGATCGCCGAAGTCGACTCGACGACGAAGTACGACATGGGGCTGCCGATGGGCAGTTTCGAACTCGGCGACCAGGTCGGCAACGACATCAGCTACCACGTTCTCGAGTACATGCACGAGGTGCTCGGCGGGGCCTACGAGCCGTGTCCGCTGCTCGAGCGGAAAGTCGAGAACGAGGAGCTCGGCAAGAAGACCGGCAAGGGCTTCTACGACTACGAGGACGGCGAGGGCGTCGACATCCCGACCGACGAGCAGTCCGACCTCGTCAAGGAGCGCCTGACCGCCACGATGGCGAACGAGGTCGCCAAGCTGATCGGCGGCGACGTCGCTCCGCCGGAGTCGATCGACGAGGCGACGAAGCTCGGCGCCGGCTTCCCCGACGGACCCGTCAAGCTGGCCGACGAGTTCGGCCTCGAGAACGTCCTCGAGGCGCTCGAGGACGCCTACCAGGAGACCGGTCACGAACGGTACGAGCCCGCTGACTACCTCGAAGAGCGCGCGAGCGAGGGCGGCTTCTACGAGACGACCGAGGACGAGGACGGCGTCGAGTTCGACGCTATCCGCATCGAGCGCCCCGGCGAGATGGTCGGTCACGTCGTGCTCGACCGACCGCACCGGATGAACACCATCAGCGGCGAACTCCTCGACGAACTCGGCGAGGCCGTCGACCTTCTCGAGGAGGACGACGAGGTTCGGTCGATCCTCATCACCGGCGAGGGCGACCGCGCCTTCTCCGCGGGGGCCGACGTCCAGAGCATGGCCGCCGGCGGTGCGGATCCGCTCGGCGCCGTCGAACTCTCGAAGAAGGGCCAGTCCACGTTCGGCAAACTCGAGTCCTCCGAACTCCCGGTCGTCGCGGGTATCGACGGCTACTGTCTCGGCGGCGGGATGGAGCTGTCGACCTGCGCGGACATCCGCGTCGCGAGCGAGCGCTCGGAGTTCGGTCAGCCCGAACTCGACCTCGGGCTGATCCCCGGCTGGGGCGGCACCCAGCGACTCGCGAACGTCATCGGCGAGGGGCCGGCGAAGGAGATCATCCTCACCGCCGATCGCTACGAGGCCGACGAGATGAAGCGATTCGGCTTCGTCAGCGACGTCGTCGACAACGCGGACCTCGAGGAGCGGGCGTTCGAACTGGCCGCCGATCTGGCGGGCGGCCCACCGATAGCGACGAAGTACACCAAGCGCGCGATGCTCGCGGGCCGCCACGACACCGACGCCGGCCTCGAGTACGAGGCCGCCGCGTTCGGTCAGCTGATGGCGACCGACGACCTCATGGAGGGCATCACAGCGTTCATGGGCGACGAGGATCCGGAGTTCGAGGGGAAGTAAGGCGACCGTCGAACGACTCGCTCTGCTCGTGGTTCGGAAAGGGTCCGGAGTTCGAGGAGGACGTGAGCGGCCCACGGAGCCGCCTCGCACGGTCGCGAGCGGGTGACGACGGCAGCCGAGGTCTGGCTCGGATTCACCCGTTCCAACGAAGACGTATCGAACTACCTTCTAGTAGCCTATTTTACACGTAGTCGCGAAATTTATCACAACACGGAACTATCTATAAACCGTGGCGGTAACCGATGACGAAAACGGAAGGCGATCAGATGAGTGACGAGCGAAACGTGCTCGTCGTCGACGACGAGTCGCAGCTTGCAGATCTCTTCGCGACGTGGCTCACTCCGGAGTGGACGACCGAAACGGCCTACGATGGGACGGAAGCGATCGAGAAGATGGACGCGTCGGTCGACGTCGTTCTGCTGGACCGGCGGATGCCGGGTCGATCCGGCGACGACGTCCTCGAGGAGATTCGTGCGGACGGATACGACTGTCGCGTCATCATGGTAACGGCGGTCGACCCAGACTTCGATATTATCGAGATGGGGTTCGACGACTACCTCGTCAAACCCGTCTCGAAGGAGGAACTCCTCGATCAGGTCGCGGAGATCGCCGGCCGCTCGGAGTACGAGTCGACCATCCGGAACTACTACGCGCTCGTCTCGAAGAAGGCGTTACTCGAGTCCGAGAAGGGAGACCACGAACTCGCGGACAGCGACGAGTACCAGGACCTCCGTGAGAGAGTCGAGGATCTCGAGCACCGCCTCGAGGAAACGGTCGACAGTTTGTCGACCCACGACGACTTCGTCGGCGCGTTCGAGGATCTCGACTCCGAGTACTGAGTTTTCGGATCGCGACGAGTGTCGATAGTCGAGCCGTCTCGCCCGTTCCGGAAGCCGCCCTCTCCTCCGTTCGATCGCACTGACGCCCGGCTACGGCGCCTGTCCGTAGATCAGGTTGCGCTGGACCTCGTTTGCACCCTCGTAGATGACGGGGATACGGGCGTCTCGATAGACGCGAGCGATTCGTCGCTCGTCGAGGATCGATCGGCCGCCGTGGAACTGCATCCCTTGCTCCGAGATATCGACGGCCGCTTCGGTCGCTTTCGTCTTCGCCATCGCCGCCCAGTAGCCGGCGTGGTCGTTGGTCTCGACCTTCTCGCAGGCGCGCCAGGTGAGCGCTCGAGCGCTCTCGAACTCGAGGAGCATGTCCGCGAGGCCGTGCTGGACCGCCTGGAACTCGTTTATCGTCCGGCCGAACTCCTCGCGGTCGTGGGTAAACTCCCAGGCCTCCTCGATGGCGGCGGCGGCGATGCCGAGGCCGTGGCCGGCGACGATCGCTCGACCGTGGTTGAAGAAGTCGGCGAGCATCATGAACCCGGCCCCCTCGTGGCCGATCAGGTTCTCCTCGGGGATCCGGCAGTCGTCGAAGGTGATGTGGGCCTGCTTCGAGGCTCGCATCGCCATCTTCTCGGGGATGTGTTCGGCCTCGTACCCGTCCGCGTCGGTCGGCACGATGAACATCGAGTGGCTGCCGTAACGGTTGTCCTCGTCGTCACCCGTCCGCGCGTAGAGGGTTATCCAGTCGGCTTCGACGCCGTTGCCGATCCAGTACTTCTCGCCGTTGATGACGTACTCGTTTCCCTCTTTCTCGGCACGGGTCTGCATCCCCGCGAGATCGCTCCCCGTCTCCGGTTCCGAAACGCCGAGGCCGGAAATCTGGTCGCCTGCCGCGACCGGGCGGACGTACCGCTCGCGCTGCTCGTCGGAGCCGTACTCGTAGGTGATCTCGCAGCCGAAACTCGCCAGCTGGAGGGTGAGAGCGATGCCCGCGTCCGCACGGTAGAACTCCTCGGTGAGCGCGAGCAGCTGCGGGAGCTCGAGTCCCCGGCCGCCCCACTCCTCCGGGATGTCCTGAGCGACGAGGTTCGCCTCCTGGCCCGCCTCGAGGATCTCGTGGGGGTACTCACCCGATTGAAAGTACTCCTGGGCGTTGGGTTCGATGTGTTCGCGGGCGAACTCGCGGGCCTCGGTTTTGACCTCGCGTGCGTGTTCCGGAACGACGCTGGGGTCCAGCAACTCCATACCGTGCCAGTCGATATCAATACCCAAATAGGCAGGGCCGGCGTGATACTCCGAACGACACCGACTCGAGCAGGGTTCGAGAGAGGAATCAGAGCGACTGCGCCGCGTCGTCCGGAGGAATGTCCGTCCCTCGTAGTCGCTGGATGTCCCAGGCGACGTCGGTAACGATGTGGACGTAGAGGACGGCGGCCGTGACGACTGCGAGCGGCAGGCTCGCGAGAGCGAGTGTCGGAACGAGGACGCCGGTGAGAAGCAGGTGGCTCAGCAGTCGCGAGAGTGCGCCGACGTCCCCCCGGTCGAAAATTCGATCCTGATCGGTGAAGGCGGCGAGCGGATTGACGAGACAGAACCGGAGGGCGTTCCACGTCCCCGTCTTGAACCGAGCGATGAGGAAGTGGTCGAGGTCGATGAACACGCCGAGAGCCGTGCCGTAGGCGACGACGACGAGGCCGGGAACGGTCGCACTGCCGACTTCGACCGGTCCGAGTGCGGAGACGAGAATTGTGGAAACGACGAGCGAAACGGCCGCGTGGTGTTTCGAGTAGATCGGGTCTCACCTGCTAGAAGCGACGACGCAGAGCCACTAAATAGTCTCCCGGTCCTCAGCCGGCGAACCCGGAAAGCAGCCAGTCGCCGTCCTCGTGCTCCTCGTCGGCGATTCCCGGCGCGCTCACGAGGACGAATGCGCTCTCGTGATCCCCGTTGCGAATCTGGCGCGTCGACTCCGGCGGAATCCACAGCGCGTCGCCGGTCTCCATCTCGACGGGTTCGTCGTCGATGATGACCGTCGCCTCGCCCTCGATGAGGACGTACACTTCCTCGTGTTCGTTGTCCGCGTGGTCGTGTGGCTGACTCTTCCAGCCCGGATCACAGCGTGCAACCGTCACCCCGACCTGCTCGGTCTCCAGCGGGTCGCTGAGAAAGTGCATTGCACTCGAGACCTGATCGACGTCCTCGTAATTGACCTTCCGGTAAGACATAGCTGGCAATACGTCGGGCCGATAGTAAAACTACGCGTTCCGTGAAAATAGGCCGTCGTCCGGATCGGCCCGTCTCTCCGTAGAAGCGACGTCCGGCGGGGTTCGTCGGAAAAACGTCACGGAGAGCAGTCCTCCGCGGCCAACCGGCGTTGTTCGAAACTGGCTACGCGTTTCGTCTGACGACGGAGTACCCGTCCAGAACAGTTTCCGCGGTACGGGACCGCGTTCGCTGGCCGGCCCTACTGTCCGCTGCCGTCCTGCGAGATCGGATCGAAGCTGTCGACTGGCGTCACGGAGTAGTCGACCGTCAGCGCGTCCTTGGTCGCCCGAATCTTTCCGACGAACGTCGAAATATCCTCGAGTTCACCCTCGAGAACGAACAGTTCCATACAGTAGTGGTCGCCGACGTGGCTGTGGAAGTTCGAGGCGACGAGGTCCTCGTGTTCGTGACGCAGGTGCATCATTTGCTCCTCGACGCTCGTCGTCTCGTAGTCGAACAGCACGGTGACGATGCCCATCAGATCGCGGTCCTCGAGTCGGGTGTCCTCGAACTCGCCGAGGAGGTTGCGGGAAGCCTCCCTGACGACCTCACTGCGACCGGTGTAGCCGTGTTCGTCGGCGAACTGGTCGAGTCGCTCGAGGAGTTCGTCCGGCATCGAGACGCTGACGACTGCCATGTAATAACTCAGTGCCGTTCAACTATTAAGGTTTACTATCGTCTCTGGAAATCGACCGCAGCTAGTCGGTATCCGAGACGATCAGTTCGACTTCATGGTACGTATCGGCCACACAACGTTTTGCCGATCCGCGGCAAGGGTGGGATATGTTCTTGCCACACCAAGCCTGGCCGGATCTCACCGACTACGTCGCGAGGGACTCCCTCGCGGTGATTCCGCTCGGATCGACGGAACAGCACGGGCCCCACCTGCCCGAGGGCACCGACTATCTGATCGCGAAGGCGCTCGCTCGAGCGGCGACCGATCGTACCGGTCACCTCTGTACGCCGCCGATTCCGATCGGCGTCAGCTCTCACCACCGACAGTTCCACGGGACGATGTGGGTCGATCCGCCGGTGTTTCGCGACTACGTGGAGAACCTCTCGCGCAACCTCACGTACCACGGGATCGACCGGATCGTCTTCGTCAACGCTCACGGCGGCAACGTCGCTCACCTCCGCGAAGTCGGCCGCCGGCTGCACGAGGGCGGCACGGCGTACGCCATCGAGTGGATGTGGGACGAATCGATTCCCGGGCTCATCGAGGAGGTTTTCGAAACGCCGGGGCCGCACGGCGGTCCGAAGGAGACGGCGATGATCATGCACATCGCAGCGGAACTCGTCCACGACGATCGCCTCGAGGAGGCCCGAGATGGCGGCGCGGTCTTCGATTACGATACCGAGCGCGTCCACGGCGCGACGACCTTCTACGACTCGATAGAGAACAGCCCGAACGGCGTTTTCGGCGACCAGACCGACGCGACCCCCGCGGTCGGCGAACGGCTCTTCGAGGCCGCAACCGACCAACTGGTCGCGCTGCTCGAGTGGCTCGACGAGCAGCCGTTCGACGTGCTCAGGCCCGAACCCCACCTCGATCCTCACCCCGGAATCGGAGGATAGCCCGGTTCTGAGTGCGCGGGATGCACAGACGGGCACCTTCGAGCAATCATCCATTACCAAATCTATCACTCTACGCAACTCTTCGTCGGTCGACGGCGTTTTCGCCGGACGGAGTTCGTTACGGCCGGGTTCGCGTTCACGACGTCTGGCTCTCCGTCGCCCGAATTTGCCAGACACGGTGCCTCGAGCGTGCGATTTGACCGCTCCGGGTGCAACCGGCCGTCCGTACGAACGCGCTCGAACGAGAATCGTGGATTCGAGCCCGGATCGGTCCCGAAAAGCGAACGAGGTCGGCGTTCGTTCGTGAATGAAACTCGGCAGGTTCGCTCGGGCAGCGGTCACAGAACCGGATGATAACGCGGCGAGGAGTATCGGTCGGCTGGCGGCACTGGCGCCAATTGTCGTTTATCACTAGCCGGTACGACGACGTTCGGGTCGTCCCCCGTCGGCCCGTCCCGCCGGCAACTCGGTTCCGACACGGATCGGGCACGGTCCGCTCGAGACGCAATTCGGGGTAACAGACACTTCAATTGAAGTGTGATTGTCCGCCCAAATAAGTTGATTCAATGATATTTTGATAGGCACTCAATTACGAAGACAGAGACGCGACAACGCTGTTCGTACATGGTACAGCTCCAACCCGTCCAACAGGTACAGGTCCCCGAATGGCTCCAGGATCCCGTTGCAGAGCTCGTCACGTTCCTCCCCCGCCTGATCGGTGCGCTGGTGATCCTCTTCATCGGCTGGATCATCGGCCGACTCGCTGCAGGCGTCGTTCGGCGCCTCGCCGACGGCGTCGAACTCGACCGCATGGTTCTCGAGACGCCGCTCGGCCGCATACTCGGTGGCACAGAACAGGCCGTCTCCAGTGCGTTCGGCTCGCTGGCGAAGTGGTTCGTCTACGCCCTCGCGATCCTGGCGGCGGCGAACGCCCTCGCAATTCCGACGCTGTCGGAGTGGATCTCGACGGCCGTCTCCTACCTGCCGGCGTTTATCGCCGGGCTGCTCGTCATCGTCCTCGGGTTCGTCGTCGCGGACTTCATCGGCGACGTCATCGAGCGGACGCAGGCGGCGGCCGAAACCGCGTACGCCGGCTGGTTCGCCAACGGCGCCCGGATGTTCCTCTACTTCACGGCGATCGTCATCGGTCTCGACACGATGGGGATCGGCGTCGGCATCCTCTACGTCTTCGCGCGAGCACTCGCTTGGGGACTCGCCGCGGCCGTCGCCATCGGTGCCGGTGTCGCGTTCGGCTGGGGCGGCAAGGACTACGTCTCCGAGAACATCGACCGCTGGATGGGGCGCGCTTCCAGCGTGTCGCCCGACGAAGGTTCCAGCACCGGCGGAGGATCAGGCTCGAGTGATCGGTCCCGTAGTCGGACTCGCGGCACCGATCGTGAATCCGGGTCCGAACCCGGTCCGGGTGACGACGACTGAACCGCACAGTGCGAGTTACTCCGGGGTCGATCGAACCTCCGGCGCTTTTTTGATCGACTCGTCCGGAAAAAGCGGTTTAACCGGGACGACGATGAACGACTTGACGAGTTGGCCGCCGCTCGGTCGCCACTTCTCGAGACGTGCGATCGAGTGGGTCTCGGCGTAACACGCCTCGACCCGGTCGAGAGCACTCTCGAACGCGTCCCTGTCGAACTGGTCGTCCCGGACGCGGTCGCTCGCTACTGCGATCCCGTTCGTTCGTGCGTACACGTCGAGGCGTCCCTCGAACGCGTACTCCAGTTCCTCGATGCACTCGTGGACCTCACCGAACGCCGATCGATCGTCCTCCGTCGGAAAAGAGACGTACGCCTGATACCGATCGGGTTCTTCCGTAATGTGTCGCTTCCAGAGTCGCTTCGCGAACGCCAGACTCCTTCCCCCTGGAAGTCGCGACGCGATATCCACCCCTGCGGGAGCCGCTCGACGACGGATCGCGAGCGTCCACATCGCCTTCGACTGGATCGCCTTCCACATCCGTTCTCACGTTCGACTCGTCGCCACCGGTAATACGTCCTTTGTTGTCGACCGCGGACGAACGGTGATCACGCCCGCCCGGTTCGACGCGGCCAGTTCGCGAGAGTTTTATACGACAGGCCGAAACCTGCCCAGCAGGCATGACTCGACCGTTTTTCGCCGTCCGGTCGCCGCTGCTCGTCGGTTCCGTCACCGCCGTCGCCGTCGGCGTCGGGGTTAATACCGGATTGGAGTCGCCGTACCGGCTCCTCCCGGCGCTGTTGTTGCTGACCGGCGGCGTCGCCGGCGTGGCTAACGGCGCTCGCGACTACACCGTCGATCGGCTCCGTCTCGCGACGAAACGCTGGTGGGCGCTCGCGTTCGTCGCGTTCCTCCCGTACGGACTGGCAACGGCCCCCGCGAGCGAATCGGCGGCGGCCGTCGGCGACGCGTTCGCCGGACCGATCGCCGCGATCGTACTCGAGTCGATCGCCGGGGCAGCAGTCTGCTGTGCAGTGGCGATAACGGTACTGTACGGCTTCGCCACCTACGGCATCCATCCTGGACGCCGGTCCCCGGAAGAACGCGTCCTGGTCGACGGGCCCGAAGAGTAGCGGCTGCAGTCAGCCAACAGCTATTTATACGGGCGAGTGCTGGTCCCACGAAAACGGTGCTCGACGTGGTTTCAACAGCTCCTCGTTCAAATCGGCTCCTGCTCGCCGTCTCGTTCGCGCTGTTCGCCAGTGCTGGTGCGGTGACTACGACTGGGGATAGCCTCGGTCCGACCGCGGGTGCGACCGCGTTCGCTGTCGGCGGCGTCTACTGCACCGCACACTACGCCGACCGCGTTTCTCGAAAGGAACTCGCCCAGCTTTCGCTCGGGCTCTGGATCGGCTTCCTCGCCATCGCGGGCCTTCACCTCGTCGGCCTCGGAACGGTCGCATCGGTCGTTTCCGGCTCGACGACGCTCCTCGTCCACTCGCTGATGGCGGTCACGTGGGCGTCGTTGCTCTCGTCCTGTTCGGCGACGGTCTTCCTCGGCTTCCGCGAGTACGCACGAACCGGGACGGAACTCCCAGAGGAACAGGTGCTCGAGGGCGAAGCGAACTCCGATTACTCTACGCGGTAACTCACGGCGATCCCCTCGCCGAGCGGGAGGACGATCGTTTCGAACGCGGGATCCGAAGCTACGCGCTCGAGGTAGT
Source organism: Natronococcus sp. CG52 (assembly GCF_023913515.1). Classification (NCBI taxonomy): domain Archaea; kingdom Methanobacteriati; phylum Methanobacteriota; class Halobacteria; order Halobacteriales; family Natrialbaceae; genus Natronococcus; species Natronococcus zhouii. Next base: position 1,237,714 of record NZ_CP099391.1, read on the forward strand.
CGGCGATCCCCTGCGTGTGTTCGTCAACCTCGACCGGAGTCCCTCCTTCAGCAATCGCGAGCAGTTTCTCGAAGTCGATCGGTCCCGCAGTGATCGCGTTGTCCGCGACGACGACGCCGCCGATGGGGACCTTCGGGCGGACGGCGTCGAAGGCGTCGACGTACCGGTGTTTCTGGTGGTCGATCAATACCACGTCGAACGGCCCCTCGTAGTCGGCGATCGTCTCGAGCGCGTCGCCGAGTTCGTACCGCGCCAGGTTCTCGTACCCTCCCGCCGCCATGTACTCGCGGGCCTGCTCGAGCTCCACCTCGTCGACCTCGGTCAGCACGATCTCGCCGTCTGCGGGGAGCGCGTCGGCGAACCAGTAGGCCGAGTAGCCGTAGCCGGAGCCGAACTCGAAGATACGCTCGGCATCCGCGAGTCGGGCGACGAACCGAAGGAAGCCGCCGACCTCGGGCCCGACGTGGGGGAACCCCTCGGCGCGGGCGTACTCGTCCATCCCCCGGAGCGTCTCGTCGGGTTCCGGGCCGACTGCACGAACGAAGCGACCGATGTCGTCTGGAAGGACGTCCGTCATACCAGGTCGTACGGTCCGGGACACATAGAGTTCCGGGACGGCAACGAGTTCGATCGATGCGACACAATACTACGACCGTCGGTGATCGAGGACGTCTCAGCCGAGGACGCTCGCGCGTAGCGGACGGATCGTAGCCGGTCGGCTTCCAGATCGTCCCGGGCTGACACGACGAGGCGACGGCGTTAGGTTCGCTCGAGCGTTCGAAAAGAAGGCGTAGTCTGTCGTCGCCGGCGGCTCTTCGGCGACTATTCGGTCGAAAGTTCCGCCACCGCACCGGCGAGCACCCGCGTCGCCGTCGTGCAGTCCTCCCAGTCGGTCCACTCTCGCGGGTTGTGCGAGATGCCGTCTCGGGAAGGCGCAAAGAGCAGGCCGGCGTCGGTGACTCGCGAGACGCGCATCGCGTCGTGGGCCGCACCCGAATGCATCGAGAGCGCTTCGACGTCGGCGTCCGACGCCCCCGCGTCGAAGGCCCGTCGACACCGGTCGCTCATCGGCGCGGGCTCGAGTTCGAGGTCGCGGCTGAACGACGTCTCGACGCCGCGTTCGTCGCCGATCCGGTCGAGACGCCGCTCGGCGCGCTCGAGGATCGTCGTCATCGTCTCGTACTCGACGTCGCGGACGTCGACGCCGAGTTCGGCAGTTCCAGGAACGACGTTCGTCGCGTTCGGTCGCACGTCACAGCCCCCGACGGTCGCGACGGCCGTGTTCTCGCCCGCGACCGCGTGCTCTCGGCCCGCCCGTTCGAGGTCGAGGATCAACTCGCTCGCGGCCGCCAGCGCGTCGCGTCGCTCGTTCATCGGCGTCGCACCCGCGTGGTTCGCCTCGCCGACGATGCGCGCGGTCGACTGACTGATCCCCGTGATCGTCGTCACGACGCCGACGGGAACGCCGGCGCTCTCGAGCCGAGTATCCTGCTCGACGTGCAGTTCCAGAAAGGCGTCCCACGCGCTCGCGTCGAGTCGGCCCTCGCCGCGGTACTCGATCCCCGCGAGTGCGTCCTCGAGAGTCGTCCCCTCGCCGTCGGTCAGCGCGAGCGCGTCGTCGACGCCGCGCTGTCCGGTCGCGACAGCCGATCCCAGCATTCCGCCGCCGAAGCGCGAGCCCTCCTCCTCGGTGAAACAGACGACCGCGATCGGCCTGTCGGGTTCGAATCCCTCGTTTCGAAGCGTGCGGACGGCCTCGAGCGCGCCGTAGACGCCCAGCGGCCCGTCGAAGATTCCGCCTTCGGGGACCGAGTCGAGGTGGCTTCCGACCGCGACGGGTGCGGCGTCGGGGCCTGCGCTCGGCGGCGTCCACGTGGCCGCGATATTTCCGACGGCGTCGACCTCGACGGAGAGGTCAGTCGCCTCGCACCGGTCGACGAAGCGGTCTCGAGCCGCCCGGTTCGCCTCGGTTCCCGCGAGAACGGTCCGACCGCGACCGGTCTCGGACTCGATCGCGCCGAAGGTCGCGTTCGTCTCGATGTCCGTTCGGAGTCGCTGCTGACTGACGTCCATACGTTGTCGTTTCGCGCCGGGCGGGAGACGGTTTCGCTCCGTGAGCGGACGCCACGTTTTTTGCCGCTCCGAACCGTCGTCTCTCCCGGAATGAGTGCCGAACATCCGCTCGCGGAGTACGTCGACAACCTGGTGTACGAGCCGGTACAGGTTCACGAGCACGGGATCGACCTGACGGTGAGCGCGATCTACGAGGTCGCCGCCCCCGGAAGCATCGACTTCGGCGGCGACGAACTCGAGGACGCCGATCTCGAGCCGGTCTCTACGGAGCTTCGCGACCCCGACGACGAGTACGGCTGGTGGGAACTCGAGGGCGGCCAGTACGTCTTCCAGCACAACGAGTTTCTCACCGATCTCGAGGAGCCGCTGTTGCTCCAGCCCACCAACGAACTGCTCGCCCGCGGCGGCTCGCATCCGACGGTGCAGGTGGCCTCACACCTGCCGCTGATGCCGCTGACCGTCACCGGTTCCGGACTCGAGATCAAGGAAAACGCGCGCGTCTCGACGCTCGTTCCGATCGGTACCGGACGGTTCGAGTGAGCCGCCGATTTCGGTCCGTGTCGTCGAACCGGACTACAGCGGCAACGGTCCGCGGAGTTGTCTCAGTGATCTTCGGACCGGTCCCGCCGTTCTCGCTCGAGCCGCTGACAGCCGACCACGAGCGAATCCGGGATATCGATCGCCATCGCCTGTAAACTCTCGAGGACGACGGTGACTTCGTCGAATCGCGATCCCCGAGCGGCGGTGAGCGGGTCGGTCTCCCACTCGACGAACTCCCCCTCTTCCAGCATCGGTAGATGACGGTGGTACAGGTCGCGCCGAAGCTCCTCCGGATCGGGGGGAACGTTCGGATTTACCGCCGCTTCCGGGAGCGAGATCGACTCGTCTGCGGAACGGTCCAGAAGAGAGACGACCAACTGTCGACGGGGTTCGGCCGAGAGGGCGTCGAACACCCGATTCCATCTGCGAATAATACGCTTTCCGTTTTCGAATCGGACGGCTGTCATACGCTTCGATACGGTTCGTTCCCAATAAGGGATGGCCCCACCGACAATATTGGTAATTACCCGGTTGAAACGAGAGTCTCTCGCGGGAGCATCCGAGCGGTAGGTCCCCCGTTTCCTCCCGTCGAATCGGCTCGAGCCGCCGGTCGGATCACTCCTCCTGGCGAAGTAGAGCCGGCACCCTACCGGTTGCAGCGCCTACCGGCCCTCGAACTCGGGCTCTCGATCCTCGAAGAACGCGGTGGCGCCCTCCTCGTGGTCGTCGGTCCCGAAGACGATGCCCTGTGCGGTCGCCTCGTCGACCAGCGCCTGTTCGATGGCTTTCTCGATCCCCTCTCCGACGAGCCGTTTCATCTGCCGCATCGCGACCGGCGGGCCGGAGACGATCTTTTCGACGACGTTCTCAACCGCCTCGTCGAACTCCTCGTCGGGGTAGACGTGATTGACGAGTCCCAGTTCCGCGGCGCGATCCGCGCCGACGATATCGCCCGTGAGGACGAGTTCCTTCGCGACGTTCTCGCCGACGATCCGCGGCAACAGGTAGGAGGTGCCCGCGTCGACGCTCAGGCCGACCTGGCGGAAGACGAAACCGAAGGCGGCCTCCTCGGTCGCGAGCTGGATATCGCAGGCTAGCGCCAGGTTCGCCCCGGCGCCGACGGCGGGGCCGTCGACGAGTGCGATCGTTGGGAGCGGGAACTCGACCAGTCGCGCGATCGTTTCGTTCGTCGTCCGTTCGAGGAGACGGACGCGTTCGTCGATCGGCATCTCGGACTGAATCCCCTCGACCATCGCCTCGATGTCGCCGCCGGCCGAGAACGAACCGCCGGAGCCCTCGATTACGACGCAGCGGGCGTCGGTCTCCTCGATTTCGTCGAGCGCCTCGACGATGCCCGCGCCGATCTCCCGCGAGAGCGCGTTCCGCCGATCCGGCTGATCGAGGGTGATCGTCGCCGCACCCTCCGCCTCGATCTCGAGGAGGACTGCCTCGCCGAGCGCCATCACTCGGCCTCCGCCTCGACGTCCTCCTGGTCGCGGAGTTTGAACTTCTGGACCTTCCCCGTCGTCGTTCGTGGAAGTTCCTCGACGAACTCGACCTCGCGGGGGTGTTTGTACTCGGCGAGGTTCGTGAGACAGTACTCCTTGATCTCCTCGGGCGCGACGTCAGCGTCGGGAGTTGGCACGATATACGCTTTGACGGTCTCGCCACGGCGCTCGTCGGGAATCCCGACGACGGCGGCGTCGGCGACGGCCTCGTGCTCGAAGAGCAACTCCTCGACCTCCCGGGGATAGACGTTGTAGCCGCCGGTGACGATCATGTGCTTCTCGCGGTCGACGACGTAGAAGAAGCCGTCCTCGTCGTGGTAGCCGAGGTCGCCGGTGTGGAACCAGGTCTCGCCGTCGGCCTCGGTGAACGCCTCCTCGGTCGCCTCCGGGAGCCCGTAGTAGCCCTTCATCACGTTCGGTCCGGAGACGACGATTTCGCCCGTGATTTCCGTGAGATCCGCGTTCTCTTCGTCGATCGGTCCCTCCCCGACCGGCTGAACCTTCTCGAAGTCCTCGTCGACGACGCGGGAGTCGACGCCCGGAACGGTCTTGCCGACACTGCCGACGCGTCGTCCCTCGATCGGGCTGTTGAAGTGCGTGATCGGACTCGTTTCCGTCAGTCCGTACCCTTCGTAGAGCTGTACGTCGTAGAGTTCCTCGAACTGGCGGAGGACCTCGACGGGGATTCCGGAGCCGCCGACCCCGCAGAGCCGCAGCGAGGAGAGGTCGAACTCGTCGGCGTCCGGCTGGTTGATGACGTCGTTGTACATCGCCGGGACGCCGTGCATCAGCGTCAGTTCCTGCTCTTCGATGATCGAGACGGCCTCCTGGGCGTCCCACTGCGGGACCGCGTAGTAGGTTCCGCCGCTGAACAGCGTCGCGTTCATCACGACGGTCATGCCGTAGATGTGGAACAGCGGCAACACCCCGAGCTGTTTGTCGTCGGGGCGGATCCCGTCGGGGATGAGTTCGTCCGCCATCGAGGTGTTCGACTCGAGATTCCGGTGGGTCAGCTGCACCCCCTTGGGCTGGCCGGTCGTCCCGCTGGTGTACGGCTGGACCGCGACGTCGTCGTCGTCACGCTCGACGATGTCGGGTGCGCCGGGTACCAGGAACTCCGCGAAGGGAATCGCGCCCTCAGCCTCGCCGCCGACATCGTGAGACGACGTCTCACTGCCCGGTGAGCTCCGCTCGCCGACGCTGACGACGTGCTCGACGCTGGTGTCGTCCCGTACCTCCTCGACGAACGGGACGAGGTCGGCCAGCGCGACGACGACGTTCGCCTCGCTGTCGGCCAGCAGGTGGCCGATCTCGCGAGCCTTGTACTGCGGGTTCATCGGGACGACGACCCCGCCGGCCCGCAGCGTCCCGTGGAAGGCGATCACGAACGGCGGGACGTTCGGCAGATAGAGTGCGATCCGGTCGTCCTCGCCGATTCCCCTCTCCTCGAGTGCGGCGGCGAACGCGCCGGTCTGGCCCCAGAACTCCTCGTAGCTCGTCTCCTCGCCCCGGAAGCCGACCGCGGGGTTCTCCCCGTACTCCTGGACGGTCTCCGCGACGTGGTTGACAAGATTTGTCATGGCTCACGGCCAACGTTGCCGTGTGTCGTAAAAAAGATTTACATTGTTCGGATTATCTCGGCAATAGTCTTACCGAGGATAAACGTCGGAAACCGACCGATCGATCGGAAGCGACGCGCCGCTCGTCGAGCGGTTTCCGACGCGGGGTATTTATCGCCGCCGTCCCTAGTCCCGTCTCGATGTATCAGGACGTCCTCGTTCCGACCGACGGAAGCGACGGGACCCGACGAGCGATCGCACACGCCCTGACGATCGCCGACCGCTTCGATGCGACGGTGCACGCGCTCTCGATCGTCCCGCAGGGACCGCTCGGGACGGTCGAAGAAGAGGAGACGACCGCGGCCGCACGCCGGGCCGTCGAGCGCGTCGAGTGCGAGGCCGGACGGAACGGAACCGCGGTCACGACCGCGATCGAGTACGGCATCCCGCACGAGGAGATACTCGCCTACGTCGAGGACAACGGAATCGACATGGTCGTCATGGGGACGCAGGGCCGAACGGGACTGGATCGGGTGCTGGTCGGAAGCGTGGCGGAACGCGTCGTCCGCCTGGCCGACGTTCCGGTCGTCACCGTTCGGCTGACCGACGAAATTCGGCTCGAGGACGCCGAGGAGGTCGAACGACTCGCCCGCGAGCGAGCCGAATCGGACGGCTACGAGGACGTCTCGCTCCGCGACGAGCCACACCGGACGAGTGCGTCGTGGACCGTCCCGCTCGAGACGGCCAGCGGACCCGTCTCCGTACAGGTCGACGCGGTCACGGCCGACGCTCGAATCACGACGGCGGCCTGATCGGTCGTTGCTTCGAACGGATCAGATCTGCCGCAAACAGAAAAAGCGGTGCGAAGATACCCACCGAGACCCCACAGTAACCCCGTCGAAGCTCGCTTATCTCAGCGGTTTCACGTCGGCCGGAACGAGCGAGGACGCGTAGTTCCTGCCGATCGTGAACGCGAACAATGCGGTGGCGATCGTGCCGAGCACCATCCCCGGAATCGCGACCGCTCCGATCGCGAGTGCGAGCGTGAGACTGGTTTCGACGGCGCTGATCGCGGCGTACACGCCGATCGCGGAGGACAGCAACAGACTGGCACTCGCGACGGCGAGGACGGTGGAACGCTGCCGCAGCGTGCCTCCTCGTCCGTCTTCGTCTCCGGACTCGTCGGTATCCGTCTGCAACTCGAGGTACGGTCGGAACAGTTCGAGTTTCTCCGTCGGACGGACGATACCGCGAGACTTGTTGTACTCGATGATGCCTTCCTTGTCGAGTTTCGGAAGGTGTGACTGGTAGAGCGGGATGTAGACGCGCTGGCGTTCCGTCGAGGACAGTTCCGCGACCGTCGTGTCGTTTTCCTTGGCGGCGACGTACTCGGCGACGTCTCGCATCTTGACGGCGTCGTTTTTCTCGAGGAGGTACCGAATCGAGTCCCGACGACGGTTCGTCTGCAGAATGTGAAAGATGTCGTCGTCCGGGAGCGTTGATACATCCGTGTCGGTGCTCTGCGCGTCGGAGGAGGGTTCGTCTGCGGGATGTGGAGGGCGGTCTGTTTGGAGGGACATCGTCTGCACTCAAACTGTGAGATCAACACTACATAATCTTTTTCTTATTTCGCCTAGTGAAAATTACTATTTCTTTTTTATGGATGGTTTCGTGACATTCGTTGTATTCGTACGGTGAATCGGATAATTCGTCGTATTCCCGTCCGAGAGCGCGAGCCACGGTCTGTGACCGACGGTGACGGTCTCGAGGGCAGCGACAGCGGCGCGGCTCGACGGAACCTAACCGAGACTATCGGGTGATTCGATTCACGACCGGCGTCGCCGTGATCCCGTGGACGAAAATCGAGATCAGGATTACCGCCCCGACCAACGCCCACAGCAGGTCGGCGTCGGCGAACGCGCCCTCGTTCAGACCGTGGGCGAGGTAGTAGAACGAACCGATCCCCCGGATCCCGAAGAAGGCGATCGTTCCCCGCTCGCCCCACCCGCGATCGAATCCGAGCAGGGACGTGATCCCGGCGAGGGGCCGAACGACGAAGACGATCGCCACCGCGGCGAGGATCGCCTCGAGCGTCAGCGGCTCGAGGAGACCGCCGGCGATCGCGCCGCCGAAGAACACCATGATGACCGCCATCGCGGTCTGCTCCGACAGCTCGCTCATCTGGTGAAGCGCCTCGTTGTAGTCGTGCGATCGCTCGTAGTCGCGGATCATCACCGCGGCGACGAAGACGGCGATGAACCCGTAGGCGCCGACGAGTTCCGTGATTCCGTAGACGAACAGCGTTCCGGCGACGGCCTCGAGTCCCTGAACCGACTTCGAGATCTGCGTCTCGGGGTTCGTCAGGAAGACGAGCCGAGCGACCACCCAGCCGAGGAGGATGCCGAGGATCGTGCCGACGACGATCTTGTAGACGACGTCGATCAGGAGCCACTCGCCGGCCCAGTTGCCGGGAGCGATCCCGACGAGTGCGATCGCGATCGCCAGGTTGGTGAACGGAAACGCGAACCCGTCGTTCAGCCCGGCTTCGGAGGAGAGCGCGAACCGGACCTCGTTCTCGCGGTCGATCTCGTCCGCGCCGTCTGCCTGCCCGTCGCCGTTCGGTCCCTCGCCGGGGTCCGCGACCTGCACCTCCGAGGCGAGCACCGGATCGGTCGGCGCGATACACGCCCCGAGCAGAACGGCCGTCGGGAGGAACAGTCCGACGTACCACCAGCCGAGCAGCGCCGCGCCGGCGATCGACAGCGGCATCGCGATCAGGAGCAGTCGCCAGGTCGACATCCACGCGCGCAGTCCCGGCGGACGGTCGATCTTCAGCCCGACTCCCATCAGCGCGATGATGACGCCGAACTCCGCGAGCCGTTCGGTGAGCAACCCCTGCTCGAGCGGATCCGGCGCCGGCAACCCGGTCGGGAGTCCGAACGCGAGCAGCCCGAACGAGACGAAGAAGATCGGAAGCGAAATCGCCCTGTCGGAAGCGAATCGCGGCAGGATCGAAACGCCGAACAGGACGACCCCGATGAGAACCAAGCCGACGTCGTACAATTCGAGAGCCATCGATACTGCAAATCAACGTGTACTCGGGCATGAGTAACGGGCTGGCAACTGCAGAACCAACGCCTATTGCCGGGGGGTTCGGAACGTTTGCTATGGAATCAGGATTTCCCTCTGGGAACGCGAGTCGGTCGCTACGCCGGCGACGGCTCCTGCAGTTGGGCGGACTCGGCGGGTTGTTGCTTCTGAGCGGCTGCACCGAAGACGTCGGCGAGGAACTCCCGCCGAATACGGAGTGGCCCGTCGCCGAACTGAAGCCGGAGTTACCGGTGGCAGAGAGGACGGAGGTCCTCGAAGAGCGCATCCAGGCGATGGCCGACGCCGAGATCACCGACGAGGACGAGTTTGCCGAGGCCTTCGACGAATACGCCTTCGAGATCGAGTCCGTCGAGCGAGAGCAGGAGGTCCTGACGGTCGAGTACGTCAGCACCGAGCGGTACGCGGAGGGAACCCTCCACGACGTCGCGCCGATCGCGGGTGCGTTCGCGGCGCTGCTCGAGTCCGACTACGACGCCCTCGCACTCAGCATCACCACCCTAGACGGGGCGCCGGCGGCGTACGGGTCAGCTTACGTCGAGGCCGAGTGGGCCGAGGCCTACAACGAGGGGGAGCTGACCGCCAAAGAGTACGGCGAGCTGGTGGAGGGAACGGTCGAGTCCGAGCGCCAGCCCCCGGAAGTCGAGACCGAACCGGACGAGTGAGCCGGCGACGATCGGTCCGCAGCGCCGCCGCCGATCGAGTTCTCGCCGGGCGCCACCTCGTCCGAGAGGCAACACCGCGGGCCGGGTTCGGACGGAACTGACGGGTCGATTCGATCGATAGGCGCCGACCGGTCCACGCCGGTGAAACATATGTCCCGCTTCGGCCCCTCGAGTGCGTATGGACAGCCGGACCGACGTTCTCGTCATCGGCGGCGGCGCAACCGGAGCCGGGATCGCCAGGGATCTCGCGCTCCGAGACGTCGACGTAACGCTAGTCGAACGCGACGGACTCTCGGCCGGAACCTCGGGGCGATCGCACGGGTTGCTCCACAGCGGCGCGCGCTACGCCGAGGCCGACCGGCCGGAGGCACGGGCCTGTCTCGAGGAGAGCCGAATTCTGAAGGAGATCGCGGGAGTCTGCGTCCGCGATACGGGCGGGCTATTCGTCCAGTTGACCGAGGACGATCCGGACTACTTCGAGGCGAAACGCGCGGCCTGCGAGGAGGTCGGTATCTCGACCGAGGTCGTCGACGGCGAGACGGCCCGCGCGGAGATTCCCGACCTCAGCGACGACGTCGAGCGGGCGATGCGGGTTCCCGACGGCGTCGTCCTCCCGTCCCGGCTGGTCGCGGCGAACGCGGCGGATGCGCGCGATCACGGTGCGCGAATCCTGACTCACGCCCCGGTCACGGAGATGAGTCGCGAGCACGGCCGCGTTACCGAGGTTCACCTCGGCGGCGACGTCGACGAGACGATCGCGCCGACGTACGTCGTGAACGCCGCAGGTCCCTACGCGGCGTCCATCGCGGGCCTGGTCGGCGCGAGCGTCGGTCTCCACCCGACCAGGGGCGTCATGGTCTCGGTCGAGTACGACCGACTCGAGCCGGTTCTCAACCGGTGTCGCGATCCCGACGACGGCGACATCATCGTTCCGCACGACGACGAGGTCGTCCTCGGAACGACGAGCGTCCCGGTCGACGATCCGGAGGAGTACGAGCGAGCCGACTGGGAGATCGAGCGCTCGGTCGCGGAGTGTGCGAAGATGCTGCCGCCGGTCGCCGACGCCGCCCACGTCCGGACGTGGTGGGGCGTTCGCCCCCTCTACGAACCCGAGGAAGCCGCGCTGGACGAGCGCGGCATCTCCCGGGGCTTTCACCTGCTCGAGCACGCCGACGAGGGCGTGGATAACTTCGCCACCGTCGTCGGCGGGAAGCTCACGACGTACCGGAAGATGGCCGAAGCGACGGCGGATCTGGTCTGTAACCGACTCGAGGTCGAGGCCGACTGCGAAACCGCGACGCGGCGGCTCCCCGGCGCGGCCGATCCGGAGCGGGTCGACGAGTTCGTCGCCGAATTCGACGGCCAGGGACCGACGGACGCGGACCTCGTCGGCGACTGATCGGCGCAGAACGACTCGAATCGAACGGCTCGATAACGGAGAAACCGACTCGTCGCGCCAGCAGGAGACGACCGGCCACCCCCAGCTATATACTCGATAACGCCGTCCGTTGTCACGGATCATGGGAGCAACTGCCAAGGTAATCAAGCTCGTCGGGAACTCGAGCGAATCGTGGGAAGACGCCGCACAGAGCGCGCTCGACGACGCGGACGAGACGCTCGAGAACATCAGCGGTATCGAGATCGACTCACAGACGGCGGACGTAGAGGACGGCCAGATACAGCACTACAGAACGACGGTCCACGTGTCGTTCGAACTGCAGCGATAACGGGTTCGGTCCAAAAGCGGTATCAGACGGCTTCCCCGTCGCGACCGGGGCTGGAAAACGCTCCAGTCGGACCGAGAAGCCGCGGATCGACCGGTCGGTCCGATGCGAACTGGGCTACTCGAGGACGACGATCACGTCGCCCATGTCGACGCTCTCGCCCTCCTCGACGGCGATCTGGGAGACCGTTCCGCCGCGGGAGGCGACGATGTCGTTCTCCATCTTCATCGCCTCGAGGACGACGAGCACGTCGCCCGCCGCGACCTCGTCGCCGACCTCGACCTCGACGCCGAGGATCGTCCCCTGCATCTCGGCGTCTACCGTCTCGCCCTCCCCCTCGATCTCGGTCTCCTCGCTGGAGCCGCCCGCGGGTTCCGGCGGACTCGCGGCCTGACTGCCGCCGTCGCCGGTCGGGATCGCCGGCGCGCCGTGTTCCTCGAGATTGACCTCGAAGCGCTTCCCGTTGACCTCGACCGTGAACTCGCGTTCGACGGACTCCTCGTCGTCGGCGCCGCCGGTGTCGGCGGCACCCCACTGCTCCTGGGCGTCCGCGATGCGGCTCTCGTCGAGTTCCTCGTCTAAGTACTTCGTGGTGTGCGTGCTGGCGACGAACTCCTCGTCGGTGAGCATCAGCCGGTGGAACGGGATGATCGTTGGGATGCCCTCGATCTCGTACTCCCGGAGCGCGCGCAGCGATCGCTCGAGACACTCCTCGCGGTCCGCGCCCCAGACGACCAGCTTCGCGATCATCGAGTCGTAGTCCGTGACGAGTTCGTCACCCTGCTTCAGCGCGTCGTCGAGGCGGACGCCGATCCCGCCCGGCGGGTCGTAGGTCGTCAGCGTGCCGCCGGTCGCCGGCGCGAAGTCCTTGGCCGCGTTCTCGGCGTTGATCCGGAACTCGATCGCGTGGCCGTCGATCTCGACGTCCTCCTGATCGAAGTCGATCGTCTCGCCGGCCGCGATCCGGATCTGGCGCTTGACGATGTCGATACCCGTGATCTCCTCGGTGACCGTGTGCTCGACCTGGATTCGGGTGTTGACCTCGAGGAAGAAGTAGTTCGCGTCCGGACTCAGCGGGCCGTCGCGGCCGGGTTCCTCCTCGACGAGGAACTCGACGGTGCCGGCGTTGGTGTAGTCGGCGGCGGAGACGCCGCGACGTGCTGCCTCGCCGATCTTCTCGCGGAGTTCGTCCGTCAGCGCGGCCGACGGGCCCTCTTCGATGACCTTCTGGTGGCGGCGCTGGAGCGAACAGTCGCGCTCGCCGAGGTGGCGGACGTTGCCCTCCCCGTCGGCGAGGATCTGGACCTCGATGTGCCGGGGCTGCTCGAGGTAGCGCTCGAGGTAGACCGAGTCGTTGTCGAAGTAGGCCTCGCCCTCGCGTTTGGCGCTCTCGAGTTGGTCTTCGACCTCGTTCTCGTCCCAGACGACCTTCATGCCGCGGCCGCCGCCGCCGCCTTCGGCCTTGATAGCGATCGGGTAGCCGTACTCCTCCCCGAACTGCTCGACCTCCTCGGGTTCGGTAACGGGGTCGGTCGTGCCTGGCACGATCGGGACCTCGGCCTCCTCCATGATCTTCCGGGCTTTCGTCTTCTCGCCCAGTGACTCCATCGCGCCGCTGGCGGGACCGATCCAGGTAATTCCCTCGGCCTTCTCGACCTTCGCGGCGAACTCGGCGTTCTCCGCGAGGAACCCGTACCCCGGATGGATCGCGTCGGCGTCGGCCTTGCGCGCGGCCTCGATGACTGCCTCGTGATCGAGATACGAGTCCGCCGCGCGCGCCGGACCGACGTTGTAAGCCTCGTCGGCGTACCGGACGTGCCCCGAGTCCTTGTCCGCCTCGGAGTAGATAGCGACGGTTCCGACGTTCAACTCTTCGCACGCCCGCATCACGCGGACGGCGATTTCCCCGCGATTCGCCACGAGAACCTTCCTGAACATTCCTGCTAAAACCGTCACGGGGCGCCTACCTTACTTTTTCGCAACGATTCCGTCAACTACAGAACGTATTTTGGTTGACGGTCCGAAGACGGACCGGGACGCTCGCGGCGTTGGCTGGCGATTTCCCCGGATCTGACGCCTCGAGGCGTCAGAACCGATCCGTTCGGCCCGCGGCGCTCCAGGGATCGGTTGGCGCATCCCGCGGGACGCGGACGTGGCGCTGCTGCTGGGCGCGGATCCGGCCGCTGAACGCCCACCGCCGGTTGTCCCAGGTCTTTTCGTCTTCGGACGCCGCAGCCGCCGCCAGCGCCTGGTCGTGGAGGTGTGCACCGATGGCAGCGACGATCGCCGCCGCTTCCTCCGAGTCGGCGTCGTCCGGCAGTTCTAGATCGACGCCGGCCGGAAGGATACCGGCCAGCGGGTCGGCGTCGGCCGCGTTCGACTGGTGCTGTGCGGTCATCTCAGAGCGGGATGTTGCCGTGTTTCTTGTCCGGGTTCTCCTCGCGTTTCGTCTCGAGCATCTCGAGGTCGGCGATCAGCCGCGGCCGCGTTTCGGTGGGGAGGATGACGTCGTCGAGGAAGCCCTTGTCCGTCGCCGTGTAGGGGTTGGCGAACTCCTCGCGGTACTCCTCGATGAGTTCGTCCCGGAGCTCGTCGGGGTTCTCTGCCTCGGCGAGTTCCTGACGGTAGAGGATGTTGACCGCACCCTGCGGGCCCATGACGGCGATTTCGGCGGTCGGCCAGGCGTAGTTGACGTCGGCGCCGAGGTTCTTCGAGGCCATCACGCAGTAGGCGCCGCCGTAGGCCTTGCGCGTGATTACCGTCAGCAGCGGGACGGTCGCCTCCGAGTACGCGTAGAGAAGTTTGGCGCCGTGACGGATGATCCCGCGGTGTTCCTGGTCCGTTCCGGGCATGTAGCCGGGGACGTCGACGAAGGTGACGATCGGGATGTTAAACGAGTCACAGAAGCGGATGAATCGCGAGCCCTTCATCGAGGCGTCGACGGTGAGCGTGCCGGCGTTCACGCGGGGCTGATTGGCGACGAGACCCACCGAGCGACCGTCCAGCCGGCCGAAACCGACGACGATGTTCTTCGCGAAGTTCTCGGCGACCTCGAAGAACGAACCCTCGTCGAGCACCGAGTCGATGACGTTCGTCATGTCGTACGGTTTCTGCGGACTGTCGGGAACGATCGACTCGAGCGCCTCGTCGCGGCGATCCGGATCGTCCCAGGGATCGACCCGCGGCGGATCCTCGACGTTGTTCTGCGGCAGGTACGACAGCAGACGCTTGATGTCGTCCAGAGCCTGCTCTTCGTCCTCACAGGCGAACTCGGCGACGCCGGTCTTGCCGGCGTGGGTCATCGCACCCCCGAGTTCCTCGTGAGTAACGTCCTCACCGGTGACGGTCTTCGTGACGCCGGGACCGGTGATGTACATGTGGCTCGTATCCTTCACCATGAAGATGAAGTCGGTGATCGACGGGGAGTAGACGGCCCCGCCCGCGCAGGGACCCATGATCCCCGAGATCTGAGGGACGACGCCGCTGGCTTCCTGATTACGCCGGAAGATCTCGGTAAACCCGGCGAGGCTCTTGACACCCTCCTGGATTCGCGCGCCCGCGGAGTCGTTGAGCCCGATAACCGGTGCGCCGACCTCCATCGCCATATCCATCACCTTGCAGATCTTCTCGGCGAAGACCTCGCCCAGCGAGCCGCCGAAGACGGTGAAGTCGTGCGCGAAGACGAAGACGGTTCGACCGTTGACCTCGCCGTAGCCCGTGACGACGCCGTCGCCGGGAATCTGCTTCTCCTCCATCCCGAACTGGCTGGTCTGGTGGGTCCGGAGCTGATCGAACTCCGTAAACGTCCCGTCGTCGAGGAAGTAGTCGATCCGCTCGCGGGCCGTCATCTTCCCCTTGTCGTGTTGTTTTTCGATCCGTTCTTCGCCGCCGCCCATCCGGGCCTCCTCCCGGAGTTCCTCCAGTTCCTCGATCCGGTCCTCCATCGTCATGCCGGGAACACCTCCGTCGGTCTCATACGCCGTTGTGTGACGACCAACAGGAAAAGAATTCCGTAACCCGCCACAATTAGTCATGACCCAATTACGCGGGGACGAGAAGCACTACGAAAAGTTATATATGACTCCTCTTTTAACGAGGGGGATATGGTACAACGTGAAACATGGGCCACGAGAACAGGGTTTATTCTCGCGGCCGTCGGGAGTGCAGTGGGGCTTGGTAACATCTGGCGATTCCCGTTCGTTACGGGAGAGGGCGGCGGTGCAGCCTTCCTGCTGGTCTACCTCCTGTTCGTCGCGCTAGTTGGCTTTCCGGCGATCCTCGCCGAGTTCGTCGTCGGTCGAAAGACCGAGCGAAATCCGGTAGGTGCACTGAAGGAGTACGGCGGTGACGCCTGGAAGTACGTCGGGGGAATCTTCATCGTCACCGGTTTCGTCATCCTCTCGTACTACAGCGTCGTCGCCGGCTGGTTCATTCGATACTTCCTCGAGGGGTTCACCGACAGCTACGCGGGACACCTCGCCGGATACGAGGGCGCCGCCGCGGAGGCTGGCCAGCCCGAGACGGTCATGATGTTCCTCGACTTCGCGACGGGGCTCGAAGCGTTCGTGTTCCACACCATCTTCATGGCGATCACCGTCGGGATCGTCGCCCTCGGTATCCGCCGCGGGATCGAATTCGCGGTGAAATTGATGGTTCCGGCAATCATCGTCCTGATGGTCGTCCTGGCGGTCTGGGCCGCGACGCTTCCGGAGGCTGGGACGGCGTACAGCTACTACCTGTCACCGGACTTCGGCGTCGTTGCCGAGAACTGGGCCAACATCCTCCCCGCCGCGGCAGGACAGGCGTTCTTCACCCTGTCGCTGGGGATGGGCGTGATGATCACGTACGCCTCCTACCTCGGTGAGGACCGCAACCTCACCCAGGACGCGGCGCTGATCATCGGCTTCGACACCGGTATCGCGTTCCTCACCGGTCTCGTCGTCTTCCCGATGATCTTCGCCGCCGGTGCGGATCCGGGGACCGAGGGGGCCGGTGCGATCTTCTTCAGTCTCACCGAAGCGTTCGCGACGATTCCGGGCGGCCGCTGGCTGGGTATCCTGTTCTTCGGAACCGTCGCCATCGCCGCGCTCTCGAGTGCGATTTCGCTGCTCGAGGTCGTCACCTCCTACGTCATCGACGAGAAAGGGATCGAGCGGTGGAAGGCCGCACTCGGGATGGGTGGTATAATCTACCTGCTCGGCGCGCCGGTCACGTACGACATGATCTTCCTCGACCTGCTCGACCTGTTCGCGGACGCGATCCTGCTCGTCTTCGGTGCGTTGATGCTGGCGATCCTCGTCGGCTGGGTCGCACCGCAGGTCGCTATCGATGAACTCGAGAAAGGGATAGGTAGTCTCGACGGCCTCGGCCAGGCGTGGATCTGGGCGATCCGCGTGCCGATCATCATCGTGCTGGTCGTCTCGCTATACCTCGGCATCGTCGAGTACGTCGAATTCCTCACCGGACCGTTCGCGGAGTGGACGGACGGGAACCTGTAACGGGCGCAACGTCGGTTTCGTTTTTGCGGCTCCGATCGACGGATCGTCCGCGGAGTCACCGGCGCGGTCCCCTTCCACGAACCGCCGGCGGGCGTCGCTATCGGCGCTCCGCTGAGACCGAACACGCGGTTTAAACGCCGCTTCCCTTCTCGAGAGCGGCCGTCCGCCCGTCGAACCGGCGACCCAAGTTCCAGTTCGGAGGCAAACGCGGTAACTGAGGCATTTTCTTTCCCGGTGAAGGCCGCGTTATCATCACACAAACTCTATATATGGTTGCGTGCGATCATATGCCATGGGTAGGGAACTCAATCGACGAAGGGTGCTCAGTGGAATCGGTACTGCTGGGGCGCTCGGTATCGCCGGCTGTATCGGTGACGAAGGTGAAATCGAAGGGGAAGGGCCCGATGTCCTGAACATTATCGGATATCCGGAAAGCGGCATCCAGATCTTCCGAGACTACTACTCGGAGTTCGGCACTGGCTCGGCCGAGATCATCGTTCCGGACGGCCTGCTCGACGAGGCGCTGCCGGGTGAGGTCGGCGAGGACATGAGCGACGTCACGGGGACTGCGCCGTCCTCGGCGGGCCCCAACGAGCAAGCGTTCGAGGAGATGTACCAGGACGAGTACGGCGAGACGGCCGGCGTGTTCAACTCGCACACGTTCGACGCCGTCGCGGTGATGGTCCTCGCGAACATCGCCGCGGGCGACAACGATGGCGAAGCCCTCCGGGATCAGGTGCGCAACGTCGCTAACCCGGACGAGGGGGACGAGTACGGACCGGACGAACTCGAGGAAGCCGCCGAGGCAGTCGCGGACGGCGAGATGATCAACTATCAGGGCGCCTCGAGCGCGGTCGACTTCGACGAGGTCGGCGACCCAGCGGAGGCAGCGTACGACATCTGGACGTTCACGGAGGATGGAACGGAGACTGAAGACACCGTCAACTTCGAGGGCGAAGGTCCCGGTGGCGACGCAGCTGACGAAGTCCAGGGTGGAACCGATCGGGACGAGGTGAGCGTCGCCATCCTGCTCCCGCAGACGGGCGATCTCGGTGAACTCGGGAGCCTGATGATCCAGGCCGGCCAGCTCGCGGCCCAGGAGTTCGGGGGCGTCGTCGACATCGATCTGCAGGTTGAAGATACCGCGACCGACGAGGACACGACCCTGAGCGCGGGGGAGTCGCTCATCGACGCCGGCTATCCCGCGATCGTCGGAGCGGCGTCGTCCGGCAACTCCGTTCCGCTCAGCGGCCTCACCAGCAGCGCCAACGTCGTCCAGTGTTCGCCGGCGAGCACCGCGCTGAGCCTCTCCGAAATCGACGACGATGGGTACTTCTTCCGGACCGCACCCAGCGACCTCCTGCAGGGTCAGGTGATGGCGGAAGTCGCCGCCACTCGACTCGAGGGTGCAACGACGTCCACACTGTACGTCAACAACGACTACGGTCAACAGCTCTCCGAACAGTACACGGAGATGTTCGAAGACGAACAGGACGGCGAGACCTACAACCAGGTCTCGTTCGAACCGGAACAGGGGTCGTACACGAGCGAACTCGAGTCGGCGCTAGCTGACAACTGATCGAGCCGTCTCGACGGTTTTTTCGGTGCACAACGGGTCTCGAGCGACGTCTCCGATCCGGTTGGTGCGGTCGGCGGCTGGAGAGTGAGACCGGACTGACGCGCTCGCGAATTCCGTCGCCGGAGCGGTCGTCGATCGCCGACGGTGGGTGAAAAAGCAGCGCCGTGGATTAGCCGCCGAGGAACTGCTGACGAACTTCGTCGTCCTCCAACAGCGCTTCGCCCGTGTTCTCGTAGCGGTTCTTCCCTTGCACGAGGACGTAGCCGCGGTCACATCGGCGCAGCGCCTCCTTGGCGTTTTGCTCCACGACCAGAACCGCGGTACCGCTCTCGTTAATCGAGTCGACGTGGTCGAACATCTCGGCGACGAGATCGGGTGCGAGCCCCGCACTCGGCTCGTCGAGCAACAGCAGATCCGGATCGAGCATCAGCGCCCGTCCCATCGCGACCATCTGTTGCTGGCCGCCGCTCATCGTTCCGGCTTTCTGGTCGCGGCGCTCCTGGAGGACGGGAAAGTGGTCGAAGACCGTCTCGAGCGCCTCTTCGGGCACCTCGTCGAGGATGTACGCGCCCATCTCGAGGTTCTCTTGCACCGTCAGTGACGGGAAGACGTTGTCGTTCTGGGGAACGTACCCGATCCCCTCGTGGATGACATCTTCGGGGGGGCTGTCGGTGATGTCTCGGCTCTGGAACTCGACTACACCGTCCATGTAGGTCGTCAGTCCGAAGACGGACTTCATGGCCGTCGACTTGCCCGCGCCGTTCGGACCGACGATCACGACGTACTCGCCCTCGGCAACGTCGAGAGTGACGTCGTAAAGGATCTGCAGGTCGCCGTACCCCGCGTCGAGGTCGCGAACTTCGAGCATAGACATCTACACCTCACCTCCAAGGTAGGCCTCGATAACCTGCTCGTTCGAGGTGATCTCCGCCGGTCTCCCCTCGGCGAGGACCGATCCCTGGTGCATCACGATGACGTGCTCGCAGTTGTCCATGATGACGTCCATGTCGTGTTCGACGATCAGGAAGGTGTAGCCCTCCTCGCGCAAGCCGTGGATGTGCTCGAGGAGCTTCTTCTCGAGCGTCGGATTGACGCCCGCAAACGGCTCGTCGAGCAGCAGCATCTCCGGGTCGGTCATCAGCGCCCGGGCCATCTCCAGGAGCTTGCGTTGCCCGCCGGAGAGGGTTCCGGCTTTCACCTCGGCGAGGTGTTCGATCTCGAAGAACTCGAGGGTATCCCACACCCGTTCCAGAAGTTCGCGCTCTTGCTGTTCGACTCCCTGTCTGACGACGGGCGTCACGGAACGCCAGAGCGCTTCTCCCTCCTGGTGTTTCGCCGGAAGCATCAGGTTTTCCAGGACGGTCATGTTCGGCATCTCGCGGGCGATCTGGAACGTCCGAACGACTCCGTAGTCGACGACCTCGTAGGGAGACAGCCCGGTGATGTCTTGCCCTCGGAACGTGACCGTGCCCGCGTCCGGTCGGTGAGCGCCGGTGATGCAGTTGAACGTCGTCGACTTGCCGGCCCCGTTCGGGCCGATCAGACCGGTCATCGACCCCTCCTCGACCTGGAACGTCGCACCGTCCACGGCAGTGATACCGCCGAAGCGTTTGACGAGGCCGCGTACCGTGAGCGCGACGTTCTCGACTCGATCCGAATCCGGCTCTTCGACGGACGTAGGCGTCGACTGATCGCTCGCTGCGTCGCTCACGTCGACTCACCTCCGTCTTCGACGGCGACGCCATCTGACGGACGTCTCGTAAGTGGGATCGCCGCCGCCGTCTCCTCGCGATGGCCGAGTAACCCTTCCGGCCGTCGTTGCATCAGTACGATGAGCGTGATCCCCATAATAACGAACTGGAGGGTCAGCAGGTTATCGAACGTGTACCGCAGCAGCGGTATCGGATCGGCCGCCAGCAGGGCTCCGGACCCTTCCGCGAACGTGTTCGGGGCCGCTTCGACGTCGACCCACGAGTAGATCAGTCGACGGATGTACCGCGGCCCCTCGAAGAGGACGGCCACGAACAGCCCGGATCCGAGGATGCTTCCCGTGTTCGATCCCGCGCCGCCGATGATCAGTGCGATCCAGATGAAAAACGTAACGTGCGGGCGGAACGCGTCTGGCGTAACCCCAGTCCGGCGGAATCGCCACAGGATGCCCGCCAGCCCCATAAGCGCACACCCGAGGACGAACACCTTGATCTTGAACGTGTTCGTGTCCTTCCCGAGTGACTGTGCCGCCTCCTCGTCTTCGCGAATCGCCTTGAGTACGCGCCCGAACGGCGATCGGCTGGTTCGCTGGATGAGCCAGTAGAAGCCGACGAGAAACAGGAGGAGGACCAGCGAATACGCGAGCGCTCGCGCCTGTCGCGGCCCGAATCCGAACCACCGATTCGTCGCGTCGACGAAGGTCGTGAACGCGGGGAGATCGAAGATGAAATTCATCGGATCCGAGTAGTTCGCGATGATTCCCCGACCGCCGCCCGTTCCGAGCTCCGTCCCGAAGATCGTAAAGCTCTCTAACGGGCCGGACTTGAGAGCGAGGCGCACGATCTCGGAGAACGCGATGGTGACGATCGCGAGGTAGTCAGCGCGCAGTCGCAACGCCGGAAGCGCGACGATGAGTCCCGCGATAGCGGCCGCGAGAACACCGCCGGCCACGGCGATCGGCATCGGAAGGCCGAGGCCCGGATACTGGGCCGCACCCGTCGTCTCGACGGGTTTGGCGAGCATCATCGTCACGTACAACCCGATCGCCATGAACCCGGCGACCCCGATGTTGAACAGTCCGGTGTAGCCCCAGTGTAAGTTCAACGCGAGGGCGACCATGCCGTAGACGGCGATGAGGTACGTCAACTGTCTGAGCGTGTTGACGATACCGTCCATCGAGTATCCGAGCGCCAGCCCGATCGCCGCGTACACGACGTAGATGGCGCCGATGACTGCCAGGATCTTCACCGCGTCGTACTCCCAGTACTCGTCGAACCGATCTCGTACGTTGATTTCGTTCGTGCTCATGCTGTCGTCTTCCCTCCGAACAGTCCCGATGGTTTGATCAGCAGTACGACGATCATGATGAGGAACGCGGTGATCGTGGTGAAGTCACCGCCCGGTAACCAGATCAGGGAGAGGCGCATCGCCAGTCCGATGACGATTCCGCCGACGATGGCGCCGTAAACCGAACCGATACCGCCGAGGATCACCGCGGAGAAGATAAGCAGCAGTAACAGCCAGCCGAACTGATAACTGATCGTTCCCGTCCAGAGCACCATGAGGTACCCCGCGACGCCCGCCAGGCCGCCGCCGATGATCCACGTCCAGCGAATGACGCGTTCGGTCGGAATGCCGGTCACCTGCGCGAGGTCCTTGTTGTCGGACATCGCGCGCATCGCTTTCCCCAACTTCGTTTTCTGGAGCAGGAGGTGGACACCGATCATGAGGCTACCCGCCGCCACCAGCAGTGTGAAGTCGTGCATGTCGACGTTGACGGTTCCGTCGACCAACAGGAAATCGAACTCCGGCAGTCCGAAGGTGCTCGTCGTTCCGCGCGTACGCGACGAGTAGACGAACACGAGGAGGTACCGGAGCGCGAACGCGACCCCGATACTCGCGATCAACAGCGGAATCCCGCCAGAACCGCGCATCGGCTTGTACACGTACCGATCGATAAGCAGGACGAGTGCGGCGGTGGCGACGCCGGTGAACACGAGGCCGATCAGAATCGCCAGCGGCGTCGACCAGATCGAAATGCCGATCTCAGCGCCCCCGACCCCGCGCTGCGGGGCGACGAGGGCGAGGTGTCCGAAACTCACCTCCTCCCCGAACATGAGCGTTCGTCCGGCGATGAGATACGTTATACCCCAGCCGAGAAACGCCCCCGTCGAGATGTAGTCCCCGTGGGCGAAATTCGCGAAGTTCAGGATGCTGTACGTCATCGAGAGGCCGATGCCGGCCAGTCCGATGATCAGACCGTACATCAACCCTTGCCAGGCGTACCTGCCGATCCGGGAGATGCTGTATCTCCCCGTCACAACCCCGTGGACGAGATCCACGGCCAGTACCAGGGTCACGAATACTGCGAGTACGAGCATAATCTGCTCGAGAGTGAGCCCCCGCCCTCGATTTACCACCTCATCGACAGTCGCCATTGGTACCCCTCCACATAGTCACCTACTTTTTCGGACCCCCTGTTATATGTTCCGGTGTGACACGGTGTTGTGACCCATAACAGGTGCGTTCGGCCGGATCCGTTTCACACGCCGTCCGATTAATCCGCCACTAGCGAGCGACGGTTGGAGACCGGGACCCCGGTCTCGTTAGGCCTCGCCGTAAACGGGCACGGCTGCACCGCTCGTCACTGCCGCCCCGTCGCTACAGAGAAACGCCAGCACGTCCGCGATCTCGCGCGGTTCGACCCACGAGTCGTGATCGGCGTCGGGCATCATCTCACGGTTCATCGGCGTGTCGATCACGCTGGGCATCACGCAGTTCGCCCGGACGACGCCCTCGTTCTCCTCGGCCAGCGTCTCCGTCAGCAGTCGGATTCCGGCCTTCGTGATCCGGTAGGGACCGTCACCCTCCCCTCCCTCGAGCGACGACCGAGCGCTGATGCTGACGATCGATCCTTCGGACTGCTGGAGGTGGGGCAGCGCGCGCTTCGAGGCCAGGAAGGCCGTCTTCAGGTTCACGTCGACCAGCAGGTCGAACTCCTCGAGGTCGGTCTCCTCGATCGGATCGCCGCCGCGCCAGGTGCCGGCGATGTTACAGAGGTGATCGATCCGACCGTGGTCGTCGACGAGATCGTCGACGAGGCGCGCGACGTCGTCCTCGTCGGTCAGGTCGGCCTCGTAAAAGTGGGTTCCGGCGTCGGTCTCGAGCAAACTGCCCTCGTCGTCGGGTTCGACCACGTCGACGGCACAGACGGTCGCACCGGCCTCGCGAAAGCGGTCGACGGTCGCGCTTCCCAGCGCACCGCTCGCACCCGTGATCACGGCGACGGTTCCGTCGAAGTCGACGTCGAAGGCTGTCTTCGGTGACATACCGTCCCCTCCAACGGCAAGACAGATCAATCGTCGGGGCGCTGGCGGCAACGTCTGCGGAGCCGGGAGTGAGAGGGATCCGGCGAAGAAGAACCGTCAGGAGGAGATCGGCGGAAGCGAGGCTCGCTCGAACCAGAAGCGCTCGATCGCGCTCGCGATCCGCTCGAATGCGGCGGGGTCGGACGGCTTCGTGAGGTAGGCGTTTGCGGCGCGGTCGTAACTCTCGTTGACGTCCTCGCTGGCGTTCGAGTTCGTCAGCACGAGTACCGGTAAGTGAGCCAGTTCGCCGTCCGCTCGAACCGCCTCGAGAAACTCGAATCCGTCCATTCCGGGAAGTTCCAGGTTGAGAAGCACGAGGTCCGGAACCGGATCGGTCTCGTCGACGCGCTGCTCGAGGAACTCCAGTGCCGCCTCGCCGTCCGGCACCACGTCGATCGTGGTTTCCGTCGAAACCGCCCCGAAGGCCTCACAGACGAGTTGCGCGTCGTCGGAGTCACTCTCGACGAGTAACATCCGTACGCGGTCTTCGGCCGCGGCGTCGTATCGGTACTCCTCCAGGACCGAGGACCCCGAGGTCAAAACATATTGACTTTTCATACTATACTGAAACTATGACTGTTTACTTATCGTGACTATATAAGTCTGTTTGCCGACAGGCGACGATTACTGATCACTCCTATATGGCGAATAGTTATTCGTGGGGCGCTGAGTCTCCCGTTTATTACGACTACACGGACAATCTAAATCATATCGGAACGGTATCATATGTGCGGAGTCATCCCGGTCGGCAGCTGTGACGGAATCGGCAGACCACAGGCTAAAGCCGTCCCCCGTCGTTTCTCCGTTCGAATGCGTCTGATCGCTCATCGCGGCTTCGCCGCGACGGCTCCGGAGAACACGATCGCTGCCGTTCAGTCCGCGGCAGCCCAGGCCGACGCCGTCGAGTTCGACGTGAGACGTTGCGGATCGGGCGAACTCGTCGTGATCCACGACGAGACGATCGATCGGGTCACCGGGAGCGTCGGCACGGTCGCCGACACCGCACTCGAGGAGCTGCGGACGCTCTCGGTGTTCGAGTCGGACGAGCGAATCCCGACGCTCGAGGAGATGCTCGAGGCGCTCCCGCCACACGTCGAGGTCAACCTCGAGATGAAAGAGCTCGGTATCGCCGGGGACATCCTCGAGGCCGTCACGGCCGTCGAGAATCGGGTCGTCGTCACCTCCTTCCTGCTCCCCGAACTGCGATCGATCCGGGAACACGACCGTGACCAGCCGACGGGACTGCTCGTCAGCCGGCGACTCGAGTCTCCGGTCACCACCGCCGTCGAACTCGATTGCGACGTCATCGGTGCGAACTACTGGCGCTGTCTGACGACGCGTCTCGTCCCCCGGGCGAAGGCGGTGGGACTCGAGATACACGCCTGGGCGATCGAGCGATGGACGACCGCGCGAGTGCTCGGACTCCGCGGCGTCGACTGTATCTCCGCGGATCGTCCGATTCAGCTCGTCGGCCGCTGAAACGACGCCACGGCGCTACCTGCCGGCTACGAAAGCTGATCACAGGCCCACGCCGCCCGATCGCGTACAGTCGGCTCCGGATCTCCGGTCGCGAGCCGCGAAAGTTGCTCGCGGGCTTCGGTGACGTTCCCGTAGCCGAGCGCGACGCAGGCGTTCGCGCGGACGGACGGGGACTCGTCCCCGAGCAGTTCGAGCAGTTGCGTCCGCGCAGGATCGACGACGTTCGGTCGTCCGGCGGCGACGCGGCCGATCGTGACCGCCGCGTTGGCCCGCGTCTTCGCGTCGTCGCTCTCGAGGGCCGGGGCGATCACGGGGCAGGCCTCCTCGACCGCGGACGGCGTCTGATGAGCGACGTCGGCCAGACAGCCGATCGCGTTCCGCCGCAGCGAGTCGTCGTCGTGATCGGCGAGTTCGATCGCGTGCTCGACGAACGAGAGCGACGAAAGCGAGAGCTCCGAGCGAGCGACGCGACCCAGCACGGTGAGCGTCGGGACACCGTTCGCCTCGGGGTTCGCCGCCAGCGCGTCCGAAAGCAACGGTACTGCCGGCTCGAGCGCGTCCGGATCCGTCCGCGAAACGCGCATCAGCGTCCGGAGTCCCCAGCGGTCGTACCCCCGACGAACCGACAGCACGGCGACGATCGTCGGGACGTGACCCGCGACGGCCTCCGGCTGGTCGGCGGCGACGGCGGCGAGACAGCGAAGCAGGTGTCGCGTCGCCGGTGCTCGTTCGTGGTCGGCGGCGAACCAGATGAGTTCGTCGACCGACGGAGCGACGTCGGCCGGCGCCTCTCGCGCCAGTTCGGCGAGACAGTACGCGACGTCTTCCCGGGCCTCGAATTCCGGTCGGGTCAGCAACCCCCG
Organism: Natronococcus sp. CG52; assembly: GCF_023913515.1. NCBI lineage: Archaea > Methanobacteriati > Methanobacteriota > Halobacteria > Halobacteriales > Natrialbaceae > Natronococcus > Natronococcus zhouii. The sequence continues at coordinate 1,263,388 of NZ_CP099391.1, forward strand.
GAGCTTCGGAACCGTCGGCACGTACGCGCCCGGTCGGTCGTCGATCCCCTTACGGATCGTTCGTACGGCGGCCTGTCTGGTTTCCGGTTCCTGAGCGTCGAGCCGTGCGAGTACCGACGGCAGATCCGCCGTGCCGGATCGACGACTCTGCTCGACGGCCTCGCCCCCATCCCCGTCCATCTCGTGTGAGCCATGCGTGAAAGTCAGTAAAAGTGTTCCGACCGTTTTTTCCATCCCGGTTCGCACAATCGGCGGCTCAGGCGAGCCATTCGTCCGGCTTCGTGTCGTAGTCGACGTCGTCGGCCGAGAGGTGTTCGACCTCCTCCCAGGGGACGTCCTCGATCGTCACCTCGGTCCCGTCGTACCGGAGCAGTTTCCCGCGCTCTTCGGGTTCGGGTTCGCGGTTGCGACGCTTTGCGACCTCGACGTCGTGTTCGTCGACCTCCTTGACGATCGTCAGCAGGTTCACGGGACGACCCCAGAGTTCGAAGATCCGCTTCAGCGTCTCCCGGGCCTGCCCGAGGTCGAGCATCACGCCGTTGTACTGGTGGCCGAGCAGCAGTTCGTTCGCGTTGTTGTAGTTCCCGTCGTAGACGGCGATCGTCGGCTTCCCGAAGTTCGTGAACTGCAACAGCAGCTTCTTTTTGACGTCCTCGGCGGCGTCGCTGGCGACGTGGAACTGCCCCGTCGCTTGCGAGTGCTCGTAGGTGAAGTAGTTGTTCTCCGTGATGAACTCCTGGGTGAGAAACTCGTCCAAGAACGTGACGTCGTTGTGGCTCTCGCGGACGTCGAAGAGCCGATCCCAGCCCGCGGCGAAGTCGACGTCTTCGAGCGCCTCCCCGACCGACGCGTACCGGGCGTCGTCGAAGAGGTAGCGGCCGATCCGCTCGAGTTCGTTCTGGTTGACCCGGCTCAAGAACCCGCGGTTCTGACGCTCGACCAGCGAGTAATGTCGGCGGGCCAGCCCCTCGTAGGTGAGCAGCTTCCAGGGGTACTTTTCGACGCTAATTTCGCCCACCCGAGCGCGCTCGAGCGCTTCGTCGTCGATCCACTCGTCGGGAAGCTCTGCGAGATCGTCGAGGCTCTCGGCATCGATGCTGGCGAGCGCTTCCGGCGGCTCCAGGATCTCGAGGACCTCGTCGAAGTCGACGACCTCCGTCAGGTTGCGCCAGGAGATCCCCTCGACGCGCAGCAGGCGCTCGAGCACCTCGCGGCGGTTGGTCGTGTTCTCGACGTACTCCCACAGCTCCATCCCGAGACTGTAGGGGTTGAGACCGCCGGAGGCGAGCACCTTCGCCATGTGATCCGCGTAGTTTACGAACTCGTCGTCGCCGGCGAACACCTCGTCGGTCATCATCGTCGACTCCCAGTAGGCGGCCCACCCTTCGTTCATCACCTTGGTCATCTTCTGGGCGGCGAAGTAGTACGCCTCCGCCCGCATCATATCGAGGACGTCCCGCTGCCAGGGCTCCATCTCGACGGCGCGCCCGGCATCCTCGTCGTACCGTTTGCCGTGCTCGCGGACGAACGCCAGCACGTCCTTCTGGGGCGTTTCGGGGAAGTTCGAGGGGCCATCTTCGCCCTCGAGCTTTTCGATCCACTCCTCGTCGAACACCTCCCCTTTGATCTCGTCGGAGAGCCCCAGTTCGTCGAGTTTCGCGGCCAGGTCCTCGTCGATCTCCTCGACGGGGCCGTCGATGTCGAGTCGACGGGTAAACACCTGGTGCTGGTCGATGTTGTCCTCGAGCGAGAGACCGTGATCGATCCACTTCTCGACCTCGGCGCGGTCGATCTCGGGATCGGACATGTACTCGTCGATCGAGCGAGCGTGACGCTCGAGCATGGCCGCGGCGTTGACCTGCCCCTCGTCGGACTGGCCCCGAGTGAAGAGGCCGAACCACTCGTTGTTCGCGAAGAAGTCGGAGTGGGCCTCGACGTGCGTGATGACCGCCTTCTGGTCGGCCAGCGTGTTCGACTCCTGGAGGAACGCGTGAGCCGGGTTGTCGTTGTTGACGATCTCGAAGGCCTTGCCGCCGCCGTACTGGCCTTGTTTCTGCTGGCGGTCGTACTGCATCCCCCACCGCCAGTGGGGGTACCGCGACTGGAACCCGCCGTAGGCGATGAGTTCGTTCATCTCGTCGTAGTCGATGATCCAGTAGTTGACCGGGTACGGCTCGAGGCCGAGCTTCGTGGCGAGGTTGCGCGCCTCCAGAACCGGTTCCTCGAGGTCGGTCGCGATCGCCTGTTTGCGGAATCTGTCGGCGTTTGAGTTGGACTTACTCATCGGTCTCACTCTCCGTGCTGAGAATCTCGTAGATCGCGTCGGTCACGTCGTCCTTGCCGTTGACGTAGGCCACGGCCACGTCGGCGGCGTCGGTGCCGAAGTGGCGCTCGAGTTCCTCGGCGTGGGTGGCGTTGATCGCGTTGCCGCTCGGCTGGGTCTCCACGTAGGCGTGAAGGTTCGCCGGGATCTCCTCCATCAGCGGAATCACCCGTTCGCCGGTGTCGTTGCTCGAGTTCTCGGAGTCGCCCGCCGCGAAGACGTAGCGGTTCCAGTCGGTCCAGGGGTACTCCTCTAACAGCTCGGCGGCGAGTTCGTACGCGCTCGAAATCTTCGTTCCGCCGCCGGATCGGATGCCGAAGAACTCCTCGCGATCGACCTCCCAGGCGTCGGCGTCGTGAGCGATGTAGACGAACTCGGCGTTGTCGTACTTCCCGGTGAGATACCAGTCGAGCGGCGTGAAGGTGCGCTCGACGAGTTCGCGTTTCTTCTCGCGCATCGATCCGGAGACGTCGCGGATGTTGACGACCACGACGTTTTTCTCCTTCTCCTCGATGATCTTCGGGTAGCGGTAGCGCTCGTCCTCGCGGCGGAAGGGGACGTGTTTGATCCCCTCGCGCTGGATCTTCTGCTGAACGCTCTCGCGCTCGACGTTCTGCTCGACCTCCTCGATCGAGGCCCACGTGTTCCGTTCCTGGGACGGGATATCGTCGTAGGCGTCCTGGATCCAGGCCATCGACACGGGTAGGTTCTCGCCGCGGGCCCACTCGAAGACGTCGCGGGGGCCGAAGCCCTCGATCTTGCACACCTCGCGGAGGTACTCCTCGTCGAAGTCCATCGCGAGTTTGCGCTTTAACCCCTCCTTGAACATCCGCTCGAAGTCGAGCGTGCTGTCGGGTCCGGTTCGGGTGAGGTCGGTGAAGGGACCCTCCTTCTCCTCGACGACCTTCTTGCCCTTCGGATCGAGGTCGAGCCCGAGTTCCTCGTCGAGTTCCTGCGCGAACTCCTCGGGGTCCATCTCGTAGTACTCGTGGTCGCCACCCTCCTCGCCGGGTTCGTCGCCGTCGCCGTCGTCGTCACCCGGCTGGGGCTGTGGCTGGCCGACCGGCTGGCCGACGTCGGGGGTACCGCCGTCACCCTGTCCGACGCCGCCCTGGTCGCGCTGATCGTACTCGAACTCCGGCAGCGAGACGATCTTGACCGGAATCTGGATCTGGTCGGATCGACTGCCGCCGAGGTCGCCGTACTTGATGAAATCGGCGAGGTCCTCGCGGCGGTCCTCGCCGACTTCTCGGAATCGTTCGAGGTCGTCTCTCAGTCCCATCTGTAGCACACCTGTCCCATAACGTGTCTGCTGGTCAGTTCGGCCGACGCCTCGGAGTAGTCGAAGCGCTCGACCATCGTCTCGATCGTCTGTGCTTTGACCGTCTCGGTCTCCGTCCCGCCCGGCGGGTCGTCCCACTGGCGCGGGTCGAAGTCTTCGAAGGTCCGCTCGACGTCGTCCCAGTCGTGGCTCTCGAGGACGGACCTGATCACCGGGATCGCCGCCAGGTCGACGTCCTCGACCGAGAAGTCTTCGTCGCGGTGCTCCCACGCGTGGCGGTTCAGCGACGTGATCACCTTCTCGCGGCGGAAGTTCCGCACGCTCTCGCGGGGCGTGTTGCCCTCGTACTCGGCCTCGGAGAACCGGCCCAGATGCTCGATCTCGAACAGCTTCATCTTCAGCGGATCCGGCTCGACGCGCTCGCCGCGGTCGTTGTACAGCGGCTCCTCGGTCTCCCAGGCGTAGACGTGTTCGACGTACTCGGCGACGGTCTCCTCGTCGACTCGTTTCTCGTGCATGATCGCCTCGATGACGTCGCTTTCCTGCTGATCGAAGACGTAGTTCTTCACCGGAACGACCCGGTTCTCGAACTCCGAACGCTCGCCCGTCGAGAACACCGGCGCCTCGGATAACCCCTCGGCCATCGTGTTCAGCACGTCGCGAGGCATCACGACGTCCTCGACCGGGAGCTCCGAGTGGTGGCGATCCCGGTCGGTCTGGAGCAGTTCCGCCAGGGTATCCCGCGTGTAGGTGACGGGAATCCCGTGATCGCCGTCCTGTCCGTCGTCGTTGAAGTCGAACTCCTCCTTGTCGCGGCGCGTGTCCCCCTCCTGGAGGTAGCCCTGATCGAAGATCAGCGCCTTGTCGACGAGGTCCAGCCCGTTCGGGAGGTCCTCCTCGTCCAGTCGGGTGACGACCGCGTACAGCGCCGCCGCTTCGAGCGCGTGCGGGGCGAACTCCCGAGGCCGCGTCTCGCCGTCGCGGTCCTTGACTTTCACCGTCACCGGTTCGCGGATACGGTCGGCGAGGTCGCCGTAGCGGTCGTCCTCCCAGACCTCCGTCTCGTTGGTCAGTTCCCGGCGGATGAGCTCGGTCTCGAGGCTCAGGTTCGTCAGGTAGCCGAACTCGTGTCTGTCGAGCCGCCGTTTGAGCGCCTTCAGCGGATCCATCCCGTTGCGATCGGAGTGCTGGTTGAGTTGCGCCTCGAGATCGGGATTCGAGATGATCAGCATCTGCGTGTCGACGTCCATCCCGATCCCCTGATCGAGTTTCACCGACTGTTCGTCGGGAACGTTCAGCAGCTTCTGCAGCAGGTCGGCGTGCTGGGCCGCGTCCTCGACGACCGTGAGGACGCCGTTACCCTGCGACAGCACGCCGTCGTAGCTGAACGCCTGCGGGTTCTTCCGCCCGCGCGAATCCAGTTCCTGGAGCATTCCGTGCATCCACGAGCCGACGAGTCGCTCCTTGGGACGGCCGTCGTCCTCGCTGTGGAGGACGCCGACGCCCTGGCCGATGCCGACGACGTAGTTTTTCACGCGGAGGTGCTGGTCGTCGGCGATCGCCGAGAACAGGGCTTCCTCCCCTTTGCGGCGGTAGTGCTCCTCGAGGTAGTTGTACGCCTCCCGAGAGAACGGATCCAGCGCGGCGTCGACCCGAACGGGGACGTGATCCTCGAGGTGGCCGTTTAGCTCCCCGAGGAGGTCCTCGCGGATCTCGTCGGGGAAGACGGAGAGCGGATGCGCCTGGACCGGACTCTCGTACCAGTTCGTGTCGTCTACGGCGGTCGAGTCGGTGCCGTAGCTCAGGCCGCGCTCCTCGACGTCAGCGGTGGTGACGTTCCACTCGACGGTGTATCGGCGCCCCTCGGGCGTCTTCGAGTACTCGCGCAGCCCGTTGACCAGACAGCGCTTGAGTTCGGACTTGCCGGTCGCCGTCGGGCCCTCGAACCAGATGATCTTCTCGTCCTTCGCTCGGCCCGCCGCGATCGACCGGAGATCGTCGACGAACTGGTTCAGCACCTCGGTGTTGCCGAGAATCGCGTGTTCGCCGTCGTTGTGCGGATCGTCGAAAAATCGGTAGCGCTCCTTCTCCTCGCCCTCCTCGACCACGGTACGGGTGCCGGCGGCCTCGATCGCCTCGAGCAGGTACTTCGAGGCGTGGGAGGCGATCGTCGGGTTCTCGAAGACGCGGTCGACGTAGGTAGCGAGGGTCATCGGCTCTTCGTAGGTCTCCTCCAGGGTGCGGTCGGCCTCGCTGACGTAGTCGCGTCCGGTCATGTTAGTCTTCCATCTCGGCTTTGGCGACCTCGGCGCCGGCGAACTCGAGCACTTCCTTGGCCCCTTCCTCGGAGTAGCCCTGTTCCATTAGCGCGTCGATCCACGCCGAGCGCTCGTCGTCGTCGAACTCGTTGGCCGACACCAGCGCCGAGAAGTTGATGTTGTGCTTCTTGTCCTCCCAGAGCTTGCGCTCCAGGGCGCGGCGCAGGCGCTCGTTGTCCTGCGGGTTGAACGCCTCCCCCTCGCGGGCGCGCCGGGAGACCCAGTTGCTGACCTCCTGGCGGAAGTCCTCCTTGCGATCCTCGGGCACCGCGAGCTTCTCCTCGACCGAGCGCAGGAACGTCTCGTCGGGCTCCTGTTCGCGGCCCGTGAGCTCGTCCTCGATCGTGTCGTCGTCGATGTAGGCCATCACGTGGTCCATGTACTTCTCGCCCTGGCGCTGGATCTCGTCGATGTCGTAGGCGAGGGCGTGACGGACGTCCTCGATGGCGCGCTCGCGGTACTCCTCGCGGACCGTCTCGAGGTAGCGGTAGTACGTCTCGAAGTTCTCCTCGGGAACCGAGCCGTGGTGCTCTAAGTTCTCCTCGAAGAAGTTAAACACCGTCAGCGGCGAGAGGAACCCTCGAGAGCGGTGTTTGGAGTCCATGATCGCCTCGGCGATCTCGTCGCCGATAAAGCGGGGTGAGATTCCGACCATCCCCTCGCCGATCTCGGCTTTCGCCTCGGCCTCCTCGCGGAGCTTTTTGATGTCGATGTCGTCGCCCTCGTCGATCTCGCCGTTGTACGCCTTGGCCTTCGAGAGCAGGTCGACCGTCTCGGTGTCGGGTTCTTCCACTCTCGTCAGGACGCCGAACAGTCCCGCCATCTCGAGCGTGTGCGGCTCGACGTTGATGTCGGGGACGTCGGCGTTGTTCAGCATCTTGTCGTAGATGAGCGCCTCGTCCTCGTAGGAGAGGACGTACGGGAAGTCGATCCGCTTGGTGCGGTCGTTGAACGCCTCCATCTTCTCGTCGCCCTTCTTGTCCTTGTACTCGGGCATGTTCGTCCGCCCGACGATCACCTGGTCGATGTCGATCCGGGGATTGTTCTTCGGCTTGATCGTCTGCTCCTGGGTCGCGTGGAGGAAGTCGTAGAGGAATTCGCGCTGGAGTTTCAGCAGCTCCTCGCCGGAGAAGACGCCGCGGTTGGCGTTACAGAACGCCCCCGAGTAGTCGAACGCGCGCGGATCGCTCTCGCCGTAGATGGCGATCTTCGAGTAGTTGACGTCGCCCGTTAGCTCGGTCTCGTCCTGGTTCTTCTTGTCCTTGGGTTCGAACGTCTCGAGACACTGGCGCTTGTTCTCGTCGGCGATCAGTCGGATGACCTCCACGTGGTTCTCGAGCACCTGCTGGAGGTCGTCCTCGTAGTAGGCGAGCAGCCTGTCCATGTAGAACTCGCTTTCGGGGTCCAGGGCCTGCTCGTTCTGGACCGTGTACGGCGCATCGAGTTGCTCGTTCAGGTCGTCGATCACCCGCTGGCGCTGCTCGAGGGGCAGCAAGACGAGCGGATCCTGGTTCATCGGCGACCGGACGACGTCGTCGGACGGGTCCTGGTCCTGGATGACGTCACAGAGGTTGGTCCACCGGAACGTGTACATCCGCCCCTCCTCGCGGAGCGTGTAGTCCTCGAAGTACTTGCGGACCTGTTTGTCGAAGTGTGACTTCCCGGAGCCGACCGGCCCGAGCAGGAGCTTGATCCGCCGTTCCGGACCGAGTCTACGAGCGCCCGATTTCACCTTGTTGACGAACTCGTGGATCGACTGGTGGATCACCTTCCCGTAGAAGGTGTTCTCGCCGTCGCCGAGCGGGTCCTTAGAGGCGAGTTCGTACTCCACCACCCCTTCGGTTTCGTCGTAGGTGGTACCGTAGTAGTCGAACATGTCCGCAACCCGTTGGTGGGCGTTGCGGGTAATCTTCGGGTCCTCGTAGCACTCTTCCAAGTACCAGTCGAAGGACTTGGTCTCCCGCAGGTCTGCGGGCATCGATTCCTTGTAATCCGTACTGAGCTTCTCGAGCGTCTCGATGTCACCGTTCATGGTATCATTGCCAGTTGCGGTTTCCCCCGTCGTCGGGTAGTATCGGAGTTGACGTCGTTCGACCAGCCGCGGCATCGCGTTGCCGGACCGTCGGGATCCGCCGTCCCGTCGAAGCCCGACACAGACCCCACGCGCTCGGTGCTCCCGGCGAGACGGCTCGCAGAGAGCGCGAACCTGTGCGGGCGGCGTCGATGTGCCATGCCATATGTGATCTTTCACCACTCGACGTCGCGCGAGAACCGGGTTACCGGTCTCGGACGGCGGTGCGCCGGGGACGGGCGCGGAGTGGATCGGTCCGACGAACGGATACCGATAGTATTTAATGAGTGAGTAATCCAGCTACTTAAGGTTAGCCCCAAAAGGTATTTATCAGAACTTTATTTCAGGCAACCCGTGTAGAACGTATCGATCGTAACTGATACCACGTACCACGGAGGAGGGTCAATGAAATAAATTCTCGGCCTGCAAACCCCGCGTTCACCGACGCGCGTTCGTTCATCGAATCTCATATATCCTCGAGAGAGCGGTTCTTTTCGGACTCCTGTCCCGGTCCGATCCAGCGCACGCCGGTGGACCGTCACTCCGTCCGCGGGTCGACGACGCTGATTTACGGGCGCCGTCCCTACCGCCGGCCATGACCGAACTCGAGTCGCTCCCCGACGGCTGGGAGGTCTGGTCGGCCGGCGAAGACGGCCGCCTGGTGCTCGCCTACCGACCGGACGTGTTCAACGGGGAGGCGTTTCCCGCGGCCTGCCTGCCGACGCTGTACCTGACACACGGCAAGCGGACCCGGCGGCCGGGAACGAATCCGACCGACCGCACCCTCGAGAACGACTGGTTCGTAACGCTCTACCTCGAGCCCGACGTGTCGCTGAACGACACGCACCGGTTCGAGACGCGCGCGGAGGGGGTCGACTGTACGCTAAAGCTCGCCCGGCAGTTCGACGACGGCGAGATCGACTACCGCGACCTGTACCAGGTGCCCCGAGAGCGGTACTTCGAGCGGCTCGACGAACTCACCGGCTCCGTCGTACAGGACTCGTAACTCCGGAGCGCCGTCCGGACGACGGGACGTGAGGCTTAACCAGCCCTGGCGACTATCGGTTCGTATGTCGACTGTCACCCTCGTCGGATCCCGCCTGGCGGAGTCGGGAACCGAGTTCGTCTACCACGGCGAGGCCGACGGCTGCGCCGGCTGTCCGTACCGAAGCCAGTGTCTCAACCTCTCGGCCGACACCAAGTACCGCGTTACGTCCGTCCGCGAGAACGCCCAGACGCTCGAGTGTGCGATGCACGACGAGGGGGTTCGCGCCGTCGAGGTCGAACCCGTCTCCGTCGCGGCGAACATCCCCTCGAAGGGCGCGTTCGCCGGCAGCAAGACGAGCCTGTCCGGTCCCTGTCCGTACATCGAGTGCCCGAGCCACGAGTACTGCGAACCCGACGGCGTCGCGTTCGACGAGGAGTACCGCATCCGGGATATCGTCGGCGATCCGCCACACGAGGTCTGTCACCTCGACCGCTCGCTGGAACTGGTCGAACTCGAGACCGAGGACTGACGGTCGCCGAAAATCCGGGACCGAATTCGGATCGCAGCGTAGGGTCGCCGATCAGCGGATCGAACGTCTCATCTCTCCAACCGGTGCTCGGATCCGGCGATCCCGACCAGTACCGTCCCGAGCACTCCGATGATTCCCGCTCCGACGAACGCGGGTGTGTACGTGCCGACGAGGTCGTAGACGAGACCGGCGAGCCAGGGCGCGGTCAGCCCGGAAACGGCGAACGAAAGCGACACGAGCCCGAAGATCGCGTTCGGGTTCGCGGCACCGAACAGATCGACCGTGAGCGGCGAGAGAAGCGCTCCGTTGCCGCCGTAGGCGATGCCGAAGACGACGGCGAAGCCGTACAGCGCCGCCGCCGAACCCACGAGCGGGAGAACCAGCGTCGAGGTACACATCACGGCGGAGCAGACGACGAACGTTCGAACGCGACCGGTCCGATCGGCCAGACTGCCGATGCAGATCCGGGCGGCGGCGGTCGTGATGCCGATCGTCGCGAGCGCGAGCGCGCCCGTTCGCTCGTCGAGACCGATTTCGCCGGCGTACGGGACGATGTGGACGAGCACAACGTACAGCGACGCGTAGATGAGCACCCAGCCCGCGAACACGAGCAGGAAGGATCGCGACGTCGCGACTGCGATCACCTCCCGTCGATAGGTCGTCCACTCCGCGGGCTCGCGGTCCGGAACGCCGCCGGGAAACTCCTCTCCGGGATCGACCTCGCTCGAGGCCGGATCGTCGGCGAACAGCGGCGTCACGGCCGCGACGGCGACCGCCGCTCCGGAGACGAGCGCGAGGAGGGCGAGCCGCCACCCGAGGGCTGCGACGAGGACGCTCGCGGCCGGTGCCAGCACGACCATTCCGACGCCGAGTCCGGCGGTCGTGACGCCGGTCGCGAGACCGCGACGGCGCTGGAACCACCGGGGGACCGTCGCGTAGGAGACGACGTAGATCGCGCCGAGTCCGATCGCGACGACGACCCCGTAGGAGAGCAGCAACGCCCCGTAGGAGTCGGTGCGACTCGTCCAGACCCCGCCGATCGCGAGCGCGGCCCCGCCGACGAGCAGCAGTCGACGAACGCCGAACCGATCCGCGAGGACCCCCAGCCCCGCCGCCGAGAGGTAGATCACGACGGTCTGGACGGAGAACACGAACGAGATGCCGGACCGAGAGACGCCCAGGTCTCGCTGCATCGGCTCGAGAAAGACCCCGAAAGCGTAGGAGAGGCCGAAGACGATGAGCGCGCCGACGAAGCCCCCAGCGACGACGTACCACCCGCGGTAGACGATTCCGTCGCCCGTCCTGTCCGCAGTGTTACCGCGGGAGCGGACAGGGTTATCGTCGCGATCCATCCCGTATCACTGGTCCGTGAATTCACATAGTCTTTAGTATGTGGTCAGTTCACATGGACATATGTCGACCGAATCACCGGCGGCACGTGGCAACGTTATCGAACGAGCGGGGGAACGCATCGCGGACGCGGTCGAGCGGTGGATGCCGAGCCCGTTCCTGTTCGCGATCATCCTCTCGTACGTCGTGTTCGTGGTAGGAATGGTCGTTCAGGGGGAAGGGCCGACGGACATGGTGTTTCACTGGTACGACGGCTTCTGGGCCTTCCTGACGTTCGCGATGCAGATGGTCCTGATCATCATGACGGGATTCGTCATCGCGTATCACCCCTACGTCAACAGCGCGCTCCAGCGGCTGGCGACGATGCCACGGACCAACAAGCAGGCGGTCGTCCTGGTTGGCGTCGTCTCGATGGCGCTGGCTTGGGTTCACTGGGGGTTTAGCCTCGTCGTCGGCGCGATCTTCGCCCGGGAGATGGGGAAAGCCGCCTATCGTGAGGGGATTGAGGTCCACTATCCGCTCCTCTGCGTCGCCGGCTACATGGGACTCGGACTCACCTGGCACTGGGGACTATCCGGGTCGGCACCGCTCTTGCTCGCGACGCCGGGCAACGAGTTCATCGAACTCGGCATCGTCGACGATCCCGTCGGTACGTCGGCGACGATCTTCAGTTCGTACGCGCTCGCGCTGACCGCCCTGTCGATCGTCTTCGCGGCGATCGTGCTCTACCTGCTGACGCCCTCGCCGGAGCGGTCGAAGGGCATCACCGAGTACATCGCCGAAGAAGAGCTGTTCGAGGCTACGCCGGACGGCGGGCGCGACGAAGAGGTGACGGACGAACCCGCGCCGGAGCCGAACGCGGACCGGCGTGACGAGACGCTGCCGGCGGAGCGGATCGACAACAGCCGACTCCTCGGCGGATTCATCGCTCTGACCGGCGTCGCCGTGGTCGGCTGGCAGTTCTGGACGCTCGGACTCGACGCGCTCGACCTGAACGTGCTGAACTTCGCGTTCCTGTTCGTCGGCCTCGCGATCTACACCCGTCCGGCCGTCTACCGCGAGCGGTTCGGAGAAGCCGCGGAAGCCGCCGCGGGAATTATTCTCCTGTTTCCCTTCTTCGCGGGGATCCAGGGGATGATGGCCGGCTCCGGGCTCGCGGAGACGATGGCCGAAGGAATGCTCGCGATCTCGACGCCGGAGACGTTCCCCGTGATCGCCTGGCTCACCGCGGCCGTGGTCAACCTCTTCGTTCCCTCCGGAGGCGGCGAGTGGATCGTCCTCGGGCCGTCGGTACTCGGGGCCGCGCAGGATCTGGGAATTCCGATCGGACACGCGACGATGGCCTACGCCGTCGGCGACGCCCACACGAATCTGCTGAATCCGTTCTGGGCGCTCCCGCTGCTCGCGATCACGCAGATCAGGGCGCGAGAGATGTTCGGGTACGCGATCGCCATGCTACTCGCGCTCGTTCCCTTCCTGGCGGTGGTGCTGTACTTCCTGCCGTACTGATCCGCGAATACTGATCCGCGAATATCCTTTCCACCGTCCGGAACGAAGCGAGCGACGGCACTGCAGCACCTCGTCCCGTCGGCGTCGGTATCGTCGTCGAGCGAATAGCCGAAAATTATCGGTGCCGCGGCGCCGTTACCGTTTCTCGAGCGCCTCCTCGTCGAGCCAGCTGGTCGCCCAGCACGCGACCTCGTCGAACACCGGCTCGAGCGATTCGCCTTTCTCCGTGAGGCTGTAGTAGGTGGCGATCGGTGCGTCCTCCTCGAGACGACGCTCGACGAACCCCGTCTCGCCGAGGTCGTCGAGCACGCGCGAGAGCGTCCGCGCGTTGGCGCCGGTCGCCCGTTTGAGTTCGTTGAACCGGTGTTCGCCGTCGAGCAGCGCGTGGAGGACGGCGAGTCGCCACTGTGAGCCGATCTGTTCGAGCGATTCGACGACGGGACAGGCGTCGTCGTGGTCCTGGTGCTGACTCGAGGATTCGGGGGGTGCCATCGTGGAAATCTACCCGCCGCTACGACTCGATGCAGTATACCAGTTCGGATTAGAACCAGCTATCACACAGTTACCGAAGACGCTGCGGTGGCTCAGCGAGCGCCCGCTTCCTCCTCGAGGACCGTTTCGATCCGCTCGAGCGCTCGCAGACAGACGGGCGCGTATCCGGACGCGCGCAACGGGAGTTCGAAGACGAGTCGGCACCGGTCGTCGCCGAGGTCGTCCACGCGGTGGCCGGTTACGGGCAGTCGGGCGACCTGCCACGTCCAGCGGTGATCCGCACAGGAGGTGATTTCGAACGGCAACCAGACGCCGGGGAGACTCACTCGCCCGGTCGTTCCCGTTCGAACCCGACGATCCGTCGCTTCGACGCCGGTGATGAGCGGCGACCACTCCGGCCACCGCTGCGTGTCGACGAGCAGATCCCAGGCTTCCTCCGACGGGGCGGCGAAGACGTGCGAGGCCTCCAGTCGGCGGCCGTCCGGGGTCGACGCGACCTGGAGCCGAGTCATAGCCCCTAGTAGGCGGACGATCGTTAAGGGCGTTCGTCCGCGCGTACCGTACCGGAACCCTTCAGCCATCGGTGGCGTTCCTCGCGGCCCTGAATCGCCGCCTGCTCACCCCGGCAGTTCCGTTCGAACACTGACAGTTATGTGGGCGGCGTCGAACTATTCTACCAGTGACAGCAGATCCGACTCGGCGCACCGTCCTCGCCGGCGCACTCGCCGCCGGCGTCGGCGGGCTGACGCTCACGTCCGCCCGGGAGTTGCTCGAGCAGTTCGCGCCCCTCTCGGGAACCGCCTGGGACGCCGCCGACAGGACGTTGCCCGAAGCCGTCGAGAGCCCGTACGGCGCCGCGACCGTGCGATACGACGACTACGGCGTGCCACACGTCGACTCGGAGTCCGAACCCGCGGCGTACTTCGCCGTCGGCTACGTGCAGGCGTTCGACCGCCTCGCGCAACTCGACCTGCAGCGGCGGGTCATGCGGGGCCAACTCTCGGAACTCGTCGGCGATGCGACGCTCGAGGACGACGAGTTCCACGTCGCGATGGACTTCGCGGGCGCGGCCGAGGCGACCTGGGAGCACGTCGCCGAGACGCCCGCCGGACCGCTCGTCGAGGCCTACGCGGACGGCGTCAACGCGGTCGTCGACCGCGGCGCACTGCCGCTCGAGTTCGAACTGCTCGGCTACGAGCCGGAGCCGTGGACGCCCGCCGACTCGATGCTGATGGAGAAGCAGATCTCGTGGACGCTGACGGGGAACTTCGGCGAGCTCCGCCGCGCGCTGATCGCCGACCGACTCGGCGAGGACGTCCTCGAGGAGCTCTACCCGGAACGGATGGACCACGACGTTCCGATCCTGCGGGAGTCGGTGGATGGGGAGACGCTCGAGCGACCGTCCATGACCGAGAGCGAGCCGGTCGATCCGGCCCTGACGAACTGGCTCTCTCGGTTCGAGTCGCCGACGGGCGTCGGCTCGAACAGCTGGGTCGTCTCGGGCGACCACACCACCAGCGGGCAGCCGATCGTCGCCTACGATCCGCACCTCTCGCTGATGGCGCCGCCGCTGTGGTACGAACAACACGTCGAGACGCCCGAAACATCGGTCCGCGGCGCGACCTTCCCCGGCGTCCCGTTCGTCATCACGGGCGCGAACGAACACGGGACCTGGTCGTTCACGAACGTCGGCGCGGACGTGCTGGATTGCTACCGGTACGAGATCGACGAGGACGGCGAACGATACCGCTACCGTGGCGAGTGGCGCGAGTTCGAGACCGAGGAGCGCGAGATCGCCGTCGCCGACGGCGAAAACCGGACGCTCACCCTCAGGAAGACCGTCCACGGACCGGTGATCGAGCGCGAGGAGCGGACGGTCGGGGTCGCCTGGACCGGCCACACGGCCACGCGAACGACGGAAGCGATCTACGAGTACGAGCGAAGCGAGGGGATCGACGACCTGCTCGAGGCGACCCGGCGGTTCGACCTGCCGACGCAGAACCTCGTCTACGCCGACGCCGACGGCCGGACGCTGTACTACGCGACGGGCAAACTCCCGGTTCGGGAGATCGACGGCGAGGCGGTCTCGGGGAATCGGATCTTCGACGGCTCCGCGGCCGAGGGTGAGTGGGAGGGGTTCACCCCCTTCGGCGACTCCACCTGGGACGGGTTCGTCCCCTTCGAGGAGAAGCCCCACGAGATCGATCCGGGCGTCCTCGCGACGGCCAACCAGCGCGTCGTCGACGATCCCGAACACTACATCGGCGTGGCCTTCGCGACTCCCTACCGCGGCGCGCGCATCTACGACCGCCTCGACGAGCGCGTCGAGTCGAGCGAGCCGACGGATCCCGACCTTCACCGCACCCTTCAGAACGACATTTACGACGCCCGGGCCGAACACCTCGTCCCCGAGTTGCTCGAGTCGCTGGAGGCGCACGACGATCGCTCGGACGAACTCGCGGATGCCGGCGAGACGCTCGCCGCGTGGGAGTACGAGATGGAGGCGGATTCCCGCGGCGCGCTGATCTTCGCCCGCTGGATAGACCACTTCCGACGACTGGTCCTCGAGCCCGAGTTCGACGACGCCGGCCTCGACGAGTCGTACTATCCCAACGACTGGGTGATCGCGACGCTGCCCGAGGAGAGCGCGTTCTTCGAAGTGCGGTCGCGAGCCGAGACGATGGTCGAGGGGCTCGAGGGTGCCCTCGACGAAATCGACGAGGAAGGGTGGGGCACCTACGGCGACTGGAACTCGACGCGCGTGATCGAGCACCCGTTCGGCCCGGAAGCGCCCTTCCTCAACTACCCCGAGAGAGCGGCGGACGGCTCGCGGGCGACGGTGAAGAACTACCGCGTCGAGACGGCGGTTGGCGCGAGCTGGCGCATGGTCGTCGAACCCGGCGGCGACGCCACGGCAATCTTGCCCGGCGGCAACTCCGGGGACTACTTCTCCGAGCACTACGCCGACCAGTTCGAGCGCTGGCTCGCGAACGACCAGAAACCGATGGACCGGGTGCTCGAGGGGGAGCCCGACGTCACCTTCGAGGAGGGGTCGTCGTGACCGCAAACGATCGTTTTGCGGATGGTCGACGGGTCCTCGAGCGCGTGCGAACGGAGCCGCGGGTGCACGGAATCGCCGTCTTCGCGGTGGTCGGTGTCGGACTCGCGCTCGCGTGGCTCCACTGGTTCGGCCTCGTCGTCGGCGGTGCGCTCGTCGGGCTCGTCTCGCCGAGCGTGTGGCGCGGTGTCGCCGGCGCACTCGGCTTCGGCGTGCTCGTCCTGGCGGCGTTCGCGATCGGACTCGGCGACGCCGCGTGGCGCGTCCTCGAGATGTCCCCGATCGTCTACGTCACCGTCGCGAGCGCACTCGGCTTGCCGGCGTTCGGGGCACTGGTCCGGGGGATGGTTTGAGAATCGAGAGCGAGAATCGTCTGCGCGTATTCGCCCGCTACGGACGTCCGAGGAGACGTCGTTCGTCACCGACGACTGACGGCGAACGAGAACTCTCGTCGGTTGCCGGCCCACGTACTGTTTTTTCGGTCCGGTTCGTACGCGCCGGTATGGAGTACACGACTCTCGGAGACACGGGGATGGAAGTCAGCCGACTCTGTCTCGGCTGCATGAGCTTCGGCTCGAGCGACTGGCGCGAGTGGGTTCTCGATGACGAGGAGAGCGAAGAGATCCTCGACCGCGCGATCGATCTCGGGATCAACTTCTTCGATACGGCGAACATGTACTCGCGAGGCGAGTCCGAACGCATCCTCGGCGAGGCGCTCGAGGGCCGCCGCGAGGAGTCGGTCGTCGCCACGAAGGGCTACTTCCGGATGCGCGAGGACGACCCGAACTCGGGCGGCCTCTCCCGGAAGGCGATCGAACAGGAGCTCGCGGCCAGCCGCGAGCGACTCGGGATGGACACGATCGACCTCTACCAGATCCACCGCTGGGACGACGATACCCCGATCGAGACGACGATGCGAGCGTTAGACGACGCCGTCCGCCGCGGCCACGTGCGCTACGTCGGCGCCTCCTCGATGTGGGCCCACCAGCTCGCCGAGTCGCTGCACGCGAGCGATCGGCTGGGTCTCGAGCGGTTCGCCACGATGCAGAACCACTACAATCTCGTCTACCGCGAGGAGGAACGCGAGATGCTCCCGCTCTGTGACAGAGAGAACACTGGCGTGATGCCGTGGTCCCCACTGGCTCGAGGGTATCTCACGCGCCCGCACGAAGAAATCGATACGACGACGCGCGGCGAGACGGAAGAGCACATGTACGAGCATCCCTACCGCGAGGGCGGCGGTCGGGAAATCAACGAGCGCGTCGCCGAAGTGGCCGCCGAGAAGGGTGCGACGATGGCTCAGATCGCCCTCGCCTGGCTGCTCCACAAGGACCGGGTCGACGCCCCGATCGTCGGGACCACGAGCGTCGAACACCTGGAGCAGGCCGTCGAGGCGCTCGAGATCTCGCTCTCGTCGTCGGATATCGCGTACCTCGAGGAGCCGTACGAGCCGGTTCCGGTGTCGGGTCACAGCTGAGTGGCGGCACCCGCTCCACCGGGCGAACGGCACCGATTGGGGGACCGAAATCAGCTCATGAACAGCCGCCGACCGGCCCGCTCGTGGCGCATGCCCATGATCTCGGCCAGCGGCGCGAACGAGGTCATCGCCGTCACGTCGGCGTCGGCGTACCGCTCACAGACCTCGGTGACGACCGACTGCACCGACTCGAGAACGGCCTGAATCTCGGTGTGGCCGAGCCGACCGAGCCGTTGCGCCGCGCCGAGCAGCCCTGTCACGATACGAGTACGCGTGCGCGAGGCAGGCCTCGAGTCTCGGAACTCGGCACCGACCGCCTCGACTCGCGCGATGCGGTGACGGAGTACCTCGCGGTCTGATCCGGACGTCCACCGCTTCCGGAAGTAGTTCCGGCGCTGGCAGTCCGACGCGAGCGCGTCGACCGACGACGTCTAGGAGAACCGCGCGGCGATGTCTGCCTCAGTGATGATACCGACGGTCTCGCCCGCCTCGGTGATCATCACGGCCTTGTAGTGTTCGAGCAGATTGCTGATCTCGTCCAGCGTCGCGTCCTTCGACACCGTCGGAAAACTCTCGCTCATGTGTTCCTCGATGGGTTCGTCGCGCGCCTCGGAGTCGAGGTGGACGAGATCGCTCTGACTGATCGAGCCGACGGGGATGCCGTTCTGGATGACCGCGAGCTGCGAGTAGGCTTCGGCCTCCATCTTTCGGGCGGCCTCGCTGACGGGGTCGTCCGGCGCGACGTTCACGACCGCTTCGTTCATGAGGTCTTCCGCGCGGACGACGTCGCTTTCGGCTTTCTCGAGTGCGTTGACGATCCGCCGCAGCGTCGAGAGGCGCGGATCGACGTCACCGCCCTCGATTCGGGCGATCAGCGGCTGCGAGACCTCGGCCTTGTCCGCGAGTTCGCTCTGGGTCAGCCCCAGTTCGGTGCGGCGCTGGCGGAGGTCCGCTGGCGTCGGGAGTTCCATACGAACCAATAACTACGGGTTATAGAAAGGTGTTTGGGTGCCGTCGAATCCGGCGACAGCGGCTACTCGTCTTCCTCGGTTTCGATGATCTCGACGACGGAGAGCGGGACGTCGCGCAGCGCGCCGCCGACCTCGCTCTTCGCGATGCGAGAGGCGTGTTCCTCGCCGTCGGCGTTGAACACGTCCATCTCGAGCGCCAGTCCGACCAGTGCGGTGTCGGCCGCGACGAACGCGGAGTCGAAGGGCTCACCGCAGGCGGGACAGCCCGTTGCGCCGACCTCGACCTCGACGTAGTCCATGCCTTCGCTGTTGAGTCGTTTTCCGGCCTCGCTGACGGCGACGCCGATCGCATCGTCGATCTCCTCGACGTCACGTACCAACCATGCTGCTTCCATCGCGACGAGATAATTTCCCATATCGGGTGGTCGGTCCGGGGGGTTTCCTGCTTTGCGGTTCCGGTCGCCGTTCGTAACGATCGACCGGTACGTAGCGCGCACGGGAATTCGATAATGCGCATAAGTTACGAGAATTGAGCGAGTCGATTCGGACCAAGATAGCCGGATGTCGACTCGAATCCGCTCTGAGTTGGTGAATCAACAACTGAGTTTGAACCGCAAGCAGGCGTCGACCTCTATCTGAGTGTACAATAATTATGTATTTCGAATTTCAGTAAGACATATATATGGGCTCGGGCTGTCCTTCGAGTGAACGCCGATGAAATCCCGCGTGCACCGCGCGACGCTATTCGCACTGTACCAGCTCTGCATTGTGGTCGGCATCATCGCGATGCCTGTCGCAATGGCCACCCGCCGAGTCGGGTTTACCCTCCCCCTCCACCGACTGATCGAGAACGTCGGCGAAGCGTACGAAGCCGCACAACACGAATGAGCTGACGATACTTCTCTCCGTCCCGAACCGTCGAGCCACCGGCATCGACGAGAGCCGCGAAGACGGCCGGGAGTGGACGCAACCTCGCCCGCGAGCGGCGCCGTCCGGCACCGGAGGACGAGTCGTGCCATCGGACGAAAGCGGAAACGACGGTTGTGACCGCCGATGTTTTATATGCTCCCGGTCGTAACGTTCGGTCAATGCGTACGCCTACTCACGAGTCGGAGTTCTCCCGGACGAGCAGCCAGCTGTCGGCTGATATGAACCCGTACGAGCCGGAAGTCGGCTCCTTGCCCCAGAACGACCTCTCGCGTGCCGACCTCGATAACGTCAACAAGACCGGCACGACGACGATCGGCATCACGACCGCCGACGGCGTCGTCATCGCGACCGACATGCGCGCCAGTCTCGGCGGCCGGTTCGTCTCGAACAAGAACGTCCAGAAGGTCGAACAGATCCACCCGACCGGTGCGCTGACGATGGTCGGCAGCGTCGGCGGCGCCCAGTCGTTCATCGCGAGCCTCCGCGCCGAGGTCAACCTCTACGAGTCTCGCCGCGGCGAGGCCATGAGCATCGACGCGCTCGCGACGCTCGCAGGTAACTTCGCCCGCGGCGGTCCGTTCTTCGCCATCCACCCGATCCTCGGCGGCGTCGACGAGGAAGGGAGCCACGTCTACAGCATCGACCCCGCCGGCGGCGTCATGGAGGACGACTACACCGTCACCGGCTCCGGGATGCAACTGGCCTACGGTCACTTGGAGCAGTCCTACGAAGAGGGCATGTCCAACGAGGAGGCGAAGACGGTCGCCGCTCGCGGCATCAAGTCCGCGGCAGAGCGTGACACCGGCTCCGGTAACGGCGTCTTCCTCTGTGAGATCACTGACGAGGGCGTGGACATCCGCGGCCACCACGACTTCGACGACGTCATCTAAGGCGGTCGTTCGTCCCAGCTTCTTCGCCGCTACCCGTTCGTCCGTGAGCATCGCGGCCGCCGCGCCCGCAGTCAGTGGGGAGCCGCCGCCGTCGTTCTCGAGTCGGGCTAACAGTTATACCGCACGTTGTTGGGTGATACCACATGGCGACAGAATACAACCTCGAGGACTACGAGACGGCTCGCGAATCGTTCAGCTGGGAGGAGATCTACGCGGACGCCGACTGGGACGCGCCGGAGTCGATAAACGTCGGACACGAGGTGTGTGATCGCCACGTCGCGGACGGCGATCGCATCGCGCTCCGCCAGGTCGGAGTCGACGGCGAGTCGCGGACGCTGACGTTCGAGGAACTGGCCGATCGATCGAACCGGTTCGCGAACGTACTGACCGATCTCGGCGTCGACCGGGGCGAGCGCGTCTTCTCCTACATGCCCCGAATTCCGGAACACTACGTCGCGCTGGTGGGGACGCTCAAACACGGCGCGGTCTTCGGCGGCATCAACGAGCGGTTCGGTCCCGACGGGATCTCCTACCGCCTCGCGGACTGCGACGCGTCGGTCGTCGTGACCACGAGCGAGAACCGCGAGACCGTCGCCGAGGCGCTTTCGGACGCGCCGTCGGTCGAACACGTCCTCGTCGTCGACCGCGGCGACGGCGTCGAGAGCGAGGAGGTCGACCTCGAGTCCGCGCTCGAGGACGCCTCGTCGACCTACGAGACGGTCCGAACGAGCGGCGAGGACGACGCGCTGCTGTACTACACGAGCGGGACGACCGGCCCCGCGAAGGGCGTCCTCCACAAGCACCGCTGGGTGACCGGCGTCGCGGCGACCCAGCGGTTCGCGGGCGATCTCCGAGAGGACGACCTCTACTGGTCGACGGGCGACCTCGGCTGGCTCACCGGCCCGATCAACACGCTCGGGGCGTGGTTCTGGGGAACGTCGCTGTTCACTTACGAGGGAGAGTTCGATCCGGAGACCTGGGCCGAGTTGCTCGACGAGTATCCGATCACGGTGCTGTTCAGCGTGCCGACGGCCTACCGGATGCTCCGAGAGAACGCGGAACTGCTCGAGGGATGCGATCTCGACCTCCGCCACGCCCTCTCGATCGGCGAACCGCTCTCCGCCGGGGTCGTCGAGTGGGGCGAGGAAACGCTCGGCGTGACGATCCACGACACCTACGGCCAGACCGAGACGGGAAACATGATCATCAACAACTATCCCTCGATGGAGCTCCGGCCCGGAAGCATGGGGAAGCCGCTTCCCGGGATCACCGCGGAGATCGTCGATCCGGAGAGCGGAGAGCCGCTCGAGCCGGGTGAGACCGGCGAGATCGCCCAGCGCGGCGACTACCCGTGCTTTTTCGCCGAGTACTGGGAGAAGCCCGAGAAGACCGAGAGCTGTTTCGTCAACGGCTGGTACCTCTCGGGCGACCTGGCCCACAGGGACGAGGACGGGTACTTCTGGTTCGAAGGGCGAGCCGACGACGTCATCATCTCCTCGGGTTACCGAATCGGTCCCTTCGAGGTCGAGAGCTCCCTCGGCGAGCACCCGGCCGTCGCCGAGGCGGCGGTCGTCCCGAAGCCGGATCGACAGCGCGGGACCATCGTCAAGGCCTACGTCGTCCCGAGCGAGACCGCCGACCCGTCCGCCGAACTGAAAGAGGACATCAAGAGCTACGTCCGCGAGGAACTATCGGCACACGAGTATCCCCGCGAGATCGAGTTCCGCTCCGAACTTCCGAAGACGGTCACCGGCAAGATCCGGCGCACCGAACTGCAGGACGACGCCGCGGAGGAAGTCGACGAGGCGGCGTGAATACCTGAAAAAGCGGTCGTCGCTTCCGTCCCCTCTTTCGGTGGGGTGCGGTTCACTCGACCTGCTGTGAGGCCTCGAGGTCCGCCGTTTCGGCTTGCTCGCGAGTTGCCGTCTCGGCTTCCTCGGTGTCGACCGTCTCGGCTCGGTGGCGCTCGGGCGTCTCGATCTGCTGTGCGCGGCCCGTCTCGCTCGAGCGATAGATCGCGTCGATCACGCGCTGGACGGTCAGCGCCTCCTCGATCGTGTTCGTTTCGGGTTCGATGCCCGCGGCGACGGTCTCGAGGAACGTCGCGTCCTGTTCCTTGTGGCCGGTCAGCGAGGAATCGCCGGTCATGTTGACGTCCGCGTAGTGGTCACAGCCGACGGTTCCCGCCTCGAGGATCTCCATGTCGGTGGAGCCGATGTCGAACTGCGCACCCGCGTCGGTTCCGCGCACGCGGAAGTCCATACTCGGTTCGCGGTTCGTCGCCCAGGCGGCCTCGAGCGAGATCGTTTTCCCGCCCTTACAGCGAATGAACGCGGTGACGGAGTCGTCGACGTCGTAGGCCTCGGCCTGCGCGTCCCAGGCGTCGCCGAAGCCGTCGGGATCGGCGTACTCGCCGTTCGTGCCGAAGGTCGTCCTGGCGACGCCGCTGACCTCGACGATCTCCGGAAAGTCCATCGCGTACAGCGCGAGATCGAGCGCGTGGACGCCGATATCGAGCAGCGAGCCGCCGCCGGCGAGATCCGGATCGGTGAACCAGGAGCCGGGACCCGGAACGCCGCGCCGGCGAACGTAGTTCGCTTCGACGTGAGTCAGGTCGCCGAACCGGCCGCGCTCGTCCTGCTCGTCGAACATCGCCATCGACGCGGCGTGGCGGTTGTGGAAGCCGACCATGCAGATCCCCTCCGCGTCAGCCGCCGCGTCGGCGATCCGTTCCGCGCTCTCGAGCGTGTGCGCGAGCGGTTTCTCGACGAGAACGTGACAGCCGGCCTCGAGGGCGTCGACGGTGATCGGCTCGTGGAACCGGTTCGGCGTCGTCACGATGACGGCGTCGACGTCGTCGTCGACGACGAGTCCCTCGTGGGTCTCGTAGGTCCTCGCCCCGAACTCGGTAGCGAACTGCTGTCGCTGCTTCTCGACGAGATCCGCTCCGGCGACGACGTCCGCGCCGAACTGTTCGACACTTCGCGCGTGGAGATGGCCCATTCCGCCCAGGCCGACGATACCCACGTCGATTCCATCACCGATCACGGAGAAACCCCCCATTTCTCACCCGTTGTCTCAGTTGTCGTGTGAAAAATACCGTATTTCGCTGTCGTTTGCGAGTGACCCCGAGCCATACTGGAACGCGGGGAGCAACCGGAATAAGTATTGTGTCCCGTAAATCGGTACGACAGCGCTGTCATATTAGATTTCTTATACTATGATCGGGTGTGACAACGCGGTTGTAGATCGGGTAGTGAACTATTACCGGACTCACGGCGATATCAGCGGGATAAATCCGCACTTTCACTGAAGACTCACGGCGACTGACCGGACCAGCTAAGGGCGTCGAGAAGGGATCACCCGGCGATGGTCGCAGTCACGATCTGGAACGAGTTTCGACACGAGCAGGAAGACGAGGACGCCGCCGCGGTCTACCCCGACGGGATCCACGCGACGATCGCCGACGCCCTCGAGGACGATCACGAGGTGCGAACGGCGACGCTCGACGAACCCGAACACGGGCTCACCGAGGACGTCCTCGCGGAGACCGACGTCCTGCTGTGGTGGGGCCACATCGCCCACGACGAGGTCGCCGACGAGATCGTCGACCGCGTCCAGGAGCGCGTGCTCGAGGGGATGGGACTGCTCGTTTTGCACTCCGGGCACTTCTCGAAGGTCTTCAAGCGACTGATGGGGACGACGTGTAACCTCCAGTGGCGCGAGGACGGGGCGACGGAGCGGCTGTGGGTCGTCGACCCCGGCCACCCGATCGCTGACGGCGTCGACGAGTCGATCGAACTGCCGCAGACGGAGATGTACGGCGAGCCGTTCGACGTTCCCGAACCCGATCGGCTGGTCTTCACGAGCTGGTTCGAGGGCGGCGAGGTGTTCCGCAGCGGCTGCTGTTACCGTCGCGGAAGCGGACGGATCTTCTACTTCCGACCGGGCCACGAGACGTATCCCATCTACGAGAACGACGAGATTCGGCAGGTGCTTCGAAACGCCGTCGACTGGGCGAGCCCGACCGGCGGGTCGCCGCGGACGTTCGGCGAGCGGGAGTGAGGACGGGAACGGCTCAGCCGCTTCGCTGCGTATCGACCAGCTCGACGGTGACCTCGAGATCCGTCCCGGTCGCGGTCTCTAACCGCTCGCGAACCGTGTCGGCGAAGTCCGGCGGCTCCCGTTCGCCGGGCGGCCGCTCGGCGAGGACGACTACCGATGGCCGGGTATCGGCGTAGACGTCGACGAGTTCGTACTCGACGGCGATCTCCTGAAACCGCAGGTCTTCGAAGGCCGGGTCGTCGCTCATCGCCTCGAGTTCGGTCCGGATGTCGTGTTCGACGGCCGCGGTCTGGTAGGTGCCGTAGGTGGCGCCGCCGAGGACGACCGAGAGCACCGCGATCGCGACGAGAAGCACGACGATTCGGGAACGGAGTCGGCCGTAAACGCGCTCGATACGGTCCGTACGGTAGGGTCGGTAACCCGAGGCCCACAACAGAATCAGCGCGGTGAGGTTGATCGAGAGCAGGTTGACGAGGACCAGCGTCCCGGCGGTGAGGACGACCGTCGGTTCACCCCAGGCGATGCCGAGACCGGCAGTCGCGGCGGGCGGAACGAGCGCGACCGCGATCGCCACGCCGACGAGTACCGAACCGACGTTGCGGATGAGACTGATGACGCCGGCGACCCCGGAGCCGAGGGCGAGAAAGAGCGCGAGCAGATTCGGCGTGATTCGTTCGCCGATCTGGGGAACCGTCGTAATATCGAATCCGGGTGGAAGCAACACCGTCCCGCGGAGTGTCCAGCCGATCGCGGCAGCCGTCAGAACCGTGACCGCGAGACCGGTCGTCTGCAGGACGATCCCGCGCGCTGCGAGCTCCTCGTCGTCGACCACGACGCCGACGCTCGCCGCGAGCGCCGGCCCCATCAACGGGGCGACGACCATCGCACCGATGATCGTCGCCGCGGAATCGAGCAACAGTCCGGCCGTTGCGATAACGGTGCTCACCACGAGCAGGATGAAGTACGTCGAAGCGGTCGGTGCGAGGTCCTCCGCCCGCGACTGTAACTCCTCTCGAGAGATTCTGGCTCCCTCGAACTCCCTGGACAGGTCATCCGTTCTGTCCGAGACGATCGTCTCCGCGGCCGTGACGACGGTGTACGACTCCGGATCCAGTCCGGCGGTGCGTAGCGCCGAGAGCAGCGGCTCGACGGCCGCCGGCGGAACGGGAATCGAGACGACTGACTCGAACTCTCCGCGACTCGTCTCCTCGGAAACCGCGTAATCGACGCCCGTCGCGTCCGCCGTCTCGAGAACGGTCTCTAGATTTCCGCTCGGAACGAACACCTGTACGAGACGCATACACACGCTACCACAGTGGCGGTGATAGCCTGTCGCCACAGGGGGGAGACTGTCCGAAAATCGAGCAAGTGGCGGTTCCGGAACAGTAACCTAGAGCTCCTGGCGGCCCTCGTCGGTGATGACGCTCTCGATCAGGGTGATGGGCGTGGCGTCGTATGACGGGTTCTCGATCGTGAACCCCTCGGCAGGCTCCGACATCACCTCGCTTCCCGGTCGGAACTCGTTTTCGAAGACGAAACCACTGTCGACGATCTTCGAGGCGGAGCCGACGACGGTGACGGGAACGCCGAGCTGGCTCGCCGTCGACGCGATCGGGAAGGTTCCGACGCGGTTGTACAGCGTCTCGTCGACGATACAGTCCATGCCGATAAGGACCCGGTCGCACTCCTCGAGGTAGACGCCGTGTGCGCTGTCGGTGATCAGCGTCGCGTCGACGCCCTCGAGGTCGGCGAGCGACCGGGCCGTCTTGCGACCGATGAAGCGCGGCCGAGCCTCGGTGATGTAGACGTCGAACTCCTTGCCCGCCTCGACACCCCGCTCGAGGGCCTCGAGAACGGTCGAGGAGTAGTCGTGAGTCAGCAGCGTCGCGCCGTCCTCGAGGTGCTCGAGGGCGTTTTCGGCGGCCAGGTCTTTCCCCGACTCGACCCGGGAGACGACCGCGTCGATCCGCTCCTTGGTGAGTCGCTTGGCCTCGTCGACGTTATCGATGTCGGCTTCGGTGACGTCGTCGACGACCTCCCGAACGGCGTTCTGGAGCGAGGCGTGCGAGGGGTTGGCCCGCCGGAGGACCGAGCCGTTCCGCTCGAGGGCGCGCTCGTACTCCTCGACGGTGGCGAACTCGCGCTCGAGCAGTTCCTCGAGCGCGCGAGTCGCGTTTACGGCCACTACCGAGGAGCTGTGCGTCTGCATGTCCTTGATCTCCTCGACCGTCTCGTCGATCATATCTCCACGAATTCCCGTGAGGGCAAAAGGTGTTCCGGGTGGCTGCGGCGGTCCGTCGCCCCGCCGATCCGCTCAGGCCTCGAACTCGAATATCCGTCGCAGTTCGCTCTCGATCCGGTCGCGAAACTCCTCGAGGACGGCGTCGAACTGCTCGCCGTCCGCGCCGACCGCGGCTCGAACCTCCTCGACGCGCTCGTCCGGCAGTTCGACGTCGAACTCGCCGTCGCCTCGATAGACGGGTTCGCTCTCGCTCAACACCTTCCGGTCGACCGCGCGGAGCACCTCGGAGTCGTACCGGCCGTGAAGCTGCTGGTAGGCGTTCGAGTACGCCCGCTCGAGTTCCTCGAAGTAGTGGACGTACTTCTCCTCGAACTTCTCGGGATCGAACTCGGTCATGGCGGGTTCTGGGAGAGCGAGCGAGTAAACGGTTCGGAAAGTTTCGATTCGGCGGCTATCCTTTCCAGTCTCTCCCGCAGGTTTACGTTCTCGACCGCCCTAGGGCCGCCGATGACCGTCGCCGTCCGCTACACCTGTCCCCACTGCGGTGCCGTCCACAGCCTCGAGCGACCGCCGGATCTCGCGGACCGCTCCGTCACCACGGTCTCCCAGCCGGGGTGGGAGTACGCCGAACCCGACGATCCTGGCCGGGAATTCGCCGACGGCATCGCCTTCGTCTGCGGCGAGGACGGGATCGTTACCGACCTCGAGGGCGACCCGGTCGAGGGCTGCGGTCGCCCCTTTTACCTGAACTTCGTCAGGTACGAGCGCGGGATCGAACTCGAGCCGGATCCGCCGACTTACGGCGGGCCGCGGTTCGATTTTAACGAGTAGGGAACGACCGGTCAAAGCGATACGGACAGGTCAATCACACAACATTCATAGTATTTCTTTCCAGAGAAGATTATATGAACGAGAGATGGTTTGATTTCGTACTGCTTCTCCTGTGTCTCCTGTTCGGCCTTTCTGTGGCAACTATAGGGCTCGAATTCGGTTGGACCGTGGTTGTCACCGGATTCGTGTTCGGAAGTGTTCTGATAGCAGCCGCCTCTCCTCTGTTCTCTGAATCGTTTATTTTGAATCGCGTTCCGTAGTGTTCAGTTCGCACCTGTACGTAACGCGGTGTCTTCTCGAGTCAACCTGGTTGTACTCTTACCGTGTTCGAAGGCCTAGCTGGGAACTCGAGCGTTCTATTCGGACCGACAACACGGGATCGCCACACCCTCCCCAACCGATTCGCTCACTCACTCCGTTCGTTCGCTCATCCCTCGTGCGGCGTCGAACTGTGCCTCACGCTGTGTTCGGCACAGTTCAGCGCACGCCACCGTCGGTAGTACCGATCGAGCTGATGTACGGAGTGCTTCTATCTCACGGGCGTAGAAATCCCGTATCGCCGGGGCAATGGCACGCTCTCTTCGCCTCCTGTTCGATCGAACTCCATCACTTCACCCATCGCCGTTCACCGCACTACATACAGGGCGTCGCTCCCGCCGGACGAGTCGAGACTCGGTATCCGAACACAACCCTTTTCGACGGCGGGCCATACCCTTCGGACATGGACGAAGACGCCGTTCGCGACCGCCTCCGGACGGTCGAGGATCCGGAACTGGGGGACGACATCGTCTCGCTGGGGCTCGTCAACGAGCTTTCGGTCGACGGCGACGAGGTCGACATCGACCTCGCGCTCGGGGCACCGTACTCGCCGACCGAGACCGATATCGCCGGCGAGGTCCGCGAACTGCTCGTCGAAGAGGGTCTCGAGCCGAACCTCTCCGCGAGCATCCCGGACCGCGACGCGTTCTCGAGCGACGAACAGGTGCTTCCTGACGTCAAGAACGTCATCGCCGTCGCCTCCGGGAAGGGCGGCGTCGGCAAATCGACCGTCGCTGTCAACCTCGCCGCGGGGCTCTCGAAACTCGGCGCCCGCGTCGGTCTCTTCGACGCCGACGTCTACGGTCCGAACGTGCCGCGGATGTTCGACGCCGACGAGCCGCCGATGGCCACCGAGGACGAAACCCTGGTACCGCCCGAAAAGTACGGCGTGAAGCTGATGAGCATGGCCTTCCTCACCGGCGAGGACGACCCGGTCATCTGGCGCGGTCCGATGGTCCACAAGGTCATCACCCAGCTTACCGAGGACGTCGAGTGGGGGAGCCTCGACTACCTCGTCATCGACCTGCCGCCGGGGACCGGCGACACCCAACTGACGATGCTCCAGACGATGCCCGTGACGGGCGCCGTCATCGTCACGACCCCGCAGGACGTCGCGCTGGACGACGCCCGAAAGGGGCTCGAGATGTTCGCCAAACACGACACCGTCGTGCTCGGGATCGCCGAGAACATGTCGACGTTCGCCTGTCCCGACTGCGGCGGCGAGCACGACATCTTCGGCTCCGGCGGCGGCAGGGAGTTCGCCGAGACTCACAACATGCCGTTCCTGGGAACGATTCCGCTCGACCCGACCGTCCGCGAAGGTGGCGACGGCGGGAAGCCGACCGTCGTCGAGGACGAGGGCGAGACGGGCGATTCGTTCCGGACGATCACCGAGAACGTCGCGAACAACACGGGGATCGTCCACCGACGCGGCGTCTCGGAGACGACGAAGCGTCAGTCGCCCGCGCCGGACCGATGAGCGACGACGCCGACGGGCCGGCGGAGTTCGATCCGGATCCCGAGCGGGTCGCGACCCTCCGGGAGATCGCCGACGAGATCCGCGGCGAGAGCAGCGAGCGAAAACAGCTCGCGAACATCCTCTACCGGACGAGCGACCTCTACGACGAGGACGAGGACACCTCGCCCGAGGAGATCGTTCGCAACGTGAAGTTCATCCTCGAGGTCACGGAACGCGGCGGCCTCGGTCGCTGAGCGTCCGCGTTCGATTCACCCGTCGCCAGACGGGTCGCTTTTGGTTCCCTGCACCGAGACTCAACCGTGGACGCGAATCAGCGATCTCGGGCGAACCCGTACGGCATGGACGAGGAGTGTCGGAACTGTCCGTCGCTCTGTGAGACGCGCACGCAGGTCGTCCACGGCTACGGCGACGTCGGAGCCGACTTCCTCTTCGTCGGCGAACGGCCGACTCCCCGCGCCGACGAGATCGGGATCCCGTTTCTCGTCGACGAGGACGAGTCGGACGGGGGAACGTCGCTTCGTCGGATGCTCGAGCGCCTCGGCCTCTGTGACGCCACCTCCCCGACCGACCGACCCGAAATCGAGAACGTCTACCTGACGAACCTCACCCGGTGCCGGGATCCCGACCGGAAGCCGACCGACGAGGAGATCGGCAACTGCGAACCCTACCTCAACGCCGAGATCCGGATGATCAACCCCGAGATCATCGTTCCCGTCGGCGAGCGCGCGCTATCGGAGATCGGCGTCGAGTACACGACGACGCCGGTCGAGGACCTGTGCCTCGAGTCGGACCACGCGACGACGATCCGGGGTCGCGGCTTCGAACTCGTTCCGATGATCGAGCCGCGCGAGCAGACGGACGAG
This sequence comes from Natronococcus sp. CG52, assembly GCF_023913515.1. Classification (NCBI taxonomy): domain Archaea; kingdom Methanobacteriati; phylum Methanobacteriota; class Halobacteria; order Halobacteriales; family Natrialbaceae; genus Natronococcus; species Natronococcus zhouii. The sequence goes on from NZ_CP099391.1 coordinate 1,293,375, forward strand.
CAGACTCAGGCGTGGCTCGAGCGCTTCGTCGAACTGATGGCGTCGGATTACCGGCAGACGAAGGGACGACGAGAACGGTAGCGAATCGGGCGGCGCGACGCTCACCAGTACGGGTTCTGCCGCCAGCGCCTCGACCGCGCACCGGCGACGATCAACGCGCCGACGACAGCGACGGCGACGGCGAGCGTGCCGATCGTCGGTGCGAGCCACGCTCCCGGGGACTCGAGCGCGTAGCCGGTGAGGAATCCGAAGAGACCGAGAGCGACCAGCGCGACGATCACGAGCGTCGCGAACAGTCCGGTACTCGAGCGAGTATCCATACCGGAACGACGGTCGCGGGTCACATAACTCTAGTCGGCAGGACGGACAGTTCGCTCCGCGCGGAAACCCGTCGCGTTCAAGGGTCGCGGCGACCGACGGATGCGTATGATCGTCGTCGTTCCCGTCGACCCGCCGCGCGAGGGCCTCGTCCTGTCGTCGCTCGTCGATCGAACGCCGCTGACCGAAGCCGAAGCGGCCACGCTCTACGAGGCGGCCGTCGTCGACGTGCTTCGGGCCGTCGCCGCCAGCGGCGGCGAACTCCTGGTGAACTACCGCGACGCGGAGACGCTTCCGGAGTCCGCGGTCGTCGGCGATCCGGAGGACAACATTCGCGATCTGGCGGACGCAGCCCTCGAGGACCTCGAGGACGTCCGGTTCGAACGGCAGGTTGGCTCGACGCGCGCCGCCCGCGTCGGAAACACGGTCTCGCACCTGCTCGAGCAGGAGGATGCGGGGAACGTCGGGATCCTCGAGCCGACGGCACCGCTGGTCGCCCGGACGGAGATCGACGGGGCGGCGATGTCGCTTCGCCGCCACGACGTCGTTCTCGGTCCGTCCTCGGCCGGCCGCACCTACTTCGCCGGCTTCGGCGAGTCGGTCGACTTCACCGACGCCTACGCGGTCCCCGAACTGGCGACACTCGCCGAACGGGCCGACGACGCCGGACTCGGCGTCGGTTTCGCACCGATGCTGCCGACGATCGCGACCGAGTCGGGACTGTGCGCCACGATCGCCGGCATCCGGGCTCGAGCGGTCGGCAACCGCCCCGGTGCAGCGGCGACGGCAGCCGTCGTCAAGGAGCTAGGGCTCGGTGTTTCGGACGACGAGTCGCTCGAGCGCGAGTAGACCGATAACCCTTTTTGAACGGGTGGAGAAGGCGTAGGTGAGGTGGGGTGGCAGAGCGGCCTAACGCGCCTGCCTTGAGAGCAGGTGGCTGTCAAGCCTCATGGGTTCAAATCCCATCCCCACCGTTGCTGTCGCGAACAATTTCGTGAGCGACAGCGAGGTCGATGGATTTGAATCAGGGAGTGAAGGGACCAACGCGAGCGGAACGACCGTGGTTCAAATCCCGTCCCCACCGTTTTCTCACGGGAGTTCAGGTGGTTCAAATCCCATCCCCACCACATCTGCGACGAACGGTACGTGAGGAGCGAGGCGTGAAGGACGGATCTGAATTAGACCAGTCGCGCGCAGCGAGAGCGCGGTCGCGCTGCGACCGCGATTGCGAGCGGTGAAACCGTGATCGAGCGCGTCTGGGGGTGGTTCAAATCCCATCCCCGCCGTTGCCCGTTCAGGCATGATCAACACGCCGTACTCTCACGAGAAAATGATTATCATCTCTATAATAATGTCTCCGCTGCCGGGAGTCTCCAGTAATGCCAAACCAAACGAATACCCGGAGGCGGTTTCTCGCACTCTCCGGAGCAGCGACGGTTGCAGGCCTTGCCGGCTGTATGGGGACCGATTCGGACGCGTCGGAGAACGGCGGTAACGGCTCGTCGGACGAAAACGGCGACGGAAACGAGTCGACCAGCTACGGACCGCCGGAACTCCAGGTCGAAACCGAGTACGATAGTCGCGAGGAGTTCGAACAGCCCGGCGAGCAGTTCGACAACTTCGAAGATCTCGATCCGTGGGAGGTCGTTCAGGGATCTGCGGAAGCAGACGAAGACGTCGTCTTCGACGGCTCCCAGAGCCTCAGGCTCAGCGCCGAGGACAGTGAAAACGTCGTCGTCGAGCGGCGGATCGACACGACGGACATGAGTGACCTCGAGCTCTCGATGGCCGTCCGGACGTCCACGCCCTCCAATATCGCGATCGACATTCGGCTCATCGACATTTACGGCGGCTACGCCCACCACCAGCTTCGGTCGGTCACCTACCGTGATTCCGATCCCGGTTGGTTCCGAACGAACCCCGGTGTCTTCGAGGAGAGTTCGATGCCCCTCGAGCGAGACGTGGTCGAAGAGATCCAGATCATCGTCTACAACACCGACGACGAAGCGGAGGTGTGGGTCGACGATATGCGAATCCACGAGAAGCCCGAGAAGGGCTACGTCGTGCTCTGCTGGGACGACGGCGTCGAGGACTTCTACGACACGGCAAGCCCGCTCCACGACGAGTACGGCGTCAACGCGGTCCAGGCTGCCGTTCGACAGTGGACGCGAAATCAGCGCGACGGGATCATGACGGTCGCTCAGCTCAAAGAGCGCCAGGAGGCCGGCGACCAGATCGTCGCCCACGGTACCCACACGCAGTTCGCGGAGATGGACGAAGCGGATCTCAGGGACGCACTGCGGCGGGACAAGAACTGGGCCGTCCAGAACGAATTCGAAGGCGGACACTACATCGTTTATCCCCACAACAGCTTCGACCAGACGGTTCTCGACGTCGTCTCGGACTACTACTACGCGGGCGGGTTCAACCAGTCCGGCAACGTCAACCTCACCGGCGTCCACGGCTTCGATCCGCTAGCACTGCCGCGGACGATCGGCCACGACCTCGATATCTCGCTTCGAGCTGTCGACCTCGCCGCGAAGCACCGACAGTGTACGATCCTGAACTTCCACGCCTTCGACCAGGACAACACGCTGGACGAGGGCGAGTACGAACAGCTGCTCGAGCACATCCAGAGCAGGGGCGACGACGTCGAGGTCATCGACTTCGACGACCTCTGGACGATGCGTCGCGAGGGACACCGACCGGACAACTGACTAACAGGACGCAGATCGAAACTGTACTCTCGCTGCTGCTGTGCGGGCCGAACTACCGGTAGACGCCCTGGTATCGCTCTCGGTAGTCGCGCAGCGCGATCCGAGCGCGGCGTCTCGAGGCAAATCCGAACCCGACCGCGAGGCACCCGTCTTCTGCACACTCCCACCGGAACGTCTCCGTCTCGGAATCGCGTCCGACCGAGACGTCCGTTCCACACCGCGGACACCGCCACCCCCACCGCGTGTCGCCTGCGTAGTCTCTCGAGCGAGTCATGCCAACCCTGTGTCGAGATTGAACTCACCGGTGAAAGGAACACGGCTGAACAGAGTCTCGCTATTTACGGCTCGACGAACCGTTCGGCTCCAAGCGCTCGAAAAGGGTCCGAAGAGCGGGAGTCGGACGACGCGCTATCGGTAGGACAGTTCGAGTTCGAGCGCTCGCCCTAACAGGTCGTCGTCGTAGCGCTCCCCGGTCTGATCCGACCGGCGGTCGTGGATCACTCGCACCTTCTGGACCGTGTTCCGGAAGTTCTTGAACGTCGCCTCGTCGACCATCTGCCCGTCGATGGTGACCGCGCCGGTGCCCTCGCGCTTGGCCTCGTTGAAGCGCTCGATCTTGTGCACGTCGCGCTCGAGTTCCTCCGGCGTCGGCATGTGAATCGTGTTCGCCTGGATCGTCTGCTTGGGGTACAGCGACCAGGAGCCGTCGAGACCGAGTTGTGCCTCGTGTTCGACCTGATCCGCGTACTCGTCGGCGTTGTAGAACGTTAGTCCGGCGCGTTCCTTGAACAGGTCGTCGAAGGGGCCGCCGATCGAGAGCAGGTCGCCGGCGCTGGCCTCGTTCGACAGGGCCTCGAGCAGGCCGTCCCAGCGTGGGCGGCCGTCGCCGAGGTCGCGTCCGCCGAGTTCGGCGGTGTAGTCGACGGGACCGAAGACGAGCGCGGTGAGTCGGGAGTTCTCGCCGAACTTCGAGATTTCCCGGAGATCCGATCGAGCGCGGCCCGTCTCGACGATGATCGAGAGCCCGATCGAGTCGTCCGGATAGCCGTGTTCGCGCTCGGCCTCCGCGACCGCCGCGGCGGCGCGCTCGACGTCCTCGAGGCGGCCGACCTTCGGGACGACCACGCCGTCGATCTCGTCGCCGACTTCGGCGACCAGCCGGTCGATCTGCTCGCGGCCCTTCTCGCGGTACTCCTCGTCCTCGTAGCTCCACTCGACGCGGGGCCAGATCTCGCCGGGGAAGTCGTACTGCGGGACCTTCTCGACGGTGTTCTCGAGCCCCTCGGCTTTCATGTCCGGCGCGGTGCCGTCCTCCAGGTCGGGGACGAGCCAGTCGGGCGCCTGGAACCCCTCCGCTTCGAGGGCGGAGACGAGGTACTTCGCCGTCTCCTCTTTCGGGACGGCGGCCGGTGCGGTCTGGAACGTGCGACAGAGTCGGATGTCGTCGGTCATGCGTGTGCGTGTGTCTGTGGTGTAGAGGTCGGTCGTAGACGGTTCAGCTCGAGCGCCTTCGGATCTCCGCGATCCGGGTGCCGGAGTACACCGGCTCGTCGTCCTGGTTGAACGCGATGTGCTCGAAGCGGACGGTGCCGGCCTCGTCGTTGGCGCCGTCGTTCTCGGACGGCGTCCGGGAGCCGGTCGAGGGTTCCCCGACGCTGTCCTCGGCCTCGAGCACGCGCGTGAACGCGTAGACGGTATCTCCGGGGGTGACGAACGTGTGGAACTGCTCGTCGTCGAACCCCACCTCGCGGTAGGTGTGCTCGTCGGAGCGGGCGTGGCCGAGCGCCGTCGACCGGGTGACGTCGCCGTAGGTGACGATGTCGCCCGACGGGGAGTCGGCCATGACGTCGGCGTTGTGGTGCTGTTTGGCCGTGTTGAGCGTCGACAGCGGCAGCCCGGCGACGGTCACGTCGTCCTGCGTGCGGCCGCGCTCGTGTCGGTAGGCGACCGCCGCGTCGCGGTTCTCGACCTGCTCGAGCGCGTCGACGAAGTCCTCGAAGTACCCGCCGTCGGGTGTGACGAACTCGTCTGGAAGGGAAGGGCCACCGTCGGAGCGCAACTCCGACGAGGATCGCGAACCTTCGGTTCGCTCACCGTTCTCAGGGTCCTCGGCGGCAGCCGCGCCGCCTCCGTCCGTCGCAACGGGTTCCCGCCGCGGGATCATGTTCGTCCGCTCGTAGGAGCACACCACCTCCCCCGTTTCGGCATCCCTGCCCCGGGTTCGCCAGGTGACGATGCCGTACTCGGGTCGGGAACTCGAGGTCGCCGTACCGACGACCTCGCTCTCGACGTGCAGTTCGGCGCCGGCGTAGACGGGCGCGCCGGGGAACCGGACGTCGGTGCGTCCGAGGAAGTAGCCGCCTTTCTCGCTCAGGTCCTCGACGGTGATACCGAGCGTTGCGGCGGTGAGGTAGTCCGGGTGAATCGGCGGTTCGTCGAAGCCCCGTTCCTGCGCGGCGTCGGTCCGCCAGTAGGCCGGATCGTGGTTGAGCGTCTGGCTCATCCACGCCTCGTTGCCCCACCGCGTGAGCGTGAGTCCGGGGTCGTGTTCGATGAGGTCACCTTCTTCGAAGGCCTCGAAGTAGTTGCCCTTCTCGCGGGTGTCGGCCCGCTCGAGCGCCCGTGCAAACGTGTCGGAGTCGGTCCAGTCGATCGGTTTGGGTGCGTCCTCAGTCATCCGCAGTCACCTCGTCCGTGTTCGCGGGTCGTCGTTCTCGCTCTCGTCGAGCGACGGTTCGTCGCATTTCGTTTTCGACGATCATGTATCCCTCGTCGAAGCCCATTCCGGGCTTTGCGAGCACCTGCGCGGCGTCGGTCGCGAGCGCGACGTGTGCGCAGGCGCGCGCGGAGGTTTCCGTCTCGTTGCAGGTACCCCCGAGGTACGCGCGGGTATCGGTACCCCCGCAGTACCTGACCGCCTGTCCGCTGCGGTGGACGCCCCCGAGATCGGGGGTCTTGATCTGGACGACGTCGGCCGCACCCGCGTCGACGAACTCCCGGACGTCCTCGAAGGTGTTGCACCACTCGTCGGCGACGATGTCGACGCCGACGGTGGCGTCCCGGAGTCCGTCGCGCAGTTCGACCATCGCTTCGATCTGACCGGCGCGGTCGCCGACGTCCATCGGCCCCTCGATCTGGAGCGGGTACGGCGCTGCGGCCTCCTCGAGCGCGGCGAAGTAGTCGATCACTTCGTCGCGGTCGTAAGGGGCGCCGAAGAGCTCGCCGATCATTCCGTACACGTCGATGTGGAATCTGGGTTCGTAGCCCTCCGGTCCGAGTTCTTGCGAGCGTTCGACGAGCCACGCGACGTACTCGAGCAGGGCCTCGCCGTCCGGACCGATCTTCTCGACGCTGTTGATCAGCGCGTGCGGGAGGACCGGGACGCCCTTGATGAACATCTTCTCGGCGTTCGCGTAGCGGGCGTCGCCGGACTGTCCGAAGACGGACACCGGCTCGCTCGCCGGCTCCGTCTCGAGTTCGTCGGCCAGAACGTCGGTCTTCGTCACTCCCTCGGCTCGTGCGGCCGCGTCGAGCAGCGCCTGCGAGACGCCGTACCGGATCGCCGTGTGCAGTCGGCTCCCGTCGACTTCGAGTTCCTCGAGCAGTTCCGCGTTCGCGAGGAACTCCCTCGCGTCGCGGCCGACCAGTTCCTCGGCGACGGCGCCCTCGATCACGGGGACGTACGCCTCGGCCCGGAACAGCGGATCGCGCCCGCCGGCGCCGGAGTACTGGACCGCGGCGCAGTCCCCGCGGTGGACGCTGCCGTCCGCGAGTTCGACGTCGACGATGAGCGTCTCGCCGGCCTGACGGATCTCGTCGAAGCCGTCGGTGACGGGGTCGCCGTCGTAGGTGAACCCGTCCTGACGGGCGCCCCGCTTGATCGCGCGCTGGTCGTCGAAGAAGAACCCGGCGTAGCCGGGCGTCGCGTGGATGGCCTCGATCCGCATCAGGCATCACCCTGCGGTCGGCCGATGAGCTTGCCGTCGCTGATCGCGTCGACGTCGTCCGCGACCATACGGAACGACTGGTCGCGACCCTCGGTGTCGGCGCGCTGTGAGAGGCGGGCCTTGTGGATCTCTTTGATTTCGTCGTCCATCTCGAGGTCGCCCCACTCGAAGATCCGCACGCGGCCGTGGTCGTCGCGGGCCGGCAACACGGTGCCCTTCGCGCTGTCGCTCGGGGCGAACGGCACGTCGAGCGCGCCCGAGTCGAACGCCTCGAGCGTTCCCCGGACGACGTCGCCGTCGCCGTGCGCGAAGATCGCGTCCATGAGACACCGGGTTTCGCGCTCGATCAGGTCCTGTTCCTCCGCGATGCCGTCGATGTCGATCTGCTGTTCGATCGCCATGTCGATGACCTGTCGCGTCGTTCGGAGTCCGGCGGCGTTCGCCTCCTTCGTCGGCACGCCCTGGAACTCCTGGGGCGACTTGGTGATGACCTTATCCGGCTGGGCGATGGCGGCGGTCATCCCGCCGAGTCCGATGACGCCGTTGGCGCGGGCCTCGTCCGGCGGGAACCCGCCCATCCACTCGTGGAAGACGGTCGTCACGCACACCTCGTCGGGCAGATACTCGTCGCCGAGTTTCTGGAGGGCGTTCAGCGCGGCGACGTCCTGGACGACGTTGCCGACCTGGCCGTAGCCGAGGGTGATCGAGCGCACTCCCTGTGTCGCCGCCATCTTTCCCTCGACGATCATGATCGCGATCGCGATCGAGGGCGGCACGAGCGTCCCCGTGAGGGGGCCGAACGGCTCGCGGTTGATCCGCACGCCGCGTTCGGTGTAAGCCCCCGCCAACCGGTCGACGAACTGCCACTTCTCGATCGTTTCCTCGAGTCCGTGGCGCTTGGTGTAGGGGATGTTGTAGGAGATCGGGCCGCCCTCGAAGCTCTGGAAGCCGCCGGCGAAGGTGATCGCCGCCAGCAGCCGCGCGTCGGGCGTGCCGTGGCGCACCTCGATCGGGGCGTCGATCGCCTCGATCAGGTCGCGACAGCCGTCGATTCCGTGGTTCACGGCCGGAAAACCGTTGAGGGTGTCGTCGCCCGTCTCGCGGGCCTTCTCGAGTCCCTCCTCGGCCTTCTCGTACTCGTTGTCGCGCGTGTACGAGTCGATCGTCGTCGGCAGGAGATCCGCTTTCCCCTCGCCGTGGAGGTACTCGAGCAACTCGATCTGGTCCTCGAGTCGGGGGACGCCGGCCCGAGGCTGCAGGAGCGGCTTGTCGGCGGACTCGAGGACGTCCGCGAACTGCTTGTGCGCCGGCAGCGATTCGTGGTAGGCGACGGCCTCCTCGAAGTCGACAGCTCCGCCGGTAGTCCAGCCGGACCGAATTTCTTCGTCGATACGCCGTAGCTCTTCGGATGGTATTCGTTCGTCTCGTATCATCGAGGTGGTAGCTATGAGGTGACGGTGACCTGCTCCGACTCGGTGGTCGTAACGTTGAGGTCTCGCTCGAGGGCGGCGATGGCTTCCTCGGGATCGGTCTCCGAGTCGAAGACGCGGTCGAATCCGAGTTCCTCGAAGGTCTCGCGCGTCTGCTCGAAGTCGTCCTGCCCGACGGCGAGGTTACCGCCGATGTAGGTGCACGCGTCGACGCCGGCCTCCTCGAGGACGTCGTGGAAGCCCTGGCAGTCCTGCTCGGCGTGGCCGTAGAGCGAAGAAACGAGTACAGCCTCCGCGGAGTGTGCTACTGCGGCGTCCGCGAAATCCTTCTGGGAGGTCTGGACGCCGAGGTTGACGACGTCGAAGCCAGCTGCACTGAGGGCCTGCTCTAGGATGGTAATGCCAACGACGTGGGCGTCGGAGCCGATCACGCCGAGGACGACCGTTCGGGACATCGTGTCCACAACCATGATGAATCGCCGTATAAACTTAATGGTCGATCATGATAATACTCCTTATACACCCTAACAGCCCCCCTTTGGCACACAACCACACCTTCATGATCTATTGCAAAGGTTTTTGCGCCTGTCCGCAGACAGTCGGTTCCATGGGTGCACTCTCGAATCTGCGAGTGATCGACCTGACGCAGGTGCTCGCCGGGCCGTACTGTACGATGTTGCTCGCGGATATGGGTGCGGACGTGGTCAAGATCGAACGCCCCGGCGGCGACCTGATCCGGTCGAACCCGCCGTTCGTCGAGGACGCCGAGGAAGAGGCCTACGGCGGCTACTTCCAGAGCGTCAACCGCGGCAAGCGAAGTCTCGAACTCGACTTCAACGACGACGAGGACCGCGAGGACTTCCTCTCGCTCGTCGAGGGGGCCGACGTCGTCGTCGAGAACTACCGTTCGGGGACGATGGAGAAGTACGATCTGGGCTACGAGACGCTCGAGGAGCGCAACCCGGAGCTGATCTACTCTTCGATCCGGGGCTTCGGCGACCCGCGTACGGGCGAGACCCACCGCCAGGGCCAGCCGTCGTTCGACCTCATCGCCCAGGCGCTGGGCGGCGTGATGGAGATCACCGGCCAGGAAGACGGCCCGCCGACGAAGGTCGGTCCCGGTATCGGCGACCTCTTTACGGCGACGCTGAACTGTATCGGCATCCTCGCCGCGGTCAACCACCGCGAGCAGACCGGGAAGGGGCAGTACGTCGACACCGCGATGTACGATGCCATGCTCAGCATGACCGAACGCGCCGTCTACCAGCACTCCTACACCGGCGAGCCGCCCTCGCGTCGCGGGAACTCCCACCCGACGCTGTTCCCGTACGACGCCTTCGAGACCCGGGACGGCTACGCCGTCGTCGCCGCCTTCGGGACCAACCACTGGAACGAGGTCTGTGCGGCGATGGATCGGGAGGATCTGGCTGCGGAGTATCCCACCGCCGCCGACCGTCTCGAGCACCGCGACGAACTGCGCGAGGAGATCGCCGCGTGGGCGGCCGACCTCGAGACGGAGGCACTCGTCGAGACGCTCGAGGGCCGCGTTCCCGTCGCGCCGGTTCAGAACACGGCCGACATCTTCGACGACCCGCACGTCCAGGACCGGGAGATGCTCGTGCCGGTCGAACAGCCCGGTTCGAACGAGACGGTCGAGATTGCGGGTTCGCCGATCAAGATGACCGAGACGCCGCCGGAACCACACGGTCGCGCGCCGCTGCTCGACGAGCACCGGGAGGAACTCCTCGGATCCGAAACGGACGTCGAGACGGCGGCTGACGACTGATCGGCGGTTACGACTCCCCGACGCGATCGAACCGAGTTTTGCGAACTGCGGTCCAGTATACGAGAACAGCAGCCGTCGCATCGGTCCGGTAGAGTTCGGCCGGTGTGCTCTCGTCGGTGACGAACGTCGAAGTCCTCGTCGGGAAGGAGTAATCCTTTTGCGCCCCCCACACACACCTCGGAGTATGGACTGGCCACACGACCCGGACGGCGAGGAGGGGAGCGAGGGCAAGCGGAAGTACGACATGGCGATCATCGCCAAGAAGGTCGACGAAGACGAGGACTTCCCCCTCGACCGCGACGAGTTCGTCGCGGAGTACGGCGACGACCCGATCCGAATCAACTACGAGCGAGTGGTCCCGCTCCGCGAGATCTTCGAACACGTCGAACCCGAGGAGTTCGAGACGATGGTCGACATGCACAAGGCCGTCGGCGCGGCGATGCGCGCCGGTAATTTCTGGGAGTACCACCCGCAGGGTGCAGACCCCGAGAAGAAACGCGCTTGAGTCGGCATCACGGATCTGGATTACGTATCACTTATACGACGGCGTTCGAAACCTTCGGTCACCGTGACTAACACGCAGGTTACGCTCCTTCAGATCGACAACTACGGGCCGTGGACGGTGACGCCCGAGCCGCGACGGGAGGCCGACCTTCAGACGCTCCAATCGCGGCTGTACGCCGATATCTCCCAGTTCGTCGGCAACCGCGGCGGATACGTCTTCTTCACTCGCTTCGACAACATGATCGCCGTCACGAACGGACTCTCCTTCGAGGACCACGCCCTCCTCCAGGAGTCCGTCGGCAACCGCTACCCCGTTACGCTCAGTCTCGGCGTTGCAACCGGAAAAACGCCCGTCCAGGCGCTTTCGGACGCGACCGCCCTGATCCAGGACGCCGGCAGCGCCCAGGACAAGAACCGCCGCGAGTGTCTCGAGGGCCGCGTCATCGACGACGACCACCGAACCGACGACGACGTTCAGATCGCTCACTTCGACGTCATCGACGCGACCGGCGAGTACACGGACGAACTCAACGCGTTCGACACGTTCATCGAGATCGAGCAGGGGTACGCCTCGCTCATGCGCTACATGCGCGAGGCCCACGACAGCCTCGCCTTCTTCGTCGGCGGCGACAACGTCATCGTCGTCTGCCCGGATCTCGAGGAAGGGGAGTACGAGGATGCGATCTATCACGTTCAGGAGGAAGTCGACGTCGAACTCCAGGTCGGCGTCGGTCGAGGGAAAAGCCCCCACGAGGCGGGTATCGCCGCGAAACACGCGCTGGAGGTCTGTCGCGCCGACGGAACCAGGGTCGAACTCGGCTGGTAACCGATCCCCACGAACCGCAGATCTTCGCTACGTGTTCACTTAACGGTGCCGGAGGTAGTTTTTAGCCCGTCCGTGAGCTTTGTTCACATATGGAATCGGAACTGTCAGTCAGGGACGTCCTGACAACTGAATACGTCGGCGTCAGCGAGTCTGACCCTGTCCTGGGCGCCGTTCGACTGATGCGCGAGGAGCGATCGGGCTGTGTGCTCGTCGTTCGCGGGTCGAAGCCGGTCGGGATCATGACCGAGTGGGACGTGCTCGGACTCGTCGCGGACGAGGGCGATCCCGCCGAAACGACCGTCGAGGAAATCATGACGAGCCCCGTTATTTCGGTCGGTGCCGACTGGTCGCTCGCCGACGCCGCCACGACGATGGCCCGTCAGAACATCCGCAACCTGGTCATCGAGAGCGACGACGGGATCCTCGGTCTGCTCACTCAGCGCGACGTCATCGCCGCCGCCGGTTCCTTCCAGGCCGCGACGTCTCCGACCGGCGGATCGAACGATTCGCTGCTCGAGCCGGACCGCCCGATGGACGAGACGGCTCGAGCAGCCTCCGGCGAGGAGGTCGACGCCCAGTTACTCCCGAACGGCGGCGACGAGTTCTCGACGCAGGGCGTCTGCGAGGCGTGCGGCTCGCTCGCGGACTCGCTGTGGGATGCGAACGGACAACTGGTCTGTTCGGACTGTCGATCGGTGTGATCGCGCGTCGCTCAGCCTCGATGGCAAGGGCTTTCGGCCCCTATGACCGACCGACGAACGATGAGCGACGACGCTGACGCCTGTCCGAACGACGACTCGCGAGACGCCAGCGACAGTTCCGAACGGCAGTGTCGCACATGACCGCGAATCCACGACCGGCTATCGAACCGGCGACGCAGGACGATCTCGAGGCGATCACGGAGCTGTGGGTCCGACTGGCTCGCGACCAGCGCGACCACGACTCGTTCGTCCACGCCGACGCCAACCGCGAGACGATGCGAGAGACCCTCGCGGCGCACGCCCACACCGACGGACTGCTCGTCGCACGCGATGACGGCCGCGTCGTCGGGTTTACGTCGTTCTCTATCGAACGCGGCGCGCTGTCACTGGACGCGACGCGAGGGGTACTGTCGAACATCTACGTCGATCCCGCGTACCGCGAGCGCGGGGCCGGGACGGCGCTCCTCGAGGCGGCCGAGGGAGCGCTTCGCGAGCAGGGCGCGGAGGTCGTGATTCTCGAGGTGATGGCGGACAACGAGGCGGCGAGACGGTTCTACGAGCAACGGGAGTACGAGACGTACCGGGTCGCGATGAAACGATCGCTCGGGAATCCATCGGAAAACGATACACACTCAAAGGAGGACGGCTAACCAACCGACTGCGCCAGGGGAGCATGGGCGGTTCATGCACTCGACTTGTAATCGAGACTTCGTGGGTTCAAATCCCACCCCTGGCTCTTTCCGTTCGAGCGGCAGTGAGAACGAAAGAGCGACCGGTGGGATTCGAATCAGGGAACAGCTTTGCTGCGACCGCAGTTCAAATCCCACCCCTGGCTTCCTGACGGACACTCCTGTGCGGCCGTCGGTAAACACGTAGTACCACACACATGGTACACCGTCCACATTAGTCGACTGTCAGGTCCGGGGAGAGGGGAGTCGTTCGGCTCGGTGTTAGCCTTCATCCTTCAGTAAATCTGATATAGAACGAACGACGGCCGTATTCAGTTCTGCAATCGGATCGTCGAATAGGTGCAAATTCTGCAACGTTCCGTTTCAGAATTCGAAACCGTTCGATAGGTATAAACGCCTGTGTCGGTCCGCGACGAAACTGTTCTATCTCTACACCCGTCAGCTGCTAGTTTCTTATGTAGCTGATAAGGAGTCGGTGCACCAACGGGTACAGACCGGATGCAGACTTTCGCTACGGGCCCAGAAACAGTTGAGGAGCGCCCGTTCGCGAACTGAGATAATTTCCCCTCAGATTACTTCGAGTATATGTATTACTTACCCGTTTCTAGGGAGGAACGTGACGTCGAACGACTCACGTAATTGGCTGACAGGTAGACGATCGTATCTGAAGGGGTGTCTCGCTGGGATCGGGACAGCACTTTCGGTCACTGGTGTCGCGGCTGCAAGCGCACAAGAGGAGCAATACAACACCGTCGTCGACATGGTCGATGCCGGTGCGGATCCGGAAGGGAACGAATCGGTTTCCTCTGTTATCCAGGAACATATCGACGACAACACGCTTCTCAAGTTCCCCGAAGGAGAGTACTACATGGACCAGCAGGTCCGGTTTACCTCCTTCGAGAACGTCGGCATCGTCTCGGAGGCCGGGGCCAAGGCGACGCTGGTTCCGGCGAGCTACGACGACTTCGACGGGCCACCCCGTCTGTTCCGACTCGGGACCGGTTCGAATCCCGGCCGCGACCTGCACTTCGAGGGGTTCCACGTCGACCAGACCGCCGAAAACACGGGAATCCGCGTCATCAACGCCGAGGTCGAAGACGGGCTTCACGTGAAGCACGTCTTCATCCACGGCGAGCACGACAGCGGAACCTGGGGTCCTGGACTGTTCAACATTCGCGACCCGAACGGAGAGGGTGTCGTCGAGTGCTTCCGAGCGTTCGACGGTGGGACGTTCTCCGATGAGACGCCGAACAGTGGAACGGTTCGACGGGGCCCGACTGGGATCCACGTCAACAACCACGTGGGAGCGCTCACCTTCAAAAACTGTGTGCTCGGTGGCTTCGCGGGAACCGGTCTGTACGCGTCCAGCGACGGCCGAGTCGACGTCGAGGGGGGCTGGTTCGAGAACAGCGTCACCGGTTCGATCCGACTCGGTGTAACCGAGGGACGGATCGAAGACGCGATCCTCGTCGTCGACGATCCGATCGAGGACCGCTCGGTACTCCAGCATCCGATCCGCCTCGATTACGGCAACCAGATCGAGGTCAAGAACGTTACCATCGACGCTCCGGACCCGAACGGCAACGCGGTCAGGGTGATGGAGGGAGTCGACGACGCGACGGTCTCGAACACCCGAATCCTCGTCGGAGGCGATAGCACCGCGGTCCGGATCGACGAGGGCGCGGGGGCGACGACGTTCGAAAACGTCGAAGTCGAAATGGACGGCGACGCGTACGCGTTCCGTCTTCTCGGTGACGACGCCGGTGCAGTCACGCTCCGGAACGTCGATATCACCGGCGACGCGAGCGGCTCTCCGGTTCAGCCGGCGATCTTCTGTACGCGAAACAACTGTACGTTCGAGAGTATCGCCGTCGATCAGCCGGGCGACAGCCGTCGACGGGGGCTCGAACTTCGCGGCGAGAACTACGTCGTCTCCGACAGCGAGTTCGAAACGACCGAAATTCCGATCGTCGTTCACAACGCGGACGACGTTCTCATCGAAAACACCTACGCGGAGGCGGACGAGGGCAACTACTCGGTGCGTATTTTCGGCAACTCCGGCGCTGTCACTCTCCAGAACAACGAGTTCCCTGATGGCGTAGACGACCGCCGGTAATTCGGCCACGAAACGGCAGGGGATTTCGCGGTTCGTATCGATCAGTGGGTGATCGATTCTTTTCGTCCCGAGTGGTTCTCGGAGTGACAACGACGCCGCACTCTGGCAGAACGTTCGCTCGAGAACTGCAGATCTGGCCATCCACAACCGACTTGCAAGTACGGGACGATTCCCGAAATCGATCACAGCACGAGCTTGTAAGACGAATAGTATCTGTTGAACAGTTCCCACAAAAAAGAATTTTACAATTTTAACCTCCAGGAGGTACCCAAATAGATCTTCAATGTACTATTTTGTACTGAACTGGGCAGAGATGTGTGACAAGATCGAGCTGAGGACAGTGGATTTATATACCCCGACAGAAAGATTCCGATCAATGCTACTCTCAGTCGATCGCTCGAACACAGCTACCGCGAAGCCGCTGAGTTACGAGGTAATCACCGCTGTCGCCGAACGAGAGGGTGTCGAACCGACTGAAATCGAGCCGCCGAAGTACGACGCACTCTACGAAGTCGTCAACCCAGAGGCCCTCGATTCTCTGTTTGCGCCGCGCGAGAACGGCGCCCACCGAGCGACCGGACATGTCGAATTCGACTACTGTGGCTACCACATCGTCGTGACTAGCGACGGCGAGGTCGAGGTTACCGATCACGATCAGCAGCACGACTAGGTTTGCGAACGCTACCGACGCGCTGACTAGCTCCGACTGACTCGAACCTGATCAGCAACAGCCAACTCGAGCGTACGCCCATCGGTTCCGGGCCCGTCGCGGTTACTCGCCCCGGCACGCCGCTTCGAACACCGACTCGTGAAGACGATCCGCGACGAGATTCATCAAGGGCTCCATGTTCTTCGTGTCCGCACGGTTGTACTCGACGAGCGTCTCGAGCGCGCCGTCGTCCCCGCGCTCGTACTCGTGCCAGAGCCGAACGGCGTCGCGGCCGCTGAGATCGGGCATATCACGGTCGATGCCGAGATCGCGCTCGATCGTCTTCAGTCCGCCGTCGAGGCCGACCTTCTTGCACGGATACATGAGGTCGACGTGGGGCACCGTGACGTCCAGATCGTAACACGTCTCGAGGAACGGTACGTCGAAGCGCTGTCCGTTGAAGGTGACGAGCAGCGACGCCCGCTCGAGTTCCGACGCCAGCCGCCGAGCGGTCAGGTCCCGACCGTTGACGAACGTCTTGGTCTCGCCGTTGCGGTGGAGACTGACCGTCGTCACGTCGTTACAGCTCGCGTCGAGACCGGTCGTCTCGATGTCCAGAAAACAGGTCTCCTCGCGGACGTTCTCGTAGAGGCGCCACCGGCTCGCGGCCGGCAGCGCGTCGGCAAAGACGGAGACGTCGCCGCGCTCGAGGTGATCCCACCCCTCGTCGATGAACGACTCGATCCGGTCGGCGACCGTCTCGCCGACGACGCTGCCGTCGAACTCCTCCCAGTGGGTGATTCCGTTCTCCCAGAGCCGGCGTTCGGTGACTTCCCCGACGCCCCGGACGGGAATGAAACTGTTCTCGATTCGCACACCCGTGTAGGGGACCCAGCGGGGCAAAAGCGCTTGGTTCCGCACGAGCGGATCGGGAGAGGTGATCGAACGGAAATCTCACCGATCACCCGGCTTTTCATCCCGGCGGCCGTAGAGCAGGTATGGCCGAGTCCGACGACGACGACGACCTCGCCGACGCCATCCGGGAGCTCACGCGAACGATCGACGAACTTCGAACCGAACTCGAGGACTCGCGAAACCGGACGCCGCGTCGACCGCCCGCGCTTCGTCCGCCGACGCCCCGTGAGCTGCTTCGGGTGGCCGACGAGGTCGCCATTCCGGCGCTGCTCGCGGGCCTCGAGTCGAGCGTGCGCGCGCTCGAGGCCGTCCAGCGCGGACTCGAGATCGTCCGAACGGAACGGGAGGTTCGCGAGCAGGTCGACGAGACGACAGACCGGACGAGGACGCGCGCGAGCGACCTGCGCCGGACGACCCTCTCGCAACTGGACACCGTGCTGGCCGAACTCCAGCGGGCGGCATCCGACGGATCGCTGCCCGCAGACGAGGACGCGCGCGATCTCCTCACGGAGGCGCGCGAACTCCGCGACGAGGTCGACAGCCGACTACAGCGCGCCGTGAACGACCGGGATCCGGACCAGAGGGGACCGATTCAGATCGACATCGAAGACTCGGGCGAGGGCGTGGATTCCGCCGGCGACGCCGAGGACCTCGCGGACGACCCCGATCCGAGCGTCGACGTCGATGCGGAACTCGAGACGCTCAAGGACCGGTACACGCCGGACGAACGCCCGGACGGGGACGAGACGGACGGCAGCGACGCGGAAGACTCGGAGGACGCCGAAGGCGCGAACGACGGACGCGACAGTACCGAAAACGAAGACGACGGCGACGATCAGGCCGGTTCGAACCGGTAGCCGTCCCAGTCCTGACTCTCGGGCTCTCTGATGCCGGCACCGGGTTCGCGAAGCTCCTCGGCGTAGACGGGGCGGACCTCGTCGCCCGTCTCGACGTCGCCGGTGGTGAGTTGGACGAGCGCCCGGACGGACTCCTCGTCCTCGTCGACCGCGTCGCCGACGTCGAACTCGACGATCGCGAGGTGGTTCGGTTCGCGGACGCCGGGCGGGGTTGCGGTGCTGGTCGTCCACGTCACGACCTTCGCGGTGTGCTCGCTCAGATCGATCGTCTCGACCGGCTCCGCGCCGTTCCGGCTGCGCGGGTGGCCGGGGTAGCTGATCGTGCCGTCGTCGTAGCGGGTTGCTTCCATCGTCATCGTGCTGCCTCCATGATCGTGGTGATAACGCAGTTCCCGAAGCCGCCGACGTTACAGCAGAGGCCGACGTCGGCCTCGACCTGTCGCGGACCGGCCTCGCCGACGAGCTGTTCGTAGATCTCGACGCCCTGTGCGACGCCGCTCGCCCCGAGTGGATGCCCCTTCGACTTGAGGCCGCCGGAGGTGTTGATCGGCAGTTCGCCGGTGTCTCGCTCCGTGTACCCCTCCTCGACGAGCTTCCAGGCCTCGCCCTGGTCGGCGAAGCCCAGTCCTTCCATCTGGAGGAACTCGAGGATGGTGAACATGTCGTGGAGCTCCGCGACGTCGATATCTTCTGGGTCGCGGCCGCTCATCTCGTAAGCGCCCTTCCCGCTTTCGACGACGCCGCCCATAACGGTCGGATCCTCCCGTTCGTGGACGACGTGCGTGTCGGTCGCGCCGTCGATCCCCGAAATCAGGACGTAGTCGTCGGCGTACTCCTCGGCGACAGACTCCGGACAGAGCATGAGGGCCGCCGAGCCGTCCGTGATCGGACAGAAGTCGTACAGCCGCAGCGGGTCGGCGACGATCGGCGACTCGAGCACCGTCTCGAGGTCGACTTCCTTCCGGAACTGCGCGTGAGGGTTGTCGACGCCGTTCTTGTGGTTCTTGACGGCGACCTTCGCGAGACTCTCGCGGGGCGCGTCGAACCGCTCGAGGTAGTGACGCGCGGTCATCCCCGCAAACGAGGGGAGCGTGACGCCCGTCTTGTATTCGACCGGGTGAGTGAGTGACGCGATGACGTCGGTCGCCTCGCCGGTCGTCCGATGGGTCATCTTCTCGCCGCCGACGAGCAGCGTCATCTCGCTGGCGCCGCTGGCGACCGACTGCCAGGCGGCGTAGATCCCCGCACCGCCGCTGGAACTCGTCTGATCGATTCGCTGCGTGTACGCGGGTATCGCGCCGAGGTCGTGTGCCAGTCCGTTCATCACGCCGGTCTGTCCCTCGAACTCGCCGCTGGCCATGTTCGAGACGTACAGGTGTTCGACGTCCGTCGCGTCGACGCCTGCGTCCTCGAGACACTCGAGTCCGGCCTCGGCGAGGAGGTCCTGGATCCAGCCCTCGCGTTGCCCGAACTGGGTCATCGAGCAGCCGATGATTGCAACACGTTCCATATCCTACGGGACTCGAGTCAGCGATTTATATGGAGGGGGTCGCGGCAGCGTTCGAGAGCGGTGGGCTCGGGACGGCATGGGGAGCGCCGTCGTCGAGGCGTCGAAAATGTCGGCTCTCTGCTGCTATATCTGTGAATAATTTGTGGATAGAAACGCTCATTAGGGGAACAAGCCGTTCGAATCGGTGGGGAATGGCGAACAGGGACGATGTGACACGAGAGCTAGCAGAGTGTATCGAGTGCGGCTCCGTTTACGCGGCCAGGCGCTGGCCCGACGGCGACATTCAGACGATCGGTAGCGACGGCTGCAGCTGTGGCTCGACCGATTTCGTCCTCGTCGACGACCTCGAGAGCGTCGATAGCGACGGCTCGCCCAGCGGAGTCGGAACGGAGTGAGAGCCGAACGGGGCGCTCGAGGGGCGAACTACGCCGATTCCGCCGCGGTCGTCTGGAGCTCGCTCGCCCGCGAGCGCGCCTGCGAGATCACGGCGGGCCGCGCCTCGAAGGCGACGAGGACGTCGTCGTCGCCGTAGGTGACGTCCTCGACGTGAGCGTTGTCGTGAAGCCACGAGACGACGCTCATCGTGTCTTCGGTCATCGGGAGGACGAGTCGTTCCTCCTCCCAGTCGGGGAGTTCCCTGTCGATCCGCTCGAGCAGCCCATCGACGTTCGTCCCCTCCCTGGCGCTGACGACGACGGGGTTCGGTGCGAGCGCCGAGAGTGCTTTCCGCTTCGTCTCGAGTTCCTCCTCGTCGACCTTGTCGGTCTTGTTGAGCACCGTGACGATCGGCGCCTCGTTGCGCTCGTAGAGGGTGTCGTGGCAGGTGACCAGCTTCTCGTGGATCTCGTCGACGTCCTCGCTGACGTCGACGACAAGCAGGACCAGATCCGCCCGGTAGACCGAATCGAGCGTCGACTTGAACGATTCGACCAGCCAGTGGGGCAGATCGCTGATGAAGCCGACGGTGTCGGTCACCAGCACGTCCCGCGGCTCGATCGCGGCTCGCCGGGTCGTCGTCCCGAGCGTCGTGAACAGCTTGTCCTGTGATTCGGCGGTCGTGTCGAGGTCCGGGTGGAGATCCTCGTTCTCCTCGACGTCGAGATCGGACGCGAGACGGCGCAGTAGCGTCGATTTTCCGGCGTTGGTGTAGCCGGCGAGTGCGACCAGATCGAAGCCCGAATCCCGCCGACGCTCCCGGCGGTGTTCCTCGGTCTGTTCGATCTGCTCGAGTTCGTCCTTGATGCGGCTGATCTGGGCCTTGATGTCCCGCTCGCGGCTCTCGTCGTACTCGCCCAGGCCCATGAAGCCGGGGTGTTCCTCGCGTTTGGCGAGGCTCGTCTTGGCCTCGGCGCGCGGCAGTTCGTAGCGGAGTTCGGCGAGTTCGACCTGGAGCTGGGCCTTTCGGGTCTGGGCGCGCTGGCCGAAGATCTCGAGGATCAGCGTGAACCGATCGATGACTTCCACCCCCTCGGGCAGCAGCTGGCCGAGGTTGTACGTCTGGTACGGACCGAGCCGGTTGTCGAAGATGACCGTCGTCGCTTCGGTCCGTTCGGCCGTCTCGGCCAGTTCCTCGGCCTTTCCTTCGCCGAACTGGAGGGCCGCATCCGCCGTTCGCGACTGTGTGAGTTCGCCAACGACGGTGTAGCCCGCGGCTTGGGCGAGGTCACGGATCTCGGTCGTATCTGCGGTTCCGGTATCGACGCGTTTGGCAATGATCGCGTTCATGCGGGGGGTCCTGCGTGCATCGGGCGTGCGTGCGTACTCGAGACGGATCGCTCGTCACCGGTACGATCAGCCGTCGTCGTGGCGCGTTCGCCGCTCGTGTAACGGCGCGCGCGCCCGGACACGCTACTGATGCCGGCCGAACACCTCCGTTCGACTGCCGTAGCACATATGTCGAGTTATGCGTCGGATCGTCTTGAATCCCGTGCACGATACGCTGTCACACGGCGGCGGTCGAACGCCGGTCGGAGCCACAACAGTCATTATCGGTGACGCGAATGCCTGCCGTGATGATCGACGTCGATCCGACGGCGCTCGGGCTCGAGTTCGGTGCTGGTGCGGTGGTCGGTGGACTCATCGGCTTCGCAGCGAAGAAAATCGCAAAGCTGCTCGCAGTCATCGTCGGCGTACAGCTGATGCTCTTTCGGTATCTCGAGTCCCAGGAGATCGTCGTCGTGGACTGGAATCGCCTCTCTGCCGGTCTCGTCGGCGCCCAGGAGTACACGCCGGGAACGGAGGTCCACTGGCTCGAATCGGTCCTCTCGACGCTGTCGCTCGGTGCCGGCTTTACCAGCGGCTTCCTGGTCGGCTTCTACAGAGGGTAGCTTATCCGGCCGGACGCCTACCGCGTATCGAGATCGTCTTTATCCTTGATGAGTTCGGTTTCGGCCTCGCCGCTCGAGTGCTCGTTGACGGTGTCGTAGAAGTCGTTCTGTAGCCCGGCCGGGAACGTCAGTACGCCGATCCACGAGCCGTCGGCCTGCCACTCCTCGCGTTCGAGGTCGCCGAATCCGCGGATCTTCGACTGGGCGCTTCCGGCGTACTCCGCGGGAATCTGGACGGCCATCGTCACCTCCTCGAACCGGATCGGGATCACCGGTCGCAGGTCGTCCAGCGCGTCGTCGACCTGCTGTTGAACCGGTTCCATCGGGTCGACCGTAAACCCCGCCTCCTCGAGCGCGTTGTCGATCCGCTCCGGGGGATGGGGCGCGTTGTCCATCTGGGGATTGACGGCGTTGCGCGTGATGGTATCGATCAGCTGTTTGCGCTTCTGCTCTTGCATCTCGCGGCGCTGCTCTGCGGTGATCTGGATCTCCCCTTCCCTGATTACCTCGGGAATGATCTCGAGGGGATCGGTCGTCTCGAAGACCGTCTCGAGGTCGTCTTCGGCCGGACGGTCGCCGCGGGCGGCGTTTTCGAACACGTCTTCGGCAGCGATAACCTCCTCGAGGTCGCCCTCGAACTCGCCGCGCTTGATCTCGAGTGCCGCGTCCGGGTCGACCAGCACTTCGAAGCGCGCCCCGTGTGACTCGAGTCGCGCAGTCACCGCCTCGTCGAGTGATATCATACCGGAGCATACCTCCGGCCGGTTAAAAGAGCTTTTCCTGCCGAGACGCCGTCGGCGGGTTATCGTCGACCCCGTGACGCTCGATTACTCGTCGGTCTCGTCTTCGCCGTCGTCGAGCAGGTCGTTCTCTTCGAGGTGGCTCTCGATGCGGTCGTAGTCGAACTGTTCGAAGCGCTCCGTCTCGACGTCGATGGTGGCGAGTCCGACTTCGTTCGGCAGCAAGGAGCCGTCGTTGACCGACGCGAGCGCGTCGAGCGCGAGCGAGATGCCGCCGTCGAGGTCGGCCTCGTCGTCGTAGTTCTCCTCCAGGTACTCCTGGAGTTCGCCGCGGTCGGAGCCGACGGCGAGGGCCTTCCACTCGTAGGGCGTGCCGGAGGGGTCGGTCTCGAACAGGCGCGCCTCGCCGTTCTCGACGCCGCCGACGATCAGCGCGACGCCGAACGGGCGGGCACCGCCAACCTGCGTGTACTGCTGGATGTGGTCGGTAACTTCCTTCGTCAACGTCTCGACGCCGACCGGCTCACCGTAGCGCAGCTGGTTGACCTGTGCCTGACGGCGGGCGAAGTCGATCAGCTGGCGAGCGTCGGCGACGTGGCCGGCGCTGGCGATGCCGACGTGGTTGTCGGCCTTGTGTATCTTCTCGACGCTCGAGTCCTCGAGCAGCGGCGACGGGACTCGCTTGTCGACGGCGAGAACGACACCATCACTCGTTCGAACGCCGATGCTTGCTGTTCCTCGCTTGACCGCCTCGCGAGCGTACTCGACCTGGTAGAGTCGGCCGTCGGGCGAGAAGATCGTGATGCCTCGGTCGTATGCCTGCTGTTGTTGTTGTCCCTGCATAGTATCACGCTAGATTGTAATCGAGGTCTGTCGCACCCGCAAACGCATCATCGAGTCGCACGTCTGCAGACCCGTCGCGCACGACGGCGACTCGCTCCTCGTTCCCGAACACGACGTTTCTCTCTTCGGATTCTTGCCGGCGGCGTCCTAAATAGTTTTCTTCACCGGCACGGATCGTACCACTGATACCGCGGATCCGAATTCCGACCGGAGAGCCGTCTATCTCGTCGATACAGGCGATCGCCGCTCGAGCGGGCTCCGTCTCGCCGCGGCGCACCCTGACGATCGCCGACCCGACTCCCTCGCCGAACTCGAACCTGACGACCGTCAGATCGGCCGCCGCGCTGCCCGGATCGCCCAGCAGGTTCTGGCCCGCGTACCAGCACTCCCGCTGGAACGCCCGCCTGTCGATCGAGGCGTCGGGCCACCCCTCGAGTTCGACGGTGAGGTATCGCCAGCGGGGCTGGAGATGTTTTGGCAGGTGTTTCATTCGCGTGGCTGCGTCTCAGGCGTCTCGGCGCCGGCCATCGGACCGCGCTCGGCGACCAGCACGCCGACCTGGTCGTGGACGCGTTCGACGGCGGTCAGCGAGAACCCCGCGTTCGTGAAGGCGTCCGCGAGGGTTCCGACGGTCGCGGGGTCGTCGACGTCGGGCGAGTAGAACGGCTCGCTGGGGTCCGGATCGCCGAAGAACATCACGTCGCCGAGGATGAATTTACGCGGCTCGAGGTCCGCGATCACGTCGATCGCTTCGCGCTTTTGCTCGTCGGAGAGGTGGTGCATCGCGAAGTTCGAGGTCACCACATCGACCGGCCCGTCGTACTCGGGTTCGCGGAAGGTTCCGCGGTCGAACTCGAGGTTATCGAGCCCTGCTTCCTCGGCCTTCGCTCTGGCCTCGTCCATCATCCCCTCGCTGATATCTCGGCCGACCACGCGCTCTGCGTCGGGCGCGAGGGCGAGCGCGATAGCGCCCGTTCCGGTCCCCAGGTCGAGCACGACGGCATCGCTCTCGGGGCTGGCGTGTTCGATCACCAGGTTCGCACAGGCGCGGTACTCCTCGGACTTCGAATCGTCGTACTCGCTGGCTTTCTCGTCGAAGCGGGCCGCGTGATCCTCAAGATTCCTCTTCATACCTGCCCCGTTCGACCCCCGGCTCAATGAACGACTCGGACTGGATCTGACGATTCCGCTCGATCAGTCGCCCCCACTCGGCGAGCCCGTCCTCGATAAAGTCGCTCGAGAACCCGATCTCCTCGCCGAGCGCCTTCAGCTCTCGGGGTGCGCGGAGTTCGAGGTGCGAGCGCGGATCCGCGCTCACGACGTAGGGTGCGTCGTAGTAGTCGACGATCTCACCCAGCTTTTGCAGCGACTGGATGGTCCGCACGCGGCGGCCGCCGCTCGCCCGGAGCACGCCTGAAAGGTTGAACTCGAGTCGAACGCCGTTCTCGACGGCGGCTTTCGCGAGGACGTGGTTGACGTCGCCACTGCCGGCCATCGGCCCGGCGAGGACGTCGATCTTCGGCTGCTCGACGGCGAACCGGTTCAGGGCGTTCGAGCCGCCCTCGAGGGCGACGATGGTGTGGGAGGGGCGGTAGTTCCCGACGGAGCCGCTGGCCTGCTCGGGGTCGTCGGCTCGGATCTCGACGCCCTCGACGACGTCGATCCCGTACTCGTCGGCGATCCGGTCGGCGTCGTAGTCGGCCCGGTCGCTCGAGTGGTTGCGCACGACCACGCCCTCGAAGCCGTAGTCGGCCGCCGTTTTCGCGAGCCTGGCGACCGTGCTCTCTCCGTCGGGGTGGGCGTGGACGGCCTCGTACATACTCGAACCGTCTCACGGCTGCGACTTGGGCGTTGCGCCACGGACCAGCCCGACGATGGAAGCAACAAGTGCAACGAACGGCCAGGAACGCGACCGAACGAACGTGAGGGCGCGTGACTCGGGGAAAGGCAGGCCGTTCACCGAGATACACCGCGAGCGCCACAGGCGCGAGCGGGCCGACGACCGATGTGAGCGAGGACGAAGGACGAGCGAACGGAGGGAGGAGCGCTTTTGATCAACCTTTTACTGAGTGCCGACGCGCCGTGTGGCAGCTACGCTGCCGTCGGCGCGGAACAAACGTGGTTCGAGACGCCTTCGGCGTTTCGTCATCGCGAGAGAGCTCTGCTCTCTCGAACGACAGAGTAAAAGGTTGTTAGTTGAGAATGCTCTGTGCCACTGTCGCGAGCTGACCGTTGTCGGCCTCGTTGAGGCGATCGTCGCCGATCTTCAGGCGCAGGCGCGGACGGCCGACATCGATCGGGACCTTCTCGGTGTCGATCAGGCCCATATCCTCGAGTTTGGTCTTCGTTCGGCTGAACGTCGCCTTCGAGGCGATGCCGACGTCTTCGCCCCACTTGCTGATGTCGTAGAGCAGCGCCTCGTTTTTGGCGGCGACGAGCAGCGAGATGGTGACTTCGTCGAGGCCGTCGCCGTCGCCGCGGGCGGTCTCGAGCGAGTTGAGGATCGCGGTGAAGTCCTCCTCGGCGTCGGGACTGATCTCCTCGGAGAGCGTCTCGCGGACGTTCGTGATCGGCGGCGTCCGGAGGTTGAACGTCGGGGCGTCCTCCCAGCGGGCCGCGTAGGCGTCGCGGGTGTCCTCGACGAAACTCTCGTCGTCGGTGATGAGTCCGCCGACGCGGTCGCCGGCGTGGACGACGGCGACGACGCGGTCTTCGGTGATCAGCAGCGAGTTCTCGGGAGCCTCCTCGAGGGTCCGAAGCGCGAGCGCGTCCTCGGTGATGAGGTCGGCGGCGTTCGAGGCGACGATGAAGTCGTCCATGACGTCCTTGAGCGTGCGTTCGTCGGCGAGCATGTGTACCGACGGGAGCGTCCCGTCGAACGACGTCGCGACGGAGACGAACTCTTCGATGGCATCCCAGGAGGGATTGACCATGTAGACGTCCCCGGACGCATCTTCGAGGATCGATTCGAGGATATCGTCAATTTGGTGGTTGAGTAAATTCGAGGTCATGCCAGTACAGAAGTAAACGAGATACAATTACTTAATTTTGGTGGCCGTTTCGCCGTCAGAACCCTTTCACGACGGCTGAACTGGACTTTTTGATCCAGAACCCATCAATTCTCCATAGTTGTTCACCGGCTGGAGAATATATTATTTTACGTATATTGATTCTGATTGTTACTGTCGGAAATCTGCCCTCTACCTGTAGTTGTATCGAATATTACAATAAATATATAACCTCCATCTGTTATTGTAAGATCGTATGGGAGTCATTGACTATCGGCTACGGACGGTGTGCGACTTCGTCGAACGACAGTTGATGGATCGGCAGGTGGAACAGCGACTTATCCGCGCCAGCGGCATAAGCACCTATAGCGGCCCGTAGATCGGTCACACTGCCTACCGGCGATTTTGGAGGTCTCGACCGAGCGGTCGTCGAAACCCGTCAGTCGTTCCGTCCGTCTCAGGCGAACTGCGGCCAGAGTTCTTCGGACCAGTAGACGTCACCGTCGTAGATGACGGACGCCTCGGTGTCCCTGAGCAGCGACGACAGCTCCGATCCGGTCACCGTAAAACTGGATTCGTTGCCACAGAGGTAGGCGTACTCCTGGTCTACGGTGTGCGGAACGTAGTACGATCCAGTTGCGCGCGTCGAGTAACAATCGAAGGTCAGCAGGTAGCGGTCGTCCTCGAGTTCCTCGAGCGTCGCCGTCGCCGGAAGACGGCTGTCGCTCTGGGTGAGCGAGTGGGTGCCGTCACCGACGACGGCGTAGTCCTTTCCCATCATGATGCGTCTGCGCGCGAGACGCAGCGCCCGTTCGATGCTGAATCCGTGGACGAGGAGTTTAGCGAACGTTGAACCGACCTTGACGGCGTGGTCGTTCAGGACCGTTCTGAACGTCACCGCGCCCGCGACGCTCCCCTTCTCGACGAGATTCATCCCCTGGTAGAAGGAGCCACAGGCGTTGAGAAAGAACGTCTGTGCGGAACACTGCTCGAGGCTCGCGGTCGAGAGGTAGCCGTCGGTACAGCGGAGTCCGTCGGTTTCGCAGTGGCCGATGTAGTGGACGAAGTCGTAGTCGTCCTCGAACACGCGGGCGAGTTCGGCCGTCGTGAGCCCCTCCTCGACGGTAACGTCCATCGTCACCTCCTTCGATCGACGGCGGTAGATCGCCGCGACGTCGTCGTGCTCGCCGGCCATATCGGGATCGTTCAGAACGACGCAGATCGAGGTCGACTCGCTCGAGCGCTCGAGGTACTCGAGGCGGTTGTGGTAGGCTGCGGGTGTGGATTTGAACACGTCGATCGGAACCCCGTCGGCGAGCCAGCCGTGGATCCGCGCGTCTCTGAGATCCGGCTTGACGATATCCACCGAGGCGACCCGTCCGGAGTGAGCCCTCGGCCCCGACGGTTCGTCGCCGCCGCGGTAGAAGTCGGCCAGGGAGCGTTCGATCAGTTCCCGCCCCTCGAGTTCGGACGTTCGCGGCGTGTAGAGCATGCTCATGCGGTCGAGCAGGAAGGGAAGCGTCTCGGCGAGTTCGTAGTCGGGACTCACGTACGTCGCGAGGTGCCACTCGGGAAGGCGGTGTTCGACCGCCTCGTACGGCACGTCGAGGTACGCCGCGAGTCGATCGGCCGCGGACGTCTCGTAGAGGCTGTTGCCGTCCAGTCCTAGCACCTCGAGGAGGCTCGACTCCGCGAGCGACGTCCCGTAAGGGCCGGCGTTGCGAACCAAACAGTCCAGGAAGAAGGTCTTGCGGAGGAGCCGTTCGACGGACCGCTCGAGACCGGGCATGGACGTGAGCCGTGTTTCGATTCCGTGATCAGGAATTCGAAGTCGGGGTCGCGTGCGGCCGCCGCCGTCGGTTCCGCGGCTTCCGGGGTCTCCGTCGGTCGTTCGCACCGTCGCCTGGAGGTAGTACGCGAGCGGTGCAGTGACGTACAGCGACTCGTAACAGGGCGGGACGACGAGTTCGATCCCGGTGTCGTGTCTCCTGGACCGGATTTCGTCGGGAATGTCGAGCTCGTCGCCGGACTCGATCAGCGGCGGGTGTCCGCGGAGCGTCGGGTAGGTGCGATCCGGTCGGTCGGTCTTGTGCGAGGACGCGAGGTGGGTGATCGCGGTCGCGACGTCGGCCGGCGAGTCGGGGACGGTTATCGTCCCCGCGGGAAACTCGTGGCGGCTTCTGAAGCCGACGATGACGCGCGTTCGTTCCGGAAACGAGACCACGATCGACTCGAAGTCGTCGGTCTTCTCGATGGTGGCCGGCCCGGAAAAGCGAAGGTAGCTCTTGATCTCCGTGTCGACGTCGACGACGTACTCGCTGGGCGGCAGGGAGAGGGGGTCACCGCTGTGATCGAGTTCGTATCGGGTGCTCGAGCCGAGCGCGAAGGCGTAGACGATCGCGTGCGGGAACCGGAGTTCGTCCGTCGTGACGGTGACCGTCTCGTCGACCGGACGGGAAATCTCTCGGCCGGATCCGGAGACCGCGAGATTAGATCCCTCTACCGAGAGTTCCGCGTTGTCCGTGTCCATGACGTGGAGCGTATCCCCCGCTGACGCCCACTCTATCATTCGGTACGCTGAATGTTCGCCCGATAAGTTAGGTGTATCGGACGGGACCTCTTCGTGACGGCCGACGGGCCGAACGCGACCGCGCGTATACTGGCACGACTCGCCGAAGACGGGTACACTTATACGGTCACCAGACCGCACACCAGACATGGAACACGAGCACGTCCGGGAGGTCGATCCCGCCGTCGCCGACGCTCTCGAAGCGGAGGTCGATCGCCAGCGAGACTCGCTCCAGATGATCGCCAGCGAGAACCACGTCAGTCGCGCCGTCGTCGACGCTCAGGGGAGCATTCTGACGAACAAGTACGCCGAGGGCTACCCCGGTTCCCGGTATTACGGCGGCTGCGAGCACGCCGACGAGGTCGAACAGCTCGCGATCGACCGCGCGAAGGAGCTGTTCGGCGCCGAGCACGTCAACGTCCAGCCCCACTCCGGCACGCAGGCCAACCAGGCGGTTTACTTCGCGATGCTCGAGCCCGGCGACAAGATTCTCTCGCTGGATCTGACCCACGGCGGGCACCTGAGCCACGGCCACCCCGCGAACTTCGTGGGACAGCTGTACGAGGTCGAACAGTACGAGGTCGACACCGAGACGGGCTACCTCGACTACGAAGGCCTCGCCGAGCACGCCGACGAGTTCGAACCCGATATCATCGTCTCGGGCTACTCGGCGTACCCGCGCGAGGTCGAATGGGGCCGAATCCAGGAGGCCGCCGACGACGTCGGCGCGCTCCACCTCGCCGACATCGCTCACATCACGGGGCTCGTCGCCGCCGGCACTCACGAGTCGCCGGTCGGCGTCGCCGACTTCGTCACCGGCAGCACTCACAAGACCATCCGCTCCGGACGCGGCGGCATCGTCATGTGCGACGAGGAGCACGCCGACGACATCGACGCGGCGGTCTTCCCCGGCGGTCAGGGCGGTCCCCTCATGCACAACGTCGCCGGCAAGGCCGTCGGCTTCGAGGAAGCGCTCGAGCCCGAGTTCGAAGACTACGCCGAGCAGACGGTCGCGAACGCGAAAGCGCTCGGGGACCAGCTCTCCGAGCACGGTTTCTCGCTGGTCTCGGGGGGGACCGACAACCACCTCGTGCTCGTCGACCTCCGCGAGAGCCACCCCGACACCAGCGGCGGTGACGCCGAGGAGGCCCTCGAGGAGGCCGACATCGTCCTCAACGGGAACACCGTTCCCGGCGAAACCCGCTCCGCGTTCGATCCGTCGGGGATCCGCGCCGGCACGCCCGCGCTGACGACTCGCGGCTTCGACGAAGACGACTGTCGAACCGTCGCCGACCTGATCGCCCGAGTCGTCGACGCGCCCGACGACGAGGACGTCATCGCCGAGGCTCGCGACGAGGTCTCGGCGCTCTGTGAGGAGAATCCGCTCTACGAGTAGGGAACCGTCTCCGACCGCTTTTTTGCTCGCGCTCGCCGGGACTGTCAGTCGCTGGCACGCGGCTTATCCGGCCCCTCGATGTACGGCCGGCCATGTCGAAGCGTCCGACCGGCACGACGATGGACGACGATCGATTACACGAATTCAGAGAGACCGACGAGACGACGGCATCGACGCTCGCGATCGACGTCTCGGCGCTCGCCGACCGGATGCGGGCCAGTCCCGGCGATCCGACCGACTGGACCGTCGACGACGACCGGCGCGAGGAGTTCCCGATGCTCGTCGTGAACGCGATCGACGAGGCGGAAACCGACGACGTCGACGAGACCGCACTCGATATTGCCCGCGAGGTGCACGAACGGCAGGCGGAGCAGCTGATCGAGACGGCGGACGATCCCGAGTACCGCGACGCCGTCTCGGAGTACGACGTCGCGGTCACCGACGTGCGCGATACCTCGGAGTGGGAGTTCTCGGAGCCGGGAACGAGTCGCTGAACTATAGTAGCTACTGGAATTCAGTGCACATTCGACCGCACGGCGGCTGTGCGATCGGTGTGTGAACCGTTTCAGTTGTTATTGTAGTGGGCCTCGGCGGAGCCGCGACGCTCGTCGGATTGGTCCCGTTCGATTGCCGTTGGCGAACCGGATTGGTCGTCGAGGACGGCCATACTCTGTTCACGACAGGAACCCTCGAGTTACCACACGAACATGGATATGTTGCTGTTCTCGAGCATGAGTATGGGCACGAACCCGAGGGTTGATTAGCCTCG